>BEHX01000001.1 GCA_002898295.1 bacterium HR21
CGGGGATTACCGTCCTGCAGCGCTTCCCTTCAGCTGGCGGCAGGTACTGCGGCGGGAGTACTCTACCTGGCTTGCTGCGCTTACGGCTTTCGCGTCCGTGGAGGCGCTCCTCTTCTGGCGCTGGACCGGGACCCCTGGCTTGCCGACAGCGTGGTGGTACGGTCTGGCGGTGGCGGCGCTCGGTGCCCTGCTCCTCCGCTTGCTCAAGTATCGGACTCGGTGGCTTGAGAGGCGGACACCGCAATGAGAAGGGGCACTCATGCGTCTATGCACGCAGACGCACCGTGGGGCGAATCGATTTGTGCGGATCTCTCCCCTCAACTTCCCTCATCGCTGCCAGGAGCTTTCGGGCAGAGTCGGGGAAGGGCAGAGTAAGTCTCCTAATTCGGAACGGTCAACAATGGAGCAGCAGGAACGCGGGAATGGACCCATGACAGAGGCACCCCCTATGTTCGATGTGGAGACCTTGCGCGGGCGCAAGATTGCTGAGCTTTTCGAGATCGCTCGGGCGCTCGGTATTCCGAACTACGCCGATATGCGGAAACAAGAGCTCATTTTCCGCATCTTGGAAGCCCAAGGGCAGCTCCTCCGCGAGCAGCATGCTCGGGCAGCAGAGGAGGAGGGCATCTCCGTGGTGGAGGGTGTTCTTGAGATTGTCCCCGATGGAGGCTACGGCTTCCTCCGCTCGCCGGAGTCGAGCTACCTCCCTTCGCCCGATGACGTCTACGTTTCGCCGTCACAGATCAAGCGTTTTGGGCTGCGTACAGGGGATACGCTGCGCGGGCATGTTCGTCCGCCGAAGGAAGGAGAGCGCTACTTTGCCCTGCTCAAAATCGAGTCAGTCAACTACCTGCCGCCGGAGCTCGTCAAGGAGCGCCCGCTCTTTGAGGATTTGACCCCGGTCTACCCCACGGAGCGTTTCCGGCTGGAGACAGTTCCCAATGAGTACTCCACCCGTATCATCGACCTGTTGTGTCCGATTGGGAAGGGGCAGCGCGGGCTGATTGTTGCTCCGCCGAAGTCCGGCAAGACTATCCTGCTGCAGCAGATTGCCAATGCTATTAGCCGGAATCACCCCGAGGTCAAGCTCATCATCCTGCTCATCGATGAGCGTCCCGAGGAGGTCACCGACATGCAGCGCTCAGTCCGTGGGGCGGAGGTGATCTCTTCGACTTTCGATGAGCCTCCGGAGCGCCATGTGCAGGTTGCCGATATCGTGCTGGAGAAAGCCAAACGCCTGGTTGAGTGCAAGCACGATGTGGTGATTCTGCTCGATTCCATCACCCGACTGGCACGGGCGAACAACACCGTCATTCCGCATTCGGGCAAGATTCTCTCCGGGGGAGTTGATGCCAACGCTCTGCATCGTCCAAAGCGCTTCTTCGGTGCTGCCCGCAAGGTGGAGGAGGGGGGCTCGCTGACCATTATTGCGACGGCGCTGATTGAGACCGGCAGCCGCATGGACGAGGTCATCTTCGAGGAGTTCAAGGGCACGGGCAATATGGAGCTGGTGCTCGATCGCAAGCTTGCCGAGCGCCGGATCTTTCCCGCCATTGACATCAACCGCTCGGGCACTCGCCGCGAGGAGCTCCTGCTCACCCCAGAGGAGCTCAACCGGGTGTGGGTTCTGCGCAAAGTCTTGAGCGAACTTCCGCCTGTGGAAGCAATGGAGCTGCTCCTGGAGCACATGCGGCGAACCCGGAACAACCGGGAATTCCTCGCAACGCTCAATACGCTCACAACGGGCTAATCTGACTGGAAATGGTGGCGTACGGCTCCCGCGGCGGGAGCGCTCCTCCTCGCTCCCAGGCGCTGCTGATGAATGCCTCGCTGGGGCTGGGTGTCGTGATGCTCGCGGTCAAGTGGGGAGCGTACGTGGTGACCGGTTCCGTTGCCGTACTCTCCGATGCTCTGGAGTCAGTCGTCCACGTTGTCGCTGTCCTTCTGGCGTGGTATGCCCTGCGGGTCAGCTTCCGCCCACCCGATGCTGACCATCCGTTCGGACATGCGAAAGCGGCGTACTTCTCCGCCGGAGTTGAAGGCGGATTGATTCTCGTTGCAGCGGTCGTCATCATTGGCTTGGCAGTGGAGAAGCTCATCACCGGGGTAGTCCTTCAGCAGCTCACGCTCGGCATGGGACTGACAGCCGCTGCGGCAGCAGCAAACCTGGTGTTAGGCACCCTCTTGGTCCGCGAGGGGCGGCGCTCACACTCGATGGTGCTGGTAGCAAATGGCAAGCACCTGCTGACCGATGTATGGACCAGTGCTGGCACGATTGTCGGGCTTTCTGTGGTGCAGCTCACCGGATGGACGCTGGCAGATCCACTTGTTGCCTTGCTCATCGGCGTCAATGTCCTTCGCGAAGGAGGATGGCTGGTCTGGCGTGCTGTTCATGGACTGATGGACCGGACCAATCCGCTGCTGGAGCAGCAGGCACGGCAAGTCCTGGAGGGCTTCTGTGCCGAACACGGGCTGAGCTACCACCGCTTCCGTCTGCGAGAGTCGGGCATGCAGGTCCACATTGACTTCCACCTCCAGTTTGCCAATGGCACACCCATTGAGCAGGCGCATGAGCTGGCAACAGCTGCCGAGCGGCGCATCGCTGAGGCTCTGCCTGTGCGAGCAGATATCACAACGCATCTGGAGGGGGAAGACCATCCGCCACTGCATGACGAACCTCTCGAGCCTGGAAGGCGCTCCCGTCCGTAGCTGTATTTTTGCCAGCCGCTGGATGTGAGACCCGAAATGGAGGACGCATCGCCCCAGAGGTACCGCAGAGACACAAACGTCGCGTTCCTGGACACGTCATTCAGTAGTGGCAGTGGCTGGCATGCGGACACGAGCGGCTCTGGGGCTGAGATGGTGGGGGGCGCTGCTGGTGGTAGTCCTCCCTGCCATGGCAGCCGGGGATACTACCGGCGGACTCCTGCCACGACAATCCCCGTGGTACTTCCAGAGCAGCCCGGAGGCGCTTGGACCGGCGCGCTCGACCGTGCTACAGGAACGCTACGAGCTGGATTCCGCCACGTGGAGCTGGCGCCGCCGGGTACTGTCCGGGGAGCTGGAGCTTTTGCCCCCGTGGAGCTGGGGAAGCCTGGAGGAGTATCTCCTGTGGCGACAACACCTCTGGCGTGACCGGCTCTGGGATTCTCTCTGGCAGCAGTACGATATCCGCCTGGCATACTCCCCGCAGGAGCGGAATCAACTCTTGGGGCAGATTGCCACGATCACCATTCCGCTGCCGCCGAACCCGCTTTTGACCATCTTCGGCAAGCCGGAAATCAGCATCTCGGTCGCTGGCGAAGTCAATGTCCGCGCAGGCTGGCGCTGGGATTGGCAGCGTCTCGGGACCGCTTCGGCGGTCGGTCAGGTGCAGTCCAGCCCCATGTTCTCGCAGAGCATCAACCTGAATGTCTCCGGGCGGATCGGCGATAAGGTCCGGCTTGGGGTAGACTGGGGCTCCCACCGCATGTTTGAGTTCGACAACAAATTCCGCCTCGGCTACGAGGGCTCCGATGACGATGTGGTGCGCAAAGTCGAGCTCGGCAATGTCTCCTTCCAGACGCCTTCGACCCTCATCAGCGGTGCGCAAGCCCTCTTCGGGATCCGCTCCGATTTCCAATTCGGTCCGCTCTTCCTGAAGACCATTGCGGCGCAGAAGCGTGCCGAACGCCGTGTCACCCGCTTACAAGGGGGTGCGCTCCGGCAACGCTTTGCCCTGCGAGCCTACGAGTACGCTCGCAACCACTTCTTCCTGGACACCGCCTACCGCTCGGTCTACCGGGAGTACTTCCGGTATGCAACCCCGGTGGTGCCGGCTGCGGCAACTCCGCTCCGGGTCAAGGAAATCGAGGTCTGGGAGAGTACCACGGACTTGCGGGTCACGCAAGCGGCAAATGCCGTCGCCTTCGCCGAGCTGCCCCCGGTTGCTGTCGGACAGCGCTACGATGAGAGCTATAAGCAGGCAGCTGTTGTTGCCGGCGAAGTTGAGCGGGGACGCTTCGTCCGCCTCGATCCTTCGCAGTACCGCTTCAATCCGCAGCTGGGTATTCTGACGCTGACCACACTGCGTCAGGACCGTACCTACGCTGTCGCATACCGTATCGAAGGACCGACCGAACGCCCGGAGGACGATCTCGTCTACGGCACCTTCTCCAACACGGCGGGCGAGAGCGATACGCTGGTGCTCAAACTCATCTACCGCCCGAATTTCCAGCCGGGCTTCCGAAGCCTCTGGGCACGGCAGCTGCGCAACATCTACTCCATCGGCACCCGTGCCGTTCAAGATGCCACAATCCGCATCTGGTATATCCGGGACACGAACGATTCCTCCGAAGTCCTCGAAGGCAGCCCGGACAAGCTGGTGACTATCCTCGGGGTAGACCGTGTCAACAACGCCACCGGTGATCCAACCCCTGATGGGCTGTTCGATAGCGGGCTACAGTCGCCCTTCTTCGATGTGCAGAATGGCGAAATCATCTTCCCCTCGCTGGAGCCCTTTCGCGAGGGCTTGCGGCAGTACTTCGCTGCTCGCGGGGTTGCCTCGCTGGCAGAGCGCTATGTCTACGGAGCTGTCTACGACACCACGGTTGAGGCGGCGCGCCTGCAGACCGATCGCGATCGCTTCGTCATCGCTGGCGAAGTAACCGGCTCGGCCGGTTCCCGGATTTCCCTGGGTGCCTTCAATCTGGAGCCGGGCAGTGTCCGGGTCTACCTCAACGGCACCCCGCTCAAGGAGGGCGATGATTACATCGTGCAGTACTACAGCGGCGAGGTCATTCTCCGCAATCCTCGGGCAACGCTGCCGAATGCCAATGTGGAAGTGGAATACGAGCCGCGCGACCTCTTTACAATCGGCGCACGAACTCTCCTGGGACTCCGCGGCGATGCCCTCGTGCTCAATAGGCGCCGGCTGAAAGCGACCTGGGGCTTTACGACGATGTTCTACCACCAGGCAGCGCTCATCGACCGCGTCCGCCTGGGCGATGAGCCAGTATCGAACTGGATCCTGGGCACCGACCTCAACCTCCAGTGGGAGACCCCATGGCTGACCACTCTGCTCAATGCGCTGCCCTTTGTAGACTCCAAGGAGAACTCACAGCTGAGGCTCCGTGCGGAATTTGCTCAGATGTTCCCCACACCGAACACCCGGCGCTCGGAGGTTGCCTCCGATCAGGGCGCTCCGGTTGTCTACATTGACGATTTCGAAGGCTCCGATCGCCGGCTCCCCCTGGGGATGTTGCCCGGCTACTGGCGGCATTCCTCCCCGCCAGTTGATCCCGACATTGCTCCCGATGCCCGTACAGCGGCGCTCTACCGCGGCAAACTCTTCTGGTACCAGTTCTTCCTGCCCGAGACGCCGATTCGGGAAGTGTATCCCAACCGGGATCTCATCCCGGGGCAGAGCAACCTGCGGGCACTCTACATTGTCTTCCGCCCCGATGAGCGGGGCATCTACAACCAGAACCCGGAATTCGTGGATTTCCGCAATCCGCTCTTCGATAGTACGACCGCTTTCGCGCGCCGTCCCGAAAACCGACGGCGCATCTGGGGGGGTATGACCCGACTTCTCTCCTCGTATCCGCTCAATCTGGATGCGGAGAACTACGAGTACCTGGAAATCATGATGCGCGTCGAGCACGCAGAGCCCGGAACGGAGCTCTTCATTGACCTGGGGCAGATCAGTGAGGATCTCATCCCGAACGGGAAGCTCGACACCGAAGACGGCATCACCCAAGCGGCGCCTTTGCCGAACGGAATTCTGGATGCAGGCGAAGATGTCGGCATTGACGGGCTCAACGATGCTGCCGAGCGGGCAGCGTACCCGTATCCGCTCTCCCTGGAGGACGACCCCGCACGAGATAACTTCGCCTTCGACTACACGAAAGACCCAGGGCTGCTGACAGAGACCGATTTCGAACGCTACAACGCGCCAGAGGGGAACTCGCAATCCGAGCTGGGGCAGTTTCCCGATACAGAAGTGCTCAACCCGAACAACGGGCAGACCGTCATGCTGGAGAACAGTTACTTCAGCTACCGCATCCGCCTGGACCCCAACCCAGCGACCAACCCGCAGATTGTCGGTGGCGGCAATAATGGGTGGTACCTCTATCGCATCCCCTTGCGGCGTCCGGACCGGGTCGTCGGCAACCCGCTTTTCTCAAACATCCAGTACATCCGGCTCTGGGTCAAGGGTGGGGCGCTCAAGCTCCGCATCGCCGATTGGCGCTTGACCGGAGCTCTCTGGCAGAAGCGGCATCCTTTCCAGGCGTCGGCAACCGAGCAAGACTCCGTATTGGAGGTTGCTTTCGTCAGCCGGGAAGAGAACAGCGGTCCGCCCGACTACTACACGATGCCTCCGGGGGTGCTCCCACCTCGGCAGTTGAGCAATCCGGACCCGACACAGGACATTCGGCTCAACGAGCAATCACTCGTGCTCCGGGTTCGGAACCTGCGCTACGGTGAGGAGCGCATGGCGGTGCGGCTTTTCCCACAGCGCCTGGATATGCTCTACTACCGGAAGCTGAAGCTCTTCGTCCACGGCGATGGCAGTATGCCCTTCCGGCTCGGCAGCGGCGAGATCCCGCAGGCGGAGATTTTCATCCGCTTCGGAATTGATTCGGCCAACTACTACGAGTACCGGCGCCCGCTGTTGCAAGGATGGCAGGACATCCAGCTGGATTTGCGGCAATTGGCAGCGGTGAAATCCCTGCGAGACTCCCTCTTCCAACGCACTGTCTTTGAGACAGCGCTTGCGGGTGATCCGCTGGGGCGGGTCCGCGTTCGAGGCAATCCCAGCCTGACGCAGGTGCAATTCATCGGGCTGGGGATTGCCAATCCGGCAGAGCGTTTCCCGAACTTCCTGACCACCACCGTTTGGGTTGACGAGTTGCGGCTGACAGAGCCCGACGCCCGCCCCGATTGGGCAGGAATTGCCGCAATGGACCTCCAGCTTGCCGACCTGGGGACGCTCACCGTGAACGTATTGCGGACACAGCCCGGCTTCCATCGGCTCGAGGAGCGCTTCGGCGACCGCGTGTTGCGCAGCTCCTGGAACGCTGCTGTCACGTTGGCGCTGGAGAAGCTCTTCCCGAAGAGCTGGCGCGAACTGCGCATCCCGTTCACCTACACGCACTCCGAGCAGCTGGAAAAGCCAGTGCTGGTACCGCAAAACGATATGCCAGTGGAGGAAGCCGCCGACGCCGTCCGCCGGCAGCGTCTCCAGCAGGGAGCTTCTCTGCAGGAGGCAGAAGCTGCTGCCCAGCAGGTGCGGGTACGGAGTCAGACACTCCGCGTCCAGGATAGCTGGGCAATCACCGGGCTGCGTCCCGGTATCCCGAGCTCGGTATGGTGGGTGCGGGATATCTTCAACCGGTTCACGCTGGGCTACTCGTACGCGCAGGAATTCGAGCGCTCCCCGCAGGTTGCTGAGCGCTTCCGCTGGCAGTGGAACCTGACCCTGCAGTACGCTGTCCAGATGCGTCCGCTGCTTGCAGTGCGCCCGCTGGGCTGGGGCGGGAAAATCCCGGTTGTGAAAGAGTTTGCTGGCTGGCAGCTGTCGCCCTGGCCGACCAATCTCGGCTTCGGACTGACACTGACCCGAGGGCGGCAGACCGAACAGCTGCGGGATATCCCCTTTCCCAGCCCTGTGGTCCGGGAGTTTACAGCGCAGCAACAGCTTCAAGCAAGCTGGCGCTTGAGCGAAGGTGGGCTCTTCAATCCCGCGGTGGACTACTCCCTGACGGCCAACAGCACGTTGGTCCCACTCGAGCAAGACCCCGAAACCGGGCGTCAGCGTACCGGCGGGGAGATCTTCCGCCACATGGTTGCTCGGCGTCCGCCGCTGTATCTCGGAGAGGAGACCGCAGTCCGAGAGAACATCACGGTCAATTTCCGCCCCCGCCTTGCCGAACTGCTCCGTCTCCAGCGCTTCGTGGATCTGACCGGCTCGTACACGGTGACGTACTCGTGGAGCGATCCGCGGCAGCCCGATCCCGCCATCCGAGATGTGGTCAAGCAAGCCCAATGGCAGAGCTCCTTGCGGTGGAATACGGCGCTGCGCCTCAAGCAGCTCTCCGAGCAGCTCTTCGGAAAGCCAACCGCAGCGGATACTGGCAGGATTCTCCAGCGTGTCTGGAGCGTGCTCCGGTCGGTGCTCTTCGACTACGACAATTTCCAGATCAACTTCCAGCAGGACAATAGCTCGCTCAATCCTGGGGTGCTGGGCGGGACGGGGCTGACCAACCTCTGGCTGCGTGCACTGCTGTTCCGGGCACAGACCCCGCTTTACGGACCGACAGCAGCCTATCAACTCGGGTTGCTCTCCAGCCCGCATGGACAGATACAGCTGCTCAGCAGTCCGCGCTTTCCCTTCTTCCGCTTTGCTACCACGCTCGGGGTGCGCCCGCCCAATGCAGTGCTGCAGGAGAACTTCTCGCAGCGGAGCGTACTCGACATGCGGACCTCTCGCCCACTGTGGGCTGGAGCAACGCTGACGCTGTCGTGGAAGAGCGAATTTGCGTACAACCGGAATTGGACGCTGCAGACCGACGCTGCCGGGATTCCGACACCTACCGCTGTCGTGGTGACCAACTCCTACAGCCGCACAGCGCTCTTTTTGCCGCCTTTCCTCTTCCTGGCTCTCTTCCGGAATACGCCCGAGCGAGTTCTGGAGCTGTACGAGCAGCAACGGGGGGCAATTCTGGCAAGCACATCGGATACTACCGAGCAGAATATGCGCTTGCAGCAGGCGCTCTCGGAGGCATTCCGGCGGGGTGTGGAGAGTTTCCGCTGGTATCCGGGCGCGCTCGCGCTCATCATGCCCCGGGTCAATTGGATGCTCCGGTGGGATGGGTTGGAGAAGTGGTGGCCCTTCCGCGTTCTCGGGACCCAGCGCGTGTCGCTCGACCACTCGTATAGCTCGACCTACCGCGAGAACACCCGCCTCACCGATCGAGGACGGGTCATTGACGCCCAGCAGGTTGAAGCCAACTTCCAGCCCTTTCTCGGGTTGAGTATGACCTTTGATGAGAAAACCTGGCGGGGACCAGCAACGGCGATTCTACGCTACAACCTGCGCTATAGCTATCAGCTGGGGGCAGCGGCTCGCTCGATTCAACGGCAGGTCTCGCACGAATTTTCGCTGCAGCTGAGCCATACACGACGGGGATTTGTGGTGCCGCTCCTGGGCATGGCGCTCAAAAACGATATCGAACTGAGCTTCCTGGCCTCTGTGCGCCGGAACGTGACATCCTCCCACGATGTCTTCCGCTCCGGCGGGAGCGACGGCTTGCGGGTAGACGGCAGCACGCAGATTACCATCGAGCCGCGTGCCCGCTACACGGTCAGCCAGCGCCTAACGGCGGCGTTGTTCATGCGCTACGATGGCGTCTTCAACGAAGGAGCAGCACAGCCTGGCTACAGCACCTTCCAGATCGGGATGGATGTCCGGTTGGGTATTTCCGGAGGGCGCTGAGAGCCGCTCTTGTGGCACCATGGACACCCGCACCATGGAGATGTTCTCGGAGTATCCCGCAGTCTCTGCATGGGAGGTGCTCGATACAGCTGCCAACGCGGCAGAGCGCCTGCAATGGGCACTGCGGAAGAAGCGGGGCTGTATCCTCCTACCGTGGACTCATCCTGCAGCACTGCCGGACTTTATGCCCCCGTTTGACTGGGAGCGTACCCCGTCGGGACGCTTCCCGCCGGGCAAGCAGCTCCTCTTCCGTCTCCTGCAGCGTGCGCCACGGTTTGATCCGCGGCATCCCATCCCGGGAGAAGAGGTGCGCTCTCTGGTGGTGTTCCGCTACGATGCCATCGGTGACTACTTAGTGACGACCCCGCTTCTGCGGTGGCTCCGTCAGGGGTTGCCACAGGCACGGCTGTGTGTGGTAACTTCAACGCGCAATGATGGGCTCGTTGGGCAGGATCCTTGTGTGGATGAGCACGTTCCCCTTCACCCTATGCATGGGGTTCATCCCTCGTGGGTGCGAGCCATTGTGCGCCTGCGCGGTCCGCATCAGGTGGTCTACGCTTTAGTGTTCACGCACATGAGCAAGGCAGCCTTTCTGGCGCGCAGTATTGCGCCGGAGGCAGAGTACATTGCTCCGCGGCATTGGGAACGCGCCTACCTCTATGGATTGGTCTTCCACCGCCAGCCGGAGCATTGCCCCTGGCGGCAACACTGGGCGCAGACATTGCTGCAGATAGGGTGCAGGACGCTTGCACCCTGTGTTCCGGTGGAACCCTCGCCGCGGTTGCATGTTCCCGTCTCAGCAGAGGCATGTGAGCGGGTCTGGAGCGAACTCGAGCGGAGAGGGCTCGGTACTGTGCCGCCTCTTGGTCTGCCGGTGCCGGCTCGTGGCTCATCTCCACTGCGGTGGGAGCCGGTCGAAGGGATGCCATACGCTGTGGTCAATCTCTCTGCATACTCGAAGAATCGCCGCTGGGCAGTGCACCATGCGCTCGTGGTCTGTCGTGAGTTGCTCCGGCGCATTCCTGGAATAGCTCTCGTGGTGACGGCAGCACCGCAGCAGAGGCGGCAGGTCGAGACACTGGTGCAGGCTGTGAGGGATTCCCGCTGTCGAGCCTTCCAGGGGAGCCTCTCGGAGTTGATTGCTCTGGTTGCTGGGGCGGCGTGGGTTTTGTCGCCGGATACGTCCGTGGTACACCTTGCCTCAGCATTGGGCAAGCCCGTGGTTGCGCTTTACAGTGAGCTCATCAAGGTCGCCGAGTGGTATCCCTTTGGGGTGCCGTCGGTGTGCGTGCTGAGCCCGCTCTGGGGTGGGGTAACCTTTGTGCCGCCGGCGGCAATTGTCGAAGCGGTCGAACGCCTGGTGCAGGAAGTTATTCCTGCTGGGGCAGTGATTCCGCCGGTGCCGTTGCCCAGCGGAGGAGCGCTGTCAGGGAGTGCCACGGGGAAGTGCTGAGCATTTCCAGTGCACGGGCGCAGGGAGCGTTCGTTGTATACCCCGGTGCTGCTTCCCCCGGAGCGAGCAACCGCGATCCTGCCGAGCGGGACAGCTCAGGGCGGCGCAGCCAGAGGTCGCCGGCCGCACCGCAGCACTCGGGGCTGGGCAAGAGGGAGACCGTCTCAGCACATGCCCGAGCAAGCTGCACGGCTGTGTCTGCCAGTCCCATGTGGTGGAGGGAACACGGGATGTGGAGGCGGAGAGCCGGTTGGCGTCGTCGAGGTTGCAGCGCCGCGGAGAGCCGGGCAGCGTACTCGAGTGCATCCAGGATAGGGAACGCCGCAGTCGCTGTGCTCTTGAGCCAGAGGGCACACGAGTTCCCCACCACGATGAGTGCGTGCGGATGGCTCTGCGAGGCAGCTTCTAGAAGGCGCTGGCGTGCGTGCTCAGCTGCCTGGAGAAAGCCCTTTGAAGCGAAGACAAGTCCACAGCAGAGACGCTCCGCCGAGGGGAGGACTGCCAAGGGCTCTCCGAACTGCTGGGACAGTGCGAGTATATCCGCCGGTGCTGTGCTGCCGAGCCATCGTTCCCCACATCCAGGGAAGAGCACCGCGATGCCCGGCAGCGGGGGAACAGAAGGGAGGCGGAGAGGAGCGCTCCGGAGGCTCGAGTGCCAGAGAGGAAACGCCCTGCCGGAGACTCGGTGGAGCGCGGCGGTGAGACGCTCGAGCCGGGACGCACCGAGCACGCGTGCCATCCCACGCCCGACCGCCAGAGTTGCTCGCACGGCAGCATCCACCCAGCCGTAGTGTCGGGCTGCGAACACCGTGAGACGGTTGGTCGCAGAGTGATGCCGTCGTTGACGCAGCTCCCGCACGAGCTTCCCCGTATCGATGCCAACCGGGCATCGCAGCTGGCAGAGTCCATCGGCAGCACACGTGTCTATCACGGCATAGCGCCACCTCGTGTCCTGCAGAGCCGGAGCATAGCGCAGCAGGGCAATCCGCTGTCGGGGCGTCAGGGTCAGCGTGCGGCTGGGACAGACCGGTTCACAGAACCCGCACTCCATACAACGGTCAGCATCCGAGCCGAGCAGAGGCGTGCGTTTCAGATTCCGCACGTGCACACGCTCGTGCCGGCTGAGGATGACATCCGGGTTGAGAATTCCCTCAGGGTCAATGAGGCGCTTGAGCTCCCACATGAGCTCGTAGGCGTCGTCGCCCCACTCGGCACGGACAAACGGTGCCATATTACGTCCGGTGCCGTGCTCGGCTTTGAGCGAGCCGCCGTGTTCGAGCACTAGCGCCACGACCTCGTCGAGCAAGGCGGCGTAGCGTGCAGTGTCCTGTTCGCTCCGCAGGGGTTGGGGGAGCACGAAGTGGAGATTCCCATCTTTGGCGTGCCCGAAGATGACTGCGTTGGGATAGCCATGCCGTGTCAACGCCTGCCGGAGGCGGCGAACGGTGTCGGGGAGAGCCTCCAGCGGGACGGCGATGTCTTCGCTGATGGGCGTTGTCCCAAGCGGGCGCCGGGCAGCAACCAGCGGATAGAGGCTACGGCGAGCAGCCCACAGATGTGCCTGCTGCTCTTCCTCGGCGGTCAGCAGTGGAGGTGCAAGCAGAGGGAAATGGTCAAGCAGCGCCTGGGTCTGCTTCCTGCATGCCTGGTGTTCGCTCTCGGTCCAGCGTCGGTATTCGATCAGCAAAGCGGTAGCAGCGTCCGGCAGAGCGTGGAACTCCGCCGCAATCCCGGGACGACCTGCCAGAGAGCGTAGCGACGCGCTATCGAGCAGCTCGACTGCATCGGCTCCGAGATCTCGCACCAGAGCAACTGCCTGGCAGGCCTGCTCCGGGGACGGAAAGAGCGCAAACGCAGTGAGGCGCAGCGGCGGATCGGGAACAGTCCGGAGCACAATGTCGGCCAAGAAGCCCAGCGTTCCTTCAGAGCCAACCATGAGGTGTGCCAGAATCTGCGCCGGGGAGTCGAAGTCCACAAAAGCGTTGAGGCTGTAGCCGACGGTGTTTTTCAGTTGGTACTTCCGCTGGATGCGTTCGCACAGCGAGGCGGAATGGAGGATGCGACGCCGGATCCGGAGAAGCCCTTCGGAGAGCTCCGGCGCGTGCTCAGCCAGAAAGGCATCGGCATCGGGACGAGCTGTGTCGAGGACCAATCCGCTGGGCAGCACGAGGAGGAGCGATTCGAGCGTGCGGTACGCTGTGTCCCGTGTGCCACAGCACATCCCGCTGGCATTGTTCGCAACGATGCCGCCGAGGGTGCAGACGTCCACCGACGCGGGATCCGGTCCCAAGCGTCGCCAGTACGGGCGCAACGCTTGGTTGAGCAGCCCGGCACGGACTCCCGGCTGTGCCCGAATGGCGGCACCATTCCGCAGGATTTCCCAGCGCTGCCAATAACGCCGTACTTCCACGAGCACCCCGTCGGTGACGGCTTGCCCGGAGAGGCTGGTCCCGGCAGCACGAAATGTCAGCGGAATGCGGTAATTCCGGCTCCAGGCAAAGAGCTGCCGGATATCTTCCAGTGTCCGGGGGAAGACGACCGCTTTCGGCACGTACCAGTAAAGACCGGCATCGGGGGCGAACGCGATCCGGGTGAAAGCATCCGTTGCAACCTGCTCCTCCGGCACTACCTGCCGGAGCGCGGCTTCTGCGTCCGCAGGCAGCGCTTCCATCCTTATCCCACAGGGTTCGGGCGCATGCAGTATGTCTGGTAGACACCGTCCAGTAGGAGATTCAGTGCATCGGCAGCTTCCGCAGCGGCTTCCAGAGCGCGCTCCCGATCATGGGCAGTTGTACACACCTGTGCCAGAGCTTCTCGCAGGACGGCTCGGTGGATTTCATCAGCACGGATGTGGACCGTGAAGAAGGACAATCCCCGCTCGTCCGTGATGCCGTAGTAGCGCGTGAGTCCCTCGATTTTCACCGCTGCTACCTCTGGCACCTGTGATTCGTAGGCGTACAGTGATGCCAGTCCTTCTGCCGGATTGGGGCGGGCGGAAAGCTCCCGTAGGAGTTCGACCGCTGCACGAGTCTGTGGTAAATGGTGATGGCGAAAGATCTCCTGGCGGCTCACCCCGAGCGCCTCGGCAAAGCGGAGCCACAGCTCGGGATGGTTATCCGGACCGTGTTCCTCCTCGAAGAGGTTTTCCAGCAGCATCTGCCGGATTGCCAGGTCGTGGCAGCGGGAATGGGTGGCACTGACGTAGGTTGGGAAAAAGTGCACGTGCAGGTAGTACTCCTTGGCGTATTCCCGGAGGATGGGGAGGGTTAGCGCCCCCTCGTTCCAGAGCTGGTAGAAGGGATGCTGGAGCATGTGCCGTTCCCCGATGACCGCGTCGAGCGCGCGGAGGAAGTCCTGGACTGTCATGGTCGCTCCCGCAAAGGTGGACTCCGTTGGTCGGTTTTTTCGGAAGACGAAAATACGGCGTTGGCTAAATTTGTGTCTGCCGCAGGAGTGGTTCCCAGAGAAGAGCGGAGATGACAGGTGGAGCTTTGACTCGACCGGCAGAGGAGGTTGAGGTCCTGGAGCAGCATGTGACGGGGACCGACTTGCCGGCAAAGGTCATTCTCTACAACGACGACTGGCACACCTTTGAGGAAGTCATCGTGCAGCTGATGAAGGCAACTGGCTGCAGCCGGGAGCGTGCGGAGGCTCTCACCTGGGAGGTGCACACCCGCGGCAAAGCGGCGGTCTACGAAGGGACTCTTGCCGAATGTCTGCGTGTCAGCAGTGTGCTGGAGGAAATTGCGCTGCATACGCAGATTGAGTGTTAGTCCACCCGGGAGGCAGCCTGGGTTCGTGCCCACGGGCGGTTTCCTTCAGGGCAGGTTTTCCTGCGGGGGGTTCTGCAGCAACTCGGGGGTAAGTGTATCGGCAGGGAGCATGGCAGGGAAAGGACGCGGGCGATAGGGCAGGGTGGAGTCGCTGTAGACTTTCGCCATGAGCCGTCCCCAGATAGGGGCAGCCGCGCGTCCGCCCTGCCCGTACCAGCCGGTGAACGTGATGCGGCGGTCATCGAAGCCAACCCAGACGCCGGCAACAAGGTCGGGGGTAAATCCCACAAACCAGGCATCGGCAAAGTCATTCGTGGTGCCGGTCTTGCCCGCTGCCGGTCCGCTGTACCAACGACGGACGGCGCTTCCGGTGCCGCCATTGACCACTGTGGTGAGCATCGCTGTCAGCGTTTGGGCGACAGTTGCCGGGAGCGCGTCGCTGACCGGGCGCGTGGGTGGATGTTCGAAGAGCACATTGCCGTGCCGGTCTTCGACTCGCAGGACAAAGCGCGGCTCGACCCGAATACCTTGTCGGGCAAGGGTTGCGTATGCATTGGTCAGCTCCAGGGGCGTGACTTCTGAGGCGCCGAGTGCCAGCGCGGGGACCGGGCGCAGCGGCGATTCAATTCCCATCCGGCGCGCCAGTTCTGCAACCTGACTCGGAGTCGTGTAGTGCGTGATGAGCCGTGCTGCAACGGTGTTGATGGAATACTTCAGCGCGGTGGTCAGGGTCACCAGAGGACCGTACTGTTCTCCGGAACCCCGTGGCTCCCAGAGGCTCCCATCGGGCAGGACGTAGCGGAATGGTCCGCTGGGGAGCATGGAATCGGGCGAGAGCCCTCGGAGCAGGGCAGCCGCGTAGACGAAGGGTTTGAAGGCGGAACCAGGCTGACGCCGAATCTGCGTGACGTGGTTCAGAAAGGAGCGCACGCGAAAGGGTGCTCCGGGCGGTTCCGGAGCTGCTCCCACCAGTGCCAGGATATCCCCGGTTGCCAGGTCGAGGACGACCAGCCCGGTTTGGATGCGCGTGGCGGCGTAGCGGACCGAATCCACAAAGCGGCGGTTCTGGCGCAGTCTGCGGGCAATTGCCTGCCGCTCTTCCGGAGGCGCAGAGAGGTACTCCGGTGCTGCGGCGATGGCATTGCGGAGCACGGCGTTGAGCAACTCGGGCGACCATGTCCACGAGCGCTCAAAGAGGCGTTGGTATTCTGCCAGGTGTTCCTGCACAGCAGCGGCGGCGTAGCGCTGGATCCGGGCATTGAGGGTTGTGTAGATGGTCAGTCCGTCGCGGTAGAGATCGTAGCCCTGGAGGCGTACATCTTGCTCCACTGCCTGGCGGACCATCTCGAGGAAGTGCGGAGCCAGCCCGAGCCGAGGGATATCCGAAGGATCTGCCAGGCGGAGGGGTTCAGCCATCGCAGCGCGGGCTTGTGCTTCTGTCAGGAAGCCGTTTTCCCACATCAGGCGCAGCACCAAGTTCCGGCGCTGGAGAGCACGCTCGGGATACTGCCGTGCATCGTAGAGTTCGGGTGCTTTCAGTAACGCGACCAAGTAGGCGCACTCTGCCAGGCTCAGCTCCGAGGGGGATTTGTCGAAGTAGACCTGGGCGGCAACGGCCAGTCCGTAAGCGCCTCGACCGAAGTAGACCGTGTTCGTGTACATCTGGAGGATTTCGTTCTTGCTGTAGGTCCGCTCAATCTGGATGGCGGTCAGAGCCTCGCGGAGTTTGCGCCAGAGCGTCACCTCGCGTCCGAAATAGAGGTTGCGCGCCAACTGCTGGGTGATCGTAGAGGCGCCCTCGCGGGTGAGATCACCGGCGAGGATGTTCTTGATGAGCGCCTTCAGGATGCGTGCCGGATGGATGCCCCAGTGCCGGTAGAAGGCACGATCCTCGGTGGCGATGAGCGCCTGGAGAAACGGCGTGGGGATGCTGTCAAATGGCAGGTACGAGCGGCGCTTGATGAAAAACTGCCCGATGACTTCTCCGTCAGCGCTCAGCACCCGGCTGGCGAGCTCCTGCGGAGGATTCTCCAGCTGCTCCAGAGAGGGCAGCCCACGGACTACTCGAACCAGCACGTAGGCGCATCCTCCCAGCCAGAGGAGGCTCCCGAGCAGGAGCAGACGCAGGACCCACCTGCGAGAAAGCAGGCGCATGCTCATGGCGTCCGGAGGACTTTGGTCAGCTCCACTCGCCGGCAGCGTTTCCGCCACCGTTCAAGTGGTTCCCCGGGAAGGCGCGGCAGGAGCTGCGACTGTCCAGCCGATTCGCCGTGCAGGAGCTCTGGCGGGACTCCACGGCGGACCAGCTCGGCAATGACGAACTCAACCCGCTTCTGCCCCAGCCACCGGTTGTACTCCGGCGAGCCAATGTCATCGGTGTGTCCGACCAGGAGCACAGACTGCAGCTGAGTGCTATACCGCCGCAGGTTCTCTGCCAGGAGGTCCAAAGCCTGCTGCCATGTCAGCGCAGTTTCCTGCCCATTGGTGTCCAGCACGAAGGGGTAGGGGGCATCGTAGCGATCGAAAGGGAAGTTGAGGCGCAGGAAGAGCCGTGCAGGGATGTCTATCGGGGCAATGAGGGTATCGGACTCACCGGTGCGGATGCGTTCGACGTGGAAGAAGACCTCTCCGGCCTGGGCAATCAGCTCCAGCTCCGTTTGGGCAGGGACAGAGAGGCGGTAGCGTCCTGCTGTGTCTGTCCGCGCTGTGGCAACAGGGGCAGGCTGACCAGGGATGTGGGCGCGGACTTCTGCCTCCGGCAGTGGGCGTTGTGTCTCATACTGCCGGACCTGTCCTCGGAGTTCAATGCGGCGCAGAGGTGCCGGTGTCAATGGGGTAGCCAGCGGCTCCCGGCGGCGCATGACGAAGAGATCAAAGCTGCCGCGCAGATTCGAACTCCACACCAGGAGGGAGTCCGGGTCTCCAGGGGCTGCCGGGGAGATCTCATCGGCTGGGGTGTTCGGAGGCGAGCCCAATGACTGCGCTGGCTCAAACCACGGGCGGGGAAGCCCTGTATCCGGGGCAAGTGGAGGTAGCCCACGGCGCACCCAATCCCAGAAGAAGGGGGAGATAGCGGCAGCGAAGACATCGTAGCCCCCACGGCTGGTATGCCCGTTGGAAGCAAAGAGGAGCCAGCGCCCATCGCGGCTGACCGAGGGCGTGAGCTCGTTGCAGGCGGTGTTGATCGAAGGACCGCAGTTGTAAGGACCTGCCCAGCTCCCATCGGGACGCTGGACTGCGAAGTAGAGATCCGTTCCGCCGTAACCGTCGGGGTAGTCGGCAGCGAAGAACAGCACGGAACCATCGGGAGAGAGAGCCGGCTGCGATTCCCATGCCTCGGGGTGGGACCAGGGCAGCGGGGAATCGACCTGCACGTGCCCGTCGTGCAGCCGTCCACGGAAAAGGTGAATGTGTGCGGGATGCGCCCCTGCAGTCCGTCCTGCCACCACGAGACGCTCAGGCGTCCCGGTCGGCATGCCGAGCTGCTCCAGCTCGCTGTTCCAGAAACCCTGCCAAGTTGCCCGATCCCATTCTTCCAAGCGGACCGAACCCACGCGCTGGTGCCCACTGTCCGCCACGGTAGCCCAGGCGATGCGCTCCGAGACAAGTGCCAGCGCCAGCTCCTGACGCTCTGGGCTGGCAAGCCCTGCCACCGGCGCCACCTCCCAGTAGGGGCGATCACTCCTGGCAACGGTGTCGCGGACACTACCTTGCCACGGCAGGGGACGACACTGAGGGGATTCCGGCGGAGGGCAGGAAAGGTCGATGCTGGGCAGCGTGCTCCGACAGCCGAGCAGGAACACCGCTGCCAGGAGCCCCCAACCGACGAGGCTACGCTGGTGCAGCCGACCCACACTGTGCGATTTACTCGAGTACCTGGAGCTGTGCATAGCGCAGGAGCAAGAGTTTACGCCCAACGGTTGCGAAGCGGACCAGCACACGACGTTCCTGCCCGTGTCCTGAGAGGGACTCAACCAGACCGATTCCGAAAACCGGGTGGCGGACGCGCGCGCCGGGGCGCATGCCGGAGAACCCATCGTCCGATACCGCAGGGGATGTATCCGCCGAGGCTTGGGGTCGGTGGGCGAAAACCCCGGCGCCCGGAACGGCGTTGGGGCTGTATTCAATACGGATGTGCTCGGCAGGCAGTTCCGACAGAAACGGCGACGGACGGCTGGGCAGTACCTCGCCCCAGCGCCGGCGGTACTGGGCATAGCTCAGATAGAGCCGGTGCTGTGCCCGAGTGATGCCGACGTAGAGCAAGCGGCGCTCCTCTTCGAGTTCTTCCAGCACACGGGCAGCATGGGCAATGGGCAGGAGTCCGTCTTCCACACCAGTGATGAACACAACGGGGAATTCCAGCCCTTTGGCAGCGTGCAGGGTCATCAGCATGACAGCCTCCCCGGTGGCAGGAGCCTGGTCAATCTCGCTGACCAAGGAGACGTGCTGGAGGTATTCCTGGAGCGTCGGCGCTGGGCTTTGTTCGGCGTACTCCGCTACCGTTGCGATGAAGCGTTCGAGGTTTTGATAGCGCTCTTCATCCTCATCGCCGCGGTAGTAGCCAAGCAGCCCTACGGCTTCCAAGTATTCCAGCACGAGCACCTCTAAGGGGTAAGAACCGAGAGCTGTGCGGAAGCGGTGGAGAAGCTCGATGAGCTGCCGCAGTGTTTCCCGAGCCGAGCGGCGAATCTCCGGGATGGAATCGCAGCGTTGCAGCGCGTCGAAAAAAGAGCAATTCCACTGCCGGGCAGCGGTGCGGAGGTGTTCTAACGTTGCCGCGCCAATTCCTCGTGGGGGGACGTTGAGGATACGCAGCCAGCTGACGCTGTCAGCGGGGTTGACCAAGAGGCGGATGTACGCCAGTGCGTCCTTGATTTCCTTGCGCTGGTAGAAAGAGAGGCTGCCGACCAGGACATAGGGAATACCGGCACGGCGGCATGCCTCTTCGAGCGGCTGCGACTGAGCATTGGTGCGGTAGAGGACGGCAATTTCCCCGTAGCGGCGACCGCGCTCGTGCTCCCAGCGGATGTACTCGACCACTTGGGCGGCTTCGTCCCGTTCGTCGGCGCAGACCAGTAAGGTTGCCGGTTCGCCGTCGGGGTTTTCCGTCCAGAGTTGCTTCGGGATCTGGTGGCGGTTGTGTCGGATGAGAGCATCGGCGAGCGCCAGAATGCGTTTTGTGGAGCGGTAGTTCTGCTCCAGCCGAATGAGGGTGGCATCGGGGAAATCGCGCTCGAAGTCCAGGATGTTCCGGATATCGGCACCCCGCCAGCGGTAGATGCTCTGGGCATCATCGCCGACAACGCAGAGATTGCGGAAGCGTGAGCTCAGAAGCCGGAGGGCGACGTATTGGGCGCGGTTGGTGTCTTGGTACTCGTCCACGAACACGTAGCGGAAGCGCTCTTGGTAGCGTGCCAAGACGTCGGGGTGATGGTGGAAGAGCCGGATGGTGTTGAGCAGGAGGTCGTCGAAGTCCATGGCGTTGTTGGCGCGGAGCTGCTGGTCGTATTCCCGATAGAGTTGTGCCACGAGGCGTTCACGGGGTGTGGTAGCGGCAGCGGCGGCTTCCTGCCAGGAGATGAGCTGGTTTTTCAGCCGGGAAATAGCGTGTCGGGCGGCAGAGGGATCGAGCACGTGTGGACCGATCCCGAGCTGGCGCAGTAAGAAGCGCAGCAGCCCAGTGGAGTCCTCGGTGTCGTAGATCGTGTAATCGGGCGTGTAGCCCAGGCGTTCTGCCTCAGCTCGGAGAATCCGAGCAAAGACGCTATGGAAGGTCCCCATCCAGAGGCGCTGTGCACGGGAGCTGCCGACCAGCGCTGTGATGCGTTGCCGCATCTCATCGGCGGCTTTGTTCGTGAAGGTCAACGCCAGGATTGTCTCCGGCGGTACGCCGCGCCAGAGCAAGTAGGCGATGCGGTAGGTCAGGACTCGTGTCTTCCCGCTGCCGGCACCGGCGATGATCAGCAGTGGACCATCCCCGAAGGTGACGGCATGGCGTTGGGCAGGATTGAGCGTGTAGAGCAGCTCCTCCACTGCTGGACTTGGTGCGGTGGACACTTTCGGGCAGGCAAAGTTACACCGAGACCGGGCATCGTTACAGCATCCCGTAGGCGTCCACGTCGATGGTGAGCCGAATACTGGAGATGGCGTACTTGCGGCGGTACCGGCTGGCGGCGGTGCGCAGGACGTGGCGGAGGTGGTGTGCCGCGGGGTCCAGGTGCTTGAGATTTTTCAGAATGACCACGCGCCGGTAGCGGTTCCGGATGCGCACGATCGTGGGGATAGCCGGACCGATCTTGAGCACTGCCGGGTGCGGCGGGATGCAGCCAGCGAAGTAGTGTGCGTGGTGGTGAACCTTTTCCTCATCGGCACCGGAGATTTCCACCACAACGAAGCGAGTAAAAGGCGGGTAGAGCGCGGCTTTCCGGTGCTGGAGTTCGTCGTGGTAGAACAGTTCGTCGTTGCCCGTCTGCACGGCGATAATGACGGGGTGTTCCGGATGGGCGGTTTGCAGCAGAACTTCGCCAGGCGTCTGGCTGCGGCGCCCGGCGCGTCCGGCAACCTGGGTGAAGAGCTGGAAGGCGCGCTCGGCAGCGCGGAAGTCGGGGAGGAAGAGCTGCACGTCAGCATTGATGATGCCGACCAGCGTCACGTGCGGGAGGTCCAGACCTTTCGCAACCATCTGCGTCCCGACCAGGACATGGATCTCGCCGCGGGCAAAGCGCTGGAGGAGGCGGCGGTGGGCACCGCGGCGGCTGGTCGTATCGGTATCCATCCGCTCGACCCGGAGCTGGGGAAATTCTGCCCGCAGGAGGGCAGCCAGCTCCTCCTCGATGCGCTGTGTCCCAGCACCGATTTCCTCAAAGCTCGGGGAACCACACTGCGGACACTCCTCCGGCACCGGGGTTGCATAGCCGCAGTAGTGGCAGCGGAGGAGCCTGGGGAGCTTGTGGTAGGTCAGGGAAACACTACAGTGGGCACACATGGGAATGTAGCCACAGTCGGGGCACTGGAGCCAGCGGGCAAAGCCGCGCCGGTTGTGGAAGAGGATAACCCCGTGGTGCTGCTGGACATGCTGCCGGATAGCGCTCAGGAGCTCTTCGCAGAAGGAACCGTGCATCCGGCGCGTGCGTCGCTCGTGCCGAAGATCGAGGATGCGGATGGTGGGAAGCTGTGCCTGGTCGGCGCGGTGTTTGAGTTCGAGCAAGTGGTACTTCCCTACCTGGGCGTTGTAGAAGCTCTCTAGCGATGGGGTCGCTGAACCCAAGAGGGCAACAGCGCCTTCCATGTGGGCGCGCATCACAGCACAGTCGCGGGCGTGGTAGCGCGGAGCTGGGCTGTCCTGCTTGTAAGAGGGCTCGTGCTCTTCATCGACGATGATCAGTCCGAGCCGTGGGAGAGGAGCGAAAACAGCGGAGCGGGCACCCAGGACAATGGGAGCCTCTCCCAGCTGGATGGCACGCCAGGCGGAGAAGCGCTCAGCTGCACTGAGATGGCTGTGGAGAACCGCAATGCGCTCAGGGAAAGCCGTCCGGAAACGGTCGATCAGTTGTGGGGTGAGCGAGATTTCCGGCACCAAGACCAGAACCCCCTTGCCTTGCTCGAGCACTTTGCGAATGGCATGCATGTACACGAGTGTCTTCCCGCTTCCGGTGACCCCCCGCAGGAGGAAAACTTTCGGGACCCCTGCCTCGAGTGCGTCGTGGATGGCACGTACAGCATAGCTCTGCTCCGGGTTCAGTGGGAGCATGAGTTCATTGCGCTCTGCCAGGCTCGGGGGAGCTTCCCCTTCGGGCAGTGGGCTGTGCTCCAGCAGGACGTCGCGGACATAGCCTTGGCGCAGGAGGTGTCGGACTGTGGTGGAAGAAGTCTGGCTGCGGCGCAGCGCCTCTTTGACGGGCATAGGAGAGCCGTGCTGCAGCCGATAGGTGAAGAGGACGCTCAGCAGGCGGGCTTGTGCGGGGGAGCGTTCCTGGAGTTGTGCAAGCAGCTGCCGGAGGTGTTCAGGATCTGCCAGCAGTTCTGGGGCGGGTTCCAAGGCACGGAGCTGCCGGAGCCGGGGCGGGGAAGGGAGATGCTCTTCGAGCGCAATGTAGCCCTGCTGTTCGAGTGCCTGGAGCTGGGCGGAGAGGTGCTCGCTGCGGAGTTGCCGCGCAAGGAACTCCACGCTGACCGGGACACTGTGTTGCTGGAGAAGGCGCAGCAGCGCTGCTCGCTTCGGGGCGCGTCGCTCCAGTGCTGAGAGCTCCTCCGGAGTTGGAGAGCGCAGCAGGCGTACGCTCACACCCCGCTCAGGCACCATCCCCGGCGGGAGAGCTGCCTTGAGGACTTCACCCCACGAGCAGAAGTAGTAGTCTGCCACCCACCGGGTGAAGCGTAGCAGGGTATCGGAGACCAGCGGGGTTTCGTCCAAAAGCTCTACGATGGGCTTCGTGGTAAGCGGTGGCGGAGCAGCCAGCTCCTCGACGATCACACCGGTGAGCTCTCGTTGGCGGAACGGCACTAAAGCTCGCCGCCCAGGAAGTGTCCCGCCTATCTCATCGGGCAGGTGATAGGTGAAGAGCTTGTTCTCCGGGATAGGCAGTGCGATGTTGACGTACCGTGGCATTGCTCTCACTGTGCCAGCTCCAGGGCAGAAGACGAATCCGGACCGCGGTGCTGGTTGCTCTGTGCCATCTGAGGCGGGCAGGTGAGAGGTTTGCCGTATATTTGTACCGCCATGCTGCCCAGAGGCGGAGCCGGCAGCAGAGGTCTGCCGTCGTAAGGATATGGTGGTGTACGAGGGCAGGGAACGAGGCTCCCCAGGAAGGGTCGGTCATGAACATCTACGTTGGGAATCTGCCGTACTCGGTGGACGAGCACCAGCTGCGCTCGTGGTTTGAGGAGTACGGCGCTGTGGAACGCGCCACGGTCATTACAGACCGCTTCACCGGGCGTTCACGAGGCTTTGGGTTTGTGGAGATGCCCAATGAGGAGGAAGCCCGCCGTGCCATCGAGGCGCTCAATGGGAGCGAGTTCGAGGGGCGGACTCTAGTGGTCAATCCTGCTCGGCAACGCACTGAGCAGCCTCGGGGCGGGCGCGGCGCATCTCACCGCAGCGGACGACGCTGGTAACTAGCCTGCCGCGCCGGCAAGCTGCTCATACTCGGCACCGACCCGGAGGCAGTAACTCTTGTACGGGCTTGCCGGGAGCCGTTCGACGGCGCGGTAGAATTCCTCCAGCGTGATGTAGCCCTGGTGGAGAGCAATTTCCTCCAAGCAGGCAATCTTCATCCCTTGCCGCTTTTCGATGGCGTGGATGAAGATGCTCGCCTCCACCAGCGCTTCCGGTGTCCCGGTGTCGAGCCAGGCAATCCCGCGTCCGAGTAGGCGTACCTGCAGGCGACCTTGGGCAAGGTACGCGCGGTGGATGTCCACAATTTCAAGCTCGCCCCGCGCACTTGGGCGGAGCGTGGCGGCGATGTCAACCACATCGGCGCTGTACACGTAAAGCCCGGGAATAGCGTAGGGTGAGCGGGGGTGAGCGGGTTTTTCCTCGATGCTGACTACCGAACCATCCGGTGCCAGCTCGATCACGCCGTAACGCTGCGGGTCTTGGACCGGATAGCCGAAGATGGTCCCACCGGCGTTTGTCCGCAGCGCCTCGCGGAGGAAGTCCAGCTTGCCGTAGAAGAGGTTGTCTCCGAGGATCAGGCAGACCTGCTCCGAGCCGATGAAGTCGCGCCCGTACAGGAATGCTTCGGGGATGCCGCGTGGTTCGGGTTGAAGGGCGTAGGAGAGCTCAATACCCCACTGCGAGCCGTCGCCGAGGAGCTGCTGGAAATGGGGCAGGTCGCGTGGGGTGGAGATCAGCAAGATGCGCCGGATGCCAACCAGCATCAGCGTTGCAAGCGGGTAGTAGATCATCGGCTTGTCATAGATCGGCTGCAGGTGCTTGCTGAGTACGGCGGTCATCGGGTAAAGACGCGTGCCGCTGCCACCTGCCAGGATAATCCCTTTAGTCATCGGGGGCGTGTGCTGTCGGACAGACCGTGCAAAGATACGGGAGGAGGCAGTGCACAATCGTGCCTTCGGGGTGGACGTCCGCGGCGCTATACTGAGCGTAGGGGCGGCATGAGGGAGCAGCGGTATTCGGAGGAAGAGCTTCTGCGGGTGCTCCGGACAGTGTTCGGTTTTGAGCATTTCCGTCCCGGTCAGCTGGAGATTATCCGCGCTGTCCTGGCGGGCGAGGACGTGTTGGCGGTGCTGCCTACCGGCAGTGGTAAATCCTTGTGCTACCAACTCCCGGCACTTCTCCTGCCGGGGATGGCGTTGGTGATTTCCCCGCTAATTGCCCTCATGGAGGACCAGGTTCGCGCATTGCAGCAGCGGAATATCCCAGCCAGTTGCCTCCACAGTGGGCTACAGGAGAGGCTGCTGACGGAGCGGCTTCAGGCAAGTCTCCACGGGCGGTACAAGCTGCTCTACGTATCGCCGGAGCGGCTCCAGCAGGAGAGCTTCCGGCAGCGGCTGCGGGCATGCACGGTTTCCTTCGTTGCCGTTGATGAAGCGCACTGCATCTCGGAGTGGGGGCATGACTTCCGCCCGGCGTATCGGAATATCGCGCCGGTGCTGCGTCTGTTGGGCAATCCGACGGTGGTTGCCCTGACGGCGACGGCAACGCCAGAGGTACAGCGGGATATCCTGGAACAGCTCCAGCTGCGGTCGCCGCGCGTTGTTGTCCAGGGCTTTGACCGACCGAACCTGCGCTGGGAGGTGGAGCAAGGCAAGCGGAAGTTGGAGCGGTTGGTGGCATTCTGTCAGCGCCCTTCCTCGGGGGCGGTGCTCGTCTACGCTGCCTCACGGCGGCGGGTTGAGCAAATCTGCCAGTTCCTCCACCAGCGTGGAGTGCCAGTTGCGATGTACCACGCTGGGCTGGAGCCGGAGATCCGGCACCGTGTCCAACACCGCTTCCTTGCCAATGAAGTGCCTGTACTGGTGGCAACTTCTGCGTTTGGACTTGGCATTGACAAGCCCGACATCCGAGCGGTCATCCACTACGATCCGCCGCTGACACTGGAGGCATACTACCAGGAAGCCGGGCGTGCCGGGCGCGATGGGCACGAGTCCAGGTGCCTTCTGCTCTACGACCCTGAGGATTGTGCGGTGCAGCAGCAGCTGCTGGCGTCGAGCCATCCGGCGTGGGAGACGGTTGAGCGGGTCTATAGCGCTGTCCGGGAGATGGCGGCAGGCAGTACCTTTCTAGGGATGACGGCGACCGAGCTGGCAAATCGGCTCCGGATGCCAGAAGCAGTAGTGGAAGCGGTGCTCCGCTTGCTCGAAGGGACAGGTGTTGTCCAGACGGCCTTGCCAGGAGGCGAGCTTGTCCTTCAGGTGGTGGCAACACGGGAGGAGCTCCGCGAATACTGGATGCGGGCGTCTGCAGGGCGCCGGCGTGTGGTAGAGGCGCTGGTCCGTACGCTCGGAGCAGAAGCGTGGCGGGAACCTGTCATAGTGCCGGTTGCTGAGCTTGTGTATCGGCACGGGCTCAGTGCCGAGGAGCTGGACAGTGGACTGCGGGCACTGGCGTATGCTGGATTGCTCCGCTGTGAGGCTGCCCGCTTGTGTCCCGGTATTGTGCTCCAGCAGCCGCTCCCGGTACGGCCACCGCTGTCGCCCGAGGCGCTGGAGCAGAGGCGCCGGTGGGCATGGAGGAAGTTTGCCTTGGTCCGGGAGTACGCCGAGACGGACGAGTGCAAGGTGCTGTTCCTCCTGCGCTACTTCCACGACTCCAGCCGTACCGAACCCTGTGGACGGTGCAGTAGCTGTCTGCGGCAGACACCCTCGGGGCTTGTCCAGCGGCTCTCCTCGGCGGTGCGCCGGAAGCTCCGTCCTGTGCCTCGGCAAGGCGCAGATGCCCGGCGGCAGAAGGTGGTAGAGCTTGCCCACCGGGGAATGGCATTTTCCGCGATTTGCCAGGAAACAGGGCTCCCGGCGACGACGGTGGCGCGTCTTTTGCAGGAGGCGCTCGAATCCGGGCAGCGGCTCCCGCGGCAGGCGCTGCTGCCCGATGAACACTTCTACGCAGCTGTTCGCATCGCAGTGGAACGCTTGGGCAATGTCCCGTTGCGAGACATTGCCGCGGCTCTCGGAGGTGTGCCGGATTATGCCCTGCTCCGCCTTGCTGTTGCGTTTGCCCGGCAGGAGGTGGCTACATACGGAAGGTCTTCCGCCGGTTGAGGATGTAGTCCACCAGGACAGTCTCGCCCAGGTGGCGCAGCCCGCAGTAGAACGCCCGCCCTCGGTTGGCGCGGGTCAGCTCGTCGACGAAATTGACCAGGTACGGATCACGGGCGAGCATGAAGGTGGAAATCACAATCCCGTCGCGGCGGCAGGCAACCGCTTCCTGCAGGGTCTTGTTGACAATGCGGGGATCTAAGCCGAAGGCGTTCTTGTAGAGGCGCCCGTTGTCGTCAAAAATTGCCGAGGGCTTGCCGTCGGTGAGCATGAAGATCTGCTTATTGGCATCTCGGCAGCGGCGCAGCAGCATGCGTGCCAGACGCAGTCCGTCGCGGGTGTTCGTGTGGAAGGGACCAACGGTGATGTAGGGGATATCGGCGACGCTGATGCGGCGGGCTTCATCGCCGAAGATGACCACCTCGAGCGTATCTTTCGGGTAGCGGGTGCGGATGAGCTCTGCTAGAGCCAGCGCCACCTGCTTTGCCGGAGTGATGCGATCCTCGCCGTAGAGAATCATCGAGTGCGAGACATCTATGAGCAGCACGGTGGCGCAGGAGGTCAGATGTTCGGTCTCATGGACTCGGATGTCGTCCTGCTGCAGTTGGAAGCTACTCAGGTCGGAACTGCGCAGGAGAGCGTTCGTGAGGGTCTCCGTGGGGTCAATGTTGCTGGGCTGGTCTCCGAAGGAGTAAGGACGTGTCTCCGGGAGCCATTCAATGCCCTCCCCACTGTGGACTGTTTCGTGGAAGCCGAGATCGGATTTCCGGAGGGTGCGGAAGATCTCCTGAAGCGCTTCCGTGCGGAGGCGTTGCAGCGCTTTTGCGGTCGGTTCCAGGCGCCCTTGGGTGCGTTCCTCAACGTATCCCTGGGCGCGCAGGAACTCGATGAACTCGTCCATGGTCATCTCGCCCATGGTGCCGTAGCGGCGGTTGAGCTCCTGCAGGAGCTCGAGAGCTTCTTCGGCGTCAGCGTTTGTCTGGAGGAGCAGGAAGGTAAACAGGCGGAGCAACTGCTGGAGGTGCTGTTCGGCGGTCTGGGAGTGCTCGGTCCATTGGCTGTAGCGGATCCGCATTGTCCGGCAGGGCAGGCTCCAACTGGAAGCGACGACGCAGAGAGGGGTGCCATGAGTGTGGGCGCAGGAACTTGTGGACTGTTTCCGCCGCGCGGAGGGCGTGTTCGAGAGCATTTTCGAACGCTGGAGAAGCGTCGTTGTCGGTGTTGGCAAAGACAATGCGCCCGACCGGACGCCGTGCCTGCTGGGCGGCGCCGCAGAGAGCCTCAGGGGTAGGGATGACAAGCCCGTGTCCCCACACGAAGCACGTGCATTCAATGGATGCAGCTGCCTGCGCCGGGAGCAGCTGCTGCAACGCTTCGCGAACGGCAGCGGCAACGAGCTGCCGCACGGAAGCTTCCTCCAGGAGAAGCCCACGCTGCTGAGCGGAGAGTGGGACGTAGAGGCACGAGAGGAAGCCCTCGATGGGCTGCGGCTGCAGGGCAGTGACATCGGCGATGTCGGTCACCAGTCGGGCTTCGGGCAACCAGACCTCAAAAGTGTTCTCCGGTACCAGGCGGAAAGGCGTGTGCACGTGCACGGTCAGGTACGGTGCATAGCGAAGGCGCAGAATTGCCTGCCGGTGTGCTGGAGGGAGCTCCGGGAAGAGATGTTTTGCCAGGAACTTCGGACCAGCAAAGACGACAGCGGCAGCCTCGATTGCAACAATGTCCCCGTCAGGACTCTGACACAGGGTGCGCACGTTGCCTGTGGCGCAGTGTTCGCTGTGGAAGGCGGTCGCGGGGCACCAGATGCGCTCTCTACCGAGCTTGTCCGCGAGCCGGTGGCAGAAGGTCGCAAGCCCACCGGGGAGGGAGAAGCGGCGGCGTTCTCCGGCGAGCTCATCGCCGAGAAAGTCGCGCAGGCAATAGGCGCTGACCAGCTCTGCCGGCGCTCCCATTGTGGAGCGGGTATAGGCGCTCAGGAGACGGAGCAGGAAGGCAGAACCGTATGGTCGGACAAACTCGGCTGCAGTCTGTGCAGCAAGCCATGTCCAGGGCTGTTCCGGCAGCGGGTAGGGTGGGGCAGGCAGCATCGGAATCTTCTCCCGAAAGCGACGGAGGGCATCGCGTTCATGTCGTGCAAGTGGAAGCTCGCACAGGACGCTTGCGTCCCAGAACCGCGGGTAGATGCAGCCATTGAGGGCAAGAGCATCGACAGGGAGTGGGAGAAGCTGCAGCTGCAGCTGCCGGAGCAGCTCTTCGAGCAGCGGGGAGATTTCTCCAATGTAGAGGGCGCCGCAAGGCACAACGGCGCCTTGCCATTGTTCTGTGCGCGTGGCGCCGCCGATGGTGGGTTCGTGTTCCAGTACAAGGACCTCGTACCCGAGCTGATGCAACAACCATGCACTGGTCAAGCCTGCCGGACCGGCGCCAATGACGAGAACATCGCACCGAATCCGACGGGTGGGAGAAAGCCCGTGGGAAGGGCGCCAGAAGAGCTGGTGAGCCGGCTCCCGACGTTGGTACCAGAGGTGGAGTCGGAGCGTGTCATTGTCTTCCTCATCCATGGTGAGCATGCTGGGCTATGAGACATACCCCACGGTGGCGGATGCTTTTCCGGCTGTGGGAGAAGGTGAGAAGGGAAGAGCGTCTATCCGAGAGGTGAGGGCTACAAATGGTGACGCAGATCCGGTGGTCTTTGGTGTGCGGCAATGATGGCAAGAGCGGCTTGCAGGTCTAGGACGTGGAAATCAGCCTCTGGAGCGGTGTCACAGCCGACCAGGATGGTGCGCACCCCAGCACGGCGCCCAGCGAGGACGTCGCTGGGGGTGTCGCCGACCATCCAACAGGTATGGGGAGCCAACTGCCATCGGTCAAGTGCCTCCAGGAGCATTCCCGGCTGCGGTTTCCGGCGGGGGCTGCCGCTCTCGGCAGCGTCGGTGCAGACCAGGATGGCGTCGACCCCGAAGCCCAGCCGGGCGGTGAGTTCACGCTGCATGTGCTCGTGAATGCGCTCCAATTCCTCCGCGCTCAGGAGTCCTTTGGCAACTCCCTGCTGGTTTGTGACCACAATGCTCAGCAGCCCAAGCTGCCGAATCCCTTGCAGGAAGGGGAAAATGTCGGGCAAGAAGTGGAACTCTGCCGGGCTGCGAACATAGCCGCCGGCAATGCGCCAGTTGATAATGCCATCGCGGTCGAGGAAGACAGCCCCGGAGGACATGCCGGACTCTCGGCGGAAAGCCTCCAGTAGCGACGTTCCAGCGGCGGGCTTCAGTGTACGGTGTGCCCGATGAGGGAAGGTGTGCTGTTCGTCTTATGGACCGTACGGATGCGAGGGTGATGGGCTGTGATGGAGAGAATTCCCCTTGCCCATCTGAGCCAGCGGCTCGGGGAGCAACTCTGGGAGCGCTTCGGCAAGGCGATTGCCGCGGGAGAGTCGTTCCCGATGCCTGCCCTGGCGGGCTCGCTGGGGGCTCTGGTGGGAGCAACGGCGTGGCAGCGCCTTCGCCGCCCGCTTCTCGTGGTAGCGCCCTCGGCTGAGGAAGTGGCGCGCTGGCACTATGACCTGCTGCAGCTCTGCCCGGAGGCACAGGTAGTCACGTGGAACTGGCGCCCGAAACAGCTCTGGGAGCAGGTGCGCCACGTTGATGCCCTCCAGCTCGAAGGGGTCGAAGTTGCCTTCCTCCTGCAGCGCCGTGCAGCCCCGATTGTAGTGTGCTCGCCGGAGGTCTTCACCGTTCCCATACCCGAGCCAGCTGAGCTGGAACGCTGGACGGTGAGGCTGCAGGTCGGCATGGAGCTGCCCCGGGAGGAGTTCCTGCAAGCGCTTCTCCACCGAGGATTCCAGCGGGTCGAACAGGTCTCCGCCGTCGGCGATGTTGCCTGGCGTGGCGGGATTGTGGACATCTTCCCTATTGGCTGGCAGGAACCCCTGCGAATCGAGCTCTGGGGAAATACCGTGGAATCGCTCCGCTGCTTCGATCCGGAGAGCCAGCGCAGCACGGTTCGCTTCGAACACGTGGAGTTCCTCGCCAGCCTCGTCTGGGAGCAGCCCGTAGCCCAGCTGACGAGGTTCCTGCCGCCGGAGACGCTTGTCATCCTGGACCATCCCGAGCAGCTCCGTCACCGATGGGCGCAGCAGGGTGCCGAGAGGCTGGTGGAAGATCTGCAACGCTGGCAGGTGTTGATGGTGAACCCTCTGAGTGCTCCGGGGAGCGAGCCGGAGAGCATTGGGCAGCCATCGGTCGGGGGCTCTGTCCTGCGCCTCCTCCACGAGCTGTGCCGCCTCCAGGAACGTGGGACCGAGCTCTACCTCTGCGCAGCCTCCGTGACGCATCTCCGACGGCTCCACCAGCTGCTCATGGCGGCTGTCCGCGAGCAGGCAGAAGCCGTCGGTGAGGAAAGCCGTGGGGATGGACTTGCACAGAAGCTCCCGAGCCTGCACTGGGTTGAAGGTACGCTCGCGCGGGGGTTTCTCTGGCATGCTGGTGGCGTCGCGGTCTGGACTGAGCACGAGATCTTCGGGCGGCTCCATCGGCGCCCGCCGGAGCGGCGCCGCACTGCGGGACTGACACTGCGCGAACTGCAGCAGCTCAAGCGGGGAGATTACCTTGTGCACGTTGATCACGGCATTGCGCTCTTCGATGGACTGCAAGTCCTCACCCTCGGTGCCGGGCGGCAAGAGTGTGTGCGGCTCCTCTACGCCGATGGCGACGTGCTCTATGTGCCGCTCAACTACCTGCACAAGCTGCAGCGCTACGAAGTCCATGAGGGAGTCAAGCCGAAGCTCCATCGCCTCGGCAGCCGGGAGTGGCAAGCGCTGAAGTTGCGCGCCAAGCGCCGGCTCAAAGATATTGCCCGGGAGCTAGTGCGCCTGTATGCTCGGCGCAAACTCCAGCGCGGCTTCGCTTTCCCGCCGGACACGCTCTGGCAGAAAGAGATGGAAGCGGCGTTTCCCTACGAGGATACTCCCGACCAGGCGCGTGCAACCGCTGAGGTCAAAGCCGATATGGAAGCGCCTGTGCCGATGGACCGGCTCATCTGCGGCGATGTCGGGTTTGGGAAGACGGAGATCGCCATCCGTGCCGCCTTCAAGGCAGTGCAGGCGGGTAAGCAAGTGGCTGTGTTGGTACCCACCACGGTGCTTGCAGAACAGCACTTCCAGACCTTCTCCGAGCGGTTGCGTCCGTATCCGGTGGTCATTGCCACGCTGTCTCGCTTCCGGAGCCGGCGGGAACAACGGGAGATCCTCCAGCAATTGGCGCGCGGGCATATCGACATCATTATTGGCACGCACCGGCTATTGAGCGCAGATGTGCGCTTCCGTGACCTCGGCTTGCTCATCGTGGACGAAGAGCACCGCTTTGGCGTTCTGGCAAAGGAACGGCTCCGAAAGCTGCACGTCAACGTGGATACGCTCTGGCTGACGGCAACACCGATTCCGCGGACGCTCCATATGGCGCTCATCGGCGTGCGGGATATGAGCCTGATTGAGACCCCGCCGCAGAACCGGCTCCCGGTGCGTACCTACGTGGTGCAGTGGGATGATGAGCTCATCCGCACCGCTATCGAAGCCGAACTCGACCGCGGGGGACAAGTCTTCTTTGTGACCAACCACATCGAGGGTATCGAGCAGCTGCACGAGCGCCTCCAGCGCTTGGTGCCGCAGGCTCGTATCGGCATTGCCCATGGGCGTCTCAGGAGCCGTCAGCTGGAAGCCGTCATGGAAGGCTTCCTCCGGCAGCAGCTGGATATTCTCCTGTGCACGAAAATCGTTGAAGCAGGGCTGGACTTTCCCCATGCCAACACCATTCTCATCCACCATGCCGAAGACTTCGGGCTGGCGGAGCTTTACCAGCTGCGGGGACGAGTCGGGCGCAGCAATGTGCAGGCATACTGCTACCTGATTGTCCCGCCGGTGGAACAGCTCACCACGGCGGCATTGCGCCGCCTCCAGGCGCTGGAGGAGTTCACCGAGCTGGGCAGCGGCTTCCGGCTTGCACTGCGAGACCTCGAAATCCGCGGTGCTGGCAACCTCTTCGGTCCTGAACAGAGCGGCTTCATTGCCCAGATGGGCTTTGAGCTGTACCAGCATGTGCTCGAGCGCGCCATTGAAGAGCTGCGGGCAGAAGAGTTCCCAGAGCTGGAACGGCACCGCGTCTTGGTCCTCCAGGCGTTGCGGAATCCCGGGCTGCAGCTCGATATCCCCGGTGAAGCCTTCCTGCCGGAGACCTACGTCCCGAGCGATGGGGAACGGTTTGCCCTGTACAAGCGCCTCTACCGTGCCGAGTCCGAAGCCGAAGTTGAAGACCTGGCTGCCGAGTTACAGGACCGCTTCGGTCCGCTTCCGGAGCCAGCGCGAGCGCTCCTGGAAGCCGTGCGGCTGCGGGTCTACTTGGTGCAGACCGGGTGCGTGCGTGTCCTCCTGCGTCCGGAGCGGCTTGCTTTGGAGCTCCCGGCGCGGCGCCATGAGCTCTTCTACCGCCATGCCTTTCCGGTCTGGGTGGAAGTCGTGGCGCGCTGGGAGGGGGCACGCTTTGTGCAGGAGCGGCAGCGGCTCTGGGCAGAATTCCCTCTGGCGAAAGCCGAGGACGCACTCGTGCTGGCACGCCTGCTCTGGGAGGAGCTGGTCTGTGCGCTGCACGGGGTGGAAGTGGAAACGGTCACAGCATCTCTCTCGGAGGAGACGCCGTGAGCTGGAGCTGCGGCATTGTCGGGCTTCCGAACGCAGGCAAATCGCTTCTCTTCAATGCCGTCACCGGCGGGAGCGCAGCCGTGGCGAACTACCCGTTCTGTACCATTGAGCCACATGTGGGTGTGGTACCCCTTCCCGATGAGCGGCTGCACTACCTGGGGCAGCTCTACCGCCCGGAGCGAATAACCCCGGCAACGCTCCAGGTGATTGACATTGCGGGACTGGTGCGCGGAGCCTCCCAAGGTGAAGGGCTGGGCAATCAGTTCCTGTCCCATATTCGGGAGGTGGATGTGCTGTGGCACGTGGTGCGCTGCTTTGAGAATCCCGCCGTTGCCCATGTCTACGGCACTCCGGACCCGTGCCGGGATGCGGAAATTGTGGAAATGGAGCTGCTGCTCAAGGATGCCGAGACGCTCGAACGCCGATGGCAGGCGCTGCAGAAACGACTCCGCGCCGGTGCCGGGGAACACGAGCGGCGCGAAGCCGAACTGCTCGAAGCGCTCCGCGAGCATCTGGCTCGTGGGGAGCCTGCCTGGCGCTTCCCAAAGCCCGAGGGCAGCGAGGTCTTCTTCCGCAGCTGGCAGCTGTTGAGCCAGAAGCCTCTGCTCTACGTTGCCAACATTGACCAGACGCCGGAGGCGCAGCAGCGTGCCGAACAGCTTCGGCAGTGGGCGCAGCGCCGTGCCGCGCCTGTTGTCCCGGTCCTGGTTGCTCTCGAAGCAGACCTTGCTCAGCTTTCCCCCGAAGAGCGGGAAGAGTTCCAGCGGGAGTTCGGGATTGAGGAGCTTGGCAGTATTCGGCTGCTGCGGGAGACCCTGCGTCTGCTGCGATTGGTGACCTTCTTCACCGTAGTCGGTGGGCGAGAAGTCCGGGCATGGCTTGTCCCGGAAGGTACGTGTGCCCCAGAGGCTGCCGGGAAGGTGCATTCAGACTTCGAACGGGGCTTTCTCGCCGTTGAGGTCATGCGAGTGGAAGACCTGCAGCAGTATGGCTCCGAAGACGCTGTCCGTCATGCCGGGCGTTACCGGCGCGAAGGACGTACCTACCGGGTTGCCGATGGCGACATTCTGTATTTTCGCTCGGCTATCTGAGCCCTTCGGGGAAAGCGGAGAATGTGGCTGGTCCTGTTCGATATTGACGGCACACTCGTGCGGATGCGTCCGACGCCAGTCCGACGCGCCTTGCAGGAAGCACTGCAGTGGACTCTCCGGCGCGCTGTCCAGCCGGAGTGGCTGGAGGATCTGGCGGGGAAGACAGACCTGCAGATTTTCGCTGAGGTTGCTGCTCGCTATGGCTGGAGCGGTGAGGAGCTTGTCCGGCTCATGCCACGCTTTGCTTGCGTGTATACGAGCCTCTACCGACGCTGGGTCTCTGCCCGGGACCTCTCCGTGTTGCCTGGAGTGGAAGCACTCCTGCGGCAGCTCCAGAGCCTGCCGACGGTTGTGCTGGGGGTGCTGACAGGAAATCTCGAAGCGATTGCCTGGCAGAAGCTCCGCTGGGCAGGGCTTGCACCGTTTTTCCGTGTCGGTGCCTTTGGCTCCGACCACTGGGAACGGGAACACCTCCTGCCCTATGCCTGGCGGCGAGCTCGGCATGCAGGGCTGCCGATTGAGCCGGAGAAAACGATCCTCATTGGGGATTCCCCGCGGGATGTTGCCTGTGCCCGCCGGTGGGGAGTTCCCTGTATAGCCGTTGCAACAGGTCCGGTGTCTGCCGAGACGCTTTCGGCAGCGGGAGCAGCGGTTGTGCTACCGGATTTGACACTGCACGAGCACTTCTGGCATGCCCTCTATGAGCTGCACGCGCAAGCTGATTATTGCCATTGACGGACCGGCAGGGGCGGGCAAAAGCACGACGGCACGCCGCGTTGCCGAGCGGCTCGGGTACCTCTACATTGACACCGGCGCCATGTACCGAGCTGTGACGTTGGCAGCCCTCCGGGCGGGCATCCCTATGGAGGAAGGCGCTCTTGCTCAACTCCTGCCGCAGCTCCGCCTTGAGCTCCACCTCTCCCCCGAGGGACAGCGGACTCTACTCAACGGCGAGGATGTCACCGAGCAGCTGCGTGACCCGGAGGTCACGCGGTGGGTGAGCCTGGTGAGCTCCTTCCCAGCGGTGCGGCGCTTCCTGGTGGAGCAGCAGCGCCGGCTGGGCAGCCAGGGTGGGGTGGTCATGGATGGACGGGATATCGGTACGGTGGTCTTCCCCAACGCTGATGTGAAGGTGTTCCTGACAGCGTCGTTGCCCGTGCGGGCACAGCGCCGTTACCATGAGCTGCGTCAACTCGGCATTGCCGTGACGGAAGAAGAGGTGGCTGCCGAGCTTGCACGCCGCGACCGGCTGGATTCTCACCGCAGCGAAAGCCCTCTGAGCTGCGCCCCCGATGCCGTCGTCATTGACACAACAGGGTTGACGATCGAGGAGCAGACCGAGCGCGTCCTGGAGCTGGTGCGGCAGAAGTGCAATACAGCAGCCGAGCTGGGCGTCCACAGCAGCCGAGAGCCGAGAGTCTCAGGAGACGCTCATGGAAGTCATCGTTGACCCGCAGGCAGGATTTTGCTGGGGAGTGGTGCGTACGGTCCAGATTGCGGAGCAGAGCCTGCAAGAGGGCACGCCCGTCTACGTGCTCGGTGCCATCATCCACAATCCCCGGGAAATCGAGCGTCTGGAGCGGCTTGGGCTGCGCACAATCACGCACGAGCAGCTCCCCGAAGCAGCCCGGGAGGGTGCGCGGGTCCTTATCCGGGCACACGGGGAACCGCCGAGCACTTACCGGCAAGCCTGGCAGCTGGGCATTGAGCTCATTGACGCTACCTGCCCCATTGTGGCCAAGCTCCAGGAGCGGGTCCGGAAATTCTACCTCCAAGGCTACCAGATTGTGATCTTCGGTAAGCCGCAGCACCCGGAGATCGTAGGAGTCCGCGGGGTGTGCAACGACGACTGCATCATCGTCCAGAGCGTGGATGAAGCGCTCACACGGGTGGATTTCCGGCGCCCGACCGTACTCTTCTCGCAGACAACGATGGACAAGACCGCCTTTGCTGAGCTTGTGGAAGCTCTGCGACAACACGTAGAACACCTGCGGGTAGAGTTTCCCGAAGAGCTTGTCGGGGAGTTCCACGCCAAGGACACCATCTGTGGACAGGTCTCCGGACGGGAGCACCATCTGCGCCGGTTTGCGGCAGCCTGCGATGTGGTCATCTTCGTTGCCGGACGCGCCTCTTCCAATGGTAAGGTACTCTGCGAAGTGTGCCGTTCTGTCAACCCGCGGACGTACTTCATCGAGTCTGCCGAAGAGCTCTGTGCGGAGTGGTTTGAGGGGGCTTCCCGGGTTGGTGTCACAGGGGCAACGAGCACACCCCAGTGGTATATGCACGAGGTTGCCCGTCAAATTCGGCAGCGCTTTGGGGGCGCGTAGCGCAAGAGGCGGAAGGGACGGTATTCGCCCAGGCGCAGCCCGGTACGCTCTTCGAGCCAGTCGCTGAGGCGGACCCAGAAAGGGGCAGGAGCGAGCCGAGAGGGAGTGAAAGAGGCAGTCCACTCCCGCGCGCGATGAATACGCTCGTGCATCACGGCGGGATGGGTCCCGGTGAAACGCCGGAGCCGATAGGCGGAGCGGTACTCGAAGCGTTCCCCCGGCGGCACATGGCGGTCAATCCATTCCTCGTCGTGCCAGAAGCGGTGTTGAGCACGGAGCTTGCGCTGCATAACCTCCGGCGGGCGTACCCATCCGTAGTGGTAGACGTAGACGGGAAGTTCGAGTGCCCGCAGCAGGCGCACTTTCCCATTGGGGAGCTGCCGGCGAAAGCCCTGGGCATCGCCCCAGGAGATGACTTGCCCGGTATTGCGGACAATGCGGATTTCGCGGCGGTACCACTGTCGCCCTACCCCGATGTAGTCGTAACTGCCGTAGAAGTGGTAGTAGCGCAGGACAAACGCCTCAACGCGGGGGTCATCTGCCCACTGCTGGAGCGCCCAGCGGATGGTGTCGTAATCCTGCTCGTGGAGCACCTCATCGGCTTGAAGGTAGATGCACCAGAGTCCTCGACAGGCATTGAGGGCACGTTGGGTTTGTTCGGCGAAAATGCGCCAGCCGGGCTCGGTTGGATGCCACTGCGTCTGCAGGATTCGCAGCTTCGGATCTGCAATGCTTGCCACAACTTCCAGGGTGTTGTCTTCGCTGTCCCCGACGGCAACGACGACTTCGTCGCACAGTGGCAGCAGCGAGCGAAGCGCTTCCACGATGGGGTAGTCGTAGAGGAGCGCGTTGCGTACGAAGGAAAAGCCGCTCACAAACGGGCGTTCCTGAGGCATGGGTACAGGGGAGGAAGTTCCAGACGCAAAATTAGCTGGAGGCAGCCTGCCGGAGCCATTGCAGGGCTTTGCCGTAAGTTTGTGCTCTCCGTGCGACCATGACGGGAAGTACAGCGATGGAAGGCTGGGACACTTCACTGTCAGAGGTGGAACAACGGCTCCAGGAGCTGCTGCGAAGCAGCGGTCGGCTTCCCAAGCACGTTGCTATCATCATGGACGGCAATGGGCGGTGGGCACAAGAGCGGGGATTGCCTCGTGTGGAAGGGCATCGGCAGGGGATTCAGAGTGTGCGAGAGGTCGTGAAGGTAGCTGTCCAGCTGGGAATCCCGTACCTGACCCTCTACGCCTTCTCGATGGAGAATTGGCGGCGTCCGCAGGTGGAAATCCGGACGCTGATGGAGTTGCTGCACTACTACCTGCGGCGGGAGCTGCCGGAGCTGCAGCGGCATGGGATTCGGCTCCGTGCTATCGGCAAATTGAATGCCTTGCCGCGGCGGGTCCAGCGTGTGGTCGCTGACGCTCTGCAGGCAACGGCATCCAACACGGGACTGACCCTGACGCTGGCGTTGAGCTATAGCGGACGCTGGGATATTGTCCGCGCCGTGCAAATGATTGCCATTGACGTGCGCCGGGGGAAGCTCTCCCCGGAAGACATTACCGAGGAGCGTTTTGCGTCCTACCTGCTGACCCGGGAGCTCCCCGAACCGGATTTGCTCATCCGCACCAGCGGGGAGATGCGGCTGAGCAACTTCCTGCTGTGGGAGAGTGCCTATGCGGAGATTTACGTCAGCAATCTGTACTGGCCAGACTTTCGGCGCTGCGCCTTCTACCGAGCGTTGCTAGACTACATTCGGCGCGAACGGCGCTTCGGGATGATTTCCGAACAGCTGGGAGCCTATCGCCTGGCGGAGGAAATTGCTACGGAGCTGGAGGAACTGCTCCATGCGGTGGAGCGTCGTGTGCATTGAAGCGCTGCTGCTGGCAACAGCCCTGCTGGGGCAGAGCTCGGAGGGGCAAGTGCGGATTTTCTCCGTGCGCGTGGAGGGAACTCGGTTTGCTGACCCGCAGACGGTGGTGCTCCTCTCGGGCTTGCAGCCAGGGGAGGAGATCCAGCTGGGTGGGGAGAAGATTCGGCGGGCATTGCAGAATCTGATGCAGCGAGGGCAGTTTGCGCACGTGGAAATCCTCGTCGAACGCCTCACACCTTTGGGAGCGGCACTGCTCATTCGCGTGGAGGAGTTCCCGCGCCTGAGCCAACTCCTCATCGAAGGCGCCCGCGAAGTCTCTGAGAAACGCATCCGGGAAGCAATTGCTCGCTCCCCCGGGGATATTCTCTCGCTGGAGGCGCTCCGGCAGATTCGCAGCGCTGTTGAACAGTTGTACCGCAAGGAAAACGTGACACTCCGGACGGTAGAGCTGCTCCGCGAGCCTTCTGATACCGCGGGCTACGCTCGGCTGCGGGTGCGGATTGTGGAGGGACCAAAGCCAACGGTGGTAGCAGTGCACTTTGTCGGCAATACCGCTCTCTCTGACGATGAGCTGATGGACGCCTTCGAATCTACCCGTCCGAAAGCGTGGTGGCAGTTCTGGCGTTCGGCACGCTTTGACCCCACCAAATACGCAGAGGACAAGCAGCGATTGCTCCAGCTCTACCGACGCAATGGCTTCCTGGATGCAGAGATTGTCCGCGATACCGTTGTGACGGATACCGCCACAGGCGCCACGACAGTGACGCTCTGGCTTTCAGAAGGTCGGCGCTTCTTCGTCCGCAACATCCGCCTCGAGGGCAATACCGTCTTCCCGACGGCGCAGCTGCTGGAGCGTATCGGTATTCGACCGGGCGACCTCTACGATGCCGAACGCGTTGAGAAGAACTTGCGCGGCAACGAGGAGCAGACCGACGTCGCGGCACTCTACCTGGACAATGGCTACCTCAGCGTGGAAATCCTCAAGGAAGAGCAGCGGGTTGCACCAGATTCCGTTGACCTAGTGGTGCGTATCTACGAGCGGCAGCGCTACCGAATTCGCCGGGTGGAGATTGTCGGGAACACGAAGACCAAGGACAAAGTCATCCGGCGGGAGCTCTTCACGCTTCCGGGCGAGTACTTCAGCCGTGCTGCCATTATTCGGAGCATTCGAGCTCTGGGAGTGCTCAACTACTTCAATCCCGAGGCGCTGCGCCCGGATATCCGGCTGGTTCGGGACGGCGAGGTTGATCTCATCTACCGTGTGGAGGAGCGCTCCACCGATGTGCTCAACGCCTCCATCGGCATTGCTCAGGGACTGGGCGTGACGGGCTCTGTTGGGATCGCCTTCAACAACTTCTCCGTGACCGAACCGCTCCGCGGCGGGGCAGGACAGGTCTTCACCTTCAACTGGGAAGCTGCTGCCGTGGGGTATCTGCAACAGCTCTCGCTCGGGTTTACCGAACCATGGCTCTTCGATGAGCCTACCACTGTTGGCTTCAACGCCTACGACATCCGGTACCGCTACGGCTATGATCTCCGGCAGACCGGCTTTGCCCTCAATCTGGGGCGGCGCTTCCGCTTTCCGGACGAGTACTTCCGGGGTGATTGGCAGGTGGTGGTGCAGCGCAACAACCAGCAAAGTAGCGAAGGGCTGTACCGTAAGGGCATCACCACGGAGATCAGTGTGCAGCAGACGCTCAGCCGCATGAGCTTCAACAGCCTGATTTTCCCGACAAGTGGCTCTCGGGTGAGCCTGACCACGAAGTGGGCGCTCGGGGCGCTCGGAGTAGGCAGTACGGATTACCTCAAGCTGCGCTTTGCCGCGGAGTTCGTTGCCCCGCTCTGGGGTCCGGAGCTAGCCGAACGGCTGGTGCTCTACCTTTCAACCGAGCTGGGCTATCTCAAAGGGCTGCGCTCCGATAGCACGATCCCGGCGGTGGAGTTCTACCGTATGGGAGGCAGCGGGCTGGGCGGTTTCAATGTGACGCCGCTGCGGGGCTATCCTGACCAGAGCATTGGACCGCTCGGTGGGGGGACAGTGCTCGCGCGTCACACCGCTGAGCTGCGCTTTGCCGTCTCGCTCAACCCGATGCCGATCTACTTCATTGCCTTTGCGGAAGCGGGCAACGTCTGGCAAGACCTGCGGCGGGCAGATCCCTTCGAGCTCAAGCGCTCTGCCGGAGTAGGGATGCGGATTCTCCTGCTGCCGCTGGGTCTTTTGGGCTTTGACTATGGGTACGGCTTCGATCCTGCCCGCCCGGGACAACCGCGCTCGGGCTGGAACTTCCACTTCCAGTTAGGTCGGTAGAGCAAGAGGGTGGTCGATGCGATTTGCCAGGAGTGTGCTGCTTTTCTGTCTTGTCCCCCTGGTGCTCTCGGCGCAACAACGGCGTCCGACCGCGGTCTCGGCTGCTGGAGAAATCCGGGTGGGTGTGGTTGATTTGGAAACGCTCGTCCGGCAACTTCCCGAAGCCGCGCAGATTGACCGGCAGCTGAGCGAGACAGCACAGCGCTTCCGGGATACGCTCACGCAATTGCGCACGGAGCTGGAACGCCGCTTGGACGAGTACCGCAAGCGGGAGGCACTCCTGACCCCAGAGGCAAAGGCGAAAGAAGAAGACGCGCTCCGGCAGCTGCAAGAGCGCTACCTCCAGTACCAGGAGGAGAAGTTCGGAGTTACGGGCGAGCTGGCGCAGCTCCGGGAGCAGCTCCTGCAGCCGCTGCGCCAGCGTGTTCAGGAGGCAATCCAACAGGTAGCCCGCGAGGAGAACTTCCACCTGGTGCTCGACCGCTCCAGTCCCTCGGTGCTGTTTGCTGAAGACCGCTTCGATTTGACCTACCGCGTGTTGGATCGTCTCAAGCGGGGGCAGCGATGAGAGTGCTCCAGGCAGGCTCTGTGCTGCTCCTGGCAGCGCTCCCCCTGTGGGGGCAGCTGAAGCAATTGGAGCAACTCTTCACCACCGGGACGGCACGGGTGGGCTTCATTAGCTCGGAGGAAATCCGCAAGCGCTTCCCCGAAGCGCAGCAGGCAGAGCAGCGTCTCCGCTCCCTTGCCGATGACTGGCAACGGACACTGGAGGAGATGGGCACACAGATCACGCGGCTGGAGGAGGAGATTCGCAAACACCGGCTCATCTGGACCGATGAGGAGCGGCGGCAGAAGGAGACCGAACTGGAGCGCTTGCGCCAGCAGCGGGAAGCCTTCTTCCGTGCCTGCTTTGCCCCCGGGGGGCGGTACGATTCTGCTGCGGCAGCCATCTACCGACCTGTTGAAGCTAAAATCTACGCTGCGGTCCAAGATGTTGCCCTTGCCGAAGGGTACGACTTCGTCTGGGACAAGAGCCGCCACCCGCTGGTTTTTGCTAACCCACGGTTTGACCTGACGGTCAAAGTGCTCAAGCGCCTGGGTGTTGAGACCAAGGAGTTAGAGGCGCAGCAACAGCAGCAGATCGAACAGCTGGAGCGGCAGCGCAAGGAAGGTGGCAGCGAGGAGCCGCGTCGGCGGGCTCCGCGGCGGCGTCCTGCCCCGGGCGAGCAGCCCCCGGAGCAAGAAGAGCACCCAACCGAGGGAGAGCGCCCAATACCCCGGTAGAGACCATGACATCGCCCCACTTCACAGCCGCCGATATTGCCCAGCACCTGGGAGGAGTGCTCCGGGGCGACCCCACAGTCGTCATCACGGGACTGAACCGCATTGAGGATGCCCGTGCTGGCGAGTTGACCTTCCTGCAGAATGCCCGCTATGCCCGCTACCTGCGGCAGACTCAGGCAAGCTGCATCCTGGTGCCAGCGGACTTCCCCGAGCAGCCCCGTCCCGGGCAAGCGTTCATCGGAGTGGAGGACCCCTACCGTGCCTTTGTAGCTGTAATGCCGCTCTTCGTCCCGCCGGCAGAGCCTCCCTGGGGGCTGCGCCATCCGACCGCACTCATCGACCCGACGGCAGAGGTTGCCCCCACGGCGGTTGTTGGTGCCTACTGTGTTGTCGGACCGCGGTGCCGGATCGGGGAGCGTGTGGTGTTGCATCCCTTTGTCGTGCTCTACCAGGAGGTTGTCATTGGCGAAGGGTCGGTGCTCCACGCTGGGGTTGTCTGCTACCCGCGGACGGTGATCGGCAAGCGCTGTGTCCTGCATGCTGGGGTCGTGCTCGGGGCGGATGGGTTCGGCTTCTGGGAACGTCCCGATGGAGGGCTGGAGAAAATCCCCCATGTCGGCAATGTTGTCCTGGAGGATGACGTGGAGATCGGTGCCAACACGACGATTGATCGGTCGCTGGCAGGCAGCACTGTTATTGGAGCAGGGACGAAGATCGACAACCTGGTCCACATTGCCCACAATGTCACCATCGGGGAGCACACGGCGATTGCGGCGCAGACGGGCATCTCTGGCAGTGTCCGCTTAGGGAAGCGGAATCGGCTCGGTGGGCAAGTTGGGGTCGTTGGGCATATCCGGACAGCGGACGATGTCATCATCGAAGCCAAGTCGGGAGTCTCGAAATCCCTCCCGGTTCCCGGGCGCTACTTCGGCAGTCCGGCACAGCCCCACTACGCTGCGCTGCGGCAGGAAGCCGCACTACGCCAGCTTCCGGAGCTGCTGCAAGAAATCCGGCGCCTGCGGGAACAGCTCGACGAATTGCGTGCACGTTCGGATGCGTCACACCAGCAAGATGGCTGACGATGGTCGAGTACCAGCGAACGCTGCGGGAAGCTGCCTCCGTCTCCGGTATTGGGCTCCATACGGGCAAGCCCTGTACGGTGACCTTTCAGCCGGCACCGGAGAACTCTGGCTATCGGTTCGTGCGGGTGGATGTGCCCGGAGCTCCGGAGATTCCGGCACTGGTGGACTATGTCGTGGACAGCAATCGGTGGACCACGCTCGGGGTCGGGCAGGTGCGCATCCATACCGTGGAGCACGTTCTGGCAGCTTTGGTCGGCTTGCGAATTGACAACTGCCGCATCGAGCTCGACGGTGCTGAGCCCCCCATTGGGGACGGCAGCGCATTGCCCTTCGTGGAGGCAATCCTGGCAGCTGGGATCGTTGAGCAGAAGGCACCCCGCGATTACCTCGTTGTGGACCAACCGATTCTCTACACCGATGAGCAGCGGGGCACCGATATGGTGGCGCTGCCGAACGATGATTTCCGCGTCACGGTGATGATTGACTATCCCACACCGGCGCTCGGCAGCCAGTACACGAGCCTGCTGAGCTTAGAGAAGGAGTTCGTCACGGAATTTGCCCCGGCGCGTACCTTCTGCCTGCTCTCGGAGGTGGAGGCGCTGGTCGAGCAGGGGCTCATCCGGGGTGGGAATCTGGACAACGCTGTCGTCATTGTGGACCGTCCGCTGAGTCCGGCGCAGCTGCAGGAGCTGGCGCGTCGGCTGGGGATTACTGGCGAGCTGCGTCTGGGTGGGAACGGCGTGCTCAACGATGCCCCGCTCCGTTTCCGCAATGAACCGGCACGGCACAAGCTCCTGGACCTCCTCGGGGATTTAGCCCTGGTCGGGGTTCCACTGCGGGCACACATCATGGCAGCGCGTCCGGGGCACAGCACGAATGTGGAGTTTGCCCGGCGTATCCGCCGGCTCTACGAGCAAAAGCAGCTGGTGCGGCGCTACCAAGTGCGTCCCTCCGAGAGCGCCGTTTTCGACATTGAGGCGATTCTCCGTATCATGCCGCACCGCTATCCCTTCCTGCTGGTCGACCGCATCGTGGAGTATGACCTGGAGAACAGCCGCATTTTGGGCTACAAGAACGTGACCTTCAACGAACCTTTCTTCCAAGGACACTTCCCCGGGCGCCCCGTGATGCCGGGAGTGCTCATCGTGGAGGCGATGGCGCAGACGGGCTGCCTGCTACTCCTGAAGGACTTGGAGCTGGACCCAGAACGGGTTCTGGTCTTTTTCACCGGTATTGACAAGGCGCGCTTCCGCAAGCCCGTGGTACCTGGCGACCAGCTCTTCATGGAGGTACGCTTTCTGCACCGCCGCTTCAAGACAGTCCTGCTGGAGGGGCGTGCCTTTGTCAACGGGCAGCTGGTAGCACAAGCCGAGCTTCAGGCAGCGATTGTGGAGCGCTGACGATGGTACGGTGCCATCCCACGGCGGTGGTCTCTCCGCGCGCCCGCATCGGCGATGGGGTCAGTATTGGTCCCTACAGTGTCATCGAGGACGACGTGGAGATTGGCGAAGATTGCGAGATCGGCGCCCATGTAGTCATCGCAAACGGGAGCCGCATTGGACGAGAGTGCCGCATCTTCACCGGGGCAGCCATCGGGAATCCGCCGCAGGACCTCAAGTACCGGGGCGAGCCCACGCTGACCATCATCGGGGAGCGTACGACGGTGCGGGAGTTCGTGACCATCAACCGGGGAACGCAGGCAACAGGGAAGGTCGTCGTCGGCAACGACTGCCTGATCATGGCTTACTGCCATATTGCCCACGATTGCGTCATCGGAGACCATGTCATTCTCTCCAACGTCACGCAGCTTGCCGGGCATGTCCATGTCGGGGAGTGGGCAGTTCTCGGCGGGGTGGTCAAGGTGCACCAGTTCTGCGCTATTGGCAAGCACGCAATGGTCGGCGCCGATGCGAAGATTGTCAAGGATGTCCCGCCCTATGCACTGGTGGGGCGCGAGCCGCCACGGGTGGAAGGGATCAATCTGGTTGGATTGCGCCGGCGGGGCTTCCCCGAGGAGACAATCCGAGCGCTGGAGGAGTTCTACCGCGTCGTCTTCTTCTCTGGCTTGAATCTGCGCGATGGAATTGCCCGCTACCTGGCGGAACACCCGGTGGTGGTGCCGGAAGTGCAGGAGTGCATCGACTTTATTCGTCGCTCACAGCGGGGTGTGTATCGCTATCGGGAGGAATAAGCCATGGATCTGTTTGGACAGCGGGAGTTGATGGAGCTGGTGGACTATGGGATTGAGCCGCCGTGCCTTTCGCTCTACCTGCCGATGGAGAGAGTGACATCGGAGGCGCATCAGAATCCGGTGCGTTTCCGCAACGCGCTCCGCCGTGCCCACGAGGAGCTGGTCCGCTGGGGAGCCAGCCCAGGAGTAGTGCACGAGATGTTGGCTCCGTTTGAGGAACTGCTAGAGCGGGAAGTGTACTGGCTCTACCAGAGTGATGGTCTGGCAGTCTTTGCTGCTCCGGGCTATGCGCGGACATACCGCTTGCCGTACCGCTTCCCGGAAGAGGTAGCTGTCGGGGAACGCTTCCTCGTTACTCCGCTGCTCCCGCTGCTTATTGGCAATGCGCAGTTCTTGGTGCTGGCTCTGGAGAAGTACCGGGTGCGCCTCTACGGCGGTGGACCCTCCGGTCTGACGGAGCTGGAGCGGGAACGGCTCCCGTTGGACCTCTGGAAGGCGCTGCAGGTGGATATCCCGGAACCTGTCGTCCAGTACCGAACGGGGCTGCGTCTGGGACCGGGTCGGACGCATATGGCTACGCACGGGCACGGCTACGGACGCGAGGACCTCAAGCGCCTCATGGCAGAATACTACCGCATGGTTGACCGCGCCCTGCTTCCCTTGGGGAATGAACGGCAGCTGCCTCTGGTGCTGGTGGGTGTGGAGTACGAAGTGGCGATCTATCGTGAAGTGAGCCACTACCCGGTGCTGCTGCCGGAGTTCGTTGCGGGCAGTCCGGAATCCTATAGCCTCCACGAGCTCCATGCCCGGGCGCAGGAGATCGTGCGTCGCTGGACTGATACACGGCGACAGCACTGGCTCGAGCGCTTCTGGAGCCTCTACGGGAAGAGCCCGAAAGCGACCGACGAGGTGACCACCATTGTCTGGTCCGCGTACGAAGGGCGGATCGAAGCCCTCTTCGTGCGCCCAGAAGCAGAGCTCTGGGGTATTGTTGACCATGCAAACCGCTCCGTGGAATTTGTCGAGCCGGGCACCCCGAAGGCGGTCAGACTCCTCAACGAAGCCGTTGCGCACACCTTTATCAGGCGAGGACATGTCTTCGCTCTGCTCGGCGATGAGCTCCCGGCAGAGACTGCTATGGCGGCTGTCCTGCGCTACTGAAGCAGCCGGAGTGCTGCGTGCGGCGTCCGCTTCTGTGGCGAGCGGAGCGGGAGAGGGGATGCGGTGAAGGTGAGCTGACGGAAGTGCTGCGGACCGAGGCGGCAGAGCTTCTCGTGAGCAACCAGCCCGATCATCGCCGCGTTGTCCAGGCAGTAGCTCAGCCGAGGCAGGACAAGCCGGAATCCACGCCGCTGTGCGGCTCTCTGGAACGCTTCTCGCAGGGCGGAGTTGGCAGCTACACCGCCGGCAACGACGACGGTCTGCGCCCGGCACTGCCGCACTGCCCGGAGCGTCTTCCGAAGCAGCACCTCGACGATGGCTGCCTGGACCGAGGCACACAGATCGGGCAAGACCTCGGGAGGAACCCCATCGGGGAAGAGGCGTGTGAGGAGGCTGCGGACACTCGTTTTGATCCCGCTGAAACTGAAGTCGAACGTCGGGTCTTGCAGCAGTGGGCGGGGAATGGCGAACGCGTGGGGATTGCCCTGGCGTGCCAGCCGGTCAATAGCAGGACCGCCAGGATAGCCCAGCCCGAGCAGGGAAGCAACCTTGTCGAAAGCCTCCCCGGCAGCGTCATCGCGGGTGGAACCCAAGAGCCGAAGGCGCCCAACATCCTCTACCCAGAACAGCGCCGTATGCCCGCCACTGACCACCAGTGCCAGAAAGGGGAAGGAGAGTTCGGGGTCTTCCAGGAGTCCGGAGAAGATGTGCCCTTCGAGATGGTTGACCGGCACAATCGGGAGCCGGAGCCGAATGGCAAGCCCTTTGGCGAAGTTGACCCCCACGAGCAATGAGCCAATCAGTCCCGGATGCGTTGTGACAGCCAGGGCATCGAGGTCCTTTTCCTCAACAGCTGCTTCTGCCAGAGCCTGGCGCACAATAGGGAGGATGAGCTGCACGTGTGCCCGCGAAGCCAGCTCGGGCACAACACCGCCGTAGGCACGGTGGACACTCTGCGAGTGCAGTACGTTGCTCAGCACGCTGCGACCTCGGACAACCGCGGCGGCTGTTTCATCGCACGAGGTCTCGATTGCCAGGAGCGTATAAGGGGCAGCAGCGCTCATTGCGGCTCCATCCCCTTCATGAGGCGGTACAACCATGTCAGGGCAGCAGCAACAGCGCGGTGGCGGTTAGCTGCTCGGTCGGTTCCGAAGACAAAGTGGCGGGCTTCGACGCGCTGCGGGGTTGCCAGCCCAATCCAGACCGTCCCGACGGGCTTCTGCGGGGTGCCACCACCGGGACCGGCAATGCCCGTGATGCCAATGCCGTACGTCGCCCCGAATGCGTGGCGGACATTCTGCGCCAGCAGTTCGGCAACCTCGCGGCTGACAGCGCCGACGCGGCGCAGGAGCTCTTCGGGCACGCGGAGGAAAGTGGTCTTGGCGGCGTTGCTGTAGACAATGTGTCCGCCGAGGAAGTAGTCGGAGCTGCCTGGGATCTCTGTCAGGGTTGCCCCGAGCAGCCCGCCGGTACAGGATTCTGCAACAGCCAGTGTTTCCCCGCGCTGGCGGAGTAGCTCGCCGACTGCCTGGCTGAGGCTGATGTCCCCTTCCCCGATGACATACGGAGCGATGCGCTCCAGAAGGCGTTTCCGCGCTTGTTCCACGAGCTGTTCGGCGGCATCCCACGAGGGAGCGTGGACAGTGAGCCGGAGGCGTACACCCCAGACCGAGGGCAAGAACGCCAGCTCTACACCGTCGGGCAGCACTGATGCTGGCTCCCCGAGGAGGTCTGCCAGGTGGGCTTCAGCAATGCCAGCGGTGACAAGCGTCCGAAAGGTCACAACGCTGCCACCGAGCTGCTGCCGAAAGCGGCGGAGGTGGTCCCACGCTGCTGTTGTCACAATTGCCTGCATTTCTGCGGGCACCCCGGGCAGTGCCAGGAGGGCTTTGCCGTCGCGCTCAATCCAGATGCCGGGTGCTTGTCCGACGGGATTCCGCAGCGGGAGAGCAGAAGCAGGCACGAGGGCTTGCCGGAGTACCCGCTCAGAGAGTGGAATGCCGCGGTGGTGTGCCTGTTCCTGGAGCCACTGCCGGACGAGTGGATGCTCCTGGAGCTCTTCGCCGAAGAACTGGGCGAGCGCCTCCGCAGTTCGGTCGTCGTGAGTCGGACCAAGTCCTCCGGTGGTCAGCACCAGCGCTGCAATCTTCCAGAGCCGGTGGAGCTCCTCCAGGATGTCCTCCAGCTGGTCGCCAACCACGGCATGGCGGACGACTCGGAAACCGAGCTCCCCACAGCGCTGGGCTAACCACGCGGCGTTCGTGTTGGTCACTTGTCCGATACAGAGCTCGTCCCCAATAGCCAGAAGAGCAGCAGTTGCCATGACGAGGGCTTCGCTTTGTCGGCGTTCCTATGGACGATTTCGCACGCGACCGCAGTACGGCAAGACACTTGGGGGTGGCGATTGTTCGTCGCAGCTCCCCGGCACAGGCAGGAGCACCCGATGGGCTGCGAACGCTTCCTGGCAGCGGGTCTGGCAATCAGCGTGGTGGGGGCGCTGCTCCTGCAGGCAGGACACCATCACAGCGAGGCTTTTTCCCCACGAGTTGAGGCGAGCTGCTGGGTCTGTGTCGCAGGTCCGCTGGTCTCAGAGGTTCCTCCGCCACCGCCTGGAGATCCTCCCAGAGGAGTCGTGCAGGTAGTCGGGGAGCTACCGTTCATCACCAGGTCTGTGCTTGTCCATCCTGTCATCTGCTGGCGAGCGCCACCGGGAACAGACTACCCAGTGTGATAGGGCGTGGGGCAGGCGGGGTGTGCCCGCCGCGTGGTGGTCTGTTCCACAAGGTCGGTTACTGCCATGGGGATGCACGTGCTGGTAGTGCTGTGTGCGGGTCTCTCCGCTGCGATGGCGTTGCCACGGCTGGAGGTGCGGCTCAGCGATAGCGCAGGGACGCCGATTCCAGGCGCGCGGCTGCTGCTGGAGCCGCTCCATCAGGGAGCTATCACCAACCGGGACGGACACGCCCTCTTTCGCGAGCTCCCAGTGGGTGAGTATCGGCTTACGGTTCGTGCCCTCGGCTATGGGCCGGCAGAGTATGTAGTGCACCTTCGACGTGATACAGTGCTGCAGCTTGTGCTTGCTCCCGGGGCAGTTGCTCTGCCCGAGGTTGCTGTCGAGGGGAACCGGATCTCTGGGGAGCCAACGCTGAGTATTAGTCCCCCGCTGTTCCTCGCACCTCGGGAAGTGGATGTTCACCGCGGGCAGACCTTGGGCGAACTTCTCCGGCAGCTGCCAGGGCTGAGCACACTCAGCACAGGTCCGGCAATAGCCAAGCCAGTTCTCCGCGGGATGACGGGCGAACGCCTGCTTGTCCTTACCGATAAGCTCCCGCTCTATGGGCAGGTCTGGGGTGCAGAACACGCACCAGAGCTGGACCCGCTTGTGGTAGAGGCGCTGCAGGTGTTGCGCGGAACAGCAGCCGTTGAGTACGGTAGCGACGCGCTGGCAGGAGCCATCCGTGTGATTCCCAAACCGCTCTCAATGCAACCCGGGCTGCGGGGTGAACTCCGGGCAGAAGGGATTTCGGTCAATCGCCAAGGGGCGCTGGGACTGTGGCTCGAAGGTGCCCGGGGGAAGTGGGGGTGGCAGATGGTTCTCAGCGCTCGGAAAGCCGCCGATGTGGAAACCCCTCAGGGGCTATTGGCCAACACGGCGTTTGACCAATACAGTGCTGCCCTCAGGCTCCAGCATCAGCTTGGGGTGCACACGCTCTTGCGCGGCAGACTCCAGCTCTATGATGCCCGACTGGGGATTTTCGCCGGCATGCACCTGGGCAATCTCTCGGACCTGGAACGGGCGCTCCGGGCAGGGCGTCCTCTGGTCCAGCGTCCGCGCAGTTACGCGATTGAGCCACCGTACCAGCGTGTCCGGCATCGCTTGCTGGAGCTCACCGCCGAGCAGGAACTTCCTTCCGAGCGGCGGTGGGAACTGGTGATGGGATGGCAGCAAAGCTGGCGCCAGGAGTACGATGCCCACCGCTTCTGGAATGACTCTCTGCAGGCACTCTTCGGTGCACGCCCGGCGTACGATGTGACCTTGACCACGTGGAGCCTCCGCTCCGAACTGGAGCAGCCCGGGCTGTTCAGCGGACGCCTCCACGCGGTCGTTGATCTGCGCCGTCAGGGGAACGTCTCGGAGGGAGTGCAGCGGTTCGTACCGAACTTCCTCTCGTATCTGCTCGGTGGGGCGCTCTGGCAGGAGTGGTTCTGGGGAAGGTGGCGTGCGGTTGTTGGGCTCCGGGGTGATGGGATCTGGCTCTCGGTCTGGCGCTCCGTGGCGCAGAGCTGGCGCAAGAGCTCGTACCGCTGGAGTGGTGGGGCGGCGATGGTCTCGCTGCAGCGGAAGTGGTTGCGGTGGGATGCCCGCGCTGGGATTGCCACGGGCTGGCGCCCGCCGACAGTGGTTGAGCTTTACGCCAACGGTGTCCACCACGGCGCGGCGATCTTCGAAGTGGGCGATTCCACCCTTCCTCCAGAGCGCCTCTGGATGGCAGAGCTCGGGCTGAGTGCCCACAGCTCCCGGTGGCACGGGGATGCAGCAGCCTTCCTCTACTGGTTCCCCCGCTTCTTGGGGAGCTTTCCCGCAGGAGAGCTTATCCTGACTGTCCGAGGAGCCTTTCCGCTGTTCCGCTACCGTGCTGTCCCGGCTGTGCTGACCGGGGTAGAGGCAAACCTGCAGGGGGAACTTCTGCCGTGGCTTCGGCTCGAGGGACAGGCAACGGTGCTGCGCGGCTGGGAGGCAGAGGATGGCACTTCTCTCTATGGCATCCCGCCGGCACAGCTCCGCCTGCGTGTCCATGCCCACGGACCCTCTGTGAGTCTGCTCCATCTGCCCTTTGCCGAGCTGACCATGACGGCGGTGGCTCCCGCCGCAACGGCTCCGCACGACTATGCACCAGCGCCCCCGGGCTACCTCCTCTGGGATGCAGCGCTGGGAGGTACCATCCCGCTTGGCGTGACAGAGCTCATGCTCGTACTTGAAGCTCAGAATCTCTTCAACCGTGCCTACCACAGTGCGATGAGCCGCCTGCGCTACTTTGCAGCTGAGCCGGGACGCTCCATCAGCGTGCGGCTCAGTTGGCGATGGTAAGGTCGATGTGTCACAAGCAACCCGGAACGTGCTATGCGCTTCCAGAAGCTCAATGCTGGTCTGCTGCCTGCCGTGGTGGTGTTCTGGGGTGTGCTCGCAGGCTGTGAGAAGAACCCGGCAGAGGCGCAGCCGGAAAACCCCCAGGAGCTGATCACAACGGTGCTTGTCCGCGTCTGGGACGAACCCGATTCGGTGCACACCCATACCTTTGCCTTCCGTGACCTCGATGGTCCGGGTGGGCAGCCGCCGCTGGTGGACACACTCCACTTCCACGGACACGCCCAGAGCTGGCGGCTGAGTCTGGAATTCCTCAACGAGGCGAAGGAGCCGACCGATACTCTCACAGCGGAGATTCGCCGGGAGGCGGAGGCACACCAGGTCTTCTATGAGCTCTCCCCGGAGTTGCAGTCGTCCGTGCGCATTGAGCGGCTCGACCGGGACCGCAACGGGCTCCCTCTCGGGCTGCAGGCGCGGGTGACGCTTCAGGGGTACGAGGAACGGCATGGCTCGCTGCGCATCCGTCTCTTCCACTACGATGCCGAGCCGAAGACTGAACAGCCGGGTGGGGAGACCGATGTGGATGTGACCTTCCCCGTGCATATCATGCCTGACTGAGGCTCACAAGCAGCCTGGATTGCTCGTCCTTGTGCCGTGTCCCCGAGTAGCGCCAGGGTCGGGCGATGGACATCCAGGGCGAGCGTGCAGGGAGCACATGCCCGCATTTTGGCGATTGCGGCGGCTGCCTCTGGCAGGATGTCCCCTATGAGGAGCAGCTCCGCCGCAAGGAGCAGTCCGTGCAGCGCATTTTCCAGGAGGCGGGCATGGAAGTTCGGTGCCAGGAGCCTATCCTGCCCTCTCCGCAGCCGTTCCAGTATCGGAACAAGATGGAGTTTACCGCTGTGCCCGACCCTGACCGAGGGCTTGTTCTGGGACTCCATCGGCGTGGGCGCTTCGATGCCGTCGTTGACATCTACGAATGCTGGCTGCCTCCGGCAGAGGCGAATCCCATCGTAGAGAGCATTCGGCAGGTGGCGCGTCGATATGGCATCCGAGCCTACGACTACGTCCAGCACACGGGATTCCTGCGCAACGTGGTGCTGCGCTTTGCAAACCCGCCGGAACAGTGGATGGTCCTGCTGGTGACAACGACACCGACCCAGCCGCCGGAGGAGGCGTTCCTGCGCGAGCTTGCTGAGCGTCTCCCAGCGTTGTTCCCCACAGTGCGTACGGTCGCACAGGTGATCAACGACACGTGGTCGCCCGTCTCCGTCGGGGAGCTGCGCGTGCTTTTCGGCGATGGGGTCATAGAGCAGAGCCTCTGCGGCATGCGCTTTCGCATCTCGCCGTTTGCTTTCTTCCAGGTCAATTGGGTGCAACTGGAGCGCTTCTTCGGGCGGATTCTGGAGCTGGCGCAGCCCCAGCCGACGGACATTGTCTGGGATCTCTACTGCGGCACCGGCAGCATCGCGCTTGTCCTGGCATGCCATGTGCGGCACGTCTATGCGGCAGAGCTAGTGACCTCCGCACTTGAGGATGCTCGCCGGAACGCTGCTATGAACGGGGTGGAGAACGTGAGCTGGTTTGCTCTCGATTTACACCGTCCAGCGGCGCGGCAGACGCTGGATGCGCTCCCACAGCCCGATTTGCTCGTCGTTGACCCGCCCCGGGCGGGCATTCATTGGCGCCTGTTGCAATACCTGCTTGAGCGTCCGGCGCAGCGGATGCTCTACGTCAGCTGCAATCCGTTGACGCAGGTACGGGATCTGAAGCGTCTGCTGCAGCTCTATGAGCTGGAGCGTCTACAGCCGGTCGATCTCTTCCCGCAGACACCCCATGTCGAGGTGATTGCGTGCCTGCGGCGGCGTTAGGTCTGGATGACCCCGACGCTCCAGCGGGGGATGCTGTCGTTGTGGGCAGCGCAGGCCAGTATGCGTGAGATATACTCCCGCGTCTGGAGCGGGGAGATGAGCTCGTCTACCCAGAGCCGCGCCGCAGCGTAGTACGGGGAGAGCTGCTCTTCGTACCGCTGCTCGATTTCCTGCAGCAGTGCCTGTTGCTCTTCCTCGGAGAGTGTTTTCCCTTCCCGCTTGAGGTTCTCCAGCCGGATGGTCAGCAGTGTTCGCGAGGCTTGTGCTCCCCCCATCACGCCGATGCGAGCCGAAGGGTAGGCCACGATCAGACGCGGGTCGTACGCCCGCCCGCACATAGCGTAATTGCCTGCACCGAAGCTATTGCCGACGATGACGGTGATTTTCGGCACGACACTATTGGCAACGGCATTGACCATCTTTGCCCCGTCCTTGATAATCCCACCCTGCTCGGCGCGGGTGCCGACCATAAAGCCGGTGACGTCCTGGAAGAAGACAAGCGGGATGCCGCGCTGGTTGCAGTTCATAATGAAGCGTGCAGCCTTATCGGCGCTGTCGGAGTAGATTACCCCGCCGATTTGCAGCTCTCCGCGCCCGGAGCGGACGATTGCTCGCTGGTTGGCTACAATTCCGACTGCCCAGCCGTCAATGCGCCCGTAGCCGCAGATGATGGTCTTGCCGTACTCGGCTTTGTACTCCTCGAACTCGGAGTCATCCAGGATGCGTGCCAGGAGCTGGTAGGTGTCGTACGGCTTCGTGCGGTCTGCCGGGATAATGCCGAGGATTTCCTCCGGGTCGAACGCCGGCGGGCGGGGTTCGACACGGTCGAAAATGGGCTTGCGTCCTTTGCTGGGAGAGATCTTCGCCACAAGCGAGCGGATCAGTGCCAGAGCCTCCTCATCGTTCCGCACACGGTAGTCCACCACGCCGCTGATGCTGGCGTGCATGCGTGCGCCGCCGAGCTCCTCGATGTCGGCTTTCTCCCCAATGGCTGCTTCCACCAGCGCGGGACCCGCCAGGAAGAGGCTCCCGGTGCCTTCGACAATGATTGCCTCATCACTCATGATGGGCAGATACGCGCCGCCGGCAACACAAGGACCCATGATAGCAGCAATCTGCGGGACCCCAAGGGAGGAGAGCAGGGCGTTGTTGCGGAACTGGCGTCCGAAATGCTCTTTGTCGGGGAAGACCTCGTCTTGCAGCGGGAGGAAGACTCCGGCGGAGTCCACCAGATAGAGGATCGGCACGCGGTTTTCGAGAGCGATTTCCTGCGCACGCAGGTTCTTCTTCGCCGTCATTGGGAACCAAGCACCAGCTTTGACACTGGCGTCGTTGGCTACAATGATGCACTCGCGTCCGGAGACGATGCCAATTCCTACGACAACGCCGGCGGCGGGGCAGCCACCGTAGTCGCCATACATGCCGTAGGCAGCAAATGTCCCGAGCTCCAGGAAGGTCGTGCCCGGATCGATGAGCCGGGCGATGCGTTCCCGTGCCGGGAGCTTGCCGCGTCGGCGCAGTCGCTCCTGCGCTTCAGCGCCTCCGCCTTGCCGGATGCGCTCGGCACGAGCCTGCAGGATGCGGAGCTGCTCCCGGTTGTGATCGTAATTGCGTTCGTACGTGAAGTCGTGCGGGATCTCCGAACCGATGCGCGCCATTTCCGGGTATCGAGCGGCTGTGCCACACTCAGAGGACAAGCAGACGTAGAGCTGCCCGCTGTCTATGGGCGGCGCTGGCGCATCCGGAGAGTACGCAGCCGATTCAAAGCCGCAGCGATTTCGTAGCGGCGAGGGCGAGCCAGATTGCCCGGGTGGTGCCCATAACGGGCAAACGGGGAGAGGGCTTCCAGACCACCGGTGTCGAGCAGCTGCTCGAGCTGGTCGAGCAGTTCCGGCAGTGGCGTCTGTCCGTCGGCGTAGCGCTCGCCGAGCACGCAGAGGGCATAGCCAATGGCGCGGGCTTGGCTTGTATCGACCAGCTGCTCAACAGCCCAGAGCTCAATCGGCGTTGTTCCAATGAGGAGCAGCTCTGCGGATTTCGCCTCAACGCTGAATTCCCGGCGTCCCCGCGAGGGGTCAATGCTTTCAGGCAGCAGGACTCGGGGAACCAGCTGTTCGAACGGAGCCGGGCTTTCCACCCGGCGTCCGGTCGGGAATGCTGCGGCAACCTGCCGGGCACGCTCGGTGGCGTCATAGGCATGGTAGTCCTGCATCAGAATGACGGTGTCTGCCACGTCCAAGTAATCACCGCAGCCGCCCATGACGAGGATAGTGCTGACCTGGAAGCGCTCGAAAAGCTCGCGGACACGGTCCACAAACGGGGTGATGGGTTCGTGTTCCTTGGCAACCAAGGCTTGCATCCGGGCATCGCGGACCATGAAGTTCGTGGCTGAGGTATCCTCGTCCATCAGAAGGAGCCGTGAGCCAGCTTCGAGAGCTTCGAGGATATTGGCTGCCTGGCTGGTGCTGCCGCTCGCATTCTCGGTACAGAACTGCTGCGTGCTCTGCCCGTAGGGGAGTGTTCCGATAAAGGGGCTCAGATCCACGTGCTCCACCCGGCGCCCGTCCTCGGCGCGGATTTTGACGGCGTCCTCCCGCGTGACGACGTACTCCCGTCCATCGCCCGGGATATGAGGGTAGACACCGCGTTCGAGCGCCCGCAGCAGCGTGGATTTCCCGTGGTAGCCTCCGCCTACGATGAGGGTCACCCCTTCTGGGATGCCCATTCCGCTCAGGGACGTGGTGATCGAGCCAGAGTGCACGATGGGATGCGGGAGTGTGAAGGTCACGCGCAAGCTCTCCGGAGAGCGGAACGGGATAGCGTTAGGCAAGGGCAGCTGGCTTATACCGCTGCGCCGTGGGAGAATGGACCCATCGGCAACGAAGGCGACCAGTCCCCGACTCCGGAGTTGCCGGCGGATGAATTCTTGGTTTTCAACGCACTGTACAAAGCGGCGGCACTCCTCTGCCGGGGTGGATTCCCACAGCAGGCTCTGTCGGACCAGCAGTGGGAGCTTACGGCAGAGCGCTTCCTCTGCTTGACGCCCCAGAACGGTGCGCCCGGCTGCCGGAAGCCCGAGCTGGAAGCGGAGTTCAACCCAGTGAGCGGTAATCCGTACAGCGGTGCGCTCCAGCACCTCTTGCCCTCCGGCATCGACGAGGAAAAGCCCGCTACTTCCCGAACCGCGGTGCCCACGGAAGATATGCTCCGCGGCAGAGCGCACGCGCCGGGCAAGGTAGTCTTCCAGAGCGATGCGCCGGACCCGCTCGCTGAAGAGCTCCTCGGGGAAGCCCGCAACGGTTTGCGGTACCCGTGCCCGCATGCGAGAGGGTGGGGCAAAAGGGTCGGGCTGGACGTGGTCAATGAAGAGCTCCCAGGTAGGGAAACGGTAGGCCCCTTCGAGCTCCTGATACGCCTTGTAGCCCCGTCCATCAATGCGTTGCAAGATGCGCTGCAGCTCCTCCACCGTCCGCATCGCTCTCCCCCGGCGGGCTTGGCAGCGTTATTTCTGCAGGGTCTGCAGGAGCTTCTGCCGAATCTCTTCCGGAAGGAGTTCTGCCAAGGTCGTTGCGGTGCGCTTCTCCGGACGTTGGTGTGGAGGCTTTGGAGGAGCAGGCTGTGGCTGGGAACGCGGGAGCGAAGCCACGGGACGTGAGGATTTTCGGGAAGGTGTGCTCAGGACTTCTGCGGGTTTCCGCTCCAGGAGCGGCTCGACGACCAGCGAGGGCTCTTCTGGGTTGAGCTCCACGATGCGCACCCGCAGGTGCTCTCCCGGTTTCCACGGCTCTTTGGTCTTGCGCAGGAGCGGGGCAAAGGAGCTGCGGGGCATGAAGGCATCGACCTCCGCGCCGAGCCGGACGAGGGCTCCGGCAGGCTGCATGCGCAGGAACGTAGCGTCCTGCTCCGAGCCCACGGGATAGCGCTCAGCCAGCTCGTGCCAGGGGCTCGGCTGTGCGTGCCGCAGACTCAACACCAGACGCCGTGCAGCAGGATCGAGCTCCATGACAACGCACTCAACCTCCTGCCCGGAGTGGAGAAGCTCTGCCGTATGGAGTGGACGCCGTGTCCAGGATAGCTCGCTGAGCGGGATGAAGCCTTCGACACCTTCGGCAATCTCGACCACGGCGGAGCGGGGCAGCACCCGCCGCACCGTTCCCCGTACCCGGGTCCCGACACTCAGCCGCTCGGCAATGCCCTCCCACGGGTCTGGGTGTGCTCTCCGGTAGCTCAGTACCAGGAGCTGCCGGTGCGGCTCAAGCTGGAGGACGACGGCTTCGATCCGTTGCCCCACCTGGAGGATACTCGACGGTGCTGGGCGAGCCTGACTCCAGGAAAGCTCCGCAGCCGGGATAATGCCGGCAAGCCCGGTGTCCAACTCAACGTGGGCAGCAGTCTGCGTCAGACGCCGGACGATGACCTCCACGCGGCTGCCCACCGGGTACCGTTCGGCAGCCTCGTCCCAGGGATTCGGCTGGGTCCGTCGCAGACTCAGGACCAAGCGCTTGCGCTCGGCGGACACTTCGAGGACCACGAACTCCGCCTCCTGACCAGCGCTGAGCAGGTGCGATGGGTGCGGGATCCGCTGTGTCCAGGACAGCTCCTCCACCGGCACAATCCCGTCAATGCCCGGTTCCAGCTGGACGAACGCCGCTTTCGGTACCACCCGGCGTACTATACCCCGGACACGGCTTCCGACCGGATAGCGCTGTTCAATCCCTTCCCACGGCGAGGGCAGCAGCGCCCGCCGGCTCAAGCGAACCTGCCGCTTCCCCAGGTCAATGCTGATGACTTTGGTGCGGACACTCTGTCCCAGCTGCAGGACCTTGCTCGGCGTTGATACCGGCACATGGTCCAGCTCCGCCAGGGGAATCAGCCCCTCGATGCCCCCGATGTCGACAAAAGCCCCGAAGGTGGTCAGGCGCGTGACCACCCCTTCGACCTCTTGCCCAACCTGGAGCCGTGCTAAAGCGAGGTCTTCCAAGAAGTGGCGTCGGCTGAAAACGAGTGTGAACGTGCCCTGCTCACTTCTGCGCAGCTCGTGGGCAATGACGTGGAGGCGCTGTCCGATAAGCTCCCGGAGCTCACTCTCAGCCGGATAGCGCTTCGCCGTTGCCAGCGAGGTGGGCAAAAAGCCGGAAATACCCTGGTAGAGCACCCGTAAGCCACCCCGGATGCGCTCGACAACGTCTACCTCAACGATGGCGCGCTCGTGCACCAAGCGCTCCACTTCGGCAATACGCTCTTCCGAGAGCGTGCTGCCCTCTGCGTCCGGCTCCTCCGTGGGGGGATGAGGAGACTCCTCCGCCTCTGCAGAAGTGTGGGGAAGCCCTGTGTCCTCACTTCGGGTGTCGTGGATCCTCTGCACCGGAAGCGATGCGTTCTGTTCCATTGAACTCAGCTCCTTTCAGGACCTTGTCACAGCAAAGCAGCGTGCGCAAAAATACTAACTTCCCGATGGCAGGCAGGAAAGCTCATATCACGGGGCTTACGCCTGAGGTGAAAAGCGTCGCTCCAGACCAGTCAGTGTCCAAAAATAGCGGAGGAATGGCTTATATTCTCCTGGGTCAAGTTTCCTCGAAACGGACAGCCCTTAGCCCGGCCGAACGAGTGAAGGAGTTGAAGAGACGCAGCTACCGGGCTCCATACCATCACCGCTGGTATGGAGCGAGTGTGAAGCCGTCGAGATGGAGCCTTCAGGCATGGCGTTGGGCATTGATCCGTTCGTAAGATAAATGCGGAGGGTCAACCATGAAGTTCTGGCAGGTAGTCGGTGGCGCCGTTGTGCAAGTGCTCCCTGTGATGGCGCAGTGTGACTGCAACCCCGCAGCACTGCAATATGCAGTGTATCCGGATGAGGTGAGACGGCAGACATACCTGACGTATACCAACGCATTTGACGAGGTCGGGGTAGTCTATCGCATCGGGGAGTTCCAGCTTGTGTCGGAGGAGGGGGTACGGGTGGTGGGGCTCCAGTGGAAAGCGGGGCAGTACGTTGCTGGGCAGGATGCCCAGGGGGAAGACCAAAGATTGCTGGAGTATGGGCGAACAGAGAGTTTTGTCGTGCCGGCCAACGGGAGTATGCGCTTTTTCCGCTTGCTGGAGCTTGCTGTGCATTGTGGGAGTCGGGATACAGTCTGGCGCTCTGAGAAGCGCAGTCGTGGATTTCCGGAGCGGGAGTGGGTTGTTCCCTTCATGGCGGTGCCGGACCGGATGGAGTTTGTACTGCAGTTGGTGCGGGCATCGGATGGAGTCGTGCTGGCGGTACTGGACAGCGTCGGGGTGCTGCCGACCACAGAGCAGCAGCCTCGGGAAGCGCCGTTCTACGGGACAGAGCCGATGGAGGCGGTACATGAGCGCGACCTGCCCCCAGAGTGGGCAGGGACAGAGGTCTACCTCCGGGTATCCCCGCGCCGGTGGAGACCAACACCGTATGGAATGGGGGTGAAAATCTCCGCGGATAAGGTTGCCTGGTCCAGTATCTACGGCTATTCTCCGCAGCGCGAGGGAGCTGACCAGTGCTGGAGATGGTGCGTCGAAGCATACGGGGGCGGGCGTGCATGGCTCGATACCGTCGAAGCGTACTACTTCTGGAACTACTTCGTGCCATATACGGATAGCATCAAAGCCGCAACGGGCTGTATTCTCTTCAACTATCCGCCCCATCTGAACGGGATCCCCGTAGCGTATCGGCGGGATCTGTGGAGAGCATGGGAAGAGCGCAATGGGATTATCACGGTGTGGCGTGACAGCTCCGCGCGTGGGCGTGCCGGCGAGATTATCGAGGTCGGCTGTGAGGCAGAGACACCCGTGGTTGCGGCTGTAGGGACACGGCAAACCGGGCGCAAAGCGTTGGCACAATTGCAGATCATCCCGCAGCCAGCTCCTGCGGGGGGAGAGCTAACCCTACAGTGGAAGCAGGGGCAGACAACGGTGGTAGAAGAGGTGCGCCTGTACGATGGGGTAGGACGTCTGCTCGGGAGTCTCTGGCAAGGGGTTTGGCAGCCACCGCTCCCCCTTGTCCTCAAGCTCCCGGCAGAGGTGAGCGCTGGGCAGTACTGGCTTGTTCTCCGGACCCAGCGAGGGTGGGAAATCGCACCGCTGCAGATCGTGAAGAGCTCGCCGTAGACGGACTCCGGTAAATGAAGCAGACGGGGGCATCTCAGGGCATTTCCGGGGATGCCCCCTCAATTTTTCACTGTTCCGGAGCATGCGGCGGGGGATTTTTGTAATTTCCCTCTGCGCTTTTCCAAAGCCCTCATGGGGTTCCAGCATCTCAATCAGGACTCGAAGCTCCTCTGGTTTGAGCTTCGCAAGCGGCTTCTCAAGTGGCTGCGGCGCCGATATCCGAGAGTCGCCCTGGAGGATGCCGAAGACATTGTCGAAGAGGCGCTCGTGAGGTTCTTCGATAGCCGTCGCGAGTTGCTCTCCCGGAGAGCTGGGGAGTGTTCGGAGGCGGAAAAGACAGAGTTTCTCCGAAAATTGCGGCAGTGGTGTTGGACGTACACTCGACGTCTACTCCGCAGGCATGCTCGGGAAGATCAGCTGCAGGTGCCCGTGGTGGGAGGAGGAACGGAAGTGGAAGGAGGAACGGGAGAAGACAGGGTGGCAGAGACAGGAGAACCGCCCGACCCACGACCGGAGCCGAGGGAGATGTATGCAGACCTGCAGCGGGCGGTAGAACGGCTCTCTACAGGGGAACGCGAGGTTGTCGAGAAGGTGCTCTTGCAGCAGCATTCCTTCAAGGAAGTGGCTCGGCAACTGGATATCAGTCTCTGGGCGGTTTACAAGCGATGGGAACGGGCACGGCAACGCTTGCAGCACGAGCTGCGGGAATGGCGCCCGGCAAAGAACAAACGAGGTTGAGCGGCAAAGCGCCCTCCGGATCTCCATGTCCAACAACGGAGGGGGGAGCGGCTATAATAATTATGGATGCACAGGCTGTGGAGTCTCATATGCGGGGGTACAAACTGTTAAAGCTGTGGCTCAGTGCCGGCACTGCTTTTGCTTTCTGCTACGGTGGAACGCGGGACATGAGGGACTGTCAGCGCCCGTGTTGTGATCCCAGCACAGGGAAGTGGTATTGTGCTCTTGCTCAGACGCTGTGCCGGTACCGGTGCTGGGCCCTGGTTGAGTGTGAGAGGACGACGCCGGAGGGGAATCCGCGCAGAGAGCAGCAGCGGATTTTCTGCGGACGACCGGAGCCGTTTTCGTCTGAGCTTGCGTGCTTTCTGTTTGCGAACCCCATACCCAGCTTTGTTCGACCATGTTTGGAGGCACAGTATCCTGCGAACACGTGTGAACCCTGGCGAAACCTCCTGGAGGAGTCTTGTCGGCAGGAGTGTGAGGCGCAAGTAGTGGACGATGGATGCCATGTCCAGACAGTCGAGGTAGAGGTTGGTGCAACTACGTCGGGAGGATGGTAATGAGGTGGTGCGGGCTCATCGGTATGCTGTTGGCTGTCGGGCTCCGAGGGGGAGCGCAGGAATGCGACCCGGCGCGACTGCGCTACGCGCTCTCCCCGGAGGAATTCAAGCGGCAGACGTACCTGGAGTACGCCAATGCCTTTGACAATGCGTGGGTTCTCTATCGAATTGGGGAGTTCGAGCTCCTGCGGGGCGGAGAAACGCTGGTAGTGGGCGTGCTCGGCAAGCATGGAAGCTGTGTGCAGGGCAGTAGCCAGCAGGGCGAAGACCAGCAGCTTCTGGGAATTGGGCAGACGGAGGTTTTCCAGCCCGCAGCGGGGGACCGCATCCGGTTCTTCCGGCTCCTCCACGTGCGTGGGGAGTGCAACGCAGACCAGCAATGGAAGGCACTGCGGGAGACGATGCCGTATCCTGAGCGTGAGTGGGTTGTGCCGTTCTTATCAGTTTTGGACCGGAGTGAGTGGGTTGTCCAGCTTGTTCGGGTCCGGGATGGAGCAGTGCTGGATGTACTCGACAGTGTCGGGGTTTTGCCGACAACGCCCCAGGAGCCCTGGATTGCCCGACCGTATGGGGAGAGGGTCATGGAGACCGTGCACGAACGCGAGCTTCCTCCCTCAGCAGTTGGCGAGCCGGTAGTTGTGCGGATCTCGCCCCGGCGCTGGGGACCGACGCCTTTCGGGATGACCGTGCGCGTCTTCGTCAGCGGAATTGCTGCCTCTGCACTGTACCGCTATGCGCCGGACTACCAGGGTCCGTACGTAGGGGTGTACTGCGAGCGGCACCTTGGTCGAGAGTGGATGGATACGCTCGTGCTGTACTGTTTCTGGCATCGCCTCCTGCCGTACACGGATAGTCTCAAAGCTACCACGGGATGCCTGATGGAGAATTTCCCGGAAGAGCTCGGACATGCCTGCGGTCCGCTCCCGGAGGAGGTGCGGCAGTTCTGGCGCGAGCGCTATGGCATTCGGCTTGAGCAGCTTGAGGATGGCAGGCAGGTGCTGGTTGAGGAAGGCTGTCCGGAAGCAGCAGTCAGTGCCGTGCCGTCGGCACGGTCTGGCGCTTCCTGGGTTGGCTTTGGCAGTGCTGGCATGCTGCGGATATCGCCACACCCTGCCGTGGCGGGTGGGACGGTTGTGTGCTGGTTGAGCCGCCCGCGCTGGTTTGAGGAGGTAGAGGTTCTGCTCTACGATGCTCTTGGGCGTTTCTGTGGGCTACTGTGGCAGGGAAGGTGGGCAGGGCAGCCAGTCTCGGCAGTACTTCCCAGGTCGCTTTCTCCAGGGCAGTACTGGCTTGTGCTGCGGAGCCAGGGTATGCTCGCTGGCGGTGCCCTGCTGCTGGTCAGACCGGAGTAGAGCGCTGCTGTGATTGCAGGGGAGGCGGTAATTTCGCGCATCCTTCGCCATCCCCGGTAGAGGGATGGCTGTGGTGAAGCAATCCACAACCGAGAAGGAGGAGCAATGAGCACGCAGGTTCCGCACCGGCGGTTGTACGAGACAACCGTCATCGTCAACGCAGCACTCGAGGACGCGGACATCCGCGCCACGATTGACCGCTTCAAAGAGTACATCGAGTCGCACGGCGGCGAAATTCTCCTCTTCTACGAGCTGGGCAAGCGGCGGCTGGCGTATCCGATCAAGAAGCGGAACAACGGCTACTATGTCTACGCCGCCTACGAGGCACATCCGACGGCGCTGCCCCTCTTGGAACGGCTCTTCCTGCTGGAGGAAAACTTCCTGCGCCACCTGACGTTGCAGATTACGCCGGAGATTCTCCAGTACCGGCGGACTCATCCACCGCAGAGTGGACAGCTGATCCCGGAGACAGCCCGGGCAGCACAGCCGGCTGCGGAAGTGGAGGAAGTGCTGGCAGAGGAGCCAGAGGAGGAGGCAGAGGAAGGTGAGGAGGAAGAAGTCTAACGGTGTCGGGGAGCAGAGATGAAGGTCATTCTGCGGCAGGATGTTGAGAAGCTCGGCAAAATGGGGGATATCGTCACTGTCAGCGATGGCTATGCCCGCAATTACTTGATTCCCCGTGGCTTAGCTTACTTCGCTTCCGAGGCGGCAATGCGGCGGTTGGAAGAGGAAAAGCGGCAGTATCAACGCCGTCTGGAGCGTGAGCGGGTCAGTGCACAGGCGCTGGCGGAGCGGCTCAAGGAAGTGGTGGTCACGATCCCGATGAAGGTAGGCGAGGAGGGGCGGCTGTTTGGGTCGGTGACGCCGCAGATGATTGCCGAGGAGCTCCACCTTCTGGGCTTCTCCATTGACCGGCGATCCATCATCATTGAGGAGCCGATTCGCTCGCTGGGGGCATTCGAGGTCACGGTGCGGCTCCATCCGGAGGTCATTGCAACGGTCAAGGTATGGGTGACGAGCGACGAGGAGTGAGGTGACGGAGACCTCTGCGGTGTCTGCAGGGCGTTGCGTGCTGGTGACAGGGGCAACTGGAGGAATAGGGCAGCGGCTGGTGAGGGCACTTCAGCAGCAAGGGTATCAGGTGCGGCTTGCCGTGCGCTCACTCCCGAAGGCAGCGGCACTTTTCCCAGAAGCAGAACTCGTCCGCTGGGAGGCAGGTATGCCAGTGCCGGAGACCATGCTCCAGGGAGTCTGGGGCATTGTGAATCTTGCCGGTGCCCCCATTGCTCGACGCTGGACAGCCGCGTACCGGCAGGAAATCTTCCGCAGTCGCGTGGAGACGACACGGGCACTGGCCGGTGCCCTTTCCAGCGGCGGGCACGAGGTCCAGGTCTTTCTCTCCGTCTCTGCGACGGGCTACTACGGGGACCGAGGCGAGGAGCTCTGTACGGAATCAACGCCGGCAGGGCGAGATTTCCTGGCGCAGGTCTGTGCCGCATGGGAAGCTGCAGCACAGGAAGCCGCAAGTCGGGTCCGAGTGGTTATTCCCCGTCTGGGCATCGTGCTGGATCGCCGGGCGGGGTTCTTGCCACGTCTGATGCCAGCATTCCGATTCTTCGTCGGTGGGACACTCGGGAGTGGACAGCAGTGGGTGCCGTGGGTGCACTGGAGCGATGTTGTGGGGTTTGTCCTCTGGGCGTTGAGGACGCCGGCAGTGCAAGGGGTTTACAACGTTGTGGCGCCGCAGCCGGTGCGCTTCCGGGAGTTGTGTCAGCTTCTGGGGCGGCTTCTGCGGCGACCGTGCTGGCTTTCGGTCCCGGGGTGGGTGCTTCGGCTGCGCTACGGGGCGCTGGTACAGGCGCTTTTGAGCAGTCAGCGCGTTATCCCGCACCGAGCGCATGCAGAGGGGTTCCGCTTCCAGTTCCCGGAGCTGGAAGCGGCGCTGCGGGCAGAACTTTCCGGGGAGACCAAAGCCTGAGGTGCTTCGTCCGCGTGTCTGCCAGTGGTGAATCCTGGGGGAATCCCGACGATGTACCGGCTCATGCTCAAATCGAAACTCCAACGCCTGCGGGTAACAGAGGCTAACCTGCACTACGAGGGAAGCCTGGGATTGGACGAAACATTGCTGAAGGCGGCAGATCTTGTGCCGTACGAGCAGGTTGTTGTGCTCAACGTCAACAATGGGGAACGGCTTGAGACCTACGTGATTCCCGAGCCTGCTGGCAGCGGTACGGTATGCCTCAATGGACCAGCGGCGCGCAAGGGGGTGGTGGGAGATGAGCTCATTGTGCTTTCCTACGCCCTGCTGCTGCCCGAAGAGCTGCCGGCACATGCGCCCGTGATTGTCGTCGTGGACGCGCAGAACCGTGTGCTCCGTCGGGAAACACTCGTGCGGGGACATCTGTAATGCGGGAGCCCGCGGTTGCCGCAGTGGTGCTTGCCGCCGGGAAGGGGAAACGCATTGGACACCCGCACCTTCCCAAAGCCCTCTTGCCGTTAGATGGGCGACCACTGCTTGACTATGTCCTCTCGCAGTTGCTGCACCTGTCGCTCCAGCGGGTGCTCGTCGTGGTTGGCTTCCGGGGAGAACAGGTGGTTGAATACCTTCGGGAGCACTTCCCCGCAGTGGAGAGCGTCTGGCAAGCTGAACAGCTCGGCACCGGACACGCTGTGTGGCAGACAGCACCACAGCTGCAGGGGTTCCCGGGCGATGTCCTGGTTCTTCCGGCGGATATCCCGCTGGTACGTGCTCAGAGTCTGGAACAGCTCATCCGGGCACATCGAACGCACGGGGCTAGCGTGAGCGTGTTGACAACTCGAATGCCCGATCCCACCGGTTACGGGCGAATTGTCCGCGATCCGTCGGGAGCCTTCCTCCGCATTGTGGAAGAGCGCGATGCCAGCCCAGAGGAGCGTGCTCTGCAGGAGGTCAATACCGGCATCCTGCTTGCCCGTGCGGAGTGGCTTTACCGCTTGCTCCCGGAGCTGCGTCCGGAGAATGCCCAGCGGGAGTACTACTTGACCGACCTGGTCGCGCTCTGCCGACACCGCGGTGCTCCAGTCTGGGCAGAGCTTGTGCCCGACTGGGAACAGTTCCAAGGGGTCAATACCTGGGAGGAGCTGGAACGGGTAGCGGCGCTCCTCCGGCAGATGAGACAGGGGCGGAGACACACCGCTGAGCCCCAGTCCTGTCCGAGTTCCAGAGACGCCTGATGGCTCCTTGTGGGAGGAGGTTCCCGGACGCTTTCTCAAGACTGCGGCAGATGCCGGTACCGCCGCAGACAAAGGCACGGTCAATGGAGACGGTCGTATGCACGTCATAGCAGTGGCATTGCCTGTGCAGTTACCGGGAAAGCCTCGATGCCAGTACTGATCCTGCTGCGTCATGGAGAATCGGAGTGGAATCGGGAGAATCGCTTTACAGGGTGGGTGGATGTGGACTTATCCCCGCGTGGGGTAGAAGAAGCTCGGCGCGCGGGCATGCTGCTCCGGGGCTTTCCCATCGAGATCATCTTCACCTCAGCGCTGCGGCGGGCATGGCGCACGGCAGAAATTGTGCGCGAAGTGCTCGGGCGTCCGGAGATTCCGATCGAGCGCTCCGAGGCGCTCAACGAGCGTCATTACGGGGAGCTCCAGGGGCTCAACAAGGACGAGGTCCGGCAGCGCTACGGTGAGGAGCAGTTCCGGCTCTGGCGTCGCAGCTACGAGGTGGCGCCTCCGGGCGGGGAATCCCTTGCGGATACCCAGCGGCGGGTAGTGCCCTACTATCGGCAGCGGATCGTCCCCGAGCTTGAGCAAGGCAAGACCGTGCTCATCGTTGCTCATGGGAATTCGCTGCGGGCGCTCCTGATGGAGCTGGAGCAGATTCCCCCGGAGCGTATCCCACAGGTGGAGATTCCCACGGGGGTCCCGTACGTATACGAGCTGGACGAGGGCACCCTGGCGGTCAAGCAGCGCCGGATTGTGACACCGGAGGTGGAGGGCGTCAAATCGTGATGGAACCGCGGACACGTATTCTCCTCCTGCTTGGGCTGGGATGGTATTCCGCACAGGCGTCGTTGCTGGAGGTGCTTCGGACAGAGCTCGAACGGAATGCTGCCGTGCTCAAAACGCAGCCGCAACCGGCGTATTTCCTTGCCTATCAGGTGACCGACCTGCAGAACACGGTGCTCGAAGCGCAGGCAGGGAAGCTGCGGAGTGTATCCCAGCAGCGGACCCGATGGCTCGATGTGGATGTCCGCGTGGGAAGCTACGAGCTTGACAATACCCATCCGCTGCAAGAGGCTTCCGACTGGGGATTCCGGAGCTATCCTGTCCGGCTCCCTCTGCGGGATGATGAGCGGGCTCTACGCCAGCTCCTGTGGCAAGCGACGATGAGTGCCTACGATGAGGCAGCGGAGAGCTACGCCAAGGTGCTCGCTGGGCGCAGTGTCCGTGTGCAGGAGACAGAGGGGGTGCCGGATTTCTCTCGGGAGACCGCCCGCCGGGATATCCAGCTGAAAGCGCATCTGCAGCTCGACACGGCATTGTGGGCGCAGCGGCTTCGGATGCTCTCGGCACTCTTTGCGCCGCATCCCTGGATCTATTCGCATCGCGTGCGGCTGCAGGTGAGCTCAACGCAGAAGTTCTTGGTCAATACCGAAGGGACCGAGCTTGCCTGGTCGGAGCAGTTTGTCTTCCTGAGCATTTCAGCGCAGACGCGGGCAGATGACGGAATGGAGCTCCCGCTTTACCGCACCTACTTTGCCTTCCGCGCCGAGGAGCTGCCTCCGATGGAGCAGGTGCGGACGGATATCCTGCAGCTCATCGAGCTTTTGCGTCAGCTTCGGCAGGCACCGGTGTTGGAGACCTATGCCGGACCGGCAATTCTGAGCGGGGAAGCAGCCGGGGTCTTCTTCCATGAGATTCTCGGGCATCGCCTCGAAGGGCATCGGCAGAAGGACCCCAACTCGGCGCAGATGCTCCGGGATCTGCTGGGCAAGCCCATTTTGCCGCCGTTTCTCGATGTCGTCTTCGACCCTACGCAGCGCTTCCGGGATGGGGTTCCGCTGGCGGGCAGCTACCTCTACGACGATGAGGGGGTGCCCGGACAACGGGTGGTTGCCGTCGAGGCAGGAGTGTTGCGGAATTTCCTCCTCAACCGGACGCCGATTCCGGGATTCGCGCATTCCAATGGGCATGGACGGCGGCAGCCAGGACTGAAGCCAGTGGCACGCCAGTCGAACCTGCTTGTGTTTGCCCGTGAGCGTGTCTCGCCCGAGGAGCTGCGAGAGCGCTTGCGTCAGGAGTGTCGCCGGCAGGGCAAGGAGTTCGGCTTGCTCTTTGCCAGTGTCGAAGGAGGCTTTACGTTCACAGCCCGGACGGTCCCGAATGCCTTCAATGTCATGCCGTTGGTGGTCTACAAAATCTACGTTGACGGGCGTCCCGATGAGCTGGTCCGCGGGGTGGATTTCATCGGTACGCCGTTGACCGCGTTTGCCAATATTGTGGCAGCGGGTTCCGATGTGGGGGTCTTCAATGGGCTGTGTGGAGCCGAGTCGGGCAATATCCCGGTCTCGGCAAGCTCGCCCAGCTTGCTGGTGAGCCGGATTGAAGTGCAGAAGAAGGCCAAGTCAGATGAGCGTCCTCCGATTTTACCGGCGCCGTTGGTGGAGCCGTTTCGGTAAGGCAGCGTGGGCGGGAAGTTGGGTGCTTGCCGTCAGTGTGGCGGTTGGGCAGACATGGCGTCCCCCGCGGACGGCGGAGATCTTCCGGGCATTCGAGCAGGAGCTCCAGCGGGCGCGCAGCCAGCTCCGCCTGCAGGGAGCTCCGGAGCCGTACTACATCGAGTACCGTCTGCGCTACCAAACAGCGCTGGTGGTGCAGGCAGTCCTGGGTGAAATTGTGGAGTCCAGTGAAAATCCCCGGCTTACCCTGACGGTAGGGGTTCGCGTGGGGACACCGGAGGTTGATAACACGAATACGGTCTCTGGCGGCATCCTGCTCTTCGGTCAGGGAAGCTCTCGGGAAAGTTACCGGCAGCGTTTGCTCCCGGTGGAACTCAACGACACGCTCCTCCGCCGTGAGCTCTGGCTGGCAACGGATGCAGCTTACAAGGATGCTGTTGAGCAGTACGGACAGAAGCTCAATCTGCTGCGGACACGGCAGCGGACGGATACGACCCCGGATTTTCGGCTCCTGCCGCCGGCGCTCCTAGCCGATACGCTGCCGGTGCCACGTGTCGGACGCGCGGAGGTTGAGCGGCTCTGCCGAGAGCTTTCGGCGGTGTTTCGGAGCTATCCGGAGCTGATTGCCTCGATGGTTGGATTCGAGTACCTGCCCACGCAGACGTGGTATGCCAATAGCGAAGGACGCCAGGCAGTCAAGACGGAGCTCTTCACCGGTGTGGAAGTGGTTGCCTATGCGCAGGCAGAGGACGGTACCCAGCTGGTGCAGTATTACTCCGCCTACGCGCCCACACCGGCGGAGCTACCGTCAGTGGATTCGCTCAGGCGGGCGGTGGCGGAGCTGGCAGAACGGCTTCGAGCACAGCGTTCCGCTCCGAGGTTGGAGCAGCCCTATATTGGACCGGTACTCTTCGAAGGGCGGGCAGCCGGGGAGTTGATTGCCCAGCTCTTGGTTCCCCAGCTCATCGTAGAGCGAGAGCCGCTCTCGTCCTTGCCGGGCTTTCTCGGACGACGCCAGAGTCTCGTCCACCGCCTGGGGAGCCGTCTGCTACCGGAATTCCTCTCCTTGCGGGCAGTTCCCTGTCTGCGCCGTTTTGAGCAAACCCCTCTGGTGGGAGCCTTCTGCATTGACGATGAGGGAATGCCCGCAGAGACCGTTACGCTGATCGAACATGGTATCCTCCGGCAGCTTCTCACAACGCGGGTGCCTACGCAGTGGTTCCCCTCTTCCACCGGACACAACCGCGCAGGGGCACCGATGGCGGGAGTGCTGGAATGTGTGCCCGAGCAAGACGAAGCGGTGCAAGAGAGAGCGCAGTTGCTGGAATTCTTCCGCCAACTCCTGCGCCAGCGTGGGTTGCCCTATGGCATTGTTGTGCGTTCGGTGGCGAACCTGAACATCATGCAGACAATCCTGCAGCAGGCTACTCTGGGCAAGTATCCGCCCTTTGTGCGAGAAGGGACGCTACCGCTGCTGGCAGCCTATCGGGTCTATCCCGACGGCAGGAGTGAACTGCTCCAACCGTGCGATGCGGTCGAGCTCTCGGTGCGTTCGTTGCGGGACATCCTTGCCCTCTCTCGGCACCGGATAGCGTACAACTACCTGGCAGTAGCAGCCGGCAGGGGGAGCGAAGTTCCCTACGTGCCCGTGAGCCTCATTGTACCGGACATCCTGCTGGAGGAGGTTGAAATCCGTCCCCGCGAAGGGGACGTACCTCGGTTGCCTGTGGTTCCGCCGCCTTTCGTACAGCAGGACGTGCCTGCTGGAAAAGGGAAATAGCGTATCTTGCTGCTGCACCAACACGGGGGTGAGCCAATGGAAGTGCTCGCTTTCGTTGTCGCGCTGGGCATCGTGGTTGTGGTACTCCTGGCGCTCCCGGTTATTGTCCTGCTGGCAGGCATCGCGGTGATGGTCGGGGCGCTGCTGGTGACAGCTTTCGGCATTGGGATAGCAGGCAGTGTGGTCCCCGCAGCGCTGTTGGCGGCGTTGAAACAAGAGGGGAAACACGAGATGCTGGGGAGGTTCCAGTCCTACTGGCGGGATACCGGGGAGGTTGCCCGCGCGCAGGCACTCATCGGCGGATGGTGCCTGGCGCAGTGTGAGGGAGCTCGTGCCTATGCCGTCGGTGGGCTCCTCAGCTCCATCTGCCAATGTACCGGCAGCCCTCGGGAGATGCCACAGGTCAGCGCGGAGCAGCGCGCGTTGGCCCAGGAATTCATCCGCTGGGCGCAGCAGCAGCACTCCCGCGAGCTCCGGCAGCTCGGGCGCCTGGCCCAGGCGGTGCTGGCAGCCTACGATGCTCAGGACCAGAGACGATTCGACAGTGCCGAGAGCCGCTTCTGGTCTCACTGGGTGAACCTCCCGCGGACGGACTGGGAGGCTGTCCTCGAATGGCGGCAGACGCACGTGCCGGAGCGGGTGCGAAGGTCGGTGTTCCGGGAAATCCTCGAAGAGACTGCCACGGAGCTGGAACAGCTTTTGGAAAGCGCCCCTTGAGTGATACCGCATCTGGAGAGGCTGCCGTAATTTTGAACGCCATCCTCCTCAAGGGTCCCGTGGCCGAGTGGCAAGGCAGAGGTCTGCAAAACCTCGTACGGCGGTTCGAATCCGCCCGGGACCTCGCAGTGTGGAATGTAGACAGCGTGGCAATGATTGGGACAACGTCGGATTTGCGCGTGGGTGCTATTATCAAGTACGAGGGCGAACTCTACGTGGTGCTCGACGTTGAGCACCGCACCCCGGGGAATAAGCCGGGCTTTTACCAGGTCAAGATGCGTAATTTGCTCAACGGACGCCTGCTGGAGAACAAGTTCCTGTCGGGCACTCCTATTGAATTTGCTCGTCTGGAGCGGCGTCCGCATCAGTACCTCTATCGGGATGGCGCGCTGTTCGTGTTCATGGATACGGAGACCTACGAGCAGGTGCCCATTGAAGAGAGCGTTGTCGGGGAAAGCGCTCGCTTCCTTGCGGAGGGGCAGGTCGTTGACCTCGTCTTCTACGAAGACCGGGTGGTCGGCGTAGAGCTTCCTCCCCATGTGAACCTGCGGGTTGTCCGCACGGAGCCTGCCGTGCGCGGCAATACGGTCACAACGGCGCTCAAACCGGCAGTTCTGGAAACGGGGGCAACTGTTCAAGTCCCGCTCTTCGTCGATGAGGGCGATATCGTCCGCATTGACACACGTACCGGCGAATATGTCGAGCGGGTCAAGGAAGTCTAAGAGAGTTCTGCCAACGGCGTGGGGGAGAATGGACCTTACTTACCTCCGGCGGCTGCTGCGGATCTTTGACGAGAGCTCTGCAAGCGAGCTCATCATTGAGGAAGAGGGCGTCAAGCTCCGGATTGTCAAGCATCAGCACAACACACATTCGGAGACGACCGCTCCGGTTCTCGTGCCAATGCCGATGCCCTCCTACGTTCCGGTGCCGCCGACAATGGCGCCGCTGCCCTCAACAGGGGCACCAGCTCCTGCCCCGTCCGCCCCTCCTGTGGAAACCCCGGCTCCCCCTCCGCCGCATGAGGAGGTGGTCGAGAAGAAGCTCCACGAAATTCGTTCCCCGATTGTTGGCACGTTCTACCGGGCACCGGCACCCGATGCAGAGCCGTTTGTCCAGCTCGGGAGCCATGTCACGCCAGGAACTACGCTCTGCATCATCGAGGCAATGAAGCTGATGAACGAAATCCAAAGCGACGTGGCAGGGACGGTGGTGAAAATCTGCGTTGAAAACGGGCAGCCGGTTGAGTACAACCAGCTGCTGTTCCTCATCGAGCCAGACGCGGCGGGTGGATGAGCCTTGTCCAGCGGTTCACGCAGGCGCTGAGCCGGACCCGGCACCGCCTCCTCCAAGCGCTGCAGGATCTCCGGGGAGTTTCACAGGAGGCGGCGCTGCTGGAAGCACTCGAAGAGGGACTCCTGCAGGCAGATGTGGGGGTTGAGCTCACGCAGGAGCTCTTGCAGCGGCTCCGGGAGCGACTCCGTGCCGATGGTTCGAGCTCGCTGGAGGAGCTGCTCCGCGCAGAGCTCCGGGCGCTTCTGCCGGAGGTGCCGCCCGAGCGCTTTCCAGGGCACCCCACGGTTGTCCTCCTGGTGGGTGTCAACGGCTTCGGGAAGACGACCACCATTGCGAAGCTCGGCTATCGCTGGCAGCAGCAGGGCAAGCGGGTTCTTTTTGCGGCGGCCGATACGTATCGTGCTGCTGCTATCGAGCAGCTCCAGCAATGGGCAGAGCGGTTAGGGGTACCGTGTGTTCGGCATCACTACGGTGCGGATCCAGCAGCCGTTGCCTACGATGCTGTGCACGCGGCGCGGGCTCGGGGAGTGGATGTTGTCCTCATTGATACGGCAGGGCGTCTCCACACGAAGACGCCGCTCATGGCAGAGCTGGAGAAAGTTGTCCGCGTCCTCCGCAAGGTGGACCCTGACGCGCCACACGAGACATTGCTGGTGCTGGATGCCTCCATAGGGCACAATGCCCTGCAGCAGGCACGGGAATTCCAGCGCCATCTGCCGTTGACGGGGGTAGTGGTGACGAAGCTCGATGGGACCGCTCGGGGTGGCATGGCGTTGGCGGTTGCCCGAGTCTATGGAGTCCCAATCCGCTACGTTGGGCTCGGCGAAGGCGTCCACGACCTTGTGCCGTTCGACCCAGAAGCCTTCGTTGCCGGGCTGCTCGGACGGATGCCGGCAGTATCACGAGAGTAGCTGCAGGAAGGGACACTGCCACCAGCGTTCCGCGACCCAGCCTACGAGCCACATGATGGCGCCAATGCTGAGCGGGATGGAGAGGTTATCGTCCATGCGAAGTCGGATTGAGGCTGCCTCCGCGAGTGTACCGGTCACCGCCCCGGCAAGCCCTGCCACGAAGTAGCTCCACGGAGCTCCCAGCCACAGACCGAGTGCCAACACCGTCAGACATGCCACCACCAGGAAGGCAGCTGAACCCTCGGCAGTTTTGTCCAGGAAGCGGTGGTGCCCCCAGGCTTTGCCGACCAATGCCGAGGCAATATCGGCCAGGATCAAAATGGCAAACGCTGTCACCGCAATGATTTTCGGGAAGAGCCAAATGCACAAGCAGGCGGAGATAAACACGTACGACGCTCCGTTGAGCAACAGGCGGCGTGTCTCCAGTTCGTGCGGGCGGAGGAGAAAACCGAAGAGCTGCAGGTATAACTGCCGTACCAGGTGCACACGGTGCATGAGGATATCCACCAGCACGAAGAGCACCATCAGCGGGAGCAGAATCGTCAATGCAGTGCGCTGCGAGACGAAGATGTACCCCACCGGGATGGAGAGGGACAGCAGATGAATTGCTTTCCGCACCACTTCGCTCCGCAGGGGGATGTCCCGGCTGTCTTTCATCTTCCCTTTGCCGCCTGATGGAGCGTCTCTTCGCACCGGCAAAGCTCAATCTCGGACTCTGGATTTTAGGGCGCCGCCCCGATGGCTACCACGAGCTGCTGAGCTTGATGATTCCCCTGACCCTAGGGGATGAGCTCGTGGCAGAGCCCTCTGCGCAGCTCCAGATCGAGTACCGACCGGCACACCACTTCGACCGCGACCTGGTCTGGGAAGCGGCACAGCGACTGCGTGCTGAGACCAAGGTCCGGCAAGGCGCAAAAATACTCGTTCACAAACGCATTCCAGTCGGGGCAGGGTTAGGCGGAGGCAGTTCGGATGCGGCGGCGACACTGCATCTTTTGAATCGGCTCTGGCACACGGGGCTTTCCTTGGAGCGACTCATAGTGCTAGGGCGAGAGCTGGGTAGCGATGTTCCCTTTTTCCTCCTCCGGCGGGCAGCGTTGGTGCGTGGGCGGGGCGAGCGGGTAGAACCCCTTGCTCTTCGCCTGCCGTATTGGTTCCTCATTCTCTATCCCGGCTTCGCCATTGCGACAGCATGGGCCTATAAGCAGCTGGGTTGCCCTCCGGGAATACGGGAAGAACCCGCAATTCCCTGGCATGAGCTGCTGTGGCGCTTGGAGCGGGATCCAGCACTGCTAGAGCGGGTCTTCCGCAATGAGTTCGAGCCGATGCTGTTCCGTCACTACCCGCAGCTGCGCACTCTGCGGGATGAGCTGCGGCGAGTCGGTGCCCTCTATGCGGCAGTCACAGGGAGCGGCTCGGCGGTCTTCGGCGTGTTCGATTCCGAGCATGCTGCGCAGCGAGCAGCGCGACGATGGGGAGGAACCCTGCAGAGCTTCGTCTGTCAAATGTTCACGGAGACACAGCCATGAACATCCTGGTCGGCGTAGCGGAGCTGGCTCCGTTGGCGAAAGTTGGGGGCTTGGCAGATGCTGTGGCTGCTTTGGCTCGGCAGTGGAGTACGATGGGGCATCGGGTCCTGGTTGTGCTCCCGAAGTACCGTGCCATTGATGTAGGAGCCCATGGTTTCCAGCCGACCGATCGCGTGGTGGAAGTCCCGATGGGCTGGTGGCGAGAGTATGCCCGGCTCTGGATGGGAACGCTGCCACAGAGTACGGTGCGCGTCTGCCTGCTGGAGAATGCCGACTACTACGAGCGGGAAGGCATCTATGGGACTGCGGAAGGCTACGCGGATAACGACCGGCGTTTCCTCTTCCTGAGCCGGGCACTCTTTGAGGTGGCGTCGGTGTTGGAGTTTTCCCCCGACATCGTCCATGCTCACGATTACCACACTGCGCTGGCCATGCCCTTGTTGAAGCTCTTTTACCGCTGGCAACCGCGCTTTTACAAAACGGCCGGAGTGCTGACGATCCACAACATCGCCTTCCAGGGCGTGACCGAGCCTGCTCGGCTGCTGCCCCTGCTAGGCATCCCGTGGGAAGAGTTCTACCCCGGATCCCCGTGGGAGTACTTCGGAGCAGTCAACATGCTGAAGGTGGGGATCCTCTATGCCGACAAAATTGCAACGGTCAGCCCGACATATGCCTGGGAGATTCGCTCCACGCCGCTCGGCGAAGGACTGCAGGGGGTGCTCAATGTGCGTGGGGAGGACGTGGTCGGCATTCTCAATGGGGTGGACTATACCGAGTGGGACCCTGCCCATGACCGCTATCTTCCGGTGCCGTACTCGGTGCAATTTCTCCCCGGCAAGCAGCTCAACAAGCGGCGCCTGTTGAGCGAATGGGCAGGATTGAGTGAGCCCGAGCTGCACCGCAATGCCCCGCTCCTGGGAATGGTGACACGGCTCACAGAGCAGAAGGGCATTGATTTGGTCTGCCACACACTCGAGCGCTTGGTCGCAGAGCTTGGGATCTGCTTTGCCTTGCTGGGCAGCGGTGCGAGTCGGTACGAGGATTTCTTCCGCTACTTGGCAAGTCGCTACAGCCGGCAGGTCTTCGTCCAGTTCGGCTACAACGAAGCACTGGCGCATAAGATCATTGCTGCGGCAGATTACCTCCTGATGCCCTCGCGCTACGAGCCTTGTGGATTGACGCAGCTCTATGCGCTGCGCTATGGGACAATTCCTATTGTCCGAGCTGTAGGAGGACTGCGGGACACGGTCCGTCAGTACGATCCCATGACAGGCGAAGGGTGGGGCTTTCTCTTCGAGGATTATACACCGGAGGCTCTCCGCGGGGCGGTGGAGTACGCGTTGAGCTTCTACAACGTCCAGCCGCACTGGGAGCAGCTCCGACGCAATGCGATGGCGTGTGACTTTTCTGCCCGGCGCTCTGCCGAGCAGTACCTCCAGCTCTTCGAGTGGGCACTCGAACGCGTGCGAGCGCAACGAGCCTGAGGATGGTAATTTTGTGACACGGTTCGTCGGGAGGAAGACTCATGCGGTGGTGGATCTTCCTAGTGAGCTTGGTCAGTGGCGTCTATGTCGGCGCCCAGCAGTTGGAGCTCTTCACGGCGCGGCAGGGGAGCGCACCTGTGCTGCAGCGAGCACAGCAGGATGGGTTTTCCGACGCAGTGCTCGTGGGCGTGTTCTACGCCGGGGATGTTCCTGCCACTGTCCCGCTGAGCCCTCGGTTCGACTTGCAGACGGGCAAAGCGAACTACTGGGGATATGCGGTCCGCTCACCGGCGCGGGATACGCTGCTGCTGTACGTCGTCGTTCGAGTGCCGTTTCTCGGCTTTCAGGTCTTCCCTGTGTCAGGCATTGGGGCGATCCCGGGCATTTCCTCCGAGCCATTGCCGAGCTGGTGGATGGACAGCGATTCGCTGGTAGTGCTGCTGCAGGCAGAACAGAGCTTTGCGGCGTTCCGGAGCTGGTATCCGGATAGTCTCCCGGATTTCGTCACGCTGGGTATGGGAATGCTGCCCGGGATGGGATCAACGCTCCCGCTCTGGACGGTGGTCTTCCTTGGCTCCCCGCAGGAGCCCAGCACGACGATGACCTGCACGGCGTGGAAGGCGTCCCAGACGCAGCAAGGGGCACAGTGTCTGGGCGGTCCTTCAGGCGTGGGAGAGTCGACAGCGGAGAACCTGCGGCTCTTCCCGCAGCCTGCTTCGGAATGGGTGATGGTTGAGGTAGCGCCCTCGGATTGCGCTGGTTTCTCGGTTCTCTGGCTGGAGGACATGGTGGGGCGCCGGCTTCAGCAGTGGCGCTGGGAAGGGTGTCGGCGGCAGCTTAAACTGAGGCTCAGCGCAGGGCTCTATGCCCTGGTGCTGTCCGGGAGCAGAGGACAGCTCCGACATCTGCTCGTGGTTGTTCCGTGAGGTTCCGAATGTACGAGCGCGTTGCACGGCAGGATCCGGAGCTCTACCGGGCGCTGCTCGGTGAGCTGCGGCGTCAGCAGACGAAGCTGGAGTTGATCGCCAGCGAGAACTTCGCCTCCCCGGCGGTGCTGGAGGCACTCGGCTCGGTGTTGACGAACAAGTACGCCGAGGGCTATCCCGGACGCCGCTACTACGGCGGCTGCGAGTGGGTGGATGTGGCCGAAACGCTTGCTATCGAGCGGGCAAAGAAGCTCTTCGGGGCAGCCTACGCGAACGTCCAGCCCCATAGCGGGAGTGCGGCAAACATGGCGGCGTACTTCACCTTCCTGAAGCCCGGTGAGACGCTGATGGGCATGAGCCTGGCGCATGGAGGGCATCTGACGCACGGGGCTGCGGTGAGCTTCTCCGGACAGCTCTACCGCGTTGTCCACTACGGCGTGGACCCGAAAACGGGGCGGATCGACTACGACCAGGTTGAACGGTTAGCACGGGAACACCGCCCTAAACTCATCGTGGTCGGGGCATCGGCATACTCGCGTGATATCGACTACGCCGCTTTCCGTAGCATTGCCGATGCCGTTGGGGCTTTCCTCATGGCAGATATTGCCCATCCGGCTGGGCTGATTGCCGCCGGCTTGCTGACCAACCCGCTGCCGTATTGCCACATTGTGACTAGCACGACGCACAAGACGCTGCGTGGACCGCGGGGAGGCTTGATTCTGGTGGGCGACGATTACGAGAATCCTTTCGGCATCGTCGCGCCGAAATCGGGACGGCGCAAACGCATCGGGGAGGTCATCGACAGCGTTGTCATGCCCGGCATTCAGGGCGGACCACTCATGCACGTGATTGCAGCCAAAGCCGTTGCCTTCGGCGAAGCCCTCACGGAAGAGTTCCGCCAGTATGCCCGGAACATCATCCGCAATGCGCAAGCACTGGCGCAGGCACTTCTGGAGCGAGGATACGACATCGTCAGTGGCGGGACCGATACGCACCTGATGCTCGTCGATCTCCGGCGCCGGGGAATTACCGGGAAGCAAGCCGAGGAGGCGCTCGATGCAGCCGGTATCACCTGCAACAAAAACGCTGTCCCCGACGATCCGCAGCCACCGATGGTTACTTCGGGTATCCGGCTCGGGACCCCCGCGGTGACAACCCGAGGTATGGGGGTAGAGGAGATGCGCTACATTGCCGAGCTCATTGACCGTGTGCTGAGCAACCTGGGGAAGGAAAGCGTCTACGCCGCTGTCCGGCAGGAAGTCCTCGAACTCTGCCGCCGATTCCCTCTCTACGCCGAGCTGGAGCCGATGCCGGAGACGGTCTCCTGAGTCTGTCCAGGAAAAGGAACGCCGCAGAAGCTTTCCCACAGAGCAGCCACGGCTTCGCTGTAAGAGATCAAGCGTCCGGTGATGGACTGAAGCGAGGCACTGCGTGCTGCCAGCCAGGAGCGCAGAGCTTCCCGCTCGGCTTCTGTTCCCACCGCCAGGAGGTCTGCCAGCAGCAGATGGGCATCACCGAGGAGAATGGAGCCGTGCTGGAGCACGACTCCCTGCAGGATACGTTGAGCGCTGCCGACCAGCTTCCGCCCTTCGAGCGAGAGTTCCGAGCGGGCAAAGCTGGTGAAACACGCAGCAGAACGGCGGTGCCAGGGATGGCGAACGCTCTGGGTTGTCGGGGCAAGTGCGATAGGGTGCCCGCTCAAGCGGGTCAGCCCGATAGCAATGCGCTGGTGAATGCGCTGGTAGAGCTCCTGCGGTGTTCGGTGCCCAAGGCGGACGACCACAGCGTAGGTAATCTCTTCGGCGTGGAGCACGGCGCGTCCACCGGTGGGACGACGGACAACGGCAATGCCGTGCTGGTGGCAGCGTTCGAGGTCGAGAGCGTCTTCCCGCTGGTGCATCCCCAGGGAGACTGCCCATGGACGCCAGGCGTAGAAGCGCAGCAGCGGGGGAATCTCGGGCGAGCGGGCGCACGCCTGTAAGCGCTCCCAGTCGCAGCGCATGTTGAACTCGGGCGAGCAGGGACCATCGGAGCGGCACTCAACTGCCTCTCCGAAGAGCTCCAAGAGCTCAGCTGTTTGCAACAGGACGCGCATCCGCGGCGGTGCGGACCCGAGCAAATCGACGCTTTCCCACGGCGAGAATCCGAGCCCGGGAGAGATCTACCCGGAGCGCCCAATCCGTCACCCGTTCGCCATCGAGCCGGACAGCCCCTTGCTGGATTTGACGTCGGGCTTCGCTACGCGAAGGAACCAGCCCTGCCTGGACCAGCACGTCCACGATGGGAAGCTCCGATGCCGGCAGCACAACCTCTGGGACTTCGCTGGGAAGCTCGTGGTACTTGAAGATGCGGTCAAACTCTTCGGCAGCCCGGCGGGCAGCTTCCTCCCCATAGTAGAAGGCGACGATGCGTTGAGCAACGAAGGCTTTGGCATCGCGCGGGTGGAGCTGCCCGATGCGCAGCTGTTCATCCATCCGGCGGGCGTCCTCCTCGGAGGCAAATGCTGCCAGGCGGTAGTAGCGGACAATGAGCGAGTCCGGGATGGACATGAGCTTGCCGAACATCTCCTGCGGGGGATCCGTCAAGGCGATGTAGTTGCCCAGGCTCTTGCTCATTTTCTCTGCCCCGTCGGTACCTTCCAGCAGGGGCATCAGGACCAAGCACTGCGGTTCCTGCCCGTAGAAGCGCTGGATATGGCGTCCCATCAGCAGATTGAAACGCTGGTCAGTCCCACCCAGCTCAATATCGGCGCAGATGGCAACAGAGTCGAGTGCCTGTGCCAGCGGGTAGAGGAACTCGTGCAGGCTGATGGGGTCGCCACGCTCGTAGCGGCGGGCGAAATCTTCGCGCTCGAGCATTTGCGCAACGGTGCACTGGGCTGCGACGCGGATGAGCTCCCGGAAGCGAAGCCCTTCGAGCCATTCGGAATTGAAGCGGATCGTCAAGCGCTCAGGGAGCAGGACTTTCATGGCTTGGTCAACGTAGGTCTGCGCATTCTGGCGAGTTTCCTCCAGAGTCAGCTGCGGACGGGTCTTCGAGCGTCCGGACGGGTCACCAATTGTGGCGGTGAAATCGCCGATGATGAGAACTGCCTGGTGCCCCAGCTCTTGGAACTGGCGCAATTTGTGGAGGACAACGGCGTGTCCGAGGTGTAAGTCGGGTTTGCTCGGGTCACAGCCGAGTTTGACAACTAAGGGGCGCCCGTCACGGAGGGAGCGTTCCAGCTTCTGGCGCAATTCCTCTTCGGGCAGAATTTCGGCAGCCCCGTCGGCGATGATCTGCAGCTGTTCCTCAAGGCGCATCTTATTGGACATGTTTGAGGCTTCGGCGGAGTTCTCGTTCCATATCCCGACGGCGAATCTCTTCACGACGGTCGTGGAGCTTTTTCCCCCGAACGAGCGCCAGCTCCACCTTGACGTACGGACCGGAGAAATAGAGCACCAGCGGCACCAGTGTCAGCCCTTTTTCCTGCACTTTGCTCCGCAGACGGATTGCCTGCCGTTTATGGAGCAGGAGCTTCCGCGGACGGCGGGGAAGATGGTTCTCCGAGGGAGCCGCGTGGCTATAAGGACCGATGTGGAGGTTCAGCAGCCAGAGTTCATGGCTGTGAGGGTCGAGGAAGGTCGCGTAGCTCTCCTCCAGGTTGCAGCGTCCTTCGCGCAGCGCTTTGACTTCGGTTCCGGTGAGCACGATACCGGTCTCCAGCGTCTCCAGCACTTCGTACTCGTGGCGTGCTTTGCGGTTGACGGCGATGATCCGTTTCGGGCGTCGGGGTGGGGCAGAAGTTCCCATGGGCACACAGCTTTACACCGCCTCGGCTGTCGGCAAGCGGCTCCAGCTGGTTCGGAGGCGGACAGGGTGGGTAAGGGTCCAGACAACTGGGCAGCGCTGGCGTGCCAGCTCTTCGAGGCGCTCCAATTCGGTCTCATCTGCCGGGCTGGCGATGTCCAGATGGATGCGTACCTCCTCCATGACAGGAACATCTGCCCCGGTGAAGAGGCGTGAGAAGTTGACCGATGCCTCTACTCGGATCCGGAGCCGTTCCAGCCGCACCCCGTGGTGGGCAGCAACCAGGGCGAACGTCGAGGCATAGCAGGCTGCTAATCCAGAAAAGCAGTAGTGCATCGGACCCGGAAGGGCGCCGTCCCCGCCCATGAAGGTAGGATTGTCCATTTCGAAGACCGTTTGCCCACCTTCGTAGGTGATGAAGGCACGGAACTGCGGGGCGCCGTCACCCAGAACCCATTCGCCCTCGAGGACTTGCAGGCGACGGGCTTTCTCGGGATCCTGCTGCACGAGAGCAGCCGTCTGAGCAATACGATCCAGATCGACGTTGTTGAGGCGCATCGGTGAGAGCTTCCTACTGGATGGGGCGGAGAGGGTGGGATTCGAACCCACGGTAGCGCCTTTCAGCGCTACAACGGTTTAGCAAACCGTCGCCTTCAGCCACTCGGCCACCTCTCCATCGAGAGGATGTGCAAATATACGGCGGTTTGCCCCTGCGGTAGGCGTTCTCATTTCCTGTGACGAGCGCAATTTACACGCTGTGCCTCTGTGCCAGAGGGCTTTCGGTCATCACGGTGCCTAAGATACGTCATGATGCGTGTGGAAGCCATCCGAATGGAGAGAGGATGCCGCAAGGGCGTGTGGTGCGCGTTGCTGGTGCGATGTCCGGTACTTCTCTCGATGGGGTGGATGTTGCGGTGGCGGAATTCTGGCGGGAGGGACCACATGAGCGTTTTCGGCTGCTGCGCTGGGAGCATGCAGCGTTTCCGCCTGCGCTGCGCCGACGGTTGCAACGGCTCCACGAGGAACCGGTCCCAATTGCGGAGGTAGCGCAGGCGCACTGGGAGGTGACCGCCTTTACGGCAACATGCCTGCGGCGTTGCTGTGCTGCTCTGGGGATGAGCCCATCGGAGCTTGAGGCTATTGGTTTTCACGGGCAGACTGTCTACCACGAGCCGGCTGCCCGGCACGTGAGGGGCTACGGGATTGGGCTTCAGCTGGGGAGTCCTGCTGCCCTGGCACAGTGGCTTGGAACGACCGTTGTCGGGGATTTCCGCAGCGCTGATCTGGCCCTCGGTGGGGAAGGGGCGCCATTAGTCCCGCTCTTCGATTGGGCATTTCTGCGGTCGGCAGAGGAATTTGTCGTCGCACTCAACCTAGGCGGGGTTGCTAACGTCACGGTACTGCCTCCGGGATGCCGGCGCGAAGAGGTCCGAGCCTGGGATACAGGTCCGGGCAATCTCTGGTTGGATGCTGCAGCGGAAATGCTCCTCGGGGTGCCGTACGATGCCGATGGCGCCTGTGCACGCCGTGGGCAGTTGCTTGCTCCGCTTTGGGAGCGACTCCTCCGCATCCCGTACATTGAGCAGTCACCGCCGAAGTCCACCGGGCGAGAGCTCTTCTCCCGTGCGCAGCTTCGGGAACTCCTGCAGGGGCTTCCTGTCCAGACCCCAGCGGAGGACATTCTCCACACGCTCACCCGCTTTACCGCGTGGAGTGTGGCGGAGAACCTGCGCCGGCACGCTCCTGGCTGCACGTACATGCTCGTCTCCGGTGGCGGTGCGCTCAACGGCTTCCTCTTGGAATGTCTGTGCCAGGAACTGCCTCAGGTGTGCATCGAGCGCAGTGAGGTGGTGGGCATCCCTGTTCTGGCAAAGGAGGCGCTGTGCTTTGCCTATCTGGCCTATCAAGCCCTGCGGGGAGAACCAACCAACCTGCCCGCTGTCACGGGAGCTCGGGCAGCAACGGTCTTGGGGGTTGTTGCCCATCCGGAGGGAAGACCTTGGCAGGGATTCCTCCCTGCGGGCGAGGGCTAATTTTGCACACACTTCGGTGCCGTGGGGAGGTTCGATGTGTGGAATTGCCGGGATTTGGCGTCGGCATGCTCCGGTAGAGGCGGCAGAACTGCGTGCACTGTGTGCTGCTCTGCGCCACCGGGGACCAGACGGGGAGGGGATATGGGTGCATCCCTCGGGGAAGCTGGGATTTGCCCATCGGCGTCTGGCCATTGTGGACCTCTCCGCGGCTGCCGCCCAGCCGATGCAGAGCCCTTCGGGACGGACCTGCGTTGTGTACAACGGCGAGATTTACAATTTCCGGGAGCTGCGTCAGCAGGCAGCAGCGCGGGGATGGTGTTTCCGCAGTGAGAGTGACACAGAGGTCATCCTGGCACTCTACGAGCAGCGGGGTATCGCCGCTCTGGAGGCTCTCCGAGGCATGTTCGCCTTTGCCCTGTGGGACGAAGCCCAGCAGCGGCTCTGGCTGGTGCGTGACCGGCTGGGGATCAAGCCGCTCTACTACTACTGGGATGGCGCATGCTTCGCGTTCGGCTCGGAAGTCGGCGTCTTCCCTCGGCTCCATGACTTCGATGCGCGGTTGGATGCGACGGCGCTTTGGGATTTTCTGAGCTACCACTACATCCCGCCGCCGAAGAGTATCTACGCACGTGTGCGGAAACTGGAGGCAGGTAATTGGCTGTGCGTGGATGTCCAGGCAGGGATTCTGCGGCAGCACCGGTACTGGCACCTGCCCGAGCCAGACGAGGAGCCGCGTGAACTCTGCCGTGCTGAGAGTGAGCTCGATGCACTGCTCTCTGAGGTGGTCACAGAACACCTGGTTGCCGATGTCCCGGTCGGGGCATTCTTGAGTGGAGGAGTGGATTCCTCGCTGGTTGTGGCGTATGCTCGGCGGCGGCAGCCCCTACGGGTCTTTACCGCGGATTTCGACGTGGCTGCCAAGAGCGAGCGAGCATCAGCGGAAGCGGTGGCGCAAGCGCTCGGTGTCCCACAGAGGGTAGTACGTCTGACAGCGCAGGAATTTTTCCCCTCGGTGGAACAGTTCGTCCGGACATACGGGGAACCCTTTGGGGATGCTTCCGGCATTGGTGTGCTGGCACTCTCTCGGGTGGCGCGCGCGGAGGTCAAGGCAGTGCTCTCCGGTGATGGGGGAGACGAGCTTTTTGCCGGCTATCTTCGGAGCGCGGCGGATTTTGGCGCAGGTCGCTTTCCCCTGCGCTCGGCGCGTCTGGTGCCGTGGATCCTGCGGGAGCTTCCGAGTTTGCGGGGGCAGCGCTGGCTTCGTGCATTGCTCCCTGCTCGCCAGTACGTGCTCCAGCTGCCCATCTGGATGATGAGAGGGCAGAAACAGCGCATCTTTGCTCCAGAGCTCGTTGCAGCACTCCGGTCAGGGTATGATGACTGCTGGTTTCTCCGGCAGTTCCTCCAGGAGGGGCTTTCGCTGCTGCGGCAGCGGCTCGTGTTGGACTTGCAAACGTGGCTTCCGGAGAAAATGCTCGTCAAAGTGGACCGCGCTTCGATGAGCGTTGGGCTGGAAGTGCGTGTCCCGTTGGTCGACCACCGCCTGGTGGAGTGGGTCTGCCGTGTGCCGGAACAGCTGCTGTGGCAGCCGCAGCGTGGGGGAAAGTGGCTGCTCAAACGCCTTCTGGAACGGGAGCTGCCGGCTGAGCTGGTTTACCGTCCGAAGAAGGGCTTCAGCATTCCTCTCCGGCAGTGGATGCAGCAGATTGGATGGCAAGAGCGTGTACGCTGCTCGCGCTTCTGGCGCGAGGGCATCTTCTCCCGGCACCTCTTCCGTCGGGCAGATCTCCGTTCCCCGGTAACGCAGTTCCTGCTGCTGGTGCTGGCAGTGTGGTCGGATGAGCATCCGTGGACTCTCTGAGAGGCGTTACATGGCTTTGCGGGCAATTATTCCGGTGGCTGGTGTCGGGACGCGGTTGCGTCCCCATACGCACATTGTGCCGAAAGCGCTCCTGACCGTTGCCGATCAGCCGATTCTGGGGCATATTCTCGACGGACTCCTCGCTGCCGGCGTGACGGAGGTTGTCCTCGTGGTGGGCTACCGGGGGGAGCAAATCGTGGAGTATATCCGCACGAAGTCCCCCAACCTGAGTCTCAGGTGGGTACGGCAGGAGGAACCGCTCGGCTTGGGGCATGCGATCTGGTGTGCGCGGCACTACTTGGATGGGTCGCCTGCCCTGATTGTGCTGGGCGACACCATCGTGGAGCTCAACTGGCAGGAGCTGTTCCGGCAGCCGGACAATGTCGTCGGCGTCAAGGAGGTCGAAGACCCGCGCCGCTTTGGTGTGGTCCTGCTCCGTGATGGGATGATCGAAGGCTTTGTGGAAAAGCCGGAAGAACCGCCGTCGAATCTGGCGCTGGTGGGAGTGTATATGATTGCCGATACGGCGGCGCTGCGAACGGCTCTGGAGGAGCTACTCCAGCGTGGGCTTCGGACCCGTGGGGAGTACCAGCTCACCGACGCTCTGGAGCTGATGCGGCGCAGCGGGGTTCGGTTCCGTCCCTTCGTGGTCCAGACATGGTACGATTGCGGCAAGGTGGAGACCCTGCTGGAGACGAACCGTCATCTGCTGCATCGCCGGAGCAATCATCCAGAGCTGCCCGGATGTGCTGTGATTCCGCCGGTCTACATTGCGCCGAGCGCTCAGGTAGAGCACTCGGTCATCGGTCCGTACGTTGCCATCAGCGAGGGCGCAAGAGTGCGCTTCAGCATTGTGCGCGACGCTATCATCAACGCTGGGGCATCACTGGAGGCGGTGGTGTTGGAACAGTCGGTCATCGGTGCCAATGCGCTCGTCTGCGGGCGCTTCCAGCGGGTCAATGTTGCCGACGACAGTGAGATTCGCTGGGAGTAGCCTCACGGGGCTTTCTCCAGGAGTATCGGCTCAGGTTCCGGAGGCTCCTCGCCGAAGTGATAGGCATGGCGTAAGAGTGCCAGCGCCTCGGGGAGAGAGGCAGCAGAGCGGCTGTAGAGAGAGGCAAGCAGGTCGCCTGGGCGGACTCGGTCCCCGGGCTTTCGGTGGAGGAGGATACCGGCAGCGGGGTCAACCTGGTCATGTTCCGTCCGCCGCCCAGCGCCCAGCAGGAGCGCTGCCAGACCAACTGTGCGAGCTTCCAGCGCTGTGATATACCCGTCCTCCCACGCATGGAGTGGTGTGGGGTGGAGCTGCTCGTACTGCGCAACGGACTCCTCCCACCGTCCTCCCTGGGCACGGACGAGGGCATGGAAGCGCTCCCAGGCAGTCCCGCTGTGCCAGACAGAACGGACGCGTTCGAGCGCCTCCTGGTGCGGCAGCTGGTGTGCCAGGCAGAGCATTTCTGCTGCCAGCTGCTCGGTGATGACACGGACGTCCGCTGGGGCGGTCTCGGGAGAGCGAAGCGCTTGCTCAGCTTCCCGGACTTCCCACCAATTCCCGACGGCGTACCCTAAAGGAGTGTCCATGCGGGAGAAGACAATGCGCAGCGGCAGTTGCAGCTCCTGAGCAACAGCTTCCATCGCCTGTGCCAGCTGGCGAGCATGCTCATAGGTGGGTAGAAAGGCACCACTGCCGACTTTGATGTCCAGCACCAGCCCGTCGAGGTCCTCGGCAAGCTTCTTGCTCAAGATCGAGGCTGTGATCAGCCCGATGGATTCCACCGTGCCGGTCACATCCCGTAGTCGGTAGAAGAGACGGTCAGCAGGGGCAATGGCAGCAGATTGCCCAATGATAAAGCCGCCGACATCCTGGAGCAAGCGTTCCAGCTCCGAGGTGGAGAACTCGGTCCTGAGCCCGAGAATGGATTCCCACTTGTCAACGGTCCCGCCCGTGTGCCCGAGGGCTCGTCCGGAGATCATCGGGACCAGCACTCCACAGGCGGCTACCAGCGGCACCAGCACGAGAGAGATTTTGTCCCCTACGCCACCGGTGGAATGCTTGTCTATGATGGGTTTTCCCAGGTGGTGCCAGGAAAAGCGCACACCAGAGTCGCACATCGCCTGCGTCAACGCTGCGGTCTCACGGAGACTCAGCCCACGGATACAGGCTGCCATCAGGAAAGCCGCAACTTGCGGCTCCGTTACAGCACCGCTCACGCTTGCAGCGACGAACCAGCGGATTTCCTCAGGAGTGAGCTCGGCGCCGTCCCGCTTCTTCCGCAAGAGTTCCGATGCCAGCATCTCTTCCTCCCTCACTGCCGGGGCACAGCCGTAGACAAGAGAGTGCCGCTGTTGTGTTCCCCTGCTCAGGTCCGCCGGGCTGGAAGATGACTTTTCTCACACCCGGCGGTGATGGGCGTTATGCCGGTTATGTAAGAGTGGGCACGTAACATTGCGGCTGTCAAGTGAACCATTGAGGAGGTAGTCCGATGGCACATGAGGAATCCTTCAAGCCACGCGGAGCAATGGCATTCTTTGCTCTGATGATGCTGCTCTACGCCGTGATGTGGTTGGCTGTCTACCTGGAAGTGTTCAGCCGGAGGTAAGCCATGGAACGCAGCGAACGCCTCGTTATGGGTATCGGTATCGCTGTCATGGCGGTCTTCTTCGCACTGGTGCTGCTTCTGGCAACGGGCTTTGGGGTAGACGTCCCCGGATGCATTACCGAGATGAAGCCTTTTGAGCAGGATACGGTCTTCCAAACGGCGGAGAAGCGGTACGAAATGCACGTCATTGCGCGAATGTGGTCCTATCAGATGCCGCCGGTGGAGTTCCCTGTGGGCTCGACGGTGGACATCTACCTCACCTCGGGGGATGTCGTGCATGGATTCCACATTGACCGCACGAACGTCAACCTCATGGCGGTGCCGGGAACGGTGACCTATGCCCGAGTCCGCTTTCGCACGCCTGGGGAGTACCCGATTGTCTGCCACGAATACTGTGGCATTGGACATCAGCAAATGGTCGGCGTCATTCGAGTTGTCCAATAAGGCGGAGAGTGCCCATGGAACTGAGCCGTTCATACCGGAATTTGATCCGCACAGAGCTGATTGTCCCCATCGTGCTGCTGATTATCGGCACGTACGGTGGGCTCATGCAGGTGCTCTTCCGCGCTGGTGTTTTGCACTACGATCCGGTCTTACGCTTACTCATCGACACGCTGGGGGCAGTGTTCGGGGTGGAGGCGCTCCGGAACATTGACCTGCAGAGCTCCATCATGTACTACTGGGGGTTGACGCTGCACGGGGTGCTCAATGCGATTGTCTTTACGACCTTCTTTGCCGTTGCCTTCGGCAATGCTGTGGTGCCGTATTTCCTGCGGCTGCCGCTCAACACGCGCGTGGGCTGGCTGTCGGCGACCGTGATGCTCATTGGGGTAGGATTCACAGCCTTTGCGATGTTGAGCGGGCAGGCGAGTGTGCTGTATACCTTTTACCCGCCACTGAAGGCGCACCCAACCTTCTACTTGGGGGCGGCGCTCCTGATTGTCGGTTCCTGGATTGGGGCGGCTAACTGGATCCCGCTCTATCGTCGCTGGCGCCGGGAACATCCCGGGGAGAAGGTCCCGCTGGCGGTGATGGGAATGTTTGCCACGTTCATCATCTGGTTTATCGCCACCCTTTCAGTTGCCGTTGAGGTGCTGGTCTTGCTGCTCCCGTGGTCTCTGGGATGGACCGAGACAGTAGATGTGCCGCTGGCGCGGGCACTGTTCTGGTTTTTCGGGCATCCGCTGGTGTACTTCTGGTTGCTGCCGGCGTACGTGATGTACTACACGATGCTGCCCAAGGTCGCCGGAGGGAAGCTCTTCAGCGATGCTGCAGGGCGGCTGGTCTTTGGACTGTTCATCCTCTTCTCCATTCCGGTTGGAGCGCATCACCAGTTTTCCGATCCCGGTATTGGAACGCAGTGGAAGCTCTTGCACACGGCGTTGACCTATGCTGTGGCAATTCCGAGCTTGATCACTGCTTTCACCCTCGCGGCATCGCTGGAGTATGCCGGACGCCAGCGTGGCGGACGCGGGCTCTTCGGCTGGATGACCCGCCTGCCCTATTTCGATCGACAGCGGTGGCTCTTCAGCTACTGGATCGCGGGGCTTTTCATCTTCATCTTCGGGGGCATTTCGGGGATTGTCAACGCTTCGTACAACCTGAATCTGGCGGTGCATAACACCGCGTGGATCCCCGGACATTTCCATTTGACGGTTGGCAGTCCGGTACTGCTGGCGTTTCTGGGGATGAGCCTCTTCCTGGTGGCGCAGCTCAGCGGGAAGGAAGTGCGCTGGAAGGGGGTGGTGGTTGCCATGCCGTACCTGTGGCTCATCGGCGTTTTGATTTTCTCCTGGGGCATGATGCGCGGGGGACTGCTGGGGATGCCGCGCCGGACCTATCTCGGGGCTGGGGCTTTGAGTCCGGACCTGCAGGGAACCCCGCTCTATCGGGCGGATTGGGCACCGTACGCTGAGATTGCGATGGTCGGGGGCATCATCATGTTCGTTGCCATGGTGCTCTACTTTGTGGCGTTCTTCGTGACACTCTTCTCGCGGCGGGTACACGAAGCGGCACTGGAGTTCCCCGTGGCAGAGGCATACCATGATGAGCCTGTCCGTGCACTGAATCGGCTGGCACCGTGGGTTGTCGCTGCTGTGGTGCTTATTGTCGTCTCGTACACGCCGGTCCTGATCGACGTGGTGCGGAGCAGCTTCAAGCCGGCACCGGCGTACGTGCCCGAATACAACGTGCCAGAAAAACAGCTCCAACAGATGACGGACCAAGAGACGCAGGGGGTGGCAAAACAGCGGTAAGAAAGGTCCAAGTGCTTCGTCAGAGCACCGGAGAATGGCGCGTGCGCGACACAAGTGGGGACTCCTGGGAGGGAGCGCCGTGCTGGTAGCCAGCAGCCTGGTTGGCTGCCACGAGGGGGAGCCAGTCCGGGAACAGTATCCGCTCTGGACACAGCAAGGCACGGCAGTGGAATTCCCTCAGGATTTCCGGGGGAGGGTGGTGTTGGTTGCCTTCTTCTACGTCCAGTGCCCCGACATTTGCCCGATGATCGCCGAGCGGATGCGGCAGATTTGGGAAGCGCTCCCCGATACGGCGGGTGTCCAGGCTGTGATGATCTCGTTTGATCCGCGCCGGGACACGCCCGAGCGACTCCGGGACTTCGCGCAGGCACATGGACTCCCTGAACCCGGCTTTGTCCTGGCAAGTGGACGCCCGGAGGTGGTCGACCAGCTGGTCGAGCGCTTTGGGGTAGTCGTGCAGAAGACCCCGAGCGAGTTCACCGCGGGCGGGGAAGCATACTTCTTCGCGCACTCCGATGTGCTCTTCCTGCTCGATAGTCAGGGGCGAATTCGCAAGCGCTACTCGGGGACCGATGCCCCGATTGCTGAAGTTGTCCGGGATGTGGAACAGCTGCGGCAGGAACGTTGATGCGGTGGTATTGTGCAATGCTCTTGAGCGCTGGGGTAACGAGCCTTTGGGCACAGGGAACGGTGACGTTGCACGGCTTCTGGGCGCGTCCGGCGGGGAAAGCAATTCCGAGCGCGGCGTACGGGGTCATCCACAATCGGGGAACGCGAGCCGATACACTGCTGGAGGCAGCTTCTCCACAGGCAAGGCGGGTTGAGCTCCACGAAACGGTGCGGGATACCGCGGGTCGGATGCGGATGCAGAAGCTCGAGCGGCTTGTTGTCCCAGCAGGGGATTCCGTGGTGCTCCGTCCGGGAGGGCTGCATCTCATGCTCTACGAGCTGCAGCAGGCATTGCGTCCCGGGGATACGCTCCAACTGCGTCTGCGCTTCGCGCAGGCAGGTTGGCAACAGGTGCAATGCCCGGTTGGACCTCCGCCCCGTCTGAGACGGCAGCCGCCCGAGATGCCCCACGAACACCGGCATTGAGTCGGTGATTCAGCGTCAGTGCTGTAATTTCGCGCTGCCCCGGAGAGGTGCCGGAGCGGTCGAACGGGGCGGTCTCGAAAACCGTTGTGCCCTTCGGGGCACCGTGGGTTCGAATCCCACCCTCTCCGCTCAATGCCCGGCTGGCGGAATTGGTAGACGCGCTACATTCAGGGTGTAGTGCCTGCAAGGGCGTGCAGGTTCGAGTCCTGCGCCGGGCACGGACGGCGCTGCCAGTGAAGCGCCGTTTTTTGTCCCCACGACCTCTGTTCGGCTGATGACAGTGCGGAGTGTGGGACTGGTCATGCTCGGATATACCCTCCTGCAGGCGCAGCAACCGAGCTTCTCTGCCGATACGCTTGCCCGTGACACGGGCTCGGGGCTGTCCCCGAAATCGCCCACGGGAGCTCTCCTGCGCTCCCTCCTCCTGCCTGGCTGGGGACAGTGGTACGTGGGGGCGTATTGGAAGGCGCCGATTTTCCTCCTGAGCACGGGCGTGAGCGCGTACTTCACGGTGGTCAACCATCGGCTCTTCCTGCGCTCCCAGCGGGAGCTGGAGGAGGCTCAAAGGCAGGGAGCATCTGCGTGGGAGCTTGCAAGGCTCCGGGCATATCGGGATTTCGCTGTGCAGCAGCGCGATCTGGCGCTCGCCTTCTGCCTCGGGGCATACGTGCTCGCAGCGCTCGACGCGTACGTCGGGGCGGAGCTTTCCTCCTTCGATGTCAGCGACCGGCTCAGCGTCGTGCCCTGGATAGGGACAGACCGGGCCGGTGTGGTCTTGATGATTACTCGACCGTGACGCTTTTGGCCAGATTCCGTGGCATATCAACGTTGAGCCCGCGCTCGACGGCGATGAAGTACGCCAAGAGCTGCAGCGGGATGACGGTCAACACTGGGGTCAGGAGCGGAAGAGTGTGTGGGATGGTGATGATGTGGTTTGCCACGTGGGGAAGTTCGGTATCGCCTTCGTTGGCAATGGCGATGATTTGCCCATGGCGGGCGCGGATTTCCTCGATGTTGGAGAGCACCTTCTCGTAGAGCTCGTCCCGCGGAGCGATGACCACCACAGGCATGTTCTCGTCAATGAGGGCAATCGGACCGTGCTTCATCTCCGCGGCGGGATAGCCTTCGGCGTGGATGTAGGCGATTTCCTTCAGTTTGAGCGCGCCTTCCAGGGCAATGGGGAAGTTGACACCGCGCCCGAGGTAGAGGAAATTCCGCGCCTGGGCGTACTGGCGGGCAATCTGCCGAATGTGCTCGGCATGGTCGAGGATGTACTGGATTTTCTCCGGCAGGCGGCGTATTTCGGCAGCAATGTCCTGTGCCTGAGCGGCGGACAGATGGCGCATGCGCCCAAGGTAGAGTGCCAGGAGCATCAAGACGGCTAGCTGCGATGTGAAAGCTTTCGTAGAGGCAACCCCGATTTCAGGTCCGGCGTGGATGTAGACACCAGCATGGGTCTCCCGGGCAATGGAGCTGCCGACTACGTTGACGATGCCGAGAACAGTTGCTCCGCGCAGCTTGGCCTCACGGACAGCAGCCAGTGTGTCGGCGGTTTCTCCGCTCTGCGAGATGGCAATGACGATGTCCTCGGGGAAGAGCACGGGGTTACGGTACCGGAATTCTGAGGCATACTCAACTTCGACGGGAAGCCGTGCCAGTTCTTCAATCCAGTACTCGCCCACCAGGGCGGCGTGCCAGGAGGTCCCGCAACCTGTCAGGATGAGCCGACGGGCGCGGCGGAGTTGCGGCTCAACACTGCGGAGTCCACCGAGCTTGACGTTGCCCTCATGGGGGAGGAGGCGCCCCCGGCAGGCATCGAGGAACGTCTGCGGTTGCTCGTAGATTTCCTTGAGCATGAAGTGCGGGAAGCCGCCCTTCTCGATGCGTTCTAAGTCGAACTCCAGCTCCAAGAGCTGGACCGAGGTGGGGATGTCGTCGATGGTTTTGGTCTGACAGCCCTCTCGGGTGATGATAGCCATCTCGTCGTCAGTCAAGTAGAAGACCGAGCGGGTATACTCCACAATGGCTGTGGCGTCGGAGGCAACGATGTATTCCCCATCGCCGATGCCGATGACGATTGGGCTGCCTCGACGGGCAGCGATGAGCGTGTCGGGCTGGTCGGCACAGAGGATCACGATCCCAAAGGTTCCTTGGACTTCCGAGAGAGCCGTCCGCACGGCAAGCTCCAGGTCCCCATACTGTTCGTAGAGGGCGCCGATGAAGACAGCCAGAACCTCGGTGTCGGTATCGGAGCGGAAGGTGTAGCCATCCTCCCGGAGCTTCGCCTTGAGAGTGGAGTAGTTTTCAATAATGCCGTTGTGCACGATGGCAATGCGCCCGGAGGCATCTGTGTGCGGATGGGCGTTGCGGTCCAGAGGTTCGCCGTGGGTTGCCCAGCGAGTATGCCCAATGCCAGAGGTTGCCGGGAGCTCAACCCCAGCCAAGAGAGCTTCCAGCTGGGCGACAGTGCCGGCACGTTTGGCAATGTAGAGCCCGTCTTCCGTCGGGACGGCGATCCCGGCAGAGTCGTAACCACGGTATTCCAAGCGCTTGAGTCCGTTGAGGAGTACGGGCAATGCTCGGCGGTGCCCGAGGTAGCCAACAATTCCGCACATGGGAATCTCCGTGCTGGGGCACGAGCGGGGCAAAAATAGGGGCTCAGGAGGCTATCCCGAGGGGGAATCTGAGGGCAGGGTAGGACGTGTAATTTCGGGGCGTGGTGGAGACTCGGCCGGAAGCTATGGTAGGAAGCACACCGGAACGGATGTGGATTGCTGCGGCAATAGCAGTACTGCTCGCCCTCGGAGCATGGTTCTACTTCCCAGTCTGGCACGGCGATGCGGCGATTTATCTGCCATACGTCCGGGCACTCTGGGAGCGCGGGCGCTGGATGGAGTTCAATCCTGGGGAGCGTTCCTCCGGAGCAACTAGCCCACTGTGGCTCCTCTGGCTTGTCCCATGGTGGGGATTAGGAGGAGCGACGGGATTCAAGCTCGCCGGTGCCGTGCTGGTCATTGGTGCCGTGGTGGGGGCATATCTTCAGGCAGTGCGTCTTGGAGCCTCGTCTACCGAGGCGCTCCTGGTGGCAGCGGTTGTTGCCTACTGTGTCGTACCGGCGGGGTTCCTGGGATATGAGACACCCCTGGTGGCATTGGTCGGCATTGCCTGGGTTGCTCTCTTTGCCCGTCTCCGAGAAGGGCGGGAACAGAGCGGGTGGGCGGGTGTGCTCGCAGCGCTCTCGCCGGTTGTGCGACCGGAGCTAGGGATCATGGTTGCTGCCGCGGTTGGTGCAGCACTTCTGGGGCGCCGCTGGCGGCTTGCCGGGAGTATGCTCGTGGGAATGCTGCTACCGATAGCGTACTACGTGCTGATGCACGTGTTGACCGGGAATTTTTCCGCCTCGGGCTACTGTCGCTCGTTTGCGCTGCGGGAGACAGCGGAATTCACGGTTGCTGGCTTGCGTTTCCATCGGCAGCTCCTACTGGAGCTGCTCCGCAGTGGACTTGTCATTGTCGGTAGTGCTGCTGCCGTGGGAGTGTGGCACTGGCGCACAGAGAAGAGCTTCTGGGTGTTCGGGCTCGGGGTGGCGCTCGGCTTTGGGCTTTTCTTCACGGTTGTGGCGCCGCTCAATACGATGCGCTATGCGGCTCCGGTGGCATTCCTCTTTGGATACGCGGCAATTCTGGGATTCCGCAAGGCAGGGTGTCGGGTTCGGTGGCTGCAGGCAGGGATACCAGTGCTGGCGCTCCTTATCTTTCTCAACTTGGCGGCACGGGCGTGGGATGAGAGACGCCGCGGGTGGACGTTTGACCGGGTGACGGAACGGGAGTGTGCAGAGCTGCTCAATGGGCTTGCCCAGCCCGGGGAGAGCGTGCTGGCTTACGAGGTGCAGATTCGCTACTGGCTGCGCCCTGAGCTTTCACTCCTCAGCCTGGATGGGGTGACCGATGGGCGGATTGCCCCGTACCTTGCCAGCGGTGATATCGTCGGGTTCCTCCGGCGCTATCGCCCGCAGTACTGGGTGGCTAACGAGGCGGTGTGGCGGCGCCCGTTTCTGCGCCGAAGTCTTCTAGCAGAGGTGCTCCAGCAGCGGGAGCCGGTGGTATGCAGGGAAGGGATTTGCTTTGAGCGCCTCTGGCAGAGGGCGGAGCCATCCCCACGGGGCTTCTACGGGTGTCTGGCAGTGTATCGGCTCCGGTATGGAGAGCCACCGTAGCTTGGGGAAGAGCGTATTTTTGCCCGCTGTCTGCGGCAGCAGGGGAGGAATGGAACTGCAGGAGAGCATTGAGCAGTTTCGGCAGGCTCTTATCCAGCAGGGTGCCAGTGTACAGACGCTGCGAGCGTATTCGATGGCATTGACACAGTTTCGGCAGTATCTGGGCGAAGTTTGGGGAGAGGAACCGGAGCTAGAGCAGCTGGGACTGAGCCATGTCCGGCAGTTTCTCGGTTGGCTCCATGACCGGGGCTTGCGGCGGCGCTCGCTCCAACTCAAAGTGGCAGCACTCAAGGCGTTTTTCCGCTTTGCCTACCGGCGTGGGTGGATTGAGCGGAATCCTGCACGGTACCTTCCCTTGCCACGGGCCGAACAGCCGCTTCTGAGTGTTGTGTCGCAAGAGCAGCTCCAAAGGATGCTCGATGGGCTACCGCGGCAGACCCCGCGGGAGCGGCTTCGGGCTGCAGTGCTCGAGGTGCTCTACGGCTGTGGGCTGCGTGTGGGCGAGCTGTGTGCCTTACGGCTCGGCGACCTCCTCTGGGAGCAGGGACTGCTCCGAGTCCGGGGCAAGGGACAGCGCGAGCGCCTTGTCCCCTTCGGAGGGAAAGCAGCAGAGGCAGTGCGGCAGTACCTGGAGGTACGGCACCACTTGCGTCCACGCGGTGATTGGCTCTTCCCTGGTCCCCGGGGTGGGCGTCTCGGGCAGGCGACAGTCTACCGTTGGGTGCGGGCGCTTCTCGGGACAGCACCGTTCGGGGAGCAGCGCGGACCCCATGTTCTGCGCCATGCCTTTGCCACGCATTTGCTCGAACGCGGTGCGGAGCTGCGGGCTGTAGGGCAAATGCTCGGGCACGCTTCGCTGTCCAGTACGCAGAGATACACGCACGTCTCTGTGGAGCATCTCAAACGGGTTTATCGCCAAGCACATCCACGGGCGGGAGACCAGGAGTGATCCGGGTAGCTGTCATCGGGGTTGGGCACATGGGACAGCTGCATGCGCAGAAATGGCGGCAGCATCCCGACGTGCAGCTCGTGGGAGTCTATGACAGCGATCCGGTCCGGTGCCAGGACACTGCCCGGACACTCGGTGTGACAGCCTTTCCCAGCCTTGAGGAGGCATTAGCGGCGGCGGATGCCGTAACGATTGCTACCCCGAGCTATACGCACGGGGCGCTCACCATCCAGGCGCTGCGGGCGGGATGTCATTGCTTGGTGGAAAAGCCGCTGGCCACCAGCGCTGCCGAGGCGGAGCAGCTGGTGCACCTGGCGCAGCAGGCAGGATTGGTCCTAATGGCAGGGCATATCGAACGCTTCAATCCAGCTTTCCTCTGGGTGCGCCGCCTCGGGGTGCAGCCACGCTTTGTGGAAGTCCACCGGCTCCACCCTTTTCGACCGCGCTCGGTGGATGTTTCGGTGGTCTTCGATGTGATGATCCACGATCTGGATTTGCTCGTCGTCCTGCTCGGCTCTGCGCTCCAGCGCCTGGAAGCGCATGGGGTGCCAGTCCTGACCGCGCGTCCTGATATTGCGAACGTGCGGCTGGTATTTGCCAATGGCTGTGTGGCAAATGTGACAGCATCGCGGGTATCGGCGAAGTTCCTCCGGAAGATGCGCCTGTTTGAGCCGTACCGGTATGTCGCGCTGGACTTTGCCGAGCGCTCGGTGGAGCATATCCAGTTGCGGCTCGGAGAGACAGCCCTGATGGAGGGCGAGGAATGCATGGCGGAGTGGATCTCTGATTCCGGGATTCGGAGCCGCATTGTGCGCTCTCGTCTCCTGGGGGCGGAATCTGCCGACCCGCTTTGGGAAGAGCAGCATGCCTTCCTGCGGGCAATTCAGAGCCGTGCGCTGGAGGATGTCGGCATTGAGCAGACGCTGGAGGCGGTGCAGCTTGCAGAGCGCATCGAGCAGGCAATCCTCGGGGGGCTCTAGCATGCGTGTGGCAAGTGTGCTCCTGGGAGTGCTTCTGATCATGTGTGGAGGATACCGCGGAGAGCGTGCGGCAGCGGTGCTTCCCCAGCTGCAGTGGCAGCTGGAGACGACCCCAACGCAGACCGTGCTCCGGCTCCGGGCGGGGGCGCATACCGAGCCGGAGGTCCATGGCTTGCGCACGCTGGAGCGTATCCACCTGCAGCTGTTCCGGCTGGATGGGCAGCTCTTGGAGGAGCTCGAGCTTGTGCCGTCGCTGGGCGGGATGGCACCGCGCGACAGCCAGGCGGAGTCGTTGATGCTCGCTGAACAGGCGCTGCTCAAGACGGCTCCGTCGGATATTCCGGGACAACTCCGAGGAGTGTGCCGCTGTGTGACGGCGTTTGGAGAGTTTACGCAAGAGGTGGTGCTCCAGCGTTTCCATCGCTCGGGGGCGCTGGTTCTGGCGCCGAGCGTGGAGGTCTCCGATAGCGGCGTCACTTTTCGCCTCCGCGCTCGCCGTGTGCAGCCTGTTGCAGGGGAATACTTTCCCAGTTCGGAACGCTTGCGGGTAGAGCTCTTCCAGGGCGGCAAGCGCTGGTGGAGCTCTGCCGAAGGGGTTGCTTTCCTGCAGGTTATCGGGGCGGTGGAGCCGACCGAAGTCGGAGCAGAGGTCGAATACAGCCTCCGCTGGGATGGACGTCTGCCGACTGGAGAGAGGCTGCCTGCGGGGGACTACCAGCTTCGGCTCACGCTCCCGGCACGTCCACAGGAGTATGTGCTCGAGTTGCCATTTCGCTGGGGGATGCCATGACTGAGGAACAAGCAATGCGGCGAGCGTTGGAACTGGCGCTGCGGGGAACCGGGCGCGTCAGTCCGAATCCCCGTGTGGGCTGTGTCATCCTCAAAGACGGGCGTATCATCGGCGAGGGATGGCATGCCGCCTACGGAGCACCCCATGCGGAGATCGTGGCGCTGAGCAGCGCAACAGAAGATGTCCGGGGCGCCACGATGGTGGTAACGCTCGAACCCTGTGTCCACCAGGGGAAGACCCCGCCGTGCGTTCCCCAGATTCTTGCTAGCGGCATTGCGCGGGTTGTCATCGGGATGCTGGATCCAAACCCGTTGGTTGCCGGTAAGGGGGTGGAGCAGCTTCGGCAGGCAGGGGTCCAGGTGCGTGTGGGAGTGCTCCATGCCGAGTGCTTCTGGCTGAATCGGTATTTCGCCAAGCACATCGTGACGGGGATGCCGTACGTGGTGGGCAAGGTTGCGCAGTCGCTCGATGGCTGTATTGCGTTGCCGAATGGCGAATCGCGCTGGATTACGGGGGAGGAGAGCCGCCGCCGGGTCCATGCCCTGCGGGCGGAAATTGACGCTGTGTTGGTGGGGAAAAACACTGTCTTCCGGGACAATCCCCACTTGACTGTCCGTGCCGTTCCGGGACGTCAGCCTTGGCGGGTTGTGCTTGACACACAGCTGCAGTTGCCGATGATGAGCTTTGTCTTCACCGATGAGTACCGAGAGCGCACCATCCTCTGCTGTTCAGCGGCAGCACTGCGGACGCGGAAAGCAGAGACACTGCGTGAGAGTGGTTTACAGCTGCTGGAAGTCCCGACCGATGAGACAGGGCGCCTCCACGTGCCGACGCTCCTGCGATTGCTCGCAGAGCGCTTCCAGATTGCTTCTGTCCTGGTCGAGGGAGGAGCGCAGGTCCTGTCCTCATTCCTCCAGCAGAACCTGCTCGATGAGCTGCACCTCTTCATTGCTCCGCTTGTCATTGGTGCCGGGCGCCATCCCTTTGAGCAGCGGGCAATCGAGACGCTTGAACAGGCGTGGCGGCTCCACCTGTGGGCTGTCCTCCGCAGCGGGGAGGACTTGCACGTCATTGCCCTCAAAGAAGCACCCTCTGTCTCCCGGGCAGTCCGTGAGTCGATGCCGTCGGAGGTGGAGTAATGCGCAACGGCATTGCCGCCCTCTTCGGAGGGGTGCTCCTGTCTACGGTACAGCCCGCAGGGATACCGCCGGAGGCACTCACAGTGGTCGATTCTGCCTTGAGCCGTCTCGGGATGGCGCGGCACGATCTTTGGTTGCCCGGTGATCTCGGACAGGCAGATAGTCACCGGCTGCCGGTGATTCAGCGGCTTTTTGAGCACCCACTGGACATCTTTGGTGTTGCCTCTGAGGAAGCTGCCCGCTTGCAGGGACTGCGTCCGGAACGCCTCGATGAAGCTGCTCGTCAGTGGTTTGAAGTTCTTGCCTTTGGGGAATATCGCCCGCGCTACTACGAGCAGAGCCTCTCGGCACGGCAGCTCGACAGCCTCCTTGGGCAGAACCTGGACAGGCAGCTCGGCTTCGTCGCTGCGACCTCCGTGCGGCAGTACCTGGGACCGCTCGTTCAGGCATGGCGGGAGATTGAAGCTGCTCGCAGGGGGCTGCCCGCAGTCCTGGTGGAGCTGGCAGATTCCTTGCTCCTCTTGTCGGAGGAAGACCCCCGCGCCTCGCTCTTCGAGCTCAAACAGCGGGAGATGTGGGGAATGCAGCGGGCGCGGGAGTTTTTCCAGGCGGCTCTCTCTGTCCCCTGGGCTCGCCTCCTGAGCCCGATGGTCTCGCTGTGGCGTGCCCTCTGGGCAGCCGTGGAGCGCAATAGCCCACCGCTGGAGCGCTTGCGGGATAGTGTGCGCACCACCATCCTGGAAACACCCTTTGGGCGTCTTGCCATTGGTGGTCCGGGCGATGATACCTACGTGGGCGATTTCACCTTTATCCTCGACGTCGGGGGCAATGACCGGTACATACTGCCGGCATTGACGAAAGCCGAGGCATTTGCCCGACCCGTGCGCATCCTCATTGACGTGGGTGGCGACGATGTCTACATCGGGGGTGACTTCTCCAGCGGCGCGGGCTTCTTCGGCTGTGCTTTCCTGATGGACCTGCAAGGCAATGATGTGTACCGCAGCGGCAATTTCTCTCAGGGAGCTGCCCTCGGTGGAGTGGGTGTACTCTGGGACAGTGCCGGGACAGACCAGTACCTGGGCGGCATTCACGTGCAGGGAGCCGCTGCCTTCGGCATTGGGCTCCTCTTCGATGGGGGTGGCAACGACCTTTACCAGTGCTTTGCCCAGTCGCAAGGCTTTGGCTTCGTACGGGGATACGGGGCACTCCTGGACCGAGCCGGTAACGATACGTACCTGGCGCAGAGCCCGTACGTGGATGTGCTGCGCTACGAGCAGCACTACTTGACCTTTGCCCAGGGGGCAGCCCTCGGGTACCGTCCGCTTGCCTCCGGAGGAATCGGTCTGCTGCTGGATGTGGCAGGGAATGACACGTATGTGAGCGACATCTATGGGCAGGGGACTGGCTACTGGTATGCCCTCGGGGCGCTGCTGGATTGGGAAGGCGATGACTGCTACGTGAGCTATCAGTATGCCCAAGGGGCAGGGGTCCATCTGGCCTTTGGGCTACTCTGGGATGAGCGTGGGGAGGATCTCTACCGTTCCCACGGGGTCTCGCAAGGCTGCGGGCACGATATCGCCTTCGGGGTACTCTACGACGCTGCGGGCGACGACCACTACCTGTGTGAGAGCCTCTCGCAGGGGGCGGCAAATGCCAACGGGTTAGCGCTCTTGCTGGACCTCCACGGCAGCGATATCTACCTTGCGCGCCGTCCCAATACGATGGGCTATGGGGACTTCCGCCGTCTCTACGGGAGCCTGGGCATCTTTGCCGATGCGGAGGGCACGGACTGGTATGCTGATACGGTGGCAAACCGGCGTGTACGGCTCCACTCTCGCTACGGAGTCCTGCTCGATGCAGAGCTTCTGGCGCCGCTTCCTGCCCCACCACGTCCCGGCGTAGATGTCCCCGATTCGCTCCGTATGCCGCTGGCAGAGAGCCTCGATAGCCTGTTTATCCAAGCCTCAGCAGCGCCGCAGAAGTTCCAGTACATCGTTCACCCTGCCCGCGAGCGGATTGCTGCAATGGGGGTGGCAGCGCTTCCATTCCTGGCGGCGCGGTTCTCGACGGAATCGCCTCGGGAGCGGCTGGCGCTAGAGGAGATCCTGCCGCGGATTGCAGAGAAGGAGCGCCGCGCCGTGGAGCAGCTCGTGCTCGATTCGCTTGGTTCCTCAAACGAGCGGACGGTAGGGCTTGCCGCAACGCTGGCTGGGAAGCTCCGGCTGCGATCGGCTCGCCCCAAGTTGGAGGCGCTCCTGCAGGACCAGCGGTGGTACATCCGGGCCATGGCAGCGCAGAAGCTCGGGGAAATCGGGGATACAGCGGCGGAACCGGCGCTGCGCGTGCTGCTGCAGGATTCCCACCCGATGGTCCGGGCTCGGGCTGCCTTCGCACTGATGTCTCTCCAGCCGCAGCAGGACATGGGACTCTGGGAGCGTCTGCTCCAGGACCGCTTTGCAATCGTGCGCTACGGGGCAGTCCAGGGGGCACTCCAGCGGGGAAAACTGCCGCTGGGGGTGCTGGCGCGGCTCTGGGAGCTGCCACTGCCGCTGTCGGCGCACCGAGCGCTGGGATGGCTCCTTGCCGCGGTGGATACAACAGTTCCGGCTCCGCGGGTTGCCTCCCTTCTCCTGCGGCAACCACCGCAGCTGCGGGAGACGGCGTATTTTGCGCTCCGGCAGCAGCCCGGAACAAGCTGGTGGGAGCGTCTCCGCCGCGAATGTGCTCGACGCGAGCCTGTGCGAGCACTCCGGGAACTGGTTTCCCTGTGAACAGCGACGGACCATGAGCCAGCCCGTGCCATTTGTCCACCTCCACAATCACACGCATTACTCCATCCTGGACGGTGCCTGCACTCCCCGGCAGCTGGTAGAAGCCGCCGCCGCGGATGACCAGCCAGCGGTGGCAATCACGGACCACGGCGTCATGTTCGGCTGCCTGGAGTTCTACAAAGAGGCAAAAGCTGCCGGACTGAAGCCCATCCTGGGCTGCGAAGTCTACATGGCTGTCGGCAGTCGTTTCGACCGACCAGCGCCCAAGCAGCGCAACTACTACCACTTGGTCCTGCTGGCGAAGAATGAACAGGGCTACCGCAATCTGATCAAGCTGGTTACGCTGGCGCACTTAGAGGGCTACTACTACCGCCCGCGTATTGACTGGGAGCTCCTTGAGCGCTACCACGACGGGCTTATCGCCCTGTCCGGCTGCCTGATCGGCGTGGTCAATGCCCACATTGTGGCTGGAGATTACCAGACCGCGTACCGCACAGCAGCTCAGTACCGCGAGCTCTTCGGGGAAGATTTCTACCTGGAGCTGCAGTGGCACAATTTGCCCGAGGACCACGCCGTACTTGCCTCCGTCCCCCGCATTGCTCGGGAGCTGAAAATCCCGATGGTGGTGACCAACGACTGCCACTACATCCGCAAGGAACATGCCCTTGCCCACAATGTGCTGCTCCACATTCGCGAGGTCGGCTCCGCGCGCAAGCCCGTAGATATCACCCAGCTGCGCTATCGGCAGCCGGAGATGTACGTGAAGACGGCTGCTGAAATGGCGCGTCTTTTCCCGGAGCATCTCGACGCGCTGGCGCGCACGGTAGAGATTGCCGAGAAATGCACCCTGGAGCTGCGTCCTACGCTCCATATGCCCCATTTCCCCATCCCGCCGGAGGCAGGAGTCAGCAGCTTGGAAGCGTACCTGGAGCAGCTCGTCTGGCAGGGACTCCGGCACCGGTATGGTGAGCCGCTCCCGGCTGAGGTCCGTGAGCGTGCCCGCTACGAACTGGATGTCATCACGCGCATGGGGTTTGCCGGCTATTTCCTCATCGTGCAGGACTTCATCGCCGCTGCCCGCCGGATGGGGGTGCGAGTTGGTCCCGGGCGCGGCTCAGTGGTGGGCAGCCTGGTGGCGTACGCGCTCGGCATCACGAGCCTGGATCCACTGCCGTACCAGCTGCTCTTTGAGCGCTTCCTCAACCCCGAGCGCGTCTCCATGCCCGATATTGATGTGGATTTCAGCGACGACAAACGCGATCGGGTCATTGACTACGTGCGTCGCAAGTACGGCGAGGAGTCTGTCGCGCAGATCATCACCTTTGGGACTCTGTCCAGTCGGGCAGTCATCAAGGATGTCGGGCGTGTACTCGGGATTGCTCCGTCGGTGCTCAACGCCATCACGGAGAAAATCCCCGTCGTCCTGGGCAAGGTCACCCCGTTAGAGGAAGCGCTGCAGTTGCCCGATTTACAATGGTTGCGGCAGACCGATGATCCGAAGTTGCGGCAGCTGGTGGAATTCTCGCTCGTGCTCGAAGGGTTCTGCCGCAATATCTCTGTCCACGCTGCCGGGGTTGTCATTGCCCCGGGTCCTGTCAGTGAGTACGTCCCCTTGTGCCGAGCCCCTAGCGGGGAAATCGTGACACAGTATTCCATGCGCGAGCTGGAGGATGCCGGGCTGCTGAAGATGGACTTCCTCGGCTTGCGGACACTCTCCATCATTGACAACACCATCGAGATGGTGCGCCGCACGCGCGGCCAGGAGATTGACATTGACGCTGTGGATCTGACCGATGCGGACACCTACCAGCTTCTGGCATCGGGCAAGACACTCGGGATCTTCCAGTTTGAAGCCGAGACCATGCAAGAAGCGCTCCGGGAGCTGAAACCGAGCTCGCTGGAGGACCTCGTGGCGCTCAATGCGCTCAATCGTCCCGGTCCGATGGAGTACATCCCCGAGTTCATTGCCCGCAAACATGGGCGCAAGCCCATCGAGTACCTGCATCCTGCCATGGAGCCGATTCTGCGCACCACCTACGGCATCATCATCTACCAGGAGCAGGTCATGCAGTTGGCGCAGGCAATTGCCGGCTTCTCGCTGGCACAGGCGGATCTGATGCGCCGGGCAATGGGCAAGAAGGACCAGAAGCTGATGCAGCAGCAGCGGGATGCTTTCCTCCGCGGTGCTGTCCGCAACGGCATCCCGGAGGAGCTCGCCGAACAGATCTTTGCCCTCATCGAGCGCTTTGCCTCCTACGGCTTCAACAAGTCGCATGCCCTGGCATATGCCTACCTTGCCTATCAGACGGCGTATTTGAAGGCGCACTTCCCGGCGGAGTTTCTGGCTGCCAACATGACGGCTGAGAGCGGCAATCAGGAGAAGCTGGCCGAGTTTCTCCGAGACGCTCGTGCCTTGGGCATCACGGTTTTGCCGCCGGACATCAACCGCTCGGAGGCGAGCTTTCAAGTGCTCGACGAGCACACCATTATCTTTGGGCTGGCGGGTATCAAGAATGTGGGCACAGCAGCAGTGGAGGAGCTGGTGCGGGCACGCCGTTCGGGAGGTCCCTTCCGATCGCTTTTTGACCTCGTGCGCCGGACGGATGCCCGGGTGCTCAACCGCCGGGCTTTGGAGGCGTTGATTGCTGCCGGTGCCTTAGATAGCTTGCGCCTTGGGCATCGTGCACAGCTGATGGCAGCAGTGGAAGCTGCTCTCGAATATGCCCGCGCCAGTGCTGAAGCGCCCCCGATGGAGAGCCTCTTCGGCAGTCCGGATGTGGGGATTGCCGAGCCAGAGCTTCCCTCTGTCCCACCGTGGAGTCTGATGGAGCAACTCCAGCGCGAGCGGGAAGTTCTGGGACTGTATCTGAGTGCCCACCCGCTGCAGGAGTACGAGCCGCTCCTCGGTCATCTTGTCGTCCCTCTCAAGCGGCTCCAGGCAGGAGCGGGTCGGAACGGCGCAGGGGTTCGTATCGCCGCTGTCATCACCGCTGTGGAGCGGCGCCGGGACCGGCAGCAACGTCCGATTGCCTTCATCCAGCTTGAGGATACCACGGGGCAGGCGGAGGCAATCTGCTGGCACGATGTCTTTGCCACTGCGGAGCCCTTTCTCCGGGAAGGGGAGCTGGTGTTGCTCGTAGGGCGGGTGGAGCCGCAGGAGAGGCTGCCGCGGATTGTCGCCACAGCAGTGGAACCGCTGGAGCAAGGACTGCGCCGGCTAGCACGCGGTTTCCGACTCGAATTGCCACTCGACGAGCAGACAGAAGAGCTCATCTACCGCCTCCATCAGCTGCAGCAGCGAGGGATGAGCGGATGCCCGGTCGTGCTCCACCTCTGTCAGGATAATGTCCCGGTGCGGACCTACGTGGTGCCGCATCTGGGCGTGGAGCTCTCGCTGGAGGGCTACCGTGAGCTGGTGCAATTGCTGCCTGAGGGGCGCATAAGCTTGTGGGTCGAATGAGGAATCTCCAATGTCGCGTCAGCTGCTACCTCTGGGATATGGGGTGCTCTGTGCCAGTCTTGTGGCGTTCGTGCTGGGTGGATGTGCCTCGGGCACGGACTTGCCGCGTCAGGCGGCTCGGGAGTTCCTGCCCGACAGTGCCCGGCAGTACGTGGAGTTCCTCGCCTCCGACGAGCTCCAGGGGCGGGCTACGCCCAGCGCAGGACTGCTGCAGGCAGCCACCTTCATTGCAGAGGCGTTCCGCCGCTGGGGACTGGAGCCGGTGGGAGAAAGCTACTGGCACCCGTATTCCCTGGTCCGCCGTGATCTACGCCGGGAGAGCCTCTGGCTGCGCTTCCGGTTCGGGGACACCCTGTGGGAAGCTGCCATTCCTGACCACGCTGTCCCGATGCCGATGACAGGGGAAGGTAGCACGGAAGAAGCGCCATTGGTGTTGCTGCAGAGACTCCCAGCAGATACGGCGGCTTTCCAGCCCTCTGCTCCTCTCCCGCGGGGGAGTGTCGTCCTGATGGTCCGCTCCCGGCAGGAAGGCAGAGCAGATACCGCCACACAGGGAGCCAGTGCCAGGGTATCTCTGTGGGGCTGGCTCCGTTGGATGCGGCGCCATGGTGTAGCGGGCGTGCTCCTGGCGGATGTTCCCCAGCAGGGGCAACGGCTCCGTCCTCGGCGCTTCCCTTGGCCTTCGTTGTCGCAGCACCCTTCGATTTCCACGCTCCCTTTCCAGCTTCCAGACACGGACACAGCTGTCCCGGTGGTCTACAGCATCGGAGCCGAAGTGCTCGAGCGACTCTTCGGGAGTGTGGATGCCTTCCGGCAGATTGTGGAGCAGCAGGAGAGCTTGCCCGGACCTGTTGTCAAGCCTCTTCCGGGAATCAAAGTGGAGCTCTCGCTGGCGTTCCGCGAGATCGAGCGCGTTGAGGTGCCCAACGTTGTGGGAATCCTGCGCGGTCGGAGCCGTCCCCAGGAGTACGTGCTCATCGGTGCTCATTACGACCACGTTGGTGTCACGGCGCTGCCTGGGGTGGCAGACTCCATTTATAACGGCGCAGACGATAACGCCTCTGGGACGGCAGGGCTTATGCTCATTGCGCGCGCACTGGGGCGGCTCCCGAAAAAACCAAGCCGGAGCATTGTCTTTGTTGCCTTCAGCGGGGAAGAGCGAGGTCTGTTGGGATCGCGTGCCTTTGTGCAGAATCCACCACTGCCTCTGAAACACTGTGTGGCGATGCTCAACCTGGACATGATTGGGCGCAACCATCCGGATTCGCTGCTCGTCGGGGTCCGCGGGCAGTGGCTGGAGTCTGTGTTGCAGGCGCAGAATCGTGCACTTTCGCGTCCGTTCCTGCTAGGGCGAGAAGCTGAGGAGTTTTTCGGACGCAGCGATCACGCCTCCTTTGCCCGGCACGGGATTCCTGTGCTTTTCCTCTTCACCGGGCTGCATGAGGACTACCATCGTCCCAGCGATCATGCCGAGAAGCTCAACTACGACAAACTCTCCCGTGTTGCACTCCTGGCAGCGCGGGTAGCCTGGGCTCTGGCAACCATGCCCGCTGTTCCGCCGGCTCCCTGAAGGCAGGCTACCGAAGAAGGTGTGCCGTGTTCGTCCTTCACCGTGGCGCTGACCTTGGCAGAGAGGCGATGCTCCGGGCAATAGCGGTGCTGGTGGTGTTTCTGGCAACAGCGCTCCCGCTGCGGGGGCAGTGGGCACTCATGCGCGCGGATGCCGATAGCCTCGTGCAACGGGGGATTTTCTACATCTACAACCTGCAGTTCGATACGGCACAGGCGTACTTCGAAGAGCTCATCCGGCGCTATCCCGCCCATCCGGCAGGCTACTTCATGCAGGCAATGGTGTCCTGGTGGAAGATCCTCACCCACCGGCGTTCCCGCGCTTATGATGAGGAGTTCCTGGCAGCCATTGAGCGGGTACTGCAGGTCTGCGACGCACTCTTGAAGGAGAATCCGTACGACATCGTCGGGCTGTTCTTCAAAGGTGGTGCCCTGGGATACCGGGGACGTTTCTACGCCATGCGCGAAAGCTGGATTCGCGCTGCCAATGATGGGCGGGAGGGGTTCGAGATTCTGCTTCGTGTCCAGCGTCTGGCGCCAACCAACCACGACGTGCTGCTGGGCACGGGGATTTACAACTACTACGCGGTCAAGCTGCCGGAGATGTACCCGATTTTGCGCCCGCTGCTCCTTTTTCTGCCGCCCGGAGATAAAGAGCTCGGGATTGCCCAGCTGCGTGCCTCTGCCCGGAATGCCCGGTATGCGGCAACAGAAGCCAAGGTTGTGCTGCTACAGATTCTCTACGACTTCGAGCAGAATATCCCCGAAGCGCTCGCTGTCGCGGAAGAGCTCCTGCACCAGTACCCCCGCAATGCGTACTTCCACCGCTACCTCGGGCGCTGCTACGTGCGGCTTGGCTTCCTGGACAAGATGGAGGAGACCTGGCGAGAAATTCTCCGCCGCTGCATTGAGAAGTGGCCCGGCTACGAGGAACTCACCGCTCGCGAGGCGCTCTACTACGTTGGACTGGCACACATGCAGCGCGGGCAGTACGAAGAGGCGCTGCGGTACTTCTACAAATGTGATGAGCTCAGCCGTGTGCTCGATGAAGACCCATCGGGCTTCATGGTCAAGGTCAATCTCAAGATCGGCAACATCTACGATCTGCAGGGGAAGCGGGAGCTGGCAATCATGCAGTACCGCAAAGTCCTCTCCTGGCGTGATGTACAGAACTCGCACGAGGAAGCACGCCGCTACTTGGAGAAACCCTACGGTAGTCCGTGACACTGTCCGAGAATGGGGACCATGGAATTCCCGCTGGAGCGCAACCACATTGTGCTTGGCCAGTGGATGCTTTCGCCTCATCTCCATGGATCCGCCATTCAATACCGGTCGGGAGCAGCGGCGGGAGCGAATTCGGGGAACGAAGATAGGAGCGCTCTCTCGGGCGCGTCCTCAGCATCGGGGCAGAATGGGAAGCGACACACTGTGGCTGCACGTTCCTCTGATGCAGTTACCGGATTGGCTCCAATCTTCCGGAGGCTCAGTCGAGACGGCGCTGAGCGTCTTGGAGCACTTCCTCCGAGAGGCAGCTGTATAGCGAACGATCGGCTCAGACAATGGTGAGGCGTTCTTTTTGGAAATACCCCTTCCCCGAAGCGCTGGGATGCTTCCTGATGTTGGTCTGTAGTCCGTTCGCTCTCCGGGAGGATACAGCAATGCGGAGTCGCAGTGCACACCCGCGTTACTCTCGATTGTTCTACGACATCACACCGCTGTCGCCGGAGGAAGTGCGGCGCCGTGCCGAGCAGCTGGACCCGGAAAGCTATCGGGTAACGCAGCGAGCCGGTACGGAGCCTCCGTTTTGCGGGCGCTTCTGGAATCACAAGGAGCCGGGCATTTACGCATGTGTGGTCTGCGGACTCCCGCTCTATGCGAGTCAGCATAAGTTCGACTCCGGCACGGGCTGGCCGTCCTTTTCCCAACCCATTGATCCGGAGCACGTTGGACGGCGTCCGGATTTCTCCCATGGGATGGTTCGGACCGAGCTGTACTGTGTCCGTTGTGGGGCACACCTGGGGCACGTGTTTGACGATGGTCCACCTCCGACCGGGGAACGGCACTGCCTCAACTCGGCAGCGTTGCGCTTCTATCCTCAAGGGGCAGAGCTGCCGCCTGAGAGCCGCCCCGTGGAACCACAGATTGCCTACTTCGCCGGTGGGTGCTTCTGGAGTATCCAGTACTGGTTCCAGCAGGGACCCGGCGTCATCGATGCCATCGCCGGCTACATGCAAGGGCATCTGCCAAATCCGACCTACGAGCAGGTCTGTACTGGCACCACTGGGCATGCCGAGACGGTGAAGGTGCTCTATGACCCGCGGCGCATCAGCTACCGGAAGCTGTTGGAAGCGTTCTTCCGAATGCACGACCCGACCCAGCTCAATCGCCAAGGACCCGATGTCGGCGAGCAGTATCGTTCCGGCATCTGGTACGTCACCGAAGAACAGCGCCACCAGGCACTGGAGTACATTCGCGAACTGGAGCGCTCCGGACGCTACGGCACACGCCGTATCGTGACGCAGGTGGAGCCTGCCAAGGTGTTCTACCCCGCAGAGGAGTACCACCAGAACTACGTGCTCAAAACCGGCTTGGTCTGCCACGGGCGAAACCCGTGGGAGGAAGAATAAGCGGAAACCGAAATCGGAACGGAGAGCCTTTCCTGCAGCGCCTCATAGAAGGGCTTCCGCGGCAGGAGATGGTGGGGCGGAGGCTGTTCCCCACGCGGCACCGTCTTGGCAGAATGGACTGGCAGCAACGCCTCCAGGGGTATTCCGATCTGCGTACCCATGAGCGCGTCAAGGCAGAAATTTGTGCGGCGCGGGAGCACTGATGGGTGTATCCGCTGCGTCTCTGTGCCGTGACTTTGGAGTGGAGAAGCCAATGGTCTGCCGGAGGCTCTTCTGGATAGCGTGGGGCGGTGTGCTGGCGTGGGCGCAGCAGGGGGTGCCAGTCTCTGGAGTTGTGGCGGATGCCGCAACGGGTGAACCGATTGCTGGCGCAACGGTGTATGTGCTGGAGCGGAGTAGCGGAGCGGTCAGTTCCCCGCGGGGGACATTCCGCCTCGTGCTGTCTCCGGGGTGGTACACGCTCCGAGTGCGCTCCCTGGGCTATGAGGAGGCACTGTTTTCGGTGCGTATTCCTACCGATACACTCCACATCCGGCTTCGCCCTCTGCCCATCGAGCTGGGAGCAGTGCGGGTAGAGGTCGAGCTGAGCCCGGAAGAGATCGTGCGCAACGCTATGGAGCGCCGACGCCAGAATTGGGAACGGCTCCGGACACTGCAGGGGATGCTCTATTCCAAGCTGGTATTTGGGCTCCATGGAAGTGGGATGGCGGTGGTTGCGCTGGAGGGACGGGATAGTGAGCTGGGGCATGATACAGCCTTCGCCATTCTGGAGAGCTTCGCCACCTTCTTCTACGATGCCGAACGGGGCTGGCGTGCTGAGCTACTCCAGCGTCGCCAGACTCGGAATATCCCGCCGCAGTCCAACCAGTTGGTGCTGGGGAGCTTGCAGAGCCTCTATCAAGATGAGCTCCAGCTGCTGGGGGTACGCATTCCTTCGCCGATTGGACCGCAGGCGTTACAGCGCTACCGCTTCCGGCTTGTAGAACGCCGCCCCTGGGGTGAGCGAACCCACCCGTCTACCAGCGGAGTGGTCACCCATGTCCTGGAAGTACAGGAGGACGGAACGCTCTTCTGCCACGAAGGCGGGGTGCGCCAGCGCCTGGCGTACGTGCTGGAGGTCGAGCCGCGGGATCATCTGTTCCCAGCGTTCCGGGGAAGGCTCGTCATTGCAGACTCCAGCTTTGCCCTCATGGAGGCAACGCTTCGCCTTTCAGAGGGGACGGCACTGCCCTTTGTTGAGGAGCTGGAGCTGCAGCAGCGCTACGAGCGTCTGCCGGGCGAGATTTGGTATCCATTGACGGCAACCATGCGCGGCACGTATCGCCTTCGGGCACTCCAGGGACTTGCGGAGTTCGGCGGGGAATTCCACCTGACGCGCGTGCTGACCGAGGTGCGGGTCAATGAGCCACTCCCTGACACAGTCTTCCACACCGACGAACGAGTTCGGGTAGCACCGTTTGCAGACTCGGCGCGGACGGAGTTCTGGCAGCGCTACGCGCTGGCGGAGCTTTCGCCCCGAGAGCAGGCAATTTACCGCCGTATGGATAGCCTTGCTCAGTCCGTGCCGGAGTCACGCAGGGGGTTGTCTCTGCCTGGAATTCTGCCGCAGGTGGGCTTCTCTCGAGTCGATGGCTTGCGCCTAGGTATCGGGGTCATGCCGACCCTCTTCGGGGTTGCTCTCCGCGCGGGGGCGCTCTACGCCACTGCTCCGGCTCGCTGGTATGGGTGGCTAGGGGCTGAGCTGCGGCTCCCGTCACTGAAGCTCCAAACCGAGCTCCTCAGCCTTCCCGAGCCAATGGGGCAGGACCGGGATTATCCCGAGCTGCTCAATTCGCTGACAGCATTGCTGCTGCACCGGGACTACTACGACTGGCTGCGGCGCACGGGCTGGCGTGCTGCGTTGGAGCTGCGTCCGCTACAGGATGCCGTAGTGCAGCTGGGCATGGAACGAACCTGGCAGGAGGCGCTCTCGGTTACGGCAGAGCGCTCGCTGTTCAGCCGAGCTCCGTGGAGGGACAATCCCAGAGCGATGGAAGGGAATTTCCGCCTGCTCTGGCTGCAGGTGCGTCTTCTGCAGACGGCTCGGGAAGGACTGCGGCTTGAGCTCGGACAACACGGCATTCGGCTCGGCGCGGCGGTAACGGTCATGCTGGGCATTGCCCCTGAGCGGTGGAGTACGCAGCATGTGCTGCTCCAAGCCCATGTGCCAACGTTCTCCACCGGGGGCTATGAGCCGATGTCCGCAAGACTCTGGGTCGAGCTGGGCTGGGGACAGTCGGCGGTGCCTGTGCAGTACAGCTTTCGGATGCGAACCGGACATGCCGGGCTGGATGCACCAGGACATGTGCTGAGTGCTCCAAGCGGTCTCTATGGAGGGCGTCGGCTTGTGGCGCTTGTTTGCGAACACAATTTCGGGGATCTTTGGTGGCGGGCGCTGGGTTTGCCGACAGTTCGCCGACGTGGGCTGGAGCTCTTCGTTGGGGCAGCCGCAGTGCAGACCTTCCAGAGCGCCGGAACCCCGTATCGGGAGACCGGGCGCGGGTGGTATAGCGAGCTCACTGCCGGGCTGGGGCGAATTCCCGTGGTCGTGACGGACTTCCTCAGCCTGCGGGCGCGTGTGAGCTACGGCATTGGTTCAATCGCGCGTGGTCGCTGGGCGGGAGGAATCCAGCTCGTCTTTGGGCCCTGACGAGTGCTTCGGGAAGATTCCCCCAGAGTCCCGCCACCGCTGTTACGCTTTCTTCACGGTCCGCAATCCGAAAAGCGCGTAGAGTGGACACCAGCGGACCCAGGAGGTCACCACCAGTACGATACCGACAACGAGCGCTGCTACACCGTACCACGTCTCTCCCTGCCATCCGCCCCAGCGAAAGCTCCCGAGCACGACGAGGAGGAGTCCAGCAATGAGGCGAATCCAGCGGTCTGCGGTGCCAACGTTGACAGCTATAGCCATGGCACGCTCCTCTTGGAAAGTGGGACAGGCAGCTTTCTCAAACTTCGCGCTTTGGTTCGGAATGGCGTGTGGAGAGGAGAGGTCGCTTTGGCATTGCTGTTGAGAGAGAGTCCAGCCGATGCGGTGGTGGTACTTCATAGCAGGGGTGGGCATCGTGGTCGGCTGTGGGCAGCCACAGCCGATTGGGCGTCCGGTTCCACCGCTGGTACTGCTGGAGCGGCAGCTGCCGGCTCCGGCTGCTACTCCTGTGAAGAGCCTTGAGCCTGACACGCCGGTTGCCGGGATGAACGCGCGGCGGCTGCCCACACTCCGGGAGGCAATCGAGCAGGTGACGGCGAAGCAGGATACGCTGCACGAGACACTGCTGGAGGTGCGGGAGCAGATCCTCGGGGTTCGGCTGCTGGTGGCAGAGCTTGCCGATGCGCTTACCCTGGTGCAGGGCGAGCCTGCAGCGCCGAGGGCATCCGTTCAGCAACCGCCCCGCAGACGGTCTGCTCAGCGCCGGGCACGTTCTGCCGGCTCTGCGCGGCACGGTGGTCGAGAACAGGGCGCGGCGTCAGAGTCGCCGGCAGAAGCGGGGAAGGGCGCCGAGCGAGCAAAACCGGTTGGGGAGCCAGCATCGGTGGTGCAGCAGTATGTTCGGGCACTGCAGGCAATTGCGCGGCAGCAATACGGGGAAGCGCTGCCGCTGTTGAATGCCGTGCTGTCCGGTGCGAAAGATCCAACCCTGCTGAGCAATGCTCGTTACTGGCGCGGCGAAATTCTCTTCCGGCAAGGCGATTACGCTGGGGCAGCAGCGGAGTTGCAGCAGGTTGCTCAGCATCCCGGTGCTCCCAAAGCAGCAGCGGCACTGGCTCTCCTGGCGGAGTGCCGACTCAAGCAAGGCAATCGGGAACAGGCTCGGCAGACATTACAGCAGCTCCTCCAGCAGTTCCCCACAAGCGAATTTGCTCCCCGGGCCAGGAAGCTGCTCCAGCAGCTCTAAACGGTCGCGCCGTATTCGTCCCTATGGGGTGCCGGTAGCTGCCTGGAACACGGGTGGATGGTCGATGGGGTCGGTCCGAGGGGTGGATGCTGGCCTTCCTCGAAGGTGAACTGGTTCAGCGGAGCGGCAATACCGTCGTGCTCCAGTGCGGCGCTTTCGGCTTCCGCATCGAAGTTCCGGGGAGCACGCTCCAGAAGTTGCCCGAGCTGGGCGCACAGGTACGGCTCTGGACGGTCGTGGAGCTTTACCAAGAGCCAGGCGGGCGCGGGGAGGTGCGCCTCTACGGATTTGCAACGGAGAAGGAAAGCCAAGTCTTTGAGCTCCTGCGCAGCGTCTCCGGCATTGGGACACGAACGGCGTTAGGGATTCTCTCGGCAGTTTCTGTGGCAGAGCTGCGGCAGGCAGTCCTCAGCGGAGATACCGCACTCCTGCAGCGCTTACCAGGGATTGGGAGGAAGACAGCCGAGCGTCTGGTCGTGGAGCTCCGCGACCGGATGCTCCAGCTGGAAGTGGAGGAAGGGGGACTTCCCAGCAGTGTCTATCGGGAAGTGGTGGCAGCACTTGTCGCCTTGGGATACACGCGCGGCGAAGCCGAGGCAGTGCTCCGACAGCTTGTGCAGGAGTGGGATGGCGAGATCAGCGTCGAGGCGCTCTTGAAGAGAGCGCTGCAGCGTATCCAGCGGTGAGTCTGGGAGCGTGCCGTAATTTTGCGGGTCGTCTCATGGAAGGCACTGGAACGCATGAAGTACACCGGACCGAAAGTCAAGCTTTCACGCAAGCTCGGGATTGCGCTGACACCGAAAGCGCAGAAGTACATGGAGCGCAAGCCCTATCCGCCGGGACAGCATGGACCGGAGAAGCGGCGGGCGAAGCTCTCCGACTATGGCAGGCAGCTTTTGGAAAAACAGCGGCTGCGCTTCCAATACAACATCCACGAGCGGCAACTGCGGCGCTATTTTGAGAAAGCCAGCCGAATGCCGGGCAATACCGCGGATAACCTGATCCAGCTGCTGGAGCGGCGTCTGGATGTGCTCGTATTACGGGCTGGATTTGCCCGGACAATCTACGCTGCGCGGCAATACGTCCGGCACGGGCACATCGAGGTCAACGGCACGAAGGTAGATATCCCCTCCTACCAGGTCAATGTGGGGGATGTTGTCCGCGTTCGGGAAAAGAGCCGCCGCATCCCCGATATTCAGGAAGCTCTCCGGCAAGCAGGGCAGGCACCGCCGTATTTGGAAGTGTCCAAGGCGGACTTCTCTGCCCGCTTGCTGTATATCCCGCCGCGTGAGGAGATTCCCGTTATCTGCGAAGTACCGATGGTAGTGGAGTTCTACTCGCGGTAGCCCGTCGGGGCATGGCGGGTAGGTGGTGGTGGACGGCGGCATGTCCGAGAGGGCAGCCGCCGTTCTTGTTTGGACCAGAAAGATCCCATGGCAACACGAGTGCTGGTGCTCGGTAGCGGTGGACGGGAACATGCTCTGACATGGGCTCTGGCGCACTGCCCAGAGCCTCCACAGCTATTTGTCCTGCCGGGCAATCCGGGGATGTGGGAGCTGGCCCAACCGGTGGACATCCCGATCCACGAGCAGCGGGAAATTGCTCGCTTCTGTGTACTGGAGCGCATTCGCTTGGTTGTGGTCGGTCCGGAGCAGCCCCTGAGCGAGGGCATTGCCGATGTGCTGCGCGACGCCGGTGTGCCCGTCTTTGGACCATCCCGAGCGGCGGCACAGCTGGAAGCGTCGAAAGCCTTTGCCAAGGAGTTTATGACCCGCCACGGGATTCCTACGGCACGCTCTCGGGTCTTCACCGCGGAGGAATGGCGGGAAGCAGTGCGCTACCTCGAAGAGCACCCCTTGCCTGTTGTGCTCAAAGCCAGCGGACTAGCAGCGGGGAAAGGGGTAACGATCGCATGGACACGTGAGGAAGCTCTCCAGGCATTGACGGCACTGTTTGAAGGGGCTTTCGGCGAAGCGGGGAAAGTCGTGGTTGTCGAAGAGTACCTTGCCGGCGAGGAGCTCTCGGTGCTGGCTCTCTGCGATGGCAATCAGTACGTTCTGCTGGCACCTGCCCGGGATTACAAGCGGGCGCTCGACGGGGACCGTGGGAAAAATACCGGTGGCATGGGGGCGTATGCTCCCGTTCCATGGGCAAGGGGAGCGTTCCTGGAACGGGTTGAGCAACGGATTCTGCGTCCAACTCTTGCGGGCATGCGGGCAGCGGGGACACCCTTCGTGGGCTGTCTCTACGTTGGACTCATGGTGGTGCAGGGAGAGCCATACGTGCTGGAATTCAACGTGCGTTTCGGAGATCCGGAAGCGCAAGTTGTCCTGCCGATTGCCGATGCCGATTGGCTCACGCTGCTGGGGACAGCAGCACAGGGACGTCTGGCGCGGAGTGCCCTGCGGCACAGAGCGCGGCAAGTTGCCTGCTGTGTGGTGCTCGCCTCTGAAGGGTATCCCGAGCAATACCGGACGGGATTCCGGATTACGGGGCTGGAGGCAGCGCAGCAGCACGGTGTGCTGATTTTCCACGCGGGCACTCGTTGGGAACAGGGAGCTCTCTGGACCGCTGGCGGGCGGGTCCTCAATGTGGTGAGCCTCGCGCCGACTCTGGAGGAAGCACGGCGCCGCTGCTATGCAGCCCTTGAGTGCATCCAGTTCGAGGGGAAGACCTACCGACGAGATATTGCGGCGGGCGTGGAGCCATGAGAATTGCCCTCACCGGTGGTGCTGGCTTCATCGGCTCGCACGTTGCAGAAGCCTATCTCCGGGCGGGGCACGAGGTGCTCATCGTTGATAATCTCTCGACCGGACAGCGGGCAAACGTGCCCGAAGGAGCTGAGCTGGTGCGCATGGACGTCACTGACCCAGGACTTGTAGAGCTTTTCACCGAACGGCGTATTGAGGTTGTCAATCACCATGCAGCACAGGTCTCTGTCAGTGTGTCCGTCGCAGACCCGCTGCGGGATGCTCGGGACAATGTGCTCGGAAGCCTCAATGTCTATGAAGCCGCGCGCCGTAGTGGGGTTCGGCGCATTATCTTGGCTTCCTCCGGTGGGACGGTCTACGGGGAGGTTACTGATGGTCCGGCAACAGAGGAGTCTCCCGTGCAACCATTTTCCCCGTATGGAGCGGCGAAAGTTGCCGCCGAGCAGTACTTGCTCGCTTATAGCCGGCTCTACGGGATTGAGGCGGTGGTGCTGCGCTACACGAACGTCTACGGTCCTCGGCAAAATCCAGTGGCTGAGGCGGGGGTGGTGGCAATCTTTGCCTCCTGCCTTCTGCGGGGGCAGCAACCGACGGTGTACGGCGATGGGGAGCAAACGCGCGATTACGTCTACGTTGAAGATGTGGCAGAGGCCAATGTGCTCGCACTCCAGCCGCATGCTCGGGGGATTTACAACTGCTGCACTGGCAGGGAGACCAGTGTCAATGCACTGCTGAGGATGCTGCAGGAGCTCCTCGGGAGTGTCCAGCCTCCGCGGTTTGCTCCGCTGCGTCCGGGGGAAATTCGGCGCAGTGTCTGTTCGTACGCTCGCATTGCGCGGGAGTTAGGATGGTTCCCCCGCACGCCGTTGCCGGAGGGATTGCAGCGGACTGTGAAGGCGTTTCGGAGCCTTCAATGCTGCAGCTAACGCTGGAGGACTGGGGCGTTGTGCTGGCTTACGTGCTGGCTCTCCTCGGGGTGGGCTTTGGGGTCGCTCCGCGGTGGCTCAAGGGGAAGGAGACCGAAGCGGAAGGATATCTCCTGGCTGGTCGGCGCCTGACGTTGCCATTTCTGGTGGCAACTCTGGTGGCAACCTGGTATGGTGCCATCCTCGGGGTTGGAGAGTTTGTCTACCGCTACGGGGTGGTGAGCTGGCTCTGTGTCGGGGTGCCGTACTACATCGTGGCGCTCCTGTTTGCCGTCTTCCTTGCTGGGCGGATCCGGCAGGAGCAGACCCGGACGATCCCGGAGCAGATGCGGCTCTTCTATGGACAGAGGGCCGGGCGAATTGCTGCTGCCGTGATGTTGGTGGTGACTATCCCAGCCTCGTATGTGCTCATGTTCGCAGTGCTGCTGCGTGCTCTCACTGGGTGGTCGCTCGAGGCGGCAATTGTGCTCGGGGTGGTGTTTTCGGTGGCATACCTCTACACTGGGGGATTTCGGGCAGATGTGCTCACGAACGCGCTGCAGTTCGTGTTCATGTATGCTGGCTTTGCTGCGCTGACGTACTTCAGTATCGAGCGTTTCGGGGGCTTGCCGCAGATGTGGCAGGCATTGCCGCCGGAGCACCGCGAAGTCCCGGGCGCGCTGGGCTGGGGAGCCGTCGCTGTATGGTTCGTGATTGCTTTGCAGACGTTCGTGGACCCGAGCTTCTACCAGCGCTGTGCGGCAGCACGCTCACCGGCAACGGCTCGCCTTGGAGTTGCGGTGTCGGTCCTCTTCTGGCTGCTCTTCGACGCAATGACCATCTTGACGGGCTTGTATGCCCGGGCATTTGTCCCGGCAGAGCCGCTCGATGCCTATCCGGCGCTGGCGCAGGCAGTGTTGCCAGGAGGCTGGAAAGGGATGTTCGTGGCAGCACTCTTCGCCACGGTGATGTCCACTCTGGAGAGCTACGCTTTCTTGAGCGCTGCCACGGTGGGCTACGATATTCTGGGGAGCTTTCCGGGGATAGCACGGCGGTTTTCCGTGCGCCGGCGTACGCAACTGGGCTTGCTCGGGACACTGTCTGTGGCGGCTGTCTTGGCGTGGGCGCTGCCTTCGGCGGTCGAGCTCATCGTGCGAACAGCTTCCATTGCGGTTCCGGCGCTTCTATTCCCTTTCCTGTTCGGCTACTTTGGCAAGCGTCGACTGCCGGCACGGCGGGCGGAAGCAGTCATGCTGCTGACAGCAGCTTCCAGCGCGCTGTGGATGGGTATCCGGGAAGGGGGAATCCTGCCGGAAGCACTGCGCTGGGTGGAGCCGGCGTTTGTCGGTATTGTGGTTGGAATGTGGGGCAGTCTGTTTTGGAGCCAACGGCGTCATGCGGCAGTGGGCGTGGACAGTTTCTAATACGCTGAGCCTTTTCCGGCTTGTGCTGGGTATTCCATTGGCATGGGCAATCCTCCAGGAAGCAACGGGCTGGGTCATCGTGCTCGGGCTTGCCGCCTTTATTTCCGACGTACTCGATGGTGCCCTCGCACGGCAGCACCAGGCAGTGACGGAGCTGGGAAAGATTCTGGACCCGGTTGCCGATAAACTTGTTGCCGGCGTGGCAGCACTGTTGCTGGTTGCGCAGCAGAAGTTGCCGATCTACTTTGCCGTGCTCGTCATCGGGCGGGATCTGCTGCTCCTGCTCGGAGGATGGCTGGCGTGGCGATGGAGCGGTTCAGTGCTGCCGGCGCTTCCACCGGGCAAGTGGACGGCAATGGCGATTGCTGGCACACTGGTTGCGGCGTATCTGCGCTGGGAAGATTGGCTGGCGGTGGGAATTGCCCTGAGCATCGTTGGCATGATCTCCTCAACCGGGGTCTACCTACGACGGTGGTGGGAGGTCCTCCGACGGCGCCGGGATAACGGTGCCAGCTCTCGGCAGGTGCGCGCGCTGTGACGAGCCCCAGGGGTAGCTGTGGGTAACGGTGGCGGTGGAAGCGGTATTTTGCAGCGTGGTTTGTGCCCATCGCAGGGGAATCTACCATGCAGCGGCGGGAATTCCTCTCAGCACTGGTGGAGCCTGTGCGGCAGGGGATCGGGGCACTGGAACGGGTGCTGGCAGGGCGTCCGATCCGGGTCAGCGCAGGGCTGGAACCCTATGTGCCATCTGCGGAAGTCCCGTGGGATGAGCGGAGTGCGGGACATCTGCTTCGGCGTGCCGGATTCCAGTGTACGAAGGCAGAGCTCGACTGGGCACTTGCCCGTTCACCGCAGGAGGTCGTGGAAGCACTCCTGGAGGAGCTTCCCTTGCCGGAGCCACCTGGACAATGGGTGAGCGAAGAACCCCGGCGCCCGCCCGATGCAACGCTGGATGCCCAGCGCATGGCAGAGCTGCAGCGGTGGTGGTTCCGCCTCATGATGCAGACCGGGCGCTCACTGCGGGAGAAGATGGTGTTCTTCTGGCACAACCACTTCACGACGGACCGTGAGAAGGTGCGTACCCCACAGTACCACTACATCCAGCACACCACCTTCCGCCGGATGGTCTGGGGGAACATCCGGGCGTTGACTCGGGCAATGGTTTTGGATCCCGCAATGCTGATTTACTTGGACAACAACGAGAACATGGTCGGGGCACCCAATGAGAACTTTGCCCGAGAGCTGCTGGAGCTCTTCACCCTGGGGGTGGGGAATTACACCGAGTGGGACGTTGTCGCGGCGACTCGGGCGTTGACTGGCTGGCGTGTGGTTGGGCTGCGCTCGGTGTTTGTCCCACAGCGCTTCGATGACGGGGTCAAAACGTTCCTGGGGCAGACCGGGCGCTGGGGCACCGACGACGTCATCCGCATCATCTTCGAGCAGCCTGCCTGTGCCCGGTTCTTCGCCCGCAAACTCTACCGCTTCTTCGTCTACGCCGTGCCCGATGAGCGGATTGTCGAGCAATTGGCGCAGCTCCTGGTTGCGCACGACTTCGAACTGAAGCCCGTGTTGCGCATTCTGCTGAGCAGTGCGCACTTCTTCGACCCGCAGTTCTACGGAGCACAGATCAAGTCACCCCTGGACTTCATGGTGGGGCTCTTCCGGCAATTCGGGATAGACCATCCGGAAGCCCCCGGCTACGGAGTCCGGGCAGCAGCGGCGTTGGAATTGGAAGTGCTCAATCCGCCGACGGTGGAAGGCTGGAAGGGGCATCGGCTGTGGATAACGAGCATGACGCTGCCACTCCGGCAGCGTATTGCGGAAGCCCTCATCGAGGGGCAGAGCGTCAACGGTGGCACGCTCCCCCTCCGGGTCGACGTTCTACAGTTTGCCCGCCAGTTTGTCTCGCACAACCAGGCGCGGCAGTTCGTACGGGATGTGGCACGCTTCCTTCTTGCCTTCCCGCTCTCAGCTGAGCAGGAGGAGGGGCTTTTGCAGGAGCTGCTGCAGGGGGCAGCCGAGTACGAGTGGAGCCTGGATGCCCCAAATGCCGACGCCCGCCTTCGGTTGCTGCTGAAAGCAATTGTGCGCTTGCCTGAGTACCAGCTGACGTAGCAGCAAGCAGAGGGAGACGACCATGGAACGCCGAGACTTCCTCAAACAGTCGCTCCGGGCAGGACTCCTCCTGTCGGCTCTTCCCGCGCTGGGACGCTTCCCTGTGCAAGCCCTGGCTGCCTCGCCAGCGGTGGAGCGCCTGCGCCGGCTTGTATCGCAGGGTGACCGCATCTTCGTCCTCATCCAGCTTCAGGGCGGCAACGACGGGCTCAATACCCTGGTGCCGGTTGAAAATCCGCTCTACTACCGAGCGCGCCCGACCCTTGCAATCCCGAAAGCGCAAACTCTCCCCCTGACCGATACCCTGGGATGGCATCCGGCACTGGAAGGATTCAGAGAGCTCTACGACCGCGGCGAGCTGGCGATTGTCCAGGGGGTGACGTATCCCAACCCTGACCGCTCGCACTTCCGGGGAACCGACATCTGGGTGACGGCAACCGACGCCAATGTCTTCCTGGGCACAGGCTGGATGGGGCGTTACTTCGATACCCTCCTGGAGGAGCTCCCGCCGGGGGAGATTCCGCCCGAGCCGCTGGCGGTGCGGATCGGTGGAGCATCCTCGTTGATCCTGCAGAGCGAGCGTGGTCCGATCGGGATCAGCTTTACGAACCCTCGTGAGTTCTACCGCCTTGTCTCTCAGGGCAGCAGCTTCGACAACTCTTCCGTTCCCGATACACCAGCCGGTGAGGAGTTGCTCTTCGTGCGTTCCGTTGCCCAGGCTGCGCAACGCTATGCCCAGAATGTCCGGCAGGCTGCCGAGCGGGGGACAAATCGGGTGGCATATCCCGAGACCGACCTTGGGCAGAAGCTCCGCATCGTGGCACAGCTCATCAGCGGTGGACTTGGGGCAAAACTCTACGTTGTCGGCATTGAGCGTAATGCCTTCGATACCCACGCCTATCAGGGCGGGATCACAGGTGTTCACGCCTCGCTCCTCCGGGAGCTGGGCGATGCGGTGAAAGCCTTCGTGGATGACCTCAAAGCGCTTGGGGTTGCAGACCGCGTTGCTGGTATGACCTTCTCGGAGTTTGGACGCCGAGTCCAGGAGAATGTGACGGCGGGCACTGACCACGGCACAGCAGCGCCGCTGTTTGTTTTCGGAACACAGGTACTCGGAGGGCGCCTCCATGGGCATGACCCTGACTTGGCAAATCTGGACGACCGGGGCGATTTGCTGATGCAGTATGACTACCGCCAGGTCTACGCTGCAGCACTCCTCCAATGGTTCGGAGCACCGCAGACCACAGCGCAACGAGTGCTGCTGCGGGAGTTTTCGCCACTGCCCCTCTTCCAGCCGGCAAGCAGCGTGGAGGAGTGGCAAAGCACGGAATTGGCACTGGAGGCATTCCCGAATCCTGCGTCTCACCAGGTCATCATCTCGTTCCGCTTACCGGAGAGCGCTGCCGTTGAGCTCCTCGTACTCGATCTGGCCGGACGCGTCGTGCGGCATGTCCTCAGCGGCGATTATGCCCCGGGTCCGTATCGAGTGCAGGTCCGGGTGTCAGACCTTGCCCCCGGCGTCTACCTCTACCGCCTGCGGGTTGGACGCCGGACAGCCATCCGTGCCCTCCAGGTGGTTCGATAAGGACTTAGGCTGCTTCCTCCAAGAGCGGGTAGACCTCCAGGGCGCGTTCCAGTCCTGCTCCTCGCCGGAGGATGCGGAATGGCTCGCGGGTGAGGTCAATGATGGTGGAAGGACCGACGAAGGCAGGGGTGTCCGTTTCGACGATGATATCCACCTGCGAGGAATAGCGCTCCAGGAGGTCCTCAAGGGGGAGCACCTCCTCTTCATCGCTGAGGGCGCTAATGGAGACCAGCGGGGAACCGAACGTGCGCAGCAGTGCCAGGCAGACGGGGAAATCCGGTACTCGGATGCCGGCAGTTTTCCGCTTGAGGTCTTGAGCATAGTATGGCACTGCTCGCGTTGCGGGCAAGATGAAGGTATACGGGCCCGGCACCAAGCGCTTCAGGAGCCGATAGGCAGCGTTCGAGACGTAGGCGAAGTCTGCCAGGTGCTTGAGCGAATCGCACAGGAAGGTCAGAGGTTTTCCAGCAGGGAGGCGGCGGATGAGGCGCAGACGGTCAATTGCGAGCTTATTCCCCAGCTGGCATCCCAGAGCGAAGCCCGTATCAGTCGGGTAGAGAATGAGCGCCCCCTGGCGGAGGGCTTCGGCGATCCGCTCTAGCTTGTGACGCTCAGGGGTGACAGGATGGAGATGGAGGCGAAGTGCCTTCATTGCAGGACACTACTGCTGGGAAACTGCAGCTGAAGTCGCTACCTGGAGAGGGAAACGGACGCAGACCGTGGTGCCCTTGCCGGGTCCATCGGACGAGATGGAGAGCTCTGCCCCGTGGAGTCGAGCGATGGTGCGGATGATCTGCAGCCCAAGTCCAGTCGACCCCTCGCCTCCGGTCGGTCTGGTAGATGGACGCCCGATGCCGGAGAGCGCCGCGGCGATATCCTCGGCTGTCATGCCGACGCCGGTGTCGGAGACCGACAGTTCGAGGGCATCTTCCCGCACGGTAAGGGACAAGGTGACATCCCCGCCCGGGGGCGTGTATTTGAGCGCATTTTCCACAATGTTGGCGATCAAGCGTTCCAGCAGTGCGGGATCGCCGGACAGAGGGGGCGCTTTGGGATCGAGCCGAACGTGGAGCTTGATGGTTTTCGAGCGGGCAAGTCTGTCGAAGCGCTGGATCACACGGGAGGCAAGCTGCCGGAGGTCCACGGTTTCTCGGCGTATGGGCAGAGTATTGCTCTCGAGCGTGAGGACCAGGAGCATGTCCGAGGCAAGCTGCTGCAAGGTCTGAATGAGATCCTCGCCAACCGTGAGCAGTTCCTGCAAATGATCGGCAGCGCCTGCCAGGGCATGGGTGAGTTCGCCCCAGAGCATTTGCAGGTTGGCAAGCGGGGCTTTGAGGTCGTGCAGCAGGAAGCGGAGCATCTGCTCGCGGAGAGCCATCAGGTGCTGGAGTTCCGCGTGTGCTTGCTGGAGCGTCCGTGTCCGTTCAGCGACACGTTCTTCCAGCTGGCGGTAGTAGTCCTGCAGCTGTGCCTGCAGCTCGCGGTGGGAGCGGCGAAGCAGAAGGGTATACCAGAGCTGCTGGAGCAGGAGCTGGAGCTGGGGCAGTTCAACGGGCTTGGCAATGTAGTATGCGATACCGAGCGTGTTGATTGCCTCCTGCAGGACGTCTGGCTCGGTATATGCCGTGATCAGCACGCGAGCCGTCTCCGGGCAGTTTTCCCGGGCAAAGCGGAGCAGGGAGAGTCCATCACCGTCGGGGAGACGTTGGTCGACTACCACAATGTCGGGGCAGCGTTGCTGCAGGAGCCGAAGCCCTTCGGTTGCAGTGGTGGCAACCACTACCTCTGCCCAGCTTTCGAGATAGGTGGCAACGGCGGTGCCGAAATCGAGCTCGTCATCGACCAGGAGGATGTGGGCACGCTCCGATGCCGTCATTGGGGTGACCTCAGGCTGGAGGAGGAAAGATGGGCTTGCCGAGCGTCTCGGCGGCGGAGCACAAAGTAGATGGGCACACCGGCGGCAACCAGCACTAAACCGAGCACCGTTCGCATGAGAGGAATCTCCCCGCGAGCATAGGCTTGAAGATCTTCGGTGAGGTTGAGAACCACAAAAGCTGCAGCAAACATAGTGAATGCAAGCGGAACGAAAGGGTACCCCGGGACGCGCCATGGGCGCGGCGCTTCGGGGAATTTCCGTCGCAGCACGAAAATGCCGGCAGCACCAGCGGCGTAGAATCCCCAGCTGACAACGATGAGCATATCGGTCAGGATGTCGAACGTCCCGCTTATGACAAGGAGGCTTGCCCAGAGGGCTTGCAGCAGGAGGGCTCCGCTGGGGGTGTGGTAGCGCGGATGGACACGTCCGAAGAGTGCCGGCAGTCGTCCTTGTGCCGCCATTGCGTAGAAGAGCCGAGCGCTGGAGAGGATTGTCCCGTTTGTTGTCCCCAGGGTGGAGAGCATGACGGCGGCTGCAACGAAAGCAGCTCCGGCAGAGCCGAGCACCGCGCCGGCAGCCTCAACCCCAACGAGCTCCGACCGTGCCAGAACCTCAATAGGCAAGGCGCTTACGTAGCTTACGTTGACCAGGAGGTAAATGCCCGTGACCATCAGCATGCCAACAACGAGCGCCCGTGGGATAGTGCGTTCTGCCGCGCGGATCTCTCCAGCAACGTAGGTGATGTTGTTCCACCCATCATATGCCCAGAATGCTCCAGCCAGAGCCGTGGCGAAAGCACCGATCAGTCCCCAGGAGCTGTTCGGTGGAGACAGCGCTGCGGATGTTCCCCCATGGGGCATCCCGAACCCCTCAGCAAGGGCAGAGAGTCCCATAGCCACGAGCATGAGGATAGCAGCAACCTTCAGGGCTGTTAGCACTACCTGAACTCCGCCTCCGAGGTGCACACCGCGGTAGTTGATCGCTGTCAGCACAACGATGGCAGCGATTGTCAAGAGCTTGACTCCCGCATTCTCCAGCGGGTATATTGTCCCGATGCCCGGCAGCCAGGCTGCAAGGCGGTGTTCTACTGCAGCCGGGAAGCGCGGCAGAGGGATGAAGTACTGCGTGTGTTCGGCAAAGACGTAGGCAATCGAGGCGATAGAACCGGTCTGCACCACGCTAACCATCGCCCAGCCGTAGAGGTAGGCGAAGAAGTCCCCGTACATCGCCCGGAAGAAGACGTACTGTCCGCCGGTGTACGGGAGCATGCTGGCGATTTCTGCGTTGGTTAGCACGCCCAGGAGCGTCATCAAGCCTGCTACTGCCCATGCCAGCAGGAGGAGTTCTGCCGAACCCAGCTGTGCCGCCATGACAGAGGACTTCTTGAAAATGCCGGAGCCGATCACGCTCCCGATGACCAGCGCCAGGGCACTCCACCAGCCGAGTCGGCGAAGCAATGGCAAGGAAGCTGCCTGCTCCATGGAAGGCTCCCAGAGACAGGTGCGAAAATACGCGGACTCGCAGGGGAAGGAGCGGGGATCAGTGTTCGTAATTTCGCAGTTGGTTCAAAGACTGTCGGCGCCCTCGATGGATGCCTACGTTCCGGTGCTGGTCATGATCGCCAGTGGCGTGCTCTTCGGGGTGACCAACCTCGTGGCAGCGGAGCTGCTCGGTCCGCGTCGTCCCAACTGGCGGAAGCTCACCACGTACGAGAGCGGGATGGAACCTATCCGGACTGCCCGCGAGCGCTTCTCGGTCAAGTTCTACATGGTGGCGATGGTCTTCATCGTGTTCGACATCGAGATTGTCTTCATGTACCCCTGGGCGGTGCAGTTTCGACAGTTGGGTACGGTGGGGTTGATCGGGATGGCGCTCTTCATCGCGGTGCTCCTGGTCGGACTTGTCTACGTCTGGCAGAAGGGCATTCTGGAGTGGAGCAGGGAATGAAAAGCGGCCTTCCTTCGTCACATAGCTGTGAACTGTCTGTCAGGGGAAACCATGGGACCGCTCGGTGAGATCTTGCAGCGTGATGGCTTTCTGACCACAACCGTAGAAGCGTTGGTCAAATGGGCGCAGCGCAATGCGCTCTGGCCGATGCCGTTGGGGATTTCGTGCTGTGCCATTGAGATGATGGCCTTTGCGGGTCCTCGCTTCGATGTCGCCCGGTTTGGTGCGGAGGTTTTCCGCTTCTCGCCTCGGCAGTCAGATCTGCTCATTGTGGCAGGGACGGTTACTTACAAGATGGCGTGGGTGGTGCGGAAGATCTACGACCAAATGCCTGAGCCGAAGTGGGTCATTTCCATGGGAGTCTGTGCCTCCACCGGGGGAATGTTCCGCAGCTACTCGGTGGTGCAGGGGATTGACCTATTCTTGCCGGTGGATGTCTACGTCTCGGGCTGTCCGCCGCGTCCGGAGGCGCTTATCAAAGCGCTGATGACTATCCAGGAGAAGATTCGCCGCCCAGAGTACCGCCCTGTCCTCATTGACGAGAGAGGGCGTGCCGAGGAGCTGCCTCAGCGGCTTCCCCGACGGTGGTACCTGGAACCGAGAGAGGTTGTGGAGGCAGCACCCCTGTCGGGCGGGGCTACCGCGTAGACGAGGAGGCAATAGACTGTGCCGGGCTGGCGGAAGCTGACACAGCGTCTTCGTGTCCGCTGGGGCATGGGACTGGCGACGAGAGGGGAAGCCGAATCGTAAAGCGTGTTCCTGCTCCGACCGTGCTTTCCACCTGAACTGTCCCGCCGTGGAGTTCGACGAAGTGCTTCACAATAGGTAAGCCCAGCCCTGTTCCCCTCTCTCCGGCGGTACCAGGGCGCTGGTGAGGTCCGAACTTCTCAAAGACATGGGGCAGATGTTCCGGTGGAATGCCAATGCCGGTATCCTCAACCTGGAGCTCTACAGCATCGGGAAGCGGGCGGATACGGAGCCAAATCTGCCCCCCGCTGGGAGTGAACTTGATGGCGTTGCTGAGCAGGTTATTGACCACCTGGGTGAGCTTGGGGGCGTCGAGCAAGGTCACTACCGGTGTTTCCGGGCACTCGAGAGTGAGCTTCACACCTTTCGAGCGTACGTTCCCCTCGAAGAGGCGGAGAGCGCCCCGGGCAAGCTCGCAGAGGTCTGTCGGGGAGAGCTGGAGCCGAACCCGACCTGACTCCAGCCGGGCAACTTCCAAGAGGTCGTTGACCAGAGAAAGGAGCTGCTCGGTTGCCTCCTGGATGAGCTGGGCAAATTCTCGAACCAGTTCTGGGTTCTCCGCTTCTGCACCGCGCAACAGCTCAGCCAATCCTCGGATGCCGCTCAGTGGGGAGCGCAAGTCGTGGGAGACAATGGACATAATGCGGTCCTTCTCGGCGTTCCGCTCCCGTAGCTCTTCGTTTGCCTGTCGGAGTTCTTCGGCATATGTTTCCAGTGCCGTGCGGGCTTCGAGCAAGTCTTCTGTCAAGCGCTGGAGTTGGCGGTAGGCCTGCGTCCGTTCAAGGGCGGTCAGGAAGCTACTGGCGAACCACTCCAGCACCGTCCGCTCAACCGGGCTCCAGAGTCGTGTGCGGCTCCAGTCCTCGGCTCCAATGAAGCCCCAGAGCTGCCCGTAACGGGTTAGCGGGATCCACAAGAGAGAGGCAACCCCACGCTGGTGCCAGCAGGCAGGCACTTCCTCCTGATAAGCTTCCACAATGGCAATGGCGCGGATGCGTTCGAGGAGCTCGGCGCACCCTTCCCTCCAGCAGTTCTCCTGAAAGCTTGCCTCCACGGCAGGGCGGAGCTCTTCCTGGTGCACCCAGAGCCCAACGAGCTGGGCTGTGTTTTCCACAAGCGCAACCAGGTAGAGGGCATCAGTGTTGAGCACTTCCGCTAACTGGGCAGCAAGCTCGGGGAAATGGCGTTCGGGTTCAAGCTCAGCCAGGAGCTGCCGGACAATGCGCACGGTGGCGTTGGAGAGCGCCTCCTGGTACTGGAGCACCTCCATCTGGTGGTGCTGGGTAGTGACGTCCCGGAAGAGGGCTCGAGTAACGAGCTCCCCCGTGATGGGATCGGGATGGACGGTCACATTCCCGCTGACGTAGAGTTCCTCGCCGTGCTTGGTGAGGAAGACGGTCTCCACATTGAATAGCTGCCGGTCTTGGAAAGCGCGTTCGAAAAGGTATCGGCACTTCGGCAGCTGGTCCGGGCGGAGGATATCCCAGATACGCAGCTGCTGGAGCTCCTCGTCACTGTAGCCCATCACTTGACGCCAGTACCGGTTGACGTACACGAAGCGCCCGTCAGCAGCGACAGACTGGATGAGGTCGGGCATGTGCTCGACGAGCTCCCGGTACCGCGTTTCGCTCAGCTGCAGCTGGTGAAAGAGGCGAAGGCGGTGGGCAGCATCGCGCCAGTATATGAGGAGAATGCCCGGCAGGATGAGGGCAAGCACCAGGGCAACCCCGAAGAGAAGCGTCTGCTGGGTATCCAGCCGTTGAATCTCTGCCAGGAGCTTGAGTTGGTAGTCCCCGATAGCGGCTATCTCACGGCGGCAAGCGGTGAGGAACTCTGCCGCCGGAAAGGAACCCAGCGCAGAAAGAAACTCCGGTGTTCCTCGGTAAGGGGTTGGACGGGAGCGGGTCAGGAAGGCTTTCAGCGCGTGCTGGTGTCTTGCTGTCCACTCCGGAGCTGCTGTGGTGGAGTCCCGGTAGCGGGAAATGCTGATGATGTCGTTGCCATTTTCCCGAAGCTCTCGCTGCTGCTGGTGTTTGCGCACCAGATTCCATACTCCCCCGACAACCAGCCCTGTGACAGCGGCGGTAACCAGGACCAGTACCCACGGCTGCCGTATGAGACGCCGGATCGGGGGCATTGCAGTTCAGATATATCGGGCGGAGCCGACAGAACTCAAGTCAGCTTCTCGCTGACGCTCTTGCCTTGCAGGAAAAGGAGGAGGTAGTCCGGTCCGCCGGCTTTGGAGTCTGTCCCGCTCATGTTGAAGCCGCCGAAGGGATGCCCGCCCACGAGTGCTCCGGTACACTTGCGGTTGAAGTAGAGGTTGCCTACGTGGAATTCTTCCCGTGCCATCCGGAGCTTGTCAGGGTTGCGGGAATAGACCGACCCAGTCAGCCCGTAGATCGTCCCGTTGGCAATACGGAGTGCATCCACGAAGCTATTCGCCTTGATGACCGCCAGGACGGGACCGAAGATTTCCTCTTGGGCAATCCGAGCCCGCGGAGGGACGTTGACGAAGACGGTCGGTTCGATGTAGTGCCCGTCGAGGTCACCGACGGGATTGCCACCGAGGAAGAGCTTGGCTTCCTTCTTCCCGATGGCGATGTAGGAGAGGATGCTCTCTTTGGCACGCTCGGAGATGACTGGACCGACGTCGAAGTTGTCCGCGGGGTCACCGATGCGCAGGGCGTGGACTGCCGGTTTGAGGCGGTGGAGGAATTCCTCATAGACGGCTTTGTCCACAATGGCGCGGGAGCATGCCGAGCATTTCTGCCCCTGGTAGCCGTAGGCAGAGACCACAACACCCTGGACAGCGGCATCGAGGTCTGCCTCGGAATCCACGATAATGGCATCTTTGCCTCCCATTTCCAGGATGGTGCGCTTGATCCACAGTTGCCCGGGTTGCCGCTTGGCAGCCAGTTCATGGATGTGCAACCCAACTTCCATCGAACCGGTGAAGGCGATAAAGCGCGTGCGGGGGTGCGCCACGAGGAAGTCGCCGATATTGCTGCCGCTGCCGATGACGAGGTTGAGGACACCATCGGGCAGACCCACGCTGCGGAAGATATCTGCCAGCAACCAGCCCATCATGGGGGATTCTGAGGAGGGCTTGACTACCACGGTGTTCCCGGCGGCGATAGCAGCCGAGGTCATGCCCGTCAGAATCGCCAGCGGGAAATTCCACGGTGGGATGATGACGCCAGCACCCAAGGGGATGTAGAAGTACTCGTTGCGTTCCCCCGGAACTGGGGTCACAGGCTGCGGCTGGGCGTAGCGGATGGCTTCCCGGGCGTAGTATTCCAGGAAGTCAATTGCCTCGCACGTATCGGCATCGGCTTCGGCGTAGTTTTTCCCCACCTCGCAGATCATCCAGGCGTTGAGCTCCAGGCGCCGGCGGCGCATCTCTTGGGCAGCCTTCAGGAGGTACTGGGCACGCTCTTCTGCTGGGACACGCTTCCACTCCTCAAATGCCCGCCAGGCAGCCTGGAGTGCTCGCTCGGCATCGCGCTGAGTGGCTTTCTGGAAAACGCCGATCACCTCGTGTGGATGGGCGGGATTGAATGACGGGAGCTTTTCCCGGTTGTAGACTTCCTTGCCGTCGATCAGATTCGGGTACTCCTGCCCGAGCTGCTTGCGGACTTCCTCGATGGCTTTCCGCTGTTTGCGCACGTTTTCCGGCTTGCTAAAGTCGAGGTGCGGCTCGTTCCGGAAGGGCTTCAGACGGAGTGCCATGAGTTCAGTGCGTGCTGTGGGACACATCCGATCCCGGTGTCACAAGCTCAGCGTTGTATCCGCGCTCGTGGAGCACGCGGAGCACAGCGGCTGTGACATCGCTATCGGCTTCAACGGACAAGAGTTTGTCGGGATGCTCTAGCTGAACCTGCCAGCGGCGAATCCCGGGAATCTGTTCCAAGGCAGAGCTGATAGCAGCAACGCAACCTTGGCAGTGCAAAGTGGTACGGAAGACAAAGCGGTGCATGGATGGTGACCTCTGTACGGTTAGTCGACGCAGGCGCAAACTATTGAGAACGACGGACATAGAGCTTAGCCCCATGGCAATACCGGCAACCATCGGGGTCAGCAGCAGACCGGTGAAGGGATAGAGCAGTCCGGCAGCAAGGGGGAGAGCAAGCACGTTGTAGGCGAATGCCCATCCGAGGTTCTGTGCAATCGTGCGGCGCAGGGCGCGGGAGAGCTGCCAGGCGAAGACGAGCCGGTGGATGTTGCCCCCACTCAGGACGAGCGAGGCAGTCTCCAGCGCTACGTCGATGCCTGTGCCGACGGCAACGCCGACGTCGGCAACGGCAAGCGCTGGAGCGTCATTGATGCCGTCTCCGACAACCACGACGCGATGTCCCTGCTGCTGGAGCAAGCGGACGTACTCGGCTTTCTCCTGGGGCAAGACACGAGCTCGGACGTGCGTGATCCCTACAGCGCGGGCAACACGCTCGGCTGCCTCAGGCTGGTCGCCAGTCAGCATATGGAGCGCAATGCCGCGCTGGCGGAAAAATGCCGTTGCTTCAACAGCTCCAGGGCGGAGAGCATCGGCAAAGGCGAAGGCTGCCACAACGTGCTCATTGACGGCGGCGACAACGGTGGTATAGCCCTGCTGGTGCCACTGCTGCAGCTGATGTTCAAGGAAATCAGGCAGCCGAATACCGGAGTCCCGGAGGAACTCCGGGCTTCCGACCCGGTAGAGCTCGCCTGCAATGCGTCCGCTGACGCCCCGCGCCGGGATGCTGACGAAATCCTCTACCTCCGGGAGCTCGGCAGCTGAGACACGCAGTGTCGGCAGCAATGCCCGTGCCAGTGGGTGCTCCGAGCGCACTTCGAGTGCAGCCAATGCACGCCGCCGCTCGGGGGTGTCCTCAAACCAGCGGTCGTCCACAAGGCGCGGAGCGCCCTCGGTCAGGGTACCGGTTTTGTCCAACACGATTGCCGTACAGCGGGAAAGCTGCTCCAGCGCTGTGGGATCTTTGACCAGTACGCCCTCTTCGGCAGCTCGTCCAATGCCGATGAGGAATGCTAAGGGAGTTGCCAATCCGAGGGCGCAGGGGCAGGCAATCAAGAGCACGGAGATGCCCGTCAGCAGGGCATACGACAGGCGCGGTTCTGGTCCACTGCTCAGCCACACTGCGATGGTCAGCGCTGCCACGAGGAGAACGCTCGGGACGAAGACAGCAGCGATGCGATCCACCAGCCGGTGGATCGGTGCCTTGTGGCTTTGGGCGTGCCGGATGAGTTCGATAATGTGCGCCAACACAGTGGCGTGCCCGACTTGCTCGGCGCGCAGCAGGAAGCTCCCCGTGGTGTTGAGTGTGCCTGCCCAGACACGCATGCCGGGGAGTTTCTCCACAGGGAAAGGCTCGCCGGTGAGGGCACTTTCGTCGACAGCAGAGCTGCCTTCAAGGACAATGCCATCGACAGGAATGCGTTCCCCGGGGCGGATACGAATGCGGTCGCCCGGCTGCAAGAGCTCAATGGGGACATCATCCTCCCTGCCGTTGAGCACACGGCGAGCCGTTCGGGGCTGGAGTGCGAGCAGGCGTTCGATCGCGCGGGACCCCTCCAGGCGAGCCCGTTCCTCAAGGAAGCGCCCGAGCAAGACGGCGGCAATAACCGCGGCAGCGGCTTCGTAGTAGAGCGGTGGCTCCATGCCCAGAGCGGTGAAACTCTGCGGTGCAAGGGTTGCCCAGAGGCTGAGCAGCACAGCGGCACCGCTGCCGAGGGCGATGAGGGTGTCCATCGTGGCGCGCCCATGCCGAGCCTGTTTCCAGGCATTCAGGAAAAACTCCCGTCCTGCCCAGAGTGCCGGCAGGGTAAGCACCAGGAGCAACAGCGCCGGGACCTGCCCATGAAAGCCCATTGAGAGCACCCCCACCGGAATAGCCCCGCTAAGAGCTAGCCAGAGACGGCGTCGAAGGGAGGCAAGCTGTTCCTCATGGGTGATTCGTGAAGGGGGCTGTGTCAGCGCAAGGTCGTAGCCCAGCTGCTGGAGCAGGCGGCGTAGCTCCGCCGGCGTGTAGCGCTGGGCATCGTACGTGATGGTCAGCGTCTGGGCTGCGAAATTGACCTCGGCGGCATGGATGCCGGGCTGCGCACGGAGGAAGCTCTGGATGCTCTGCGCACAGCTGGCACAGTGCATCCCGCGGACGGCGTACACTTCCGTCCGCTCCTCTGGAGGCGTCAGGGTAGGAGCCGCTCCGTCACTGGGGACGGTATCGGCAGCACTTGGGGAGCTTCGCATAGGCATCGTCAGGGGCTGGAATCTCTTCCGTATCGTGCCCGACAGCTGCGAGGCGCTCCTGGATGGTCCGCCGGTTGAGACGCTCGGGGTCGTATGTGACAACGAGGCGTTTGGAGGCAACATCCCACTCTGCCTGGGAAACCCCTTCGAGTTCCCGGAGCGTCTGCTCAATGCGCTTCTTGCAGTGCTTACAGCGCCCAGCAACCGCAATGGTGTCGGTGCGCAGCACCACGGGCTGTGGAGCAAGAGCAGGCTCAGGAGCCTGTCGTGATGGGGGTTCCGGACTCTGTTGCTGTGCCAGCACTGCGCCGGAGAAGAGAAGGCAGCAGAAGAACATGCGCAGCGTCATTGGGAAAACCTCGGCTTCTGTTGTCCTGACCGAGAGCGGTGACGATGCTTGAGAAAAGACAGTGTGAGCTGAGGGCATGGAGTCTGGGGGCATTTTCTGCTAATTTTGTCGCTGTGCGACCGGTGTGGGAGCCTCAGGGAAGGAATGGGCATCTTTGACGCGGTACAGCTTTACGGGCATGAGCAGGTGGTCTTCTGCTCGGAGCCGGCAGTTGGATTGCGCGCGATTATCGCCATCCATGACACGACGTTGGGACCTGCTCTCGGGGGTGTCCGGATGTGGATGTACCGGGATGAGGAGGAAGCACTCACCGATGTTCTGCGCCTTTCCCGAGCGATGACCTACAAGGCAGCTGTTGCCGGACTCAATCTCGGGGGCGGGAAGGCAGTCATTATCGGAGACCCGCGAACGCAGAAATCCGAAGCTCTCTTCCGTGCCTTCGGGCGCTTCGTGGAGTCCCTCGGCGGACGGTACATTACGGCGGAAGATGTCGGGACAACAACGGCGGAGATGGAGTGGATCCGAATGGAGACACGCTACGTCACCGGTGTTCCGGGGCGGAGCGGTGATCCTTCGCCTTTCACGGCACATGGGGTCTACTACGGCATGAAGGCGTGTGCCAAGGTGGTCTTCGGAGCCGATTCGCTGGCGAATCGGACGATCGTGGTGCAGGGAGCTGGCAACGTTGCCCGCCATTTGGTCGAACACCTCCTGCGGGAAGGGGCGCATGTCTACGTTGCCGACATTTTCCCGGAGAAGGCTCAGCAGCTCTGCCATGACATTGGCGGAACGCCCGTTGAGGCAGACGCTGTCTACGATATCCCGTGCGACATTTTCTCCCCCAACGCGCTGGGGGGTGTGCTCAACGAGGAGACCATTCCCCGGCTGCGGTGTGCCATTGTCGCAGGGGCGGCGAACAATCAACTGCGGGAGGAGCACGCCGATGCGCAGCGGCTCCACGACCGTGGCATCCTCTATGCTCCCGACTATGTCATCAATGCCGGTGGGCTGATGAACGTCGCGGCAGAGCTGGAAGGGACCTACGACCCTCGCCGTGTCCTGGAGAAGGCGAGCGATATTTACAACACCCTCCTGAAGCTGTTCCGCATGGCACGGGAGCGCAATCTGCTTCCGACCGAGGCAGCGGCTGCGATTGCTGAAGAGCGTCTGGCAGCGATTCGCTCGCTGCGGGTCATGTCCCATGCTCGGGTATGCCCATCTCTTCCATGACGCCCCGTATGTCATCCCGCCGTCGGCAAGCTCCTGAAGGACTCCAGGCGGCTTTCCCTTTGCGCCGGATGAAGAGCCTGCGCGGGAGCCGCCGCCTGGCACGCGAGAAGGTGCTGCAGATTTTCGCCGCGGCAACAGCGGCGCAGGTTCCCTGGGACACGGTCTTTGAGCACATCTTCTACCGCGATTTCACCGTGGACATCCCCACCCCGGTCCGTCCGTTACTTACTCCGGAGGAGCTCCAGGAGGTCGAAGCTGATACCCCGATTCACTGGGAGGAAGACGAGCTGCGCTTTGCCCGGCAGCTTCTGGAGGCAGCAGAGCGCTTCCGAGAGGTTGCGGCAGAGGCTCTCTGCAACGTCTTGCAGCATTGGGATATAGAGCGCCTGGTGCCTATTGACCGGCTGATCTTGCAGCTCGGCATCGCTGAGATGCTGGCGTTCCCACAAACGCCAGTACCGGTCGTCATTGACGAGGCAGTGGAGCTGGCAAAGAAGTACTCCACCGAGCACAGTGGGCAGTTTGTCAACGGGGTGCTTGAGGCAGCCTACTACTGGCTCGTCGAGCGTGGACTGCGTGCTCCTTCCCCGGAGATGCGCCCGCGGACGGCACAGGAGGCGTTGCAGGCATTCGAGCTTCCGCAGGGGTACAATGCCGAGGTCTTTCACACACTTCCCGGCTCATCTGGGCAGGGATCATCGCAGTAACTCTTCCGGCTGCCATGCCTCCGGCGGGAGGATGAGTACTTCCGGTTCCAGCGCGATACCGAAGCGCTCATAGACCGAGCGCCAAAGCTGGGCAGCGAAACGCAGCAGCTCCCTCCCCGTTGTTGGACCGTAGGCAACCAGAACCAGGGCATGGTGCTGCCACGTCCCAACGGAGCCCTGCCGGATGCCTTTCCAGCCGCATTGTTCTAAGAGCCAGCCAGCGGGAATTTTGACCATCCCCTCCCCCTGTGGGAAGCAGGGCACCTGCGGGTAGCGGCGGCGGAGTTCTTCGGCATACTCCTGCGGGACAATCGGGTTTTTGAAGAAGCTACCGGCATTCGGAAGCTGGTGGGGGTCCGGGAGCTTGCGCCGGCGGAGGGTAACAACGGCGTGGAAGACGTCGAGCGCAGAGGGATGGAAGACGTGCGCAGCACGGAGAAAGCCATGGAGCTCCGGATAGTCCCAGCGAGGACAGGCACGGCGCAAGAGACGGAAGCGAACGTGGGTGATGACCAACTGCCCGAGAAACTGGGTCCGCAGGAGGCTGCTGCGATAACTCAATCCAGCGGCAGAAGCAGGCAGCCAGTAGAAAGCGTTCTGAGTTCGGTCCCAGACCTGGAGCCCTTCGAGGAACTGCTGGACTTCCACGCCATAAGCGCCGATGTTGTGCACTGGGGCAGCCCCAACTGTCCCAGGGATGAGGGCGAGATTTTCCAGCCCATACCATTGGTTCCGGAGGCAGGTGACGACGAACTCATGCCAGGGTTCGCCGGCAGCAGCTTCAATGCAAACGGTGTCCTCTTCTGCCTCGATACAGCGGATGCCCCGGAACTCAGCCCGGAGAACAATCCCGGGGTAGTCGTCGGCAAAAACAACATTGCTCCCATTGCCCAACGGGAGCACGGGAAGCTCCTCCAGGGGGAAGAGCTCCGGCAAGCGGAGGAGCTCCTCGGGCTGTGTACACCGCAGACGATAGGCTGCCTTTGCCGGGAGGCGAAAGCTCGTCCAGGATTGGAGCGAGGCGTTCGGTTCCCACTCCATCAGGTCACGAGCGTGAGGATCCTGCAGAGCTGCTTTTGCGGGTGGAGCTCAGACGTGTCCGCAGCTGCTCCTCCATCGCTTCCAGAAGCCGATACCATGCCTGGTCCGAGCCATCCAGCGGGATGCCTAGCGCGTGTGCTGCCTCGGCAGCATCTCTGTACCCGAGCCAGTAGAGGAGCGCTTGAACCGCGTTGCGTGCCTCCTCAGCGGAGAGGTGGTCGGAGGAAGTCCGGACCGTGTCGGAGAGCGGGCGGGAGAGGAGTGTTTCGGCATGCTTCCACAACTGCGCGAGGGCAGCCTCGCGGAGGTGCCACCAGAGGCGCTGCCAGTCTTCGCGCTGGGAGTCTGTCGGCAGCGCTAGACTGAGAGCTTCAGCAGCGTGGCGTACGTCGGAGAAGCCCAGGACGGCGGCGAATTCCCGCACTTGGGCTTGGAGCTCCTCCAGAGAGGTCGGCGGACTTTCCCAGGACAGGATGCGGGCACCGGGATGTCCCGAGCGGGTCAGGAGCTCAGCAGCTGAGGAGAAGCCTTGACTTCGGGCCAGGGCATCGGCTCTTGCCTGAAGCTGTGTGCTGGGAGTTTGCTCCCGAGCCGCGGGGATATCCGCCCTCTGTGGGCGGAGGCTGCCGTCGGTCTGCGGCGGGAGTGGCTCGTTACGCAGCAGGCGATCCAGCTCCTGACCGGAGAGGACTTCGCGCTCGAGCAGTGCCTGGGCAATGCGGTGGAGAGCATCGAGGTGGTCTCGCAGCAGGCGCTCGGCTTTCTCCATCGCTTCGGTGACAATGCGGCGCACTTCAGCATCAATTAGCCGCGCTGTTTCCTCGCTGTAATCGCGCGGTTGCACAATTTCCCGTCCCAAAAAGACTTCTTCGTGCCGGTTGCTGAGGGCAACAGGACCGAGCACCTCGCTCATGCCCCATTCGCAGACCATCTTCCGGGCAAGGCGAGTGGCTTGCTCGAGGTCGTTAGCAGCGCCGGTGGTGACCTGGTTGAAGACGACTTTTTCCGCTGCTCGCCCGCCCAGAATTATCACGATGCGGTCTTCGATGTACTGCTTGGTCAGCGTGTAGCGGTCTTCCTCAGGCAACTGGGCAGTGACTCCGAGTGCGCGTCCGCGCGGGATGATGGTGACCTTGTGGATGGGATCAGCTGTTGGCAGCAGCTTGGCCACCAGGGCGTGTCCGGCTTCGTGGTAGGCGGTGACACGGCGTTCGTGGTCGGAGAGGACCACGCTGCGGCGCTCGATGCCCATGAGGATTTTGTCTTTGGCGTCCTCGAAATCGCGCATGGTGACCATGCGGCTATTGCGGCGGGCGGCAAGGAGCGCGGCTTCATTGACCAGATTGGCGAGATCAGCACCGGAAAAGCCGGGCGTGCTTTTCGCCAGCGTTGCCAGATCAACATCGGGTGCCAGCGGGATGCGCCGTGTATGGACACGCAGAATCTGCTCCCGACCGCGCACATCGGGGAGGTCTACCACGATCCGCCGGTCAAAGCGCCCTGGGCGCAGCAGAGCTGGGTCCAGGATATCGGGACGGTTGGTCGCAGCCAAGACGACGATCCCGCTGTTTTGCTCAAAGCCGTCCATCTCCACCAGGAGCTGGTTGAGGGTCTGTTCCCGTTCGTCGTGCCCGCCTCCGAGTCCTGCACCACGCTGGCGTCCGACGGCATCCAGCTCGTCAATGAAGACGATGCAGGGGACATGGCGTTTGGCTTGCTCGAAGAGGTCCCGGACACGGGCAGCACCGACGCCCACGAACATCTCCACGAAGTCTGCTCCGGAGATGGAGAAGAAGGGGACACCTGCTTCGCCCGCCACTGCCCGCGCGAGCAACGTTTTACCCGTTCCCGGCGGACCGACCAGGAGGACGCCTTTGGGGACTTTCGCTCCGAGGGCTCGGAAGCGCTCGGGATTGCGCAGGAATTCGATGATTTCCCGTAGCTCCTCCTTTGCCTCTTCCGCCCCTGCAACGTCATCGAAGGTAACTCGGGGTTGCGAAGGATCGCTGATACGGACGCGGGCTTTATTGAAGGAGAAGATGTTGCGCGTTGCCCCAATCTGCATGCGCTGCAACAGCAGAAAGTAAATGGCAATGAGCGCCACCCAGGGCAGGATCGTGATGAGGCTGTCCCACCAGGGGTTATCGCCGGATTCGTACGTCCAGGTAATGCCTTTCTCCGCCCAGAGCCGCTCGGTTTCAGCGTCGAGGACTCCGAGCTTCGTCACAATGTACTGCACCTGGCGCGGGCGCCCATCGCGGATGAGCGTGATGGGCTCTTTGAGGACGCCGTGGAACTCGTAGTCATTGAAGCGGGATTTGACAATGGTAGCGGAGGCAATCTTGCCCTCCTCCAGGAGCTGGCGGTACTCGGTATATGTGACCGGCCACTCCGGACGATCTGTCCCGCGCAGGAGGATGTAGAGCACGAGGATGCCCATCAGGAGGAACATCCACCCCAGAACCGTCCGGAAGAGGCGTCCAAATGAGGGAGTCCTATCCGACGGTGGATGCGGTGAGCGTGTCGGCTGCGTCATGGAGTTCCAGCTCTTGATGACACCGCGAAGGACGTACGTTTACAGCCCCGATTGCCCTTCTGCGATGGGCTCGGCAGCGTAGATATCGGGCAGGTTGCGTCCCGCCTCGGCGTAGTCCATACCGTAGCCGACAACGAAGACAGGTGGGATCTGGAGCCCAATGTACGCCAGCGGGAGCCCGAGGTGGTGGGCAGCGGGCTTTGCCAGCAGAGTGACAATCCGCAGCGATGCTGGCTGCTGTGCCTCCAGGAAGCGGACCAGTTCTTGCAACGTCAGCCCGGTGTCCACAATGTCTTCAATGAGCAGCACATCCCGTCCGCGGAGTTCCAGCGCGGGAGCCTCAATGTGAACAGTGCCCGAGGAGACCATGGCAGCCCCGTAGCTGCGGGCGCGGATAGTCTCGATAGTACACGCCAGAGGCAGCTGGCGCAACAGATCAGCCGCGAAGACGAAGGCACCCTTCAGTACGATGAGGCAAACCGGCTCAGTACCGGCGTAGTCGTGCCGGAGCTGCTCGGCAAGGGCGCGAACCCGCTCGGCAATCTCGTCGCGCCGCACAAATAGGCGGAAGGCTCTGCCGCGCAGTTCAATCCGTTCTGGAACCATGCTCTGGCTGGGCGGAATATCCGACAAACAGGAGGCGGAGCCGCAGGCAGCGGCGAGTCTGCGGGGTAAGCTTGACGGTATCGCTGAGCCGGACGCCGCAAACCCAGAGGACGCGCTGTCCATCGGCGAGTACGGTCAGGAGGCGTCGGCGCCAGAAGGGAAGGCGCTGGTTTGTCAGGAAATCGCCCAGCTTGATCTCCTTGGGCATCCCCAGGGGGTGGAACCGATCGCCCGGCTGGGGAGGGCGCCATTGGAGCAGCGGCGGCAGGCGCTCGGCGTCGAGCACTTCCGTGGTGGGATCGTCGCCGAAGCGGACAGCGGCGCATTCCACCGGCTCGAACTCTAGCATCCACGGACCGACCCGATGGCGTCCCCGAGGCTCAAGGGTCAGCGAAGGCAGCGGCGGTGCTGGTGGCAGGAGGCTCAGCCCAGCATGCTCCCGCACCAGGAGCACGCCCTGGGTGAGCACAAGGCGCTTGCCCGTGGGGGCATTCCGCAAATCCAGCGCTCGCAGCGCATGCTCGGCTGGAGGACCGTAGGGGACACCCAGCTGCCGTAGTCCCAGCCGGAGCAGTTCCAGACGGAAGAACGGTGGGAGAGCATCCCAGGAGCTGTCCGCGAAGAAGAAGCCGCCACCGGGAAGAGCTGCCTGCTGCAGCAGGGGGCGGAGCAGCTGCTCGATGCCTTCGAGAGCTTGCCGGAGCAGGCTGCTGCAGCGGGCAATGTTCGTAATGGCAGCAGGGACAAGCTCCTCCAATCGAGGGAGCACATCCCACCGGAGACGATTGCGCCGGAAGCGTCGGTCGCGGTTGCTGGCATCGTCTCGCCATGGAATCCCGCGGGTGCGGGCATACGCGTAGAGCTGCTCTTTGCGCACCGATAGCAGTGGTCGGATGAGCCAGCAGCCGGGAAAGAGTTCTCGACACGGGGGGATGCCCGCTAGCCCTTCTAGCCCACTGCCTCGCAGGAGGTTCAGGAGAACGGTTTCGGCGTTGTCGTCCAGCGTGTGTGCCAGGGCAACGTGTGTCGCACCGAAGGAGCGGGCACTGCGCTGGAGAAACTCGTAGCGTAATGTCCGCGCCGCAACCTGCAGTGAGCAACGGTGAGTACGTGCATACTCCCGAACAGGAAGGCGCTCCAGCATTACGGAAAGCCCGCGTTCGCCGGCGAGCTGGCGGACGAATTCGGCGTCCTCCTCCGATGCCCGACCGCGAAGTCCATGATCAGCATGGGCAACGGCAAGCAGAAATCCCAGCTCAGAGGAGAGCTCGAAGAGTAGCTCCAGGAGCACAACGGAATCCACCCCACCGCTGACGGCACACAGGACTCGGCTCCCGTTCCCGATACCCCAGGGACGCAAGCGTTCCCGGACATGCGCGCGCAGAACCTCTACGATAGACATCGGAGGCTAGTGACTGGTTCTGTGACCTGCTGCCCGGTCCGGAGAGCTCGGTGCTGCTCTTCCCAGAAAGCGAGTGCGTCGGCGTAGGAGTGGAGGATGTCCTCCACCGCGCTGAAGGAACAGGCGCTCATGAGCCGATGTCGGACCGCGGCAGAGTGGGGCAATCCCCGGAGGTAGCCAGCGTAGAACTTGCGGAATTCCCGCACGGCACGCTCTTCGCCCTTGAAAGTGATGGCAAGCTGCAAGTGACCAAGGCACGTCTGAATGCGCTCCTGCGGAGTTGGTACGGAGTAGCTCCCCGTTGCGAGCATCTGCTTTGCCTGCTGGAAGATGAAGGGATTGCCAATAGCGGCGCGCCCGATCATGACCGCATCGCAGCCTGTCTCTGCGAAGGCACGCACGACATCCTCCGGCGAGGACACATCCCCATTGAGGATGACTGGGATGGAAACGGCTTCCTTGATGCGGGGGATCCACGACCAATCGGCTTTCCCCGAATGCCCCTGGTCTCGGGTACGACAATGGACGCAGAGTGCAGCAATGCCTGCCTCTTGTTCCAGACGTCGGGCAATGTTCACGATGTGGATAGAGTCAGCAGACCATCCCAGTCGGGTCTTGACCGTCACAGGTAACCGGACAGCCCGGACCATTGCACGTGCCAGGGCAACCATTCGGTCGGGGTCTTTCAAGAGGGCAGCTCCCGCATTGCGGGCAACCACGTTCTGTACCCAGCAGCCGCAGTTGAGGTCCAGAAAGTCGGGTCCACACTCTGCCGCCCTGCGAGCAGCTTCAACGACGGTAGAGAGCTCCCCACCGAAGATTTGGATCGCGACCGGATGTTCCTCAGGATGCAGGCGCAGCTTCTGCAGGGCTTTCCATGCTCCGCGGACGATCCCGTCAGAGGAGGTGAACTCCGTGTACACGATATCGGCCCCCATCTGCCGGCAGAGCAGTCGGAAGGCAAGGTCTGTGACATCCTCCATCGGTGCCAGCACGACAGCATTGGCAACCTGCACAGAGCCAATGCGCAGGACAGCGTACGAGGTCATCGTCACAGGCAAGCTGAACAAACCCGGGGTAGAAGACGGATGAGCGTACGGGAAGTGTTTGAGCCGGACCCGCAGAGAGCCTTGCCGTGCCAGATTTTCCGGCGTCCGACGCGAGAGGTAGCGCGGAGCCTCCTTGGAGCGATTCTGGTCAAGCGGGAACCCGAAGGGTGGTGCGCTGCCCGGCTGGTGGAGGTGGAGGCGTATCTTCCCGAGGGGGATCCCGCAAACCACGCCTTCCGCGGGAAGACGCGGCGGAATGCCGCGATGTTCGAGCCTGGAGGGGTGCTCTACGTCTACGCTATCTATGGGCGCCATCGCTGCGTCAACATCGTCACCGAAGGGGCGGGACAGGGAGCTGCTGTCCTGCTGCGAGCAGCCGAGCCCGTGCTCGGGCTTGAGCTCTTCCGCCGTCGTCGGGGCGACGTGCCGCCGGAGGAGCTCTGCCGTGGACCGGCGCATCTTGCTCGAGCTTTCGGCTTCGATCTCTCGGATAATTTTCGCTCGATCTGTACCGCGGAGCTCTTCGTGCAAGCCCCGCCCGAACCGGTGCCCGAGGAGCTCATCGGCTGTGGACCGCGTATTGGGGTCAGTCGCGGACGCGAGCTCCTGTTGCGCTTCTTCCTGCGCACCTCTGCGTGCCTTTCGGGTCCACGCCGCTGGAGCGGGCTATAGCTCCGAGGACTTTTTCAGATATTCGCGCCGGTTCAGGCGACTGCGTCGGTTGGACAGGAGGAGGAACGCCGTGGTGGATCTCTTCGAACGCTGTTATGCCTTCCGGCGGGCAGATGAAGTCAAGGCGTTGGGGCTCTATCCGTACTTCCACCCGATTGAGGAGAACGAGGGACCGGTGGTGACCATCGGGGGACGCAAAATCATCATGGCAGGCTCCAACAACTACCTGGGGCTGACCACGCACCCGAAAGTCAAGGAAGCGGCAATGGCAGCAATCCGGAAGTACGGCACGGGCTGTTCCGGCTCGCGCTACTTGACCGGGACGCTCGACTTGCACGTTGAGCTGGAAGAACGGCTGGCGAAGTTTCTCGGCTATGAAGCTGTGTTGCTCTTCAGCACGGGCTTCCAGACAGCGCTGGGCACCATTGCCGGACTGGTGCAGAAAGGCGATTACGTCATCAGTGACCGAGAAAACCATGCCTCGATCGTTGCCGGTGCCCTCATGGCGAAGGGGATGGGAGCGGAATTCATCCGCTATCGGCACAACGACATGGACGACCTGGAGCGGGTCCTCTCCAGACTGCCCGAGTCTGCTGCGAAGCTGGTCGTCTCCGATGGGGTCTTCTCGGTGACCGGAGAAATTGTGGATCTGCCGCGTCTGCTGGAGATTGCGCATCGGTACAATGCACGGGTACTCATCGATGATGCGCACGCCATAGGAGTCATCGGGATTGGAGGGCGCGGGACGGCGAGCATGTTCGGGCTCACTGAGCAGACTGACCTGACCATGGGCACGTTCTCGAAGACCTTTGCGTCGCTGGGTGGTTTTGTGGCAGGTCCGGAGCGGGTGATCAACTACCTCAAGCACCACTCCTCGGCACTCATCTTCAGTGCCAGCCCGACACCGGCGTCGTGTGCAGCAGCCCTAGCGGCACTGGAAATCCTCGAAGAGCATCCTGAGCTGGTGGATAAGCTCCTCCGGAACGCCAACAAGATGCGGCAGGGCTTCAAGGAGATGGGCTTCCACACGCTCGACGGGCAGACCGCTATTGTCCCTGTCATTGTCGGCGATGTGCAGACAGCGCTCCTGTTCTGGCGCAAGCTCTTCGATGCGGGCGTCTATGTCAACACCTTTATCCCGCCTGGCGTTCCGCCGAACATGAGCATGATGCGTACCAGCTACATGGCAACGCACGAGGATGAGCACCTGGATCGGATTCTGGAGGTCTTCGAGAAGGTCGGGCGTGAGCTCGGTTTGCTGAGCGCGGAGGCCCGGGAGCGCATTGCTGCGGGCATTGCTCAGGATCGGCTCGCGCGCATTCCGGAATCAGATCGTCAAGTCCCGTAAGCGGATGCAAGGGCGGCGGGAGCGTGGGCTTCAGGGGCGGGTTTCCTTGGTGACCGGCGCAGCCATTGGGAATGGGCGAGCCTTCTGCGAGCGTCTGGCCGAAGAGGGCAGTCGGATTGTCATTGCTGACATCGCTGATGCCAGTGACACCGCAGAAGCTGTCCGCCGCCTCGGTGCCGAGGTGCTCACCATCCGGGCTGACCTGACCAAGCCCGACGATGTGGCAACGATGATGGAGACCATCCGTGCCCAATGGGGTGGGGTGGATATCCTCGTCCACAATGTCGGACTCTACGAGGAGGAGCCTTTCGAGCTGCTGAGCTTCGAGCAGTGGAAGCGGATGCTGGAAATCACGCTCAACAGCCTCTTCCTGACTGTCAAGGCGGTGTTGCCCTCGATGAAAGAGCGCGGCTTCGGGCGGATCATTGCGCTATCGTCTGATACGGTTTGGCTGGGAATGCCGTACCTGGTGCACTACGTGACAGCGAAGATGGGCATCATCGGCTTTGTGCGTTCGCTGGCAGCCGAGGTAGGGCGCTACGGCATCACTGTCAACGCCATCACCGTTGGGCTGACAGCCACGCAGCGTCCGGACGCCGCTCCGCTGTCGCAGACGATTCTGCAGCATATCTTGCCCACGCAGGCAGTCCATCGGGCTGATGAGCCCGAGGACATTGCCAATGTGGTTGCCTTCCTCGCATTGCCAGAATCGGGCATTATTACCGGGCAGACGATCAACGTAGACGGTGGTGTTGCACGGCACTGATGGGCAAGCGTGCCTTGCTGCTGACCGCTGTGCTTGCCTGCCCACTCCTGGGGCAGATCCTGCCCCGGTTTGGAGAAGAGCGCGTGGGCAGTTCTGCGGCGAGCGCGTTGAAAGCGCTCGGGAGTGCCCGAAGTGCCGGGCTGGTTTCTGCCACGACAGCTCTGCCTGAGCCGGGGAGCGTGTGGCTCAACCCTGCTGTTGCCGCAGAGCAGCAAGGGCGCTACGCTCTCGTGCTTGCCAGCCAACGCTTGATTGCAGAGGTATGGCACCATGCTCTCTGTGTGGGCTATCGCTTCTGGGAGCCGGGGACGGTGGCGCTGTCCTTCTCGGTGGTGAGCCTGCCGCCCATTGAGGAGACCACAGAGTTTCGCCCCTACGGCACGGGGCGCCAGTTCCGGTTCGGGCAATGGACTGCAGCGCTGAGCTATGCCCACCGCTTCACAGAGCAGTTCGCCGCTGGGGTGACGCTCCGCTACGTCCAGGAAAACTGGGCGGAAGTCACTCTCCGGGGGATCACGTGGGATGCTGGAACCTTTTATTGGACCGGCATCGGAAGCCTGCGCCTGGCGGTTGCGGTATCCCATTTCGGATTGCCCCTCCGTGCCGTTGGTCCTCTGCCGGAACAGGGCGCTCCCGCAAGGGATTTCCGCGAGTTTGCTCCGCCGACGGTTTTCCGAATTGGGCTCGCTGGGGAGTTGCTGCACGATGCTCTGCAGCGCTGGACATGGGTTGCCTCGGTGGAGCATCCCAGCGATCAGTCCGAAAGCTACGCGGTTGGCAGTGAGTACGCGGTCCGATTCTCCTCAGCCTTCCCGGCAGAACTCCTTGTGCGGGCAGGGCTGCGAGCGCAAGCAGCCCAGTGGTGGGCAGTCGGTGTTGGAGTCCGTCTCCCCCTTGCTCCCTTCACGCTGCAGCTGGACTACGCTCTTACCGCGCAGCCTCCCTTCGGACTTGCGCATCGCTTCGGATGTACGGTGGAGCCCTTCCGAGGACCGTAGCCATGGGCAGGCATGACGCTGCCGCCGGTGTTCTTGTACTGGGACTTGCTCTCGGGGGAAGCAGTGGTTGCCTCGTAGAACGTCCGCCGCTGCCGACCGCACCGCCAGTGGATACAACGCGTGTTGGCGATACCGTCTACGTTCCCCTGGAGCCAGCGTGGACAGGCTTCCGGAACCCAGCCGATGTCCTCGTTGGGCGAGAGCCTTTCATCTACGTTGCCGATACAGACAACGACCGCATCGTGATGCTGGACCTTGCCGGGCGCCTCCTTGGGGTCTCCGGGCGTATTCGCCGTCCGGTTGCGCTGGCGCAGGATGGGCATTTCGACCTACTGGTCTGTGCTGAGCTGGATACGCTGCTGCCTGCCGGGCAGATGACCATCGGGGCAGTCTTCCGCATCAAGCTGCGGCAGGCTCACCATAACCTCGCACAAGCCCCCATCGTCCTTGCGTATGCTGAACCGGAGCGCCCGCAGCGCCGCTTCACCGGCGTTGCCGTACTGCCGGACAACAGCTACCTCCTGGCACGCACCGGACCGCAGAACACCTCTGCTGTTGACCCGGACGAGGCTGTCCTCCACATTGGTCCAGATGATCGGCTCCGCTCGCCTATTGCAACACTGCGTCCTATCGGCGTCGCTCTCAACTCTCTGGGCAAGCTCAGCGGACTGGCACTCTCTGCCGATGGTCAGGAGTTGGTTCTGACCCAGCGCGGGGAGACCATGCAATACCGCGTGCAATGGCTGCGCTACGTGACCGGCGAGGGTGCAGGATGGGCGCAGAAATTCGACCCAGCACGCCAGAGCCCAACTGTGCTACAGCCCGGGCGGTTCCGTGCTCCTGAAGGTGCTGCCTTTGACGGCAACGGGGCAGTCTATGTGGTGGATGCGGAAGCCGATAGCCTCTTGGTACTCTCTCCCTCGGGCATGCTCGTGCGGGGATACCAGGGCGAAGGGCTCTCGCGGCTCCGCCGTCCCAGCGGGGTTTCGGTGTACAACCGCACTGTCTACATTGCCGATGCAGGCAACGGACGCATTCTGCGCCTCCGCCTCTCCACGGATATGTAAGGACATGGTGGGAGTGACGATGTGGCATCTCGGTGTCCTCTTGCTGGCGGTGGTGATGGGATGTCGGAGTACAACGCCGGAGCCGCCTGTGGAAGGGGAAATCCTCCTCGGGCAGGGAGGCGGGTTTACGGGCATGTATTCCGGACACCTGCTGCGCTCCGATGGGCTGGTCTTCCGCTGGAGCCAGATGCCCGGACAGCCGGAGCGGACGGAAGAAGCCGGTCGTGTCCCTGCCGATAGCCTCCAGCCATTTTTCCGCAAACTGGCACGCTGGCAGCAGGAAGGAAAGACAGTGCTCAGTACGGGCAACATGGTGGCTTTCCTCGAATTCCGCCATGCCGGGACGCGCTACCGGCTCCAGTGGGGGCTCGGTGAGACCAATGAGCCAGAGGTCCAGGAACTCTACCAGGAGCTCCTCCGCTTTCTCCGGCGGCATCTCCCTTAGGTATTCCGGAGCAGCTGAGAGAGCGCTTCGGGGTCCAGAAGCCGGATCCGGTTGTCAGCACAGCGAATCAGATTCCGGCGCTCCAGGACCGACAGCGTGCGACGGACGGCAGAGATAGAGGTACGGAGGAGCTCAGCAATGCTGCTTGGCGTTGCTGGGAAGCGGAGAGAACCCTCCTCGTCGGCTCCATAGGTCCGGAAAAGCAGCAGCAGAAAGTGGATCACGCGCTCACGCACGGAGCGGCGCTGGAAGAGGAGAAATTGCTCTTCGATGGCTTCGATCTCGCGGGCAAGGAGCTGCACGACTCGCACCCAGAACGAGAGATGTTCCCGGGCAAAGCGCTCTACGAGCTCTGCCGGGAACAGACACGCGCGGAGCTCCTCGAGCGCGATGACGCTGACACTATGCCGCCGCTCACCGAAGAGGTCTCGGAGTCCGAGGAGATCCCCTGGTTTGTGGAGGGCAACCAAGAGCTCTTCGCCGTCATCCCCGACAGAGAGCACAGCTTTCGCCGTCCCGCTGGCGATGCAGTAGAGCTGCGTTACTGGTTCCCCGGCTCGCACAATCGGAGTGCCAGGCGCGAAGAGAACCGTCTGCCGGGCACGCGCCAGCGTCTGCTGTGCCTCCTCTCCGAGCTGTCCAAGAGGGCTAAGCCAGCCGTGCGGGCACTGGCTGCAGAGGCGAAGCTGTTCCCGAGTTTGGGACAGCATAAGGCTCAAGATAGGTGGAACACAGGCACGCTACGAAGCTCGCGCTCTTGGGAACCGATGCCAATGATTTTTATCGTACTCCGATGTGACAACGCACGGCACAGCCGGCAAGGGTGAGGAAGGGTGGAGAGGGAGCTACCTATTTTTGCAGCGGTGGTCAGGATACCGTGGAGAGTGGATGCGGGCCTGGATTTTCGTCCCGATGTTCCTCGGTGCGGTGGGGATTTTCGCCTTCAATGCCTGGCGCCTGTTCCAGTTTCTCCGGCTTGCGCGTCCGGAGAACCGCTGGGACCGTGTGGGACAGCGCCTATGGCAGACACTTGTGGTAGCGTTTGGGCAGAGTCGGATCCTGCGAGATCGGGTTGCTGGACCAATCCATGCGGGAATCTTTTGGGGATTCCTGGTGTTGCTGAGTTCGGCAGTGGAAGCGGTATTGGAGGGATTCAATCCCCGCTGGTCATTGAGTTTCCTGGGACCGCTGTATTCGGTCAGTACGATTGCCGTGGACCTCTTCTGTGCCATTGTGTTCGTGGCGGTCCTCTGGGCAGCGTGGCGGCGGTGGGTCCAGCGAGTGGCGCGCCTTCAGGGACCTGCAGAGGAGCAACGGGATGCTGTGATTGTCCTGGGCTTGATTGCCGTAATTGTCACCGCGCTCTTGCTGCAAAACAGCACGCGCATTGCTCTGCAGGCAGACCACGCTTGGGCGGTGCGTCCGGTTTCTACTCTCTTGGCTCAGCTCTTTGCCCCGAACCAGACAACCCGTATCCTCTTCGAGGTGGGCTGGTGGGTTCACATCGGCTTCATCCTCATCTTCCTCAACTACCTTCCGTTCTCGAAGCACTTGCACGTGCTGACCTCTGTGCCGAATGTCTTCTTTGCCCGTTTGGGACCTGTCAATGTGCTCGACCCGCTTGACTTTGCGCGGGAGGATGCCACGGTCTTCGGTGCCACCGATGTGGAGCACTTGAGCTGGAAAAGCATTCTGGATAGCTACTCGTGTACGCACTGTGGGCGCTGCACCAGTGTTTGTCCGGCCAACCAGACGGGCAAGATTCTCGACCCCCGAGCAATTGTCGTCGCTGTGCGGCAGCGGACGCTCGATCGGATGCCCCTGCTACTCAAGCAGCGCCGCGGCGGGCAGCTCAGCCCCGAGGAAGAGGCACTGCTGAACAAACGCTTCGTCGGGGACTACATTCCAGAGGAGGCGCTGTGGCAATGCACGACGTGTGGAGCATGCATGGAGGAGTGCCCGGTTCTGATCGAGCACGTGCCCGTCATTGTCGAGCTGCGGCGGGGGTTGGTCATGATGGAGGCGCGCTTCCCTACGGAACTCCAATCGGCGTATGGGAACTTGGAAATCCAAGCTACGCCGTGGGCATTTGCGGCTTCAGACCGTGCTGCATGGGCGGCAGGGCTGCCGGTGAAGACCCTAGCGGAGGAGAGCACCACCTACGATGTCCTCTTCTGGGTTGGCTGTGCGGGAAGCTACGATCAGCGGGCGCAGCGCGTTGCCCGCTCCATTGTCCAGCTGCTGACTGCTGCCGGGGTACAGGTGCGCATCCTGGGGGCGGAAGAACGGTGTACAGGGGACCCGGCACGCCGGACGGGCAACGAGTACCTCGCCGATGGGCTCGTTCGGGCAAATGTGGAGACGCTGAACCGCTACGGCGTGCGAACAATTGTGACAATGTGCCCGCATTGCTACAACACCCTCAAAAACGAGTATCCCCGCTTCGGGGGCTTCTACCAGGTGTACCACCACACGCAGTACCTGCGCCGCCTTCTGGAAGAGGGGCGCCTGCAGCTCACTGGGGAGCATGTGCAAACCTTGCTACACACGGTGGTCTACCACGATTCGTGCTATCTGGGACGCTACAATGGAGAGTACGAAGCGCCGCGAGTACTGCTGGAGGTCCTCCCAACGGTTCAGCTCTCTGAACCGGAGCGGGCGCGGGATCGGGGCTTCTGCTGTGGTGCCGGCGGCGGACGCATGTTCCTGGAGGAGCGCGTTGGCAAGAAGGTCAACCTGGAGCGAACCGAAGAGTTGCTCGCCACAGGAGCAGAAACCATTGCTGTCAACTGCCCATTCTGCTTGACCATGCTCACCGATGGGGTCAAAGCGCTGGGGAAAGCCGATACCGTCCGTGTCCGTGATGTAGCGGAAATCCTCGCTGAGCATCTCCCTGCGGGAGATCCGCCGGCGGAAGGCGGACTTCCTGCGTGAGCCTATACCCCGTGGGTTGAACAAGTGCAGGGAAGGCATACGGCGATGCTTCTCTACCTTATGCGCCATGCGCATGCCGAAAGTGGAGGTGAGGACTTGCAGCGCCCTTTGAGTGCCGCAGGACAGGAGCACATTCAGCGGCTCCTCCCACTGCTGCGGCTGCTCCAGGTAGAGCCCGACTGGATCCTGAGCAGCCCTTATCGACGGGCTTTCCAAACGGCACAGCTTGTTGCCGAAGGGCTTGGATATTCTCGGGAAATTGTCACTGATCCGGCGCTCACTCCGGCAGGCTCTACCGTCGGGGTACAGGCACTGGTGCTGGCCTTTGCTCAGAGTCAGCAGTTGCTGCTGGTTGGGCATGCTCCCAGTATCCTGAATTGGCTCAGCGAGCTCTGTGGTGCCCGGCAGTTCCGTTTCCGCTTCCCTGCTGGTGCAATCGGCTGTATCGAGCTTCCGGACCCGCGCCGCTGGGCGGGAACCCTCTGCTGGTTGATTGGGACCGACCAACTGCAAGGAGCGTAGCCTCCTCAAGGGTGAGACAGGAGCTGCTGTGCTCGCTCCAATGCTTTCTCAGGGGAGTGGATGCCGTAGAGGGCTTCAACGACGGCGTTCTCGAAGGCAGCCTCCAGTTCGAGCCACTGAGGATGGACAGGGGTCATCCGCGCCCGGCGTAACTGCTCGGCGAAGTGCCTCCGGTACGGGATACTGAGCAAGAGCGAGTCCTGCACGAAACGCTGGTCGGCAGGGAACCCTGCCTCTGGTACGGCACGGCAGAACCGCACGGCGGTTTCTCCGGCAGTCAAGAAACGGACGAGGGCAAGTGCCAGCTCTTTCCGCGGGGAAGCAGCACTGATGGCAAGGTACTCCCCACCGGCGAAGGAGATCCCGGGCTGCAGTGGAGTCTGCCCGGGAAGCAGGGCAAGACTGTACTCCCAGCGCGGCTGCTGCTGCCGCAGTTTCTCCGCCAGCCATGCTCCCGAGACCCAGAAGCCGAGCTTGCCTTGGAGGAAGAGGTCGTCGAGCTGCCGTTGGGTTTCAATGAGCCCCACACGGGCAAGCTCTGTATAGAAGCGTACCGCTCTCACAACGGGAGGCGCCGTCAGCTGTGGGCGTCCGGTGCTGTCCAGCAAATCGCCACCGAAGCTCCATACGAGCGGGAGCACCTTCTTGTAGAGCCGGTGTGGGTCAGCGCCGTTGACTCCGCAACCGTACAGAGACGGCGGGGAATGGAGCTGGGATGCCCGCTGCAGGAGCTCTTCCCACGTCTGGGGCGGCGTCTGCGGGAGCCCAGCCCGCTGGAGAGCCGTTCGATTGAGGAACAGCACACGGGTATCCACAATCCACGGGACAGCGTAGAGCTTGCCCTGCCAGAAACACGGTGGGTGAGTGGCAGCCAGGAAGTGCTCCAGCGGAATGCTGTCTCGGGGCAGTTCCCAGAGAACGCCAGCGCTGGAAAACTGGGCAACCCAATCGGAGCCGAGCTCCAACACGTCAGGAGGCTTTCCTGCATTGAAAGCAGCCAGCAGCTTGGTTTTCCCTTCGTTCCAGGTCAACTCCGTGACGTCCACCCGACAGTGGAAGCGCTGCTCAAATTCAGCAATCAGCTCCTGCAGAGCAGCGCGGTGTCGTGGTTCACTCCAGAAATGCCAGAAGCTGATGCGGCGCTCCTCGGGCACGTTCCCGGGACGGCATGCACTCAGCAACACAAGGATGCTCAGCACTGCTCTGGCACTCATCGCCCTCCGCGGAAGAAGAGAACCAGCGTGACCGCTGCCTGCAAGATGAGGAGGACATCCCGGACAACCCCGACGACGACCTCCAGCGTACTGAGTGCTCCGCCGGGGACGATGACTGTATCACCGGGATACAGCAGTGGATTCTGGCTCGGGTCGCCGGTGCGCTGGTAGAGTTCCAGGTTGTAGACCAGCACTCGCTCGACGATGGTGGTATCCACCCGCACATCCCGGATGACGCGGACATCGGTCAGCCGGGCGTACTCGGTTGGTCCGCCACCGAAGGAGATGAGCTGGACCAGCGTGGTAGAGCTGGGGACCAAGTAGCGCCCTGGGACACGGACGTAGCCCCAGAGGTTGACCGGAATGGTCAGTCCAGCCCCGAAGCTGAGGTCGTAGTATGCAGCCCCGCCCAGCCCAGTGTACGGCATCGAACGGGGTTGGGACTGTTCCTGCCCTGGAGGAGCAAAGAGGTTGCGGGGATGCTGTGCCCAGAGCAGCGGCGCTGCCAGGAGGAGCAGTCCGAAGCGCAGGCTCATGACCCGTTGGGAGTCGAGTAAGACATCATCGCAGCCAGAACGTGCGCCAGACCGAACTTGCTCCGCGTTCGGGGCGTCCAGGTGTTACGCGGCTGATACGCCAGCGGTAGAGCTTCCCCGGCTGCAGTGGCTCGGCCCGTCCGTCCTGATTGTAGCGAATTTGAGGGCGTGAGTAATCGAGCGGGACCCCGGCGAAGACCCACACGGGGCGTCCTCCAATGTCAGGGTTGAGCGAGTCTGCCTCGAAGACGCGAAGGACCACGTACCCAACATTGTTGCTCCAGCGGAAGATGACCGAATCGGGAGCGACAGCCCCGATCGGTGCCAGAGGCACAGGGGGAGGCTCCAGCGTGAAGCGTACGGTGTCTGAGGGAGGACCTTCGCGCCGCTGCGGCGAGCGGTCCAGCGCATGGACACGGTAGTAGTACGTGCGCCAGGGGGTAACAGCCAGGTCAACGTACGCCGTATCTTCCGCCGTAGTGCCGTACTCGATCGTGACCAACTCGTGGAAGTTGATGGGACGTCCACTGGAATCGGTCGTGTCGCTGCGGTAGAGTCGATAGCCGCCGACTTTGAGCGGGTCGAGAGCATGCCACTCCAGCCGAATGCCTCCCACGCCGTTTGCAGCGGCGTCGGGCCATGGGCGAACGCCCGTCTCGAAAGCAGCCGTATCGGCACTGCGGGTAACCCAGCGCGGAGCCTCCAGCGGAGTCGGGGGTGACTCTGTCGGAGTCCCGCATCCGCTCACTGCCAGGAGAAGGAGGCACCAGGAACAGAGCTGCATCATCATCGGAGGCGTTCCAGTATAGGTCCGAGCCGGAGACTGACAGCCAGTCGGTGGACATTGCCCAGCTGTGCGTCGGAGTCAGCTAGGAAGCCATAGTCGGCGCTGAGGAAGCCGACATCCACACCGGCGCCGAGTGTCAGAACCCCGTGGTATGCCCCGAGCCGGAGGGCAAAACTACGGCGATAGGTTACTTCGATGCCGTAGTTGCTGGCACCGCTGTAGCGGCTGTCGCGGTCGTAGGCAATGGTAGCTTCCATGTGCCACATTTCCAGCGGTTGCGTCAGAGCAATCCCCCACTGGACCGAGCTTGGGATGCGGTGTGGACGCTGGGTGCTCCACAGAAGCCGTGTTCCCCCGAGGTCGCGCACGAATAGCCCCAGAGCTAGTCGGGGCCAGCGTTCATCGAAGGCGATGTCCTTGAGGTTGACCCGCAGTGCTGCTCCAAGGTCTAAGCCCAGCCCTGAAGCGGTGTGCTCGGCAATGCGCTGGTGAAGGAGTTTGAGGTTGACTCCGATGGGGAATTCTACCGGGACGGCAAAGCGCATCCAGCCGAAATCCACCGGGATGACGAACAAGTGCGCTAGGCTCAGCCAGAGAGCGTCATCGGCATTGGGGATGAATTCACCCTGTCCAGCACGTCGGACGAGCTCTTCCCGCTCTTGCGGCGAGAGCACCCGCGTCAGGTCCGGATACCGGCGGAGGTCTGGGACGGTGAAGCGTACCCAATTGATGCCCAGCTGTGCCCGGGATACCGGCACGGTAAGCCCGGTGTGGAAGAAATGCGCCAGCGGTGAACCGAGCGAGCCATACTGCGAACTGTACATGCCTGACACGAGCGGAGTCGGGGGAAGCAGCGCCAAGCCCGCAGGATTCCAGGCAAATCCCCATGCGTCATCGGCAACGGCGCTGAAGGCTCCACCCATGCCCAGTGCTCGGGCTCCGAGCGGAATCTCCAGAAAAGCCCCCGCATAGGGCTCCTCTTGTGCCCACAGCGTCAGGCACATGCCGAGAATGCTAACGAACCCGCGCCACACTGCCGCGCCGCTCAATGACAGTCTCACCTGCTCGGACACGGACTCGGTAGAAGTATACCCCATTGGCCACCGGACGCCCCTCATCGTCGGTGCCATCCCACCAGATTTCGTGGTACCCTGGGGCGGTCGGCAGCCCGGTCCCGCCGCGCAAGAAGCCAAAAGCTTCCGTCGGGGAGGAGGTCGGGAAGACCATACGCCGGATTGAACGCCCGGAAGCGGTGTAAAAGCGGACTTCAATCTCATCCACGTTACTGGCACCCAGCAGCTCGTAGGCGATAAACATCTCCTCGGCAAACGGGTTGGGAAAGGTGCCCAGGAGACGCAGCTCTAGCGTTGTGGAAACTTCCACCTGGATGCAGGTGCGTTCGCTCGTGTTCCCGTTGCAGTCGGTGAGTGTCGCACAGATGATGTGGGTCCCACTTTCCAACCGCGGACGGTAGCTGATGCTGGCAGCCGTTGGGGTCTGCGCGGTATCCAGTACGGCGTACTGACTTGCTGGGACGGGCTGCCCGTTGAGTGTCAGCTGGATCGAGCCGGTGTCGGTGGCAATTCCGTTTTCATCAACGCCGACGATGCCAATGCGGGGGTATGCCGAGAGGACCGTCCGCGTCGGCAGAGAGCGCCCTTCTGCCGTAAGTCGGACCTGCGGTGGGCGCCGGTCTGTTGTTACTCCTACGGCGAAGACCCCGGGCAGAGTCACTTCAGCGGTGAGCACTCCCGGGCTGAGCTCGGAGCTAGGTAAACGCTGCCACAGGTCTAGCCGGGAGTGCTTCCGGTAGAGTGCCGGGGTCCCACGCTGGAGGGAACTATCCTGGCGGTCATACCAGAGCTGCAAGGTTGCGCGAAGTGGCTGCGCAGTGGTGATGGCAAGAGCGCGTGAGCTATCGGCAAGGCGGAGGAGGAAGACATCGGGCTGGACCGTGCGGGCAGAATCCAGCACCTGCAAGCAGAGGAGCACAGGGGTTGAGGGAGCCGCTGCCGCGGGGACTTCCACCACGGCAATCCCAGGGACGCCCACGGCGGTAGCCTGTACCCCGTCTGGAGTTGTCCCCAGCCCCGGCATGACGGCAAAGCATCCAAGCAGCAGGCTGTCTTCGGCAGCGTTGTTTGCCTGGATGCGGTCCCCACCGGTGGAGAGAGTGTCGCTGAGTACCTCAAGCCGGAGCCAACGAGGACGGAGCGCCGGGGGAGGACGGAGGAGCCAGTCCGTGAAGCCGTTTCCTGGGATATCCAGCCGCTGCGCTGCCAGCAGTTGGAGCCCGCCGCCGGGTTGCCGTTGCCAGAGCCGAGCAAGAACTGCCCCCGCGGGCGTCTCCGACCAGTTGTAAAGGCGCGCCTGAAGCTGTGCCCCTTGCCCGGTGACAACCATCCGCAGCCAGGGTAGAGCTGTCCGGAGACTGTCCCCGGCGAGGGGAAGCAGTACGGCTGGGTCGGCAATCCCGGGGACACGGAAAGTGGCAAGCCACGAGCTGACGCTCTGCCCAGTGGAGAGTGTCACTGTGAAAAGCACGCGGAATTCCGCACCGGCAACCACGGATGCTGCGGGAACCGGAGGCTGGGTCTGGTAGAGCTCCGGAGCAACAAGCTGGCACGGCAGAGTCCCTAACGAAGAGAGCGTTCCATCGGGCAGGAGTACGCTCACCGTTGCCGTCACTGTCTGGACCGGAGTACGGCTGCGGACGCTGATGCGGAATGCCAGAGGCTGTCCCGGTACGGGGGGCGAAGGATTCGACTGGATTTCTCCAAGCAGGACAGCCCCGGTGCTCAGTGTCACACCACCGCTGAGGGCGCGGGTGCCATCGGCGGAGACGACGTAGAGACGCACGGAGAGCCGCGAGCCGGTGTAGGTGGCAGGGATGCGGACCGACCAGCGGAGCCTCGTGCCTGAAAGCGACACCACCTGCTCACTTCCCGGCAGATCGTTCCCGCGCTCGTCAGTGAGCAGGAGGCGGGCAGTGCCGGAGCCGAACGGGAGTACTGCCTGCACGGTGAGAGAGTCGCCGGGATATGCCGTTGCCGGCTCAGCCTCCAGCCTGAGGGTATCGGGAGGCAGCCGGAGAAGCATTGCTGGATCGCCCAGGAGGGTGGACTGCAGCAGCATGGAGAGAACAATCTCGTTTTGCAGCCCGTACGCTCGGGCAGCGTAGAGGAGCTTGCCACCGCGGAAGACGTCGCCCAAACGCTGTTCCGTACCCGTTGGACGGGTCAGCACCTCCAGGAGGGCGGTGGAAAGCAGGAAGCTATTCTCCAGCCAGCCGTAACCGGAATTGCCCCAGGCTGCCACGGCGCCGCGCCGAGGAGCAATGACAAGGCTGGTGAGCAACCCGCGGCGGTAGACCTGCTGCTCGAAAGCCCCGGTAAAGCATGTCAGGCTGGAGACAATCGGGTAGCGCCCTCGATTTTGGAGGAGCTCCACATCCTCATCGCGGAGGAGTCCGGCGTCTTCCCAAATGCCGCCTCCGCCGTGCCCGAGGAAGTTGACCACAGCGGCTCCCTCGGCGAAGAGTTGGAGCAGCTCGCTGGTGTGCCCGGAATACGGTGTGCCAGGGGCAACGTAGAGACGCCGCTGGGAAATCCCTGGTGGCAGGCGCTCGGCAAGGAGTTCGGTCTGCTGCTGAAAGCCGTTGAGCCCTGCCAGGAGCAGGACTCGGGGGTGAAAGTACTCGGTGGCGTAGCGCCCTTCGTGTTCTTCCAGCTTGGAGATCACGGCGTCAGCCTCTGCGAGGGTTTCAGCCGGAATGCGCCCGATGGCAATTTCCGCAAAGGGATCGTCAGTCAGCGCTCCTGTTGGGGTCTGATACGTTCCTTCAACGCAGCCGTAGGGGTAGTCGGTCGGTGTCATGCCCCAGCGCCGGGTCTGCCAGAGCTGTGGCGGAAGGGGACGAGCAGATCCGAGCAGCAAGACGTAGCGCGGGGGAACGCTCCAGGTATGCCATGCGTACCGGAGGAAACGGCGGAGAGCTTCCCGGGAGGCAATGCCGTAGTTGAATTCGTCGTAGATGTCTTCGATGTCTACCGCCATTGCACGCAAGCCCTGGCGCTGGCGGAGCTGCAGCAGGCGCTGTACCGGATGGGTCGGTGAGACAGCTTCGGGTGTTTGCCGATCCCAGAGCCCCTTGTGGGTGATGAGCAGATAGTCGGCAGCGTTTGCAGGATTGACAAGATCGGACGGGAAGTCTCGCACCAGGCGCCGAGGGGTCCGGACACTGTCGGCTGCAATGGCGTAGAAGAGCTCCTCGGGCGAGGCAACGTAACTCTGGAAGCGGACTGTGTAGCGGACTCCGCCGAACGGGAGCGTCACTCGTTCGAGGCTGAAATTGACAATTCGGGAGACTCCGTAGCGGAAGAGCAAGATGTTCGGGGTCCGGAAGCCTTCAAGGGCAAATGTATACAGTCCCGGTGGGGAGCCTTCGGGGGTGCGAAAGAGCAGCTCGTCATCGGTTGCGACGTAGAGCCGGGGATAGCGAATGCGGACCCAGTTGAGGAAGAAGCTCGGGGCACGGTCGGCCGCCTCTGGGCAGTCGAAGATGTTCGCAACGGTCAGGGTGCTGCTGTCAGCCTCGGCAAGGAGGGAAGCGGGGATAGGCGCAATCTGGTCCCGAGGGGAACGCACCAGGAACGGACGCGCATCGGACCAGGAAGCGCGCAGGATCCGCCGTCGGTTGAGGTAAATCTCGGCAGTGTACGGCGGAATTGGGCACGGCAGAGGGCGTGCCAAGGCGCCACAGAGCATGACTTCAACCTCGACCGGGTCAGGTGCCAGGAGCGCCGGTGCAGGAAGCCGAATAGGTACCGTGACACTCGTGTTGGCAGGTACGCGTGCCCAGAAGAGCTGGTCCCCACGGAAGCTCGGCAGCAGGAGATCGCGGTCCAGCTCTTCGACCGCACCGAAGCGCTCTTCGAGGCGGTTTTCCTCCACGATGACCGTGCTGAGGAAGGCCCTGCCGCGCAGGTCTACCATCCGTCGAGGGTCGCTGATACGGATGTCCCCGGATTCTTCCACCATCCGCTGCCCTTTGCCCGGAGCCCAGGTCAGGACGTAGACGTTTTCGTCGGTCTCCGGGTCGCGGTACATGTCGCCGTAGGGGTTCTGGAAGCTAACTCGGTTGGCTTCTGCGAAGAACGCCAGGTAGTCCGGGTCAGGGGGATAGTCGTCCAATCGTCCGTTGTTGTTGCGGTCGTAGACGTAGAGGGGGATTTCACGCCCACGGTTCCACAAGCGGAAGGATTCTACCGGGATCGTTGCAAGCGGTATACCGAGCTCCTGCAGCTGGCGAGCGGTGACCCTGTAGAGCCCATCCCGATCCACGATGAGCTTGTACTGATAGCCGTCAGGTGCTGTTGGGATGCGGTGAGGTTCTCCCTGCAGGAGCTCTCTCCCTGCCGTGCTGCGGGCGGATGCTGGCACGGAGGATGGCTCAATGACGGGAATACCTGCCGAGAAGGGAACAGGGCTGCGGAAACGGACGCGAAACTCCCGGGCGATGCGCACGCGGTGTCTCTCGGTATCCAGGGTGTAGGGGAAAAGTTGGAGCGCTGCGATGGAGTGCTCGCCCGTGCTACCCAGCGGGAGGAGGCGTGCCAGCGGAGGATCCTCCGGACGGCACTCGGTACAGCGGCGCTGGGCAAGCGGAGCTTCAAGCGGCAGCTCTTGCCAGCGCAGTACTTCAGTGGAAAGCTCCGTCTGCGGCGGGAGGCGCAACAGGAGCGCAAAGCCATAGAGGGCTCGATCAGGCAGAGCAAATGCCCAGCGGGAAAGCGGTGGCAGTTGCCGCATGCCGTCTGCTGTGGGAACGAAGCTCGGGGCATCGAGCTGGACGGTCAGTACCAGCTCGCCGGTACTGGAGCGCTCCCAGGAGGTGCGGAGTTCTTCGCCGACAGCACTTCCGACAGCGAGGAGGAAGAAAACGCCCCAGAGCATTCCCGCAGGACGCCGCAGCTGGATGGCAGGACAGCTTACCGGACGCAAATTACGGCGAGCGGTTACCACGGGCGGCGCTCTCGTGCCGGAATTCTGCGTAGAGCCAGAGCAGTTCTGCCAGGATCATTGCAGTGGCTCCCCACAGGGGGACAGGGGAGGAAAGCCGCCACAGCGGGACATACAGCAGGCGCCCGTCCCGGGACCAGGTTTCCATCTGCGGCGGGTGTTGAGCCAGCTCGTCGAGCGATAGAAGCCGTAGCTCCTCGACCTCTTCAGGGTTGAGTCGGAACTCCTCCGGCGGAGACAGCGCAGCGATCACCGGGATGACAGCCGCATGCGATGCCGGCACATACAGCGGAGTTGCTCGTCCGAGAAGCTCTACCTGATCGGGAACAATGCCGATTTCTTCTGTCGCCTCCCGGACAGCAGCCTCTTCGGGTGCCTCCCCAGCATGGAGCATTCCGCCGGGGAAGCTCCACTCACCCCGATGATGCAGGAGCCGGGAGCTCCGAAGGGTGAGCAGACATGTCGGAGAGGGTACGTTCCGCAAGAAAGCAACCAGAACAGCTGCGGGGCGGCTTCCAGGAGGAGGGGTAAGCGGACGCTGGCGACCCGGTGCGTGTGGCATGAGCCGCTGGTGAGCTGCATGCCCCGGTAGAGGCTCCTGCAGCCGACGACGGAGAAAGCTAACCCACGCGTGCTCGTCCATGATATTGACGACAGCATAGCCAAAGACGAAGACGGGAGCCGCTTCTGGCTGCTCACGGAGGTACGCCGTAGTTTTGCTCTTCGGTAGCATGGGGAGTCGCCGACATGTACCTCCTTCTCTGGGTGGTGGCATCGTGCTCTGCCTTGGCAGCTTGGTGCGGTGCCACGGTCAGTCCCGACACGCTCGACTTCGGCTCGTTGCCGCTCGGACGTGTACAGAGCCGGAGCCTCACCCTCACCAATGGTGGGAGCGGGGAGCTGGTGCTCCTGGGAGCGGACATCCGCCAGTGGGCGTGGGGTGGATTCGCCGTCGCGACTACGGTACCGCAGACGCTCCAGCCCGGAGAGAGCCTCTCGCTTGAGGTGAGGGCGCTCTTCGTGCATAACCTCCCCTGCCAGGGGATCCTGCTGCTACGGCTCCGGTGTGAAGAGGCAGAGTGGACATACCCGTGCCTGCTCCAGGCGCATCCGCAGGACCCTGATTCTGTGTACGCTCTCACCGACGGGCTCTGGGGCGAGGCACTCCGGCAGCGGCTACAGGAATTGGTACAGCAGCAGCGGGTTCTCCCCTACGATAGTGCGCGCCGTGCCATTTTCTTCGACGTGGATAATCGCGGCGGGAAGGTCGAGTGCGTCTACACCGGGCAAACCATTGCGGTCCCGCCGATGCCCTCACCGACAGTTTTCAACGTCGAGCATACCTGGCCGCGGAGCCGCGGCAGCGATACTCTCCCGCCGTTGAGCGATCTGCACCATCTTTTCCCAACCCGGGCAGAAGCGAACGAGCAACGCCGGGATTTGCGCTTCGGGCTTGTCCGTACCGTTCTCTGGCAGCTGGGCGGCTCTCGCTACGGGCTGGATTCGACCGGTGCGGAAGTCTTCGAGCCCCGCGATCGTCACAAAGGTGATGCTGCTCGTGCGCTTTTCTACGTAGCGCTCCGCTACGGGAACATGACCGGCTGGCTGACGGCGCCGTACGAGGCACTCCTCCGTCGCTGGCATGAGCAGGATACGGTGGATGAGTGGGAACGGGAGCGCACACACCGGATTGCCCGTCTTCAAGGGCGGGCGAATCCCTTTGTGGAGCGTCCGCAGCTGCTTGAGCGGCTCTCCCGCGTCGGTGGCACTGCAGCGTTTCCGGACATTGCGCAGCCTGTGCTCTCCGATACCGTGCTGGAGTACCGGGGAAGAGAGCCCTCGGCAGAGGTGCGGTTAGGGATTCTCAACCTCGGCTGGGGAGCAGCACAGCTGCGGGCACTCGACATACTCGAACTCCCTGCAGGGGTTGAAATCACGCCGCGTCTGCTCGATAGCCTCATTGCCCCTGGCAGGACTGGTTGGGTTGTGGTACGGCTGCAGGGGATAGCGGGCTCGTCAGGGAATGTGCGGATGCGCCTTCGGTTTGCTGCTGGGGTCCGACCACTGGAGGTCGTGCTGCGGCTTACCCCGAGCGGCATTGCTTCCCCGTGGGCTATCAGGCTTGTGGAGGGAGATGAGCTTGTGGTGCATTGGGCAGGACCGGTGCCTGCGGACATCCCACGGCTGACGGTATTCACCGTAGCAGGGCAGGCGCTGGCGTGCCCTGCCAGGTTCCGAGCGCTGGCGGACGGCTCTGTGGAAGTGCGCCTCCCGCGTGACAGGCTTCCCCGTGGACTGCTCCTGCTGCGTGTCAATGTTGGACAGCAGGTCTGGTGGACATGGAGGCTGAACCCGTAAAGCCGGGAACGCTCTACGTGGTCGGTACCCCTATCGGGGACTTGGACGACATCACCCTCCGGGCACTTCGCGTGCTGAAGGGGTGCTCGGTGGTCTTCTGCGAGGAATTCAAGGTCGGTGCCCGGCTCCTGCGCGCCCATCGGATTGACAAGCCGCTGGAGACGCTCAACGAGCACAATGAGCCGGAGGCAACCGAACGGGTTCTTGCCTATTTGCGTCAGGGCAAGGATGTCGCGCTCATTTCCGATGCCGGCATGCCGCTCATTGCTGATCCGGGCTTGCTCCTTGTCCGGCGTGTGCTGCAGGAAGGGTTGCCATTGGTCGTTGTCCCGGGACCGTCGAGCATCGTGACGGCGCTGGTTCGGAGCGGCTTTTCTACCGACCAATTCCTCTTCGCCGGGATGCTCAGTCGTAGACCCGAAGAGCGTCGCCGTCAGCTCCAGGCATTGGCAGAGGAGACCCGAACGGTGGTGTTGCTGGAGACACCGTACCGACTGCGGCAGCTCCTCAGCGACGCTGCTGCCATTATGCCCGAGCGCCGGGCATACGTGGGGTGCAATCTGACGCTGCCGTACGAAACGCACCACTACGGGACGTTCGCTCAGCTGTGGGAACGTTTCCGCCAGAGCCGCTTCCGAGGGGAATTCGTCCTCTGCTTCGAAGGACGGTCAGTACTCGAGCCGCACCGTGCTGTCCGGAAGGCTCGGACACCCTTCCCGAGACGGCAACGGAGGCGGCGGGTGTAATTTTGTACGTGGTGCGGCACGGGAATCCACAATGGCACGCATCCTCATCACAGCGGCTCTGCCTTATGCCAACGGATACATCCATCTGGGGCACTGTGCTGGGGCATATCTGCCGGCGGATCTCTACGCACGCTACGCGCGGCTCCGAGGACATCAGGTGCTCTTCCTCTGCGGTTCTGACGAGCATGGCGCCCCGATCACCATCGCTGCGGAGCAAGAAGGGGTCTCTCCCCAGGAACTCGTTGAGCGGTATCACCGTGCCAATGCCGAGGCGTTTGCTCGTCTGGGCATGAGCTTCGACTACTACGGGCGTACGACCGATCCGCTGCACTATGAGTTTGCCCAGAGCTTTTTCCTGACCCTCCTCCAGCGGGGATACCTGGAACAACGGGAGGAAGAGCAGTTCTACGACCCGGATGTCGGGATATTCTTGCCGGATCGGTACGTGGAGGGCACCTGTCCGAACTGCGGCTACGAAGCTGCTCGCGGCGACCAGTGCGAGCGTTGCGGGGCTTACTACAACCAGTTGGAGTTGCGAAATCCTCGGAGCCGTATTACGGGCAAGCCTCCGGTGGTCCGCCGGACGGTGCACTGGTATTTCCTGCTGAGCCGTTTCCAGCATGCGCTCCAGGAGTACATCGAGGCGAAGAGCACCGAGTGGAAGGAGAACGTCGTGCAGCAGACCCGCAGTTGGCTCCGCCAAGGGCTCTCCGACCGCCCGATTACCCGCGACTTGGATTGGGGGGTGCCCGTGCCGCTGCCCGATGCCCGCGGGAAGGTGCTCTACGTCTGGTTTGAAGCCTTGCTGGGCTACATCTCTATTGCCCAGCGCTGGGCGCTCGAACGGGGCGAGCCGGAGCTCTGGCGTTGCTGGTGGCAGGAGCCAGAGACCCGCTACCTTGCCTTCATCGGCAAGGACAACATCGTGTTCCATACGCTCATGTTCCCCGCTATGCTGATGGCGCATGGCGGCTACATTCTGCCGGCAAATGTGCCGGCAAATGAGTTTCTCAACCTCGAAGGGCGGAAGTTCTCCAAGTCGCGCAACTGGAGCATCGACGTCCTGGAGTTCTTGTCCGATTTCCCCGAAGAACACGCCGTCGATGCACTGCGCTACACACTGGCGGCGAACCTCCCAGAGACGCGGGATGCGGACTTCACCTGGCAGGAATTCGGCTCCCGTACCAATAACGAGCTGGTGGCAGCATTCGGGAATTTCGTCAATCGGACGCTGCAGTTTCTCCACCGCTACTGGGACGGGCGCATTCCGGAGCTTTCCCCCGAAGGTGAGGAGTTCCGTCGAGAGTGGGAGCAGTGTGCTGCAGAAGCCCGCAATGGGCGAGAACTCTCGCTCAGCCCGCGGTGGCGTGCAGAGGAGCGAGCCATTGTGGAGAGCCTCTTCCATGCCGTTGCCCGGATTGCTTCGCTCTATGAGCGCTTCCGCTTCCGCGATGCGGTTGCGGAGACAATGGCTCTGGCGCGGGCAGCGAACAAATTCTTCACCGATATGGCGCCGTGGCAGACAGTGGTGGAAGCACCAGAGCTTTGTGCCCGGACGCTCTACATCTGCGCTCAGCTCCTCCGGAGTTTCGCGGTGGTATTTGCTCCCGTGGTGCCCTTCGCAGCGCGCCGCCTCTGGGAGTTGCTGCAGTGTTCCCCGGCGGTGGGCGATCCCGGGGAAAATGCTGCCGGCGAGGACTTCTGGCACCACGCACGTGTGCCGGCGTTGCCCTCTGGGCACCGACTCGGGGAGCCGCGGCTCCTTTTTGCGAAGTTGCCACCGGAACGCATTGAACGCCAACGACAGAAGTTGTACACCATGGCGCATGCTCCGATGGAAGCCTCTGCTGAGATTGCGGGCAATGCCTACGCGACGGTGGAGGACCTGCAGCGGCTCGGACTGCGGATCGGACGCATTGTGGCTGCCGAGCCAATTCCGGGAACGCAGAAGCTCCTACGCCTCCAGGTAGAGCTTGGGACAGAGGTGCGACAGATTGTTGCCGGTATTGCCCAGCGCTACCGCCCAGAGGAGTTGCTGGGACGAGCAATTGTTGTGGCAACGAATCTCAAGCCGGCGGTCATCCGCGGGGTGGAATCCCAGGGCATGCTCCTGGCAGCCACTGCCCCTGATGGAACCCCGGTCCTTTTGACCCCCGATGCCGAGGTGCCCAGCGGAGCAGAGGTGCGATGAGTGCGGAGCTGCTGCACGAGCTGCCCTCCGTGCGCCGTCAGCGGCGGCGCTTGACCCGCTGGAGCCTGCTCGGGATTGTGGTCGGCAGTGCACTCATGCTGGTAGGCTACGTGTACAACGTCATTGCCATTGAGGAACGCATTCGGCAGATCGCCAGACTCCAGCGGGCATGCGATTCTCTGGAGGCGCTCGTTGCGTATCGCCGCCAACAGCTGGCGCAGCTCGAGGCGCCCGAGCGGATTATCCCAGCAGCGCACCGCTTGGGCTTGGAGCTGCCGGCGCGCCCCCCGCAGGTGCTCTCTTCTCCAGAGGCAGGTTCCCCGTAGCCTTGCTGCAATGCGACCGGAGGTCCAACGCTGGTTTGCCGAGCAAGCGTACTCTCCTGAGCGCTACGCGCGCTTCCGTACAGCGTTGGAAGAGGCAGTAGGCTGCCGGATTGAGTTCCGCGTCTGTGAAGCACCCATTTTCGTCGCACATCCGTTCCGGGAGCAGTTAGAGAGGGCAGCACGGGAAATCACGCTCCAGTGCGCAACGGCACACTACCGGGCACTCTCCGAGGCAGCCATTCCGGGGCCGTACCGTGTACCCAATGAACCGGACCGCCCACTCTTCGCGGTGGTCGACTTCGCCGTCGTCGAGGAAGCGCCAGGAAAGTGGGGGCTGCGCTTAGTGGAGCTCCAGGGCTTCCCCTCGCTTTTCGGCTACCAGTACTTCTACGCTCGCCTTGCTCGGGAAATCTACATGTTGGGAGAGCAGTGGAGCTATACCTTCAGCGGGCTTTCCGACCAGCAGTACTGGGACATCCTGCGCCGGGCGATTCTGGCAGAGTATGCCCCAGAAGAGGTAGTGCTCCTCGACTACCGACCGGAGCAGCAGAAGACGCGTCCGGATTTCACGGCGCTGGAGCGGCAGTTGGGGATCGACGCGGTAGACATCTGCAGCCTCCGCAAGGAAGGGCGTCGCCTGTTGCGCCGGCGCAAGGGAAGGTGGATACCGGTCCGGCGCATTTTCAACCGAGTCATTGTGGACGAACTCGAAGAGCACCGTGTCCAGCTGCCCTTCTGCTGGACCGAAGAGCTGGAGGTAGAATGGGCAGGACATCCGAACTGGTACTTCCGCATGAGCAAGTTTGCTCTGCCTTACCTGCGTCATTCTACCGTCCCCCGAGCTTATCGGCTCTCGGAGGTGGAGGAGCTCCCGCCGGGGGAAGTGCGTCGCTTCGTTCTCAAGCCGCTCTTTTCGTTTGCAGGCAAGGGCATCGTCCTGGAGCCAACGGAAGAAGACCTGCGGGCAATTCCGCCGCAGAGGCGGCACCTCTACGTGCTCCAGGAGCGCATCACCTATGCACCGTGTGTGTATACCCCTGCGGGGATGAACGCGGTGGAGTTGCGTGTCATGTTGGTCTGGCTGCCCGAATGGGAGGAACCGCTGCCGGTTATGTCGCTGGCGCGGACCGGGCGGGCTGCGATGATGGGCGTACGCTACAACGACATGCCCTGGGCGGGCTCGTCGGGCTGCCTGTTTGGCTGAGGGCAACTCTGGAAAGGCTCGTAAATTCGCGTGCCTACGCTTTCTGTCCCATTGCCCGTTGTGTAGTGCAATGGCTGGTCATAGCAAGTGGGCAAATATCCGCCATCGGAAAGCCGTTGTTGATGCCCGCCGGGGCAAGCTCTTTACGCGGCTTGCGCGGGAGATTACCATTGCTGCTCGGCTCGGAGGAGGCGACCCAGAGGCAAACCCGCGACTGCGCATCGCGATTGAAAATGCCCGTGCTGCCAACATGCCTATGGAGAACATCCGCCGTGCCATCATGCGCGGCACGGGCGAACTCCAAGGTGAAGGCGGGCAGCTGGAGGAGATTCTCTACGAGGGCTACGGTCCCTTCGGGGTTGCCCTCATCATCGAGGTCGCAACGGACAACCGCAATCGGGCAGTTTCCCAACTGCGGGCGACGCTGAGCCGCTTGGGCGGGAGCCTCGGAGAGAGTGGCTCTGTGCTGTGGAACTTCGAGCGCAAGGGAGTGCTCTACGTGGAAGGGGAAGACCTGACTGAGGAAGCGATGCTGGAACACGCTCTGGAAGCCGGTGCAGATGACGTCGTCCGGGGCGATGGGAATTACATCGTCTACTGTGCTGCCGCACAGCTGGCTTCCTGCCAGAGAGTGCTCCAGGAGCGGGGACTGTACGTCAAGGAAGCCAAGCTGGAGTGGATTCCCAAGAGCACCGTTCGGATCGAAAGCCGTGACCAAGCCGAGCGCTTGCTGAAGTTCCTCGAAACGCTCGAAGAGCTGGACGACGTGCAGAACGTGTACTCCAACTTTGAGATGGACGACGCCCTCATGGAGGAGCTCCAGCATGCCTGAGGGGCTCCGTATCATCGGGGTTGATCCGGGGAGCATCCGCTGTGGGTATGGCGTCATTGAGCTGCGGGCGACGGAGCTTCGGGTGGTTGACTACGGTGTCATTGAGGTGCGGCGTCGCGCAGAGGCAGTGGGTGCGCGTCTCCACTTCATCTTCACCCACCTGCAGGCGATTCTGGCACGGACAGTCCCCCAGGAGGCAGCAATCGAGAGCCTCTTCTACGCCCGCAATGCGCAATCGCTGGCAAAGCTCGCGCAAGCCCGCGGCGTTGCCGTGCTGGCATTGGCCTGTGCTGGGCTTCCCATCGCGGAGTACGCCCCGCGGCGGATCAAGCAGGCAGTGGTTGGGCATGGCAACGCTACCAAGGAACAAGTTCGTTACATGGTGCGGGCTCTCCTAGGGCTGGAGGAAACACCGCGGCTTTACGATGCCACGGACGCCCTAGCGGTTGCCCTCTGTCACAGTTTCCGCCGTGTGCAGCCCGCGACGTTGGGTGCTCCGCGCACGTGGAAGGAGTTCATCGAGCGCTTCCCTGAGCGGGTTGTGTCTGCAGCGCCGTAATCACCAGCGGTTCTCCGGCAACGAAGCCTTTCGCCGTTGGCTGCAGCCGCGCAGCTTGCACGAAGGCATCGTGTTCAAAGCAGAGGATCCAGCCTTCCTCGTACGCCTGCGGGAGGATGCGCTTTTTCTCCTCCAGCGTGGTCAAGGGGAAGTTGTCGTACGCCATGATGTATGGGTATGGCACGTGTGCTGCTGTGGGGCACAAGTCGGCGCAATACAGCAGGCTCTGCCCCGCATCGTGGACAAGCACCAGCTGCATTGCCCGGGTATGTCCATGCACCACCAGCAGGCGGATGCCGGGGAAGAGTTCGCCTTCACCGTCGAGCAGTTCCAGAACTCCGGCAGAGGCGAGCGGCTCGAAATCCTCAGCGCGGAAGGAAGCACGGTCTTTCTCCGTCGGCTGCCGTGCCCAGCGCAGATGGTCCTGCTGCACGTAGTAGCGTGCCTGAGGGAAGGTGGGGATGAGCTCGCCGCGGGCATCGACGCGGGTGCTGCCACCGGCATGGTCGAAGTGGAGGTGGGTGAGGATAACGGCGGTAATGTCCTCTGGACGGAGCCCGAGCTGCTGCAGCGAGCTTTCAAGGGAGAAACACGAGGTATCCAGGGCGTATATCTGCCGCTCTTTCTCCGACATCTTCGTGCCATTGCCAGTGTCTACCAAAACGGCATTCTCGTCCCAGCGAATCAAGAGAGCTCGGGCAGCCATGGGGATCCGGTTTGCAGCGTCGGCAGCGTGGTATGCCCGCTCCCAGAGCGGCTTGGGGACAACCCCGAACATTGCCCCACCGTCCAGCCCGAAGCGCCCGGTTTCGACCACGTCGAGGCAGAAGCGTCCAATGCGCAGCATGAGACACCTCACTCTTCGAGCACAAACGTCGGCTCAGGATAGTAGCGCATCCGGTGGTGGCGTAGACGTTCGTGCCACCACTGCTGGAGCCACTGTGTCTTCTCCTCCATCGAGGTCGGGGAGAGGAGCTCTGCCAATGGGATATTGACCTGGAGCAGACGCCCTGCGATGATATGGCGGGTAATCCCCGCCGGGAGCCTCTCGCCACTGAGCGCCAGTTGCCGGATTTCCAAGGGGGTAAACGATGGGAAAACGACCAGAACTCCCGGCAGCTGAGCTGCCTGGTGCCGGAGCAGCGCTATCTCTTCCTCACTGACTCGCTGGAAGGTTCCGGTGCTGGCATAGGCATGGACGAGGCGGCGCAGGGAGGATGCCACGGAGAGTCCTTCCGGGGGTTGCAGCGCGAGCATCTGTTCGCCGTCCATGGTTGCTGCCGCAACGAAAGCACGGTTGGCAAGGGCATGCCGTGCCTGGGCAGCAGAACACCGATGGGGACGAAACCCAAGCCGGCGGATGTGCTCTTCGAATTCCTCGAGCTCCCACTGCGGGAGGAAGTGGGACCATGTCCGCAGCTCAACTCCTGCCCCGGGATAGTCTACAAGCTGGGCAACGATAGCAGAACAGCCCAAGCGCTGCAGTGCAGTCACCCGCGTTGCCCCATCCAGGAGGACAAACCGCCCATGTTCCAGCGGTGCTGCAATCGGAGGATTCCGGAGCAGCCCGCTCTGCATGAGCTGGGCGCGGAGCCGTTCCACCCGCTCGGCTCCTACCTCTTCGTGGAAGAGCACTTCCTCGAGTGCAAGTAGCTGCAGTCGGGGAAACTCCGCATGCATACGGTACCGCGGTTCATGTCCGGCGGCTGCTGACGGATGAGAGCAAAATTTGGTGACTGCTCCACGGCTGCTGGCAACGCGCTGCTTGAGACTCCTAGGGCTGAGGAGCTTCGTAAGTTTGTATACATGTTGAGGCTCGTTCAACCCTTCGAGAGCGACGCATGGGGGTGATTTCGCGAATGCGGGAGGTTTCGCCGTACCTCCTTGCCCTGTTCGCGCTTGTCTTCATTGGCTTTATGGTCGCAACCGATGCTGATATCCAGCGGGTACTCCACTTGGGTGAGAACCCGGCAACGGCGGTGATCGGGGTGGTCAACGGGGAGAAGATCCGGTATGCCGAGTTCAACGAGCGCGTGCAGCAGCAAGTCGAGCAACAGCGGAAGAGCGCCGGCGGCGACATCGAGATTGACGAAGCGGGCATTCGGCAGAGCATCTGGGACATGATGGTGGAGGAAATCCTGCTGCGCCAGGCAGCCGAGAAGGCTGCTTTCCCCGTGACCCGTGAGGAGCTGCTCGACGTTTTGCTGGACAATCCCCCGGACTACCTGCGGCAACCCTTCACGGATTCAGCCGGGGTCTTCCATCGGGAGCGCTACATTGAGCTCATTACGCAGCCGGAACGCCTTGCTGATTACGTTGACCCGAATTCCGGCGTTGATCCCGTGGAGGTTGTCGAACGGTGGAAACGGGACCTGGTGCGCATTGAGGACTTCTTGCGGCAGAACCGCACGCGGGAGCACCTGCGCTCGCTGGTCAACGCCGTCGGGAGCATTGTCTCCCCGAGCTACGTGCGGCGCCAGTACGTGGTGGAAAACAGCTCCGCGGAGGTGCACTACGTTGTCTACTCGATCGATCGCATTCGCGATCGCGAGATCACGATCAGCGACGCGGAGATCGAAGCCTACTACCGGCAGCACCGGGACGCTTTCCGGCAGAAGAAGCCGGCACGGAAGCTCAAATACGTCATCTTCCCGCTGGAGCCGACCTCCCAAGATTCAGCAAACTTCCGCAAGCGGCTGGCGCGCATTCGGCAGGAGCTGGAGCAGACCCCGCCGGAGCGCCGAGACTCGCTTTTCAGCCTCCTGCTGTCCGAATACCAAGGGCGCAGCTACGGACTGAGTTCCCTGGCAGCGATCGAGCCGCAGAAAGCACAGTACTTGGCTTCTCAGCCAGTCGGCGCTGTCCTCGGTCCGGTAGAGCTTGCAGGAAAGACCTACTTCTTCCGTGTGGATCAGCGCCAGCCCGGGGATACGCTGCTGGTTCACGCTAGCCACATCCTCATCGGCTTTGGCGGCAATAAAGACAGTGCTCGGGCGCAAGCGCAGGAAATTGCCCGCAGAGCTCGCAGTGGAGAGAATTTCGCCGAGCTTGCCCGGCTCTATTCACAGGACCGCGCAACAGCAGAACGAGGCGGTGATTTGGGGTGGTTTCCCCGTGGACGCATGGTCAAACCCTTTGAAGAAGCAGCCTTCGCTGCCCAACCAGGCAGCATCGTCGGACCCGTGGAAAGCCCCTTCGGCTTCCACATCATTGCTGTCCACGCCAAGAGCGCAGACCGGATTGCCTATAGCGAAATTGAACTCAGTGTCACCCTCGGGACAGCGGGACGGAACCAGATTTTCCGCGAAGCCTATAGCTTCAAGCAGCAGGTCGAGAAGGGCACACCCTTCGACACGCTGGCACGACGCCTGAAGAAGAACCCGGTCGAGACCGCTTTCTTCGAGGAGACTACCCCTGTGCTGGGCTCGCGCACGTTGACCCAGTTCGCTTTCTCTCATCCCATCGGCACGGTCTCCGACCCCATCGAACTGAAGCCCTACGGTGTTGTCGTTGCTCAAGTGATCGATGAGCGCAAACCGGGCTACAAACCGTTGGAGGATGTTCGCTCCGAGATTGTAGAGAAGCTCCGCCGGAGCAAAAAGCTCGATCTGCTCCGGGCACATGTCGACAGCGTCTATGAGCGCCTCAAGGGTGCTGATATCCTCGCGCGCATCGTCGAGATTGACTCCAGTGTCCAGGTGCAGACCGCGACGATGGTCAAGGACAATGGCTTCCTGCAGGGCTATGGACAAGACCCCATCGTGACGGCGATGATCTACCGCGTGCCGGTCGGAGTGATTGCCCCGCCTGTCCGCGGAGAGCGAGCGTACTTCCTGCTTCAGGTAACCAAGCGCGAAGTCGCTGACCCGAAGACGATGGACTCCACGCGGTTTGTCGAGCTGTATCGCCGCCTCTACAATACGGCGAAAGCCTCGGCGTACTACTACTGGTACACGGCTCTCCGGGACCGTTCCGATATTGAGGACCGGCGGGTCAAGTTCTACCGCGAGTTCTAAAGCGCCCGTAGCTCAGCTGGATAGAGCATCGGCCTTCTAAGCCGAGGGTCGCAGGTTCGAATCCTGCCGGGCGCGCGCATGATTGCCCACCGGGAAACGCTCCAACGGCTTTTGGGAGAACTCAGCCCGAGGGTGTGTGCGGCTTCCCTCGTGGCTCTGCGGCGTCGTGGTCAGTATGAACTGTTCCTGTGGTTCGCATCCCCAGCAGCCCCGACGGTCATTGTGGAGGCGCACTTCCGTGCGGGGTTGAGCACAGTCTTTTGCCGCCCCTCCACGTGGAAAGAGCCCGAGCGAACTGTCCCATGGGCAGAGGAGCTCTGGGGCAAGCGCCTTGTCCACCTGGAGCTTCACCCGACAGAGCGGCAGCTCCGCTGGGTGCTGGAGACAGGACAGGAGCTGCTCTTTTTCCTCTACGGTACGGCTCAGAGCGGCGTGTTGCTCCGTGAAAGGGATGGGCAGATCCGGGCATCGCTCGGGGCACCGAGAGCCGTACTGGAAAAGCTCGCCGACGCTCCCCCACGCCGACTCCCTGGCTGGGAGGAATATCCTGCCGAGACGCCGCTTGTCCGTGCGCTGGCGCAGGATCGGCATCAGCTCGGGAGCTTCTACGCGCACGAGCTCTGCCAGCGCTGCGGTATTGCGCCGGATACGCCGCTGGGACAGCTCTCCGAGCACGAGCGAGAGCGCCTCCGGCAGATGCTGTCGGAGTTCTGCCGGGAGTTGACCGAAAGTTCCTCCGCCTTTCTCTTCCGGCGTCCGGAGGGACCTCCCCTGGTGTCACTGCTCCCCTTGCGAGGGTACTCAGAGCCGATTGCGGTCTTCTGCAGCATCTCCGATGCCGTTGCAGAGCGGGTCCGACAAACTCTCCTGTGGGAAGAATTCCGCCGGGAGCGTCTCCAGCTCCAGCAGCGCTTAGAACGCCATGCGCGGCAGCTGGCGCGTTGGCGCCAGGAAGCGGAGCAGTGCCTGCACCATGCCCCGGTGAGTGAGCGCGAGCGCCTCTGGGGGAACCTCCTGCTCATGCAACCCGGGCTCCACGAGCGGGGCAGGAGCGAAATCGTCCTTCCCGATTGGGAAGGCAATCCCCAGCGGATTCCGCTCGACCCGGCGAAGAGCTTGCGCGAGAATGCAGAAGCCTATTTCCAGCGAGCACGTCGTCGAGACGAAGCCGGCAGAAGGGCACGCCACAATCTGCCGCTTCTGCAGGAGCGGGAACACTTCGTCCACGAATTGCTTGCCCAGCTCCAGCAGGTAACCACACGGCGGCAGCTGCGGGAAATTGCCCAACGGCTCCAGGAGCTCTTCCCTCCGCGGGAGATGACGACCCGGACAGGAGAACGTCTCCGGGTCTTCCACCTGGCAGCTGGCTTCGTGCTCTATCTCGGCACAGATGCTCGCAGTAACGAGGCGCTGACCTTCCGCTTTGCCCGCCCCCACGATGTCTTCCTGCACGTCCGTGGTACCTCCGGAGCACATGGCATCCTGCGGGGACCGCGGAAAGGAGAACTTCCCCCGATGCCAATTCTGGAGCAGGCAGCGGCAGTGGTTGCCTACTACTCTCGGGCGCGCTCTGCCTCCCTGGTGCCAGTGCTCTACACCTGGCGGAAGTATGTGCGCAAGCTCAAAGGAACTCTGGGAGCAGTGCGGTTGGAACGGGAACAGCTCGTATGGGTCCGACCCCTGCCACCGACAGCCTCGGAGAGCCCGTAATTTTGCCTCAGCACCGCGCCCGTAGCTCAAGTGGAGAGAGCACCAGACTTCGGATCTGGGGGTTGCGGGTTCGAGTCCTGCCGGGCGCGCAGGCGAAAAAGAGGGGAAAGGGATGCGACGGGTCGTGCTGGGGATCATCGGTAGTGTCGGGATACTTCTGGGACAGCCGACGGTGGAGTGGTCAACCTTTCTGGGATCAACAGCACAGGATGAGCTGCGGGCTGTTGCCCGGGCACAGGATGGTTCTGTTGTCCTGGCAGGGTGGACTCTCGGGGTCAATTTCCCCGTGCTGAATGCGTGGCAGCCGCAGAAGGCGGGAGGAGAAGATGCCGTTGTTGCGAAGTTCAGCCCTACCGGTTCTCTCCTGTGGGCGACCTACTTCGGTGGAAGTGGCAATGAACGTGCCCTGGGCGTTGCCCTCGATGGGGAGGGCAATGTGTATGTGGTCGGGGTTACAACGAGTACCGATCTCCCTGTTGCCAATGCGGTGCAGAGCACGAAGTCGGGTGGGAGCGACGCGTTTGTGGTGAAATTCTCCCCTAGCGGACAGCGCCTCTGGGCAACGTACTACGGAGGCAATGGCGACGATGCGGCAACCGCTGCGGTGGTGGATGCCCAGGGAATGCTCGATGTCACCGGCTTTACTGCGAGCACGGACTTCCCCACCACGTCAAATGCGGTACAGCGGACATTAGCCGGCTATACCGACGCCTTCCTCCTTCAACTGCGTCCCGATGGCATGCGCGTATGGGCCAGCTACTTCGGTGGAACGGCACCTGATTACGCTTCTGGAATTGCCGTTGACTCCCGGCGCCGGATATACCTTTGTGGGGAAACCAGCAGCCCTAACTTCCCCGTGCGCAATGCCTTCCAGACCAATATCGCCGGAGGAACGGATGCCTTCGTGGCGAGCTTTGGTCCTTTCGGCGCGTGGAACTGGTCGAGCTACTACGGCGGTAGCGATAATGACCGCGCCACTGCTGTGACGGTGACCCCGGAGGGGTTTGTCACCGTCGTGGGCATGACTGCCAGTGGGGATCTCCAGGTGACGCCCGTATGGCAGTTCCAGCATGGGGGAGGCAGCTCGGATGCATTCGTGCTCCAGCTCTCCTCTGATGGGCAATTCCGCTGGGCGAGCTTTCTGGGCGGCGCAGAGAGCGATGCCGCTCTAGGGTGTGCCAGCGATCCGGTCGGGAATCTCTACGTGACCGGGCGAACTGCGAGCTCCAATTTCCCACGGCTGGGTACGGATCGAGAGCATGCCGGAGGGGATGATCTCTTTGTGGTCAAACTGCATCGGAGCGGCATGCCACAGTGGAGCATACTCGTGGGAGGAAGCTCAAATGAGCAAGCATTTGCCCTGGCAGTGGATAGCTCCGGTGGCATTGCCTTCGTTGGAGTCAGTGGGAGCGATGATTTCCCTGTCTCTGCTGGTGCATACCAGACAACGCTTGCAGGGCTCAACGATGGGATTGTCGGGGTGCTCGGGGGCTACCTTCTGAGCCTTGAGCTGGAGCCTCTGCCAGGTCCGGTGCTCTGTACCGGAGGGAGTCTCTGGCTGCGGTGGCGCGTCCGGGGTGGGATGTTCGCTCCGGAGAATCTCTTCGTTGTCGAGCTCTCCGATGCGGGCGGGAGCTTCCAGTCCCCGCTCCGCCTGGATTCCCTGCGAGCACGGAGTGATACAGCCATGCACGTGTTCATCCCGGAACAGCCACCGGGGGGACAGTACCGGCTCCGCGTCGCAGCCACGCACCCACTGGCCTACAGCAATGATGGAGGCAGCTTCCCGTCGCAGCCGCATCCGAAAGAACCCCGCATCGCGCGTGATGGAGATACGGTTTTCTGCGAGGGGCGTCGCGTTGTGTTCTATGTCATTGAACCACAGCCGGGGGTGCACTACCGCTGGTGGCGCGATACACTTCCCGTTGCGGAGGATGCTCTGATGTATGCAGCAATGGAATCGGGACTGTACACTGTTGAAGCCTACAACGCCTGTGGGAGCGTCCGCTCGCCGCAGAGTTTTCGGGTCACTGTGCAGCCTCTTCCACGTCGCCCTGTGATTACCCCGTCAGGGGAGGTCCGTCTCTGTAGTGGCGATACGTTGCAGCTCCGGATTGCCGGTGAGCCGGGAGTGAGCTACCTGTGGTTTCGGAACGACACAGCGCTGGCTGGGGCGCAGGACACGCTGCTCCGTGTCTGGCAGGCGGGGACGTATACCGTGGAGGCACGCAATGCGTGCGGGAGCCTACGAGCACAGCCTGTCTCGGTCCGAGTGGTTCCGCGTCCACCAAAGCCCGTGATTGGACGGCGTGGGGATACACTGGTCTCCAGCGCCTTGACGGGCAACCAGTGGCTCGATGAGAACAAGCAGCCCATACCGGGAGCAACACGGCGGGAATTCGTCCCGCCGCGGGATGGTACGTACTATGTCCAGGTTACTGTGGACAGCTGCAGCTCAATTTCCGAGCCGTATGTCTTTGTGCGGAGTGCTGTCGAGGAGGGCAGGGGAGGTCTGCCGCGGTGGCGCCTTGAGTCCTCGCTTCCGGGCGAGCTGCGCCTTGTTTTCGAAACTGTTGGGAAGGTCCGCATCCGAGTTGTGGACCTCTTGGGGCGCTGTGTCTGGGAACAGGAAGCGGTGGGAGAAGCTGTGCTGCCGAGCGCTCGATGGGCACCGGGCATCTACCTCCTCCAGCTCGGGGAGAGCGGATACTGGGAGGCTCGCCTCCTGCTGATTCGGTAGGCAGGTACCCCTGGAGATGGCGTCCTTTCGGCACAGTCGGATGCAGGACTCCGCTTCGGCTGGACAAGACGCTGTAATCAAGCACGACAGCATGCGCGTAGCCATTGTCTGCGGGCATTTTATGCCAGAGGTCGGCTACCAGGAAGTGTGGATTGCCCGAACGCTTGCGCGCCTGGGTGCTCGCGTGCGAGTGGTGACTTCCGTGGCGGTTTCTTCCAGCGTACGCTGGCTGCGGCGTGCGCCGTATCCGGCAGGTCGCAGCTGGGTGCCCGAAGGGTATGAGATTGTGCGCTTGCCGGTTGCCTTCCGCTTTCGCTCGGCAGTGCTTTCCCGCGGGGTGGCAGAGGTTGTTGCAGAGTGGAGCCCGGAGCTCATCTGTCTGCTTGGCATCGGGAAGGTGTTCGGAACCAGGGTGCTGACCGAACCCGCCCTGCGGGATGTCCCAATTGTATGCTTTTTCAGCGAGTTAGATGAATACCGACGGCATCACTCTCTTCCAGCCCGACTTGTCTCCTGGCTCCAGGATCGAGGCTTGGAGCTATTCAAGGAATCGCTCTACCGGCGGGCGATTCGGCGCGCACAGCTGCTGGTGTGCAATTCCCCAGGAACTCTCCAGTGGCTGCATGCGCGCTGCCGTACGACCGAGGAGCGAGAAGCCTTGACCGCAAAGGCTCGTGTACTGACGTTGGGCTATGACAGCCGGCTGTTTTTCTTCGATGCTACCGAACGCGAGCAGACACGTCAAGCTCTCGGCGTTGCGCCGGGAGATGTGGTGCTGGTAACGGTGACCCGCGTGGTGCCACAGAAGGGCTTGGAACGTATTGTCGATGCAGTTGGCGCTCTCCAGCACGCGGGGCTTCCCGTCTGGTATCTCCTCATTGGGGGCATGGGGAATGCCTACGAGCGCGAGCTGCGTCGGCGCATGCAGGCGCAGCCTCGGCCAGAGCGCTTCCAATTGCTGCCTTTTGGGCAGGCAGAGGAGGTGCGGCAGCTCCTGGCAGGGGCGGATCTCGGGATCTGGATGCAGATCGCCATTTCAGCACACGAGGCGATGGGAACGGGATTGCCTGTGCTGCTCCCGCGCCGTTTCTCTCTGAGCCATCTCCTCACAGACGGTGTCACCGGCTGGTACTGGGATGAACCGGAGGGATTCGAAGAAGCGCTGGCGCAGGCTGTGGGACAGCTTGCACAGCTTTCCGAGCAGGAGCGCGTGCGGCAGCGACGACAGTTGGCACAGGAAAATGCTCGGCGGTTCGCCTATGAGGCGATTCTCCACCAGATTTTCCAAGAGCTCGGCATCCCACCATGGTGGCGCTAGAGGGAAAGGAGCAGAAGCTGCCCTACGAGCTACTCCTGGGCTGCGCTCTGGGATGGGCTGGGGTGCTTATGGTCGGGCAGAGTTGGAACTTCCTCTACGCCGATGATGCGCTTCCATTTGTAGTGCGGGTATTCCAAGGACAGACACACCCACACCATCTCATCCTCGGGGTGCTGGCGGGGCTCAACGCGATGATAGGGTGGAGAGAGCCTCCGCAGTTTGTCTGGACCCTGGGGTTGGTGCGGGCATACGTGGTGCTCATGAGTATCCTGGGACTTGTCGGGCTGGGGTATCTAGCATGGCGCTGGTTTCAGACACGGTGGGCAGTGGGGGTGGCTGTGCTTGTCACTGCGGGTAGCTATGGGTACTGGTCCTACAGTGTTGTGCCGGACTTCTATGTGCCGGGGATCGCGGCGGTTATAGGGGCGGCGATTGCATTGGAGCACTTCCAGGTGACTGGACAGAGGTGGTGGCTCGCCGGGGTTGTGGGATGTGTGTGGTTGGCGGCGATGAATCATCAGAGTTACGCCGTTTTTGCCGTTATTGCAGCTTCCGTCCTCCTCCACGCCAAACAGCACCGGAGCGCTACCTTCTTCCTCGCCTCCAGCCTCCTCCTGCTCGGAGCGACTTACGTTAGTGCCTTCCTCCTGCAGCATGAGTACCAAAGCCTTTGGCACTTTGTGCTGGGATATGCCTCGCACATGCAGTTTACCCCCTATGATCACCTGCAGTGGCTGACACCCCTTTACGCTCTGGTTGGGATCGTGCGGGCGTGGACGTTCCCCGAGTATTTCCTCCGCCTTGATCCCGTTGCGAGCTGGGCTCAGGAGCGTTGGAGGATGAAGCTTTTCCTCGATGAGCGCTTCCTGCTCCGGGGAATTGACCCCTTTCTCGCTGTACTACTCGGTGTTCTTGGGATTCTGGCGACCCTCTTCCTCGTTGGACTTGCTCTCCGGGAGGTGGGGAAGAGGAGGGAGCAGTTCCGAGGGCGATGGAGTTTCTCCGCGCTGCTCGGATGGGCATGCGTGTTGGGGGTTGTGGCTGTGTTCTGGGAGCCGAGCTCGAACGAATTCTGGCTCTGGATGCCTCCGGTAGGTGCCCTGCTTGTTGCCGGAGTCCGGGATAGATGGCGGTGGGCTGTCGCGGGAGCCGGGGGAGCGCTGGTGTTGACGACGGCGCCGGTGATTTGGCTGTACCGTTCGCCTGACAACGACATCTATAGCGTCAACAAGCAGTATCGTGAGCGCTTGAGCTCGGACGATGTCCTCCTCACGGCGGATTTCCAGCAGGTGCGTGCGCTCAACTGGCTTTATCCTACCCGAGCACGAGTCCTGGAGTTCGAGTTGGGGCGTCTTGAGTGGGAGGATCGGAGGCTGCAGCAGGTACTATGGGAGCTGGCTCGTCCGGAGGCGCGCGGGCGTCTTGTGCTTGACCCGTTGATTGTCATGCCTCATCCGTCGGAGAGTGCGCTCCGCATGAAGCTGCCGCGGTACACGGAAGCCCATGTTGAGGGAGTGCTCCAGCGGATTGCGGCTTTTTGCCAGGCTGAGGCAGTGGGGACAGAGCCGCGCCGGCGTGTTCCGCTGCTCGGGGTGTGGCGGGACGGTGGGGGAGTGGTAGAGTTCCAGAGACGCCAGCTGCCTGGGATGCAATGGGTGCAGTGATACGCCTCCTGGCAGCCGTGCCAACGCCTCCGCCCTATGCCGGACCGGAGGTTGGGATGGAGCTCTTGATGCGATACTGGAGTTCGGAGCGGGTCGAGCTTGTCCATGTGCGTACCACGGTTCGTCGGAGCAATGCCGAGAAAGGGCGCTGGGATGTGCACGGAATCAGACGGGGCATAGGAGTGTGGTGGCGATACTGTGTTGCGCTCTGGCGCTGGCGTCCGCACGTTGTGTTCGTGCTGCTCTCTTCGAGCTGGGTAGGGTTCGTGCGAGATGTGCTCATGATTGTCACGGCACGGCTTTTCGGTGCACGGGTAATAGCGCAGTACCGCGGGGGAAACTTCCAAGGCTTCTACCGTTCCCAGCCCCGCTGGCGGCAGCGGTGGATTGTCTGGGGACTGCGGCGGGTAGAGCGCGTTTTCGTACAGAGCTGCGGACTCCGTGGGCAGTTCACGGGGATTGTAGCAGAGCAGCGGCTGCGGGTACTTCCGAACGGCATTGCTCTCGACGAGTTTCCGCAGCGGGAGCGCTCTGTGGCAGAGGCACCCCCATACCGGCTCCTTTTCGTGGGGCATCTCGCCTTTGCCAAAGGCTTTCGAGAGCTTGCACGGGCATATCAGCGCTTGAGGCAGGAGGTGCCTGTGGAGCTTTGGGTGCTCGGGACGCGAATTGCCGATCGGCGGGTTGCCCGGAGTTTTTTGCCGCCGGTGTGGAGACAGTACTACGATGCTCACGCCCGGGCGATTGAGGCAGAAATCGATGCCTTTCTCGGCGCGGCAGAGCAGCACAATGTGCGTCTTTTGGGCTTCGTCTCTGCTGCTGAAGTGCGGCACTGGATGGGGCAGGTTGACCTCTTCGTCCTTCCATCTTACAGCGAAGGCTTCTCGATGGCAGTGTTGGAGGCGATGGCAGCGGGATTGCCGGTCGTGGTTACCCCTGTTGGGGCACTGGCGGAGCTCGTCACCGATGGTGTTCGGGGACGGCTCGTACCTGTTGGCGATGCCGAGGCGCTCGCCGTGGTGCTTCGCGAGTGCTTGCAGCAGCCTGCGTGGATGCGTCGGGTCGGAGAGGAAAACCGGCGGTGGGTTGCCCGGGAGTTCCCCATTGAGCGAACAGTGCGATGCCTTGAGGAAGAGGTCTGCACCCTAGTGCGGCAGTAGGATGATTGTCGAGCGTCTCATCGTGCTGAGCCTCGGCTTCTTCCTGGTGAGTCGTTTCCTGACGGAGAAGCTCCGCCTGCTCCCGAAGTGGGTGGATGTTCTCGATATGCCTGTTGCACTTGCCATTGTGGCAATTGGTTTTCTCCTCCGTCCGGCGCTGGGGGCAGAGGCATCGGAGGAGGACCGTCGCGTGGCACGGCTGACCTTCCTGCTCTTGCTCTCGGTAGCGGTTTCGCTCCTGGCAAATGCTGACCAGGTTTTCCTGCCAGCAGCTGTGCTGTTCACCATTGGGTTTGCCGGGGGACCATTGCTCTTCCTGGCGCTCAGCCGCTGGGTTCAATACCGGGAAGAGTTCGTGCGCTTGTTCCGGCGCTTCCTTCTGGGATTGCTGGGGTTCAATCTGGTGGTGGTGCTCGTGTGGGATTTCCCCGCGTTCTTCGCGTACGCAGATCCGGACAGGCTCTCGGGGACATTCGGGAACAACGCCTACCAGTTCTCCTTCTTCCTTGCCGTGGCTACAGGGTTGCTCCTGGGCCTAGGGGAGAGTTGGGCAATGCCGCGCCTGGTGGTCGTCGCGATTCAGGTTGGGCTGTTTGCGCTCTACTACCTGTTGCAGTTCCGGGCGGGCTTCGTTTTCTTTCTAATCGCCTACGGGACGATGCTTGTGGCTCTTTACGGGCGCCGGGTCATACGCGGGGTACTCCTCAGTGGTGTTGCTGTCTTCTTCAGCGCCTTGCTCATTGATGCCGCCTTGGAGGAGCTTGTCGGGCGTTCGCAGCAACGCTTTACCGACTATACTTCCCGGGCAGCGCGCGGTGATTTGGGCTACAGCGATTTGCTGCTCTTGTTGGCGAATCCAGCGGAGTACTTGAGCTATGCGAAGTTTCAGGCATTCCCGGCAACGGCGCGGATGCTCTGGGAAAATCCCTGGGTCTTCCTCGTCGGGGTTGGACCAGGCAATTACGTGAGCCGAGCGTACTACACCTTCAACGTGGAGCTTCGTTCCACAGAACTCAAGGGCAAAGGGGTCGGCGGGGTTGTGCAGCAGCTCTTCGGCGTGAGCAAACCCTGGGCGACGGAGATGAGCCAGCGCTACTTAGGAACGTTGCCGCGGGAGATTGCCTTCGGGTCGTATCTCTTCGCTAGCCCGTATTCGAGCTACTTGGCGCCGATTGCCGAGATCGGCATCCTCGGGGCGATTGCGGTCTTCGGGCTTTACGGCTATATGGTGCGGCGCTCCTTCCAGTTGGTGCGTCGGGCACGGGAGGAAGCTCCCGAGGCGCTCCCGATGGCGCTGGCAAGTCTCATCGGCAGCGTGTACCTCGTTGGGTTAGGGTTCGTAGACAATTGGTGGGAAGTGACACGGGTGGTTTTCCCGATGTGGCTCCTGTTCTGGGTAGCGAAAACAGCGGTCGCAGCCGCAGAGCCAGAGTCCTTGGTAGAGGAGGGTCAGGAAGAGGAAGCGATGGTGTAAGCCAATGTGCGGTATTGTCGGCATTCTCAACGGGGGGAGTCCCGAGCTGCTGGAACGGGCGCTCCAGCTGGTTGCGCATCGGGGACCCGACGACTGGGGCATTCAATGGTTCCCCGAGCAGTGCAGTGGGCTGGGGCACCGCCGACTGGCAATTCTGGACTTGACCCCAGCAGGGCACCAACCAATGGTCAATCAGCGGGGGACGCGCTGGATTACATACAATGGCGAGCTCTACAACTTCCGGGAATTGCGCAAGGAGCTGGAACAGCGCGGCTATCGCTTCCGTTCCCAGACCGATACGGAGGTCGTCCTGGCTGCCTACGATGAGTGGGGTGCTGAGTGTGTCCGACGCTTCAACGGAATGTTTGCCTTTGGGATCTACGATACAGAGCGGCGGGAGCTTTTCCTGGCACGCGACCACCTGGGAATCAAGCCGTTGTACTACGGCGTCTCGGGTAAAACGTTCGCCTTCGCCTCGGAGGCAAAGGCAGTTCTGGTCTTGCTCGGGATCGACCCAGAGCCTGAGGAGGATGCCCTCCTGAGCACGCTGCTCTTCCTCTGGGTGCCAGAGCCGAAGAGTGGCTTCCGTGGAGTATGGAAGTTGCCCCCTGGACACTATGCTCGTGTCCGTCAGGGGCAGATGTGGCTCACCGAGTATTGGGATGTCCCGTTGCCCGGGGCAGAAGGGTACCTGCTGTATCGGCACGAGCAGGAGTATATCGAACAGTTGCGCCTCCTCTTGGAGCGTGCCGTTGCCCGGCAGATGATTGCCGATGTGCCGGTTGGGGCGTTCCTCTCCGGGGGAGTGGATTCCTCCGTGGTGGTTGCGCTCATGCGGCGGGCAGAACCGGAGGCGGACTTGGCAACCTACACGATTGCCTTCGCGCCGGAGGACCATCGCGTGGAGGCGCAGCCGGATGACCCCGCCTATGCCCGAATCGTTGCCCGCCATGTGCGGACCCGTCATCGGGAGTTCTGTATCCGCCCCGATATCAATGCAGTGCTCCCGAAACTGCTCTGGCACTTGGACGACCCGCTTGCCGATGGAGCCGCAATCAACACGTATCTGATTGCCCGCTATGCTAAGCAGCATGGGACAACGGTCTTACTCAACGGCATGGGGGGCGATGAGGTCTTTGCCGGCTACCGCAAGCAGCTGGCAACGTTGATGCTGCAGCATTACCATCGCCTCCCTGCCTGGTTTCGGAAACAGCTCGTCGAGCCGTTCCTCCAGGCATTACCGGCTTCGTGGGTGCGTTCCCGTCTGCGCCCACTGCGGTGGCTCAAGAAGATGCTCCCTCCGATGCGGCTCTCTCCGCTGGAGGCGTTCATCTACGGCTTTGCGTACTGCTCCCCAGAGCGCTTGCAGCGGCTGTGGCGTCGTCCGCTCCCGCCCGTGGAGGAGCTCTATCCAATCCGCCGCTACCGGGATGTTGCCGAGCGTGCCCGTGGACAATCGCTGTTGACACAGCTGACCTATTTGGACACGAAGCTGTTCCTGACAGGGCTGAACTTGCTTTACTCCGACAAGGCAGCCATGGCAACGGCGGTAGAGACACGACCCCCGTTGCTCGATGTGGAGCTGGTAGAGTTCGCCTTCCGCATCCCCGACCGCTACCGCATTCGCGGAGTACAGCAGAAGTATCTCCTCAAGCGGGCTGCCGAAGCGTATGTCCCGCGCGAGGTGCTCTTCCGTCCAAAAGCACCCTTTGCAACCCCACTGCTTGCGTGGATGGATGGGGTGCTCGGGGACCAGCTCCAGCGGTGGTATGCGGAGCGTCCGGGGCTGCACCGGGAATACCTCAATGCCGCAGAGGTCCTTTCCCTGCTCGAAGAGCACCGGCGTGGGAGCGCGAACCATGCCCATCTTCTCTGGGCATGCCTGGTCCTTGCCGAATGGCTTGCCCTCTGGGGAGAATCCCGGGTGCCAGACCTCCCGCCGCAAGTCGACGAAGCAGTCCTCCGCCTTGAGATTTCGTAATTTGCGCCCACCGACCGGTTCCCTCTGCGTGGACGGATACCATGTTCAGCCTGGAACTGACCGAGGAGCAACGCCTGATTCAGCAGACCGCCCGCGAGTTTGCTCGCACGGAGATCGAGCCGAGCTCAATTGAGCGGGACATAACCGGCGAGTTCCCCCACGAGATCGTGCGTAAGCTCGGTGAGCTGGGCTTCATGGGGATGATGGTCTCCCCGGAATGGGGTGGCAGCGGTCTGGATACCATCAGCTACGTGCTGGCGCTGGTGGAAATCTCGAAAGCCGATGCCAGCGTCGGCGTGATCATGTCGGTGAACAATTCACTGGTGTGCTGGCCCATCGAGACGTACGGCACCCACGACCAGAAGGAGCGCTACCTGCGGGATTTAGCAGCGGGGCGGAAGCTCGGGGCGTTCTGCCTGAGCGAACCCGAAGCCGGCTCCGATGCTACCCGCCAACACACGCTGGCACTCCGCGGCGATGGTGGCTGGATTCTCAACGGGACCAAGAACTGGATTACCAACGGCACCACTGCCGATGTCTACCTGGTCTTCGCACAGACGGACCGTTCCAAGGGGCACCGAGGCATTACGGCGTTCCTGATCGAACGCGGCACAGAAGGCTTCACGCCGGGCAAGAAGGAGGATAAGCTCGGTATTCGCTCCAGCGATACCTGCTCCATTGGGCTGACCAATGTCTTTGTGCCCGATGCCAATGTCCTGGGCGATATTGGCGAAGGCTTCCGCATTGCCATGCACACGCTCAACGGGGGGCGTATCGGTATTGCTGCCCAAGCCGTCGGGATTGCTGAAGCTGCCTTTGAAGCAGCCCTGGCATACTCGCAGCAGCGCAAGACCTTCGGGAAGCCAATTTGCGAACACCAGGCAATCCAGTTCAAGCTTGCCGATATGTCTGTCAAGCTCGAAGCGGCTCGCCTGCTGCTTCTGAAAGCAGCCTGGCTGCGGGATCGTGGCGAACGCTACATCAAGGCAGCTTCCTTTGCCAAGCTCTTCGCCTCGCGGACGGCTGTTGAGCTCGCGCTGGAGGCAATCCAGATTCACGGTGGCTATGGGTACGTGCGGGAATACAAGGTGGAACGCTACCTGCGTGATGCCAAGATCACCGAGATTTACGAAGGCACCTCCGAAATCCAGCACATCATCATCGCCCGTGAGCTCCTGCGCGAGGTTGGCTATACGGCTCCGCAGGCAGTGGCAAACTGAGAGTGCGCGCCCGGCATGCTCCGCATTCGGATTATGCGCACAGACCCTGCCTTTGCAGACCTTCCCCTGCCCACGTACGCTACGAGCGGAGCAGCAGGGATGGATATCTGCGCTGCTGTCCATGAGCCTCTGGAGCTCCCTCCGGGAGGTATTGTCGTGGTGCCGACAGCGTTAGCCATTGCGCTGCCACCGGGCTACGAGTGCCAGGTCCGCTCGCGCAGCGGGCTGGCAGCCCGCTACGGTGTCTTTGCCCTGAATTCCCCCGGCACCATTGACAGCGACTACCGCGGGGAAATCCGCATCATCTTGGCAAACTTCGGCAGGGAGCCATTCTGGATTCGGCGCGGCGATCGCATTGCACAACTCGTCGTGGCTCGCTACGAGCGTGTCTGCTGGGAGGTGGTGGAGCGGCTCCCGGAAAGCTCTCGAGGAGAGGCTGGGTTTGGCAGTACTGGTATCACCGGCTGCCTATAAGCCAACGCCGATGGCGCTCGCACTCCACACCGGCATTGCAGTGGAGGATTGGGGGCTTATCCCGTACGAGGAGTCCTGGCACCGGCAGAGGGAGCTGCTGCACCGAGTGCAGCGCCGCGAAGCACCGAACACGCTCGTACTCTGCGAGCATCCAACAGTCATCACGATCGGGCGGACGGGCTCGCGGCAGCATGTCTTGCTCCCAGAGCCGCTTCTGCGCGCTCGGGGTATCCCAGTCTTCGAAGTCGAGCGCGGCGGTGATGTCACGCTCCACAATCCGGGACAGCTCGTGGGGTACCCTATCTTCCGCCTTTCGGACTATCGGGAAGACCTGCACTGGTTCGTCCGGGAAATCGAGCAGTGTATCATCGAGCTTTTAGCAGAGTTCGGGATCATCGGACATCGGATTCCAGGCTTGACAGGCGTCTGGGTTGCAGGCGAGCGGAAAATTTGCGCCATCGGACTCCATGTGAGCCGCTGGGTAAGCTGGCACGGCTTTGCCTTGAACGTGAACAACCGCTTGGAAGAGTTCGCCTACATTGTCCCGTGCGGCATTGTCGACAAAGGAGTGACCTCGATTGCACGGGAGCGCGGGGCAGCCGTCCCTCTGGCGGAAGTCAAAAGCCTCTGCGCGGATATCTTCCGCCGGCACTTTCCCGAAAGCTCCTCTCTGCGGTAGACTTCACCGCGGAGGTCGGCACGGAGCATCCTGTGGCAGCGCTGGGAAGAGGAAGAAAACGCGTATATTTGCCCCAGACGTTCAGTGCATGTTCCACACTCTGCGAGGGTACCATATCATGTGGCGGGCTGTCCTCATAGGTTGGGCTGCTGCCATGTGTCTGGCGCAGGTTGAGGAGCGCAATGGCTGGGGAGTATTTGGGTTTGACCTGGATAACGCCAGCATTAGCACCGCCGTGGTGGGGCGGAACTTCGTGTACTTCAACACTATGGCAGCGCGCGTCAACGGGGTAGCGTACGGAGCGCGGACTTTCTCGCTGGATAAGCGGAGTGGGGAGATCCGCCCAATTGCGCGAGGGGCTAAAGTAATGTTCTGGCTGGATACTGTTCCAGTGCCGATCTTTCAGTGTGTTGGGGATACAGTCTACGCGATGGGCGACCTTCTGGCGGTTGACAGTCTCCTCACACGCGTTCTTGCCTGGTGGGACGGGCAGCGGTGGCAGACACTGTCTTCGCAGACGCCGTGGACGTCCGGGGGATCCACGAGTGCAGTCAAGATCATTGGAGACACGCTTTACGTGACAGGGCATTTCGATAGGGTTGGGAACATGCCAGTTGGGGGGGATGGCGAAGTTGGCGCTCTCGACGGGGCAGTGGAGTGCGTGGGGGACATTCATGCGACCGCCGCGGGAGCGGTGGTGGGAGTTTGGGATTTTTGCTTTGGTGGAGGACAAGCAGCAGAGGCGGATTGCTGTCGTAGGGCAGTTTCCGGGTGTCAACGGAGATAGCTGTGATGGGATAGCCCTCTATGACCGCTGGCAGGGGCAGTGGGAGGCGGTGCGGGGACTTCAGGGGCGCTGGGGAGGGCGAGTGCTGACAACGGCGGTGTTTATAGGACAGCAGCTATGGGTCAGTGGTTGGGGACGCATTCGGGGAGCACCCATAGCGGTCTACGATGTCAGGAAACGGCGGTGGCTCGAAGGAGTACACCTGCCAGGAGTTGGCGTGGGGGACTCAATTGATTATGTCCAATTGTGGCGGCAGGGGAGATATGTCTACGCTGCCTATCGCGCCTTTGGGGCGGGGACGGAGTACAGAGGACGGTATGTGGTGCGGCAGAAGATCGAGGTAGTGTATCCTGAGGAGGTCACTGCGGGGGCGTGGGAGGAGATCCCGTTGCCGGCTGGGATGCGGGAGTTGGTGTGGGGGGTAGTATTAGCGGCAGACCCATATGATGAGAATTCGCTGTACGCTTACGGGCAGTTCCCGCTGCAGGGGCAGGTGTACGGTCTGGCGCGCTATGACGCTACACAGCGGCAGTGGAAGGGGCTGCTGCAGGTAGAGGGGCAAGCGAGTGTGTCCGTTCAAGCGCTGGCGTACATGCCGGGCAAGCTGGTTGTCGGGGGCATGTTCAAGACAGCACGGAAGCAGACAGCGCTGAACGTGGCACTCTACGACGAGGAGCAAGACCGGTGGGAACCGCTCATGGTCAGGAGTCCCGATGGGATTCCAGGGGTTACTGCAGGGTACTACGACGATAACGGGGTGGTGTCTGCGCTGGCTCTCCGCGGAGATACCCTCTGGATCGGGGGCGATTTCAGGAGGGCGGGGGACTTAGACCGTGTAGGGAATCTGGTGCAGTACAATCTTCGGACTGGAGAGTGGCAGCGTGTAGGGGAGTTCGGGGTTGATCGAAAGGTAGCTGCTCTCATCTTGGAAGGCGATAGTCTCTACGTCCTCGGTCGCTTTCGGTGGGCGGACACGCTCCTGGTGGACGGGGTAGCAATCTACGACCTGCGTCACCGGCGCTGGTGGAGATTGGAAGACAGCAGGGGAAGACGACCTTCGTGCCCCCTCGACCGGATGAACCGCTGCTTCTGGTACAAGAATCGCTTCTGGATTTCTTGGGAGCGGCTCAATAGCTCAATTATCTCTCCCGAGGGCGACACGGTGGAGAGTTCTGTGATAGTCTACGATCGGGTCAAGGGATGGCAGACCATCGAGGAAATCACCAAGGGCAAAATCAAGACACGCGTGGAGCTCATTGGACCTACCTCTCGGGGGATATTGGGGAAGGTGCCGGTGATGGGGACCTCGATTGAGGGATATGGGATTGTGGACCAGAACTCAGTCGTTCTGCTGGATGAAGACACGGTATCGGTGATCATTCCAGGCAGGAAGTTGGCTACGTCAAATAGTATCCAGATTGTTGGCATTGACTCTTCGCGCCCGGAGTGGGCGTACTTTGTCTTCGTTGAGCTCGGAGGACAGGTGGGGTATATACGGGACAACGAGCTACAGTTTTACCCGCTGGTAGGAGGTGTGCCTCCTTTTGTTTACACCTCTGTCATGACGCCGGAGCGGCTCTACATTGGTGCTGAGGGCAACTTCTGGGGGTTGTCGAACGGGATAGTGTACCTGCGGTGGCAGCCGGTATCGGTGGAGGAAGAGAGGGGGGGAAGGGCAGGGCGGGTCTATCCGTTGCCGGCGCTTGAGGAGGCGGTGGTGGAGTACGAGCTGGGGCGGGGCGGGGAGGCAGTGCTGGAGCTGCTCGACGGGCTCGGGCGCGTGGTTGAGCGGCGGCAGCTGGGCTGGCGCGGAGCAGGGCGGCAGCGGGAGCGGCTCGGGCTTGCCGGGCTTGCCTCAGGGGTATACTACTGGCGGCTACGGGCAGGCACCGAGCTGGCCACAGGCACCCTTGTGGTGGTGCGGTAGACACAAGGGGAAACCTCAGGAAACGAAGCCCCCGCAGGACTGCGGGGGCTTTTTCTGGGTGTTGCAGGCAGAGGCGTTACGGAGTGTTCGGGTCAAACCGGCGGCGCAGCCCTTGCCAGGCTTTGTAGTAGTCGGTCTGGAGAAGCGGGGTCTCTAAAGCCCAGCGTGTTGGGCGACAGACGAAGCGCATCTCGAACATGAACGCCAGAGTGTTGGACAGGTATTCAGGCTTCAGCTCGGCACTGATGGCTTTCTCGAAGGTTGCCGTATCCGGACCATGCCCGCTCATGGAGTTGTGCAGGCTAGCCCCGCCCGGAACAAAGCCCTCTTCCTTCGCGTCGTACTTGCCGAAGATCAGCCCCATGAATTCGCTCATGAAGTTGCGGTGGAACCACGGGGGACGAAACGTATGCTCGGCAACGCTCCAGCGCTCCGGGAAGATGACGAAGTCAACGTTCGCCGTGCCGGGGAGCTCCGATGGTGAGGTCAGCACCGTGTAGATGGATGGGTCACAGTGGTCGAAGGAGACCGTGTTGATGCACATGAAGGTGCGCAGATCGTACTTGTACGGGGCGTAATTTCCTGCCCAGGCGACCACATCCAGCGGGGAATGGTCGAGGGTAGTTGCCCAGAAGGTGCCCTGGAACTTTGCAATCAGCTCGCACTCCTCTTCGAGGTCTTCGTAGGCGGCAACGGGAGTCAGGAAAAAGCGCGGGTTTGCCAAGCCATTAGCGCCGATGGGACCCAGATCGGGCAAGCGGAAGAGAGCGCCGTAATTCTCGCAGATGTAGCCCCGCGCGTGCCCATCGGGGAGCTCAACACGGAACTTGATGCCGCGCTGAATGACGGCAATCTCTCCGGGAGCAACCTCCATGATGCCCATTTCGGTATGGATCTGCAGCCGTCCCAGCTGCGGGACGATGAGCAATTCACCATCGGCGTTGTAGAAGTAGCGGCGTTCCATTGAGCGATTGGCAGCGTAGAAGTGGACGGCGCAGCCGCTGTGCATGCTCAGATCCCCATTGCCACCAACGGTGACGATGCCATCGAGGAAGTCCGTTGGCTCCTCAGGGATTGGCAATGGGCTCCATCGGAGCTGGTTCGGGGTGGGAGAGACTTCGGTGAAGGGCGTGCTCTTCCAGCTCCGGTGCGTCGTCTGCCGGAAGGGGGGATGAACTACTGACGGACGAATGCGGTAAAGCCATGTCCGCCGGTTGAGCAGGCGCGGTGCGGTGAAAGGCGTCCCATTGAGCTGCTCGTTGTAGAGTCCGTATGGACAGCGCTGCGGTGAGTTCTGCCCTTTCGGCAGAGCGCCGGGGAGAGCCTCGGTTGCGAATTCGTTCCCGAAGCCCGAAAGGTACGTCAAGCCGTTCTGCACGACGGCGTAGCCGTTTTGAACGGTTGCATATTCCAGGGTCTTGAGCATGGCAATCCCCTCAACTGATGGCACTCATCGTCAGCGGTTCGGCATGCAAAGTATCGAAAAGGCAGCAAACGATGGGCTTATGGCAGCAGGAGCCAGAGGACCGAGGGAGTAGGACCGAAGTGTGCCGGGCGTGGAGGCTGAGGGAGTGTGGCGTGTTCAAAGGGAGCGTATTGACGCGTGGCGTCGAAGTATGCCAGGCTGAAGGGGAGGGCTTGTCCGCGGGGGAGCGGGGCGTCGTCGGCATTGCCAGTGCTGAGGCGGCGCCGGAGTTCGATTGTCCAGCCGCCATTCGCGTGGCGCCCGCGTGCGCGGACGTCGCCTCGGCTGGCGAAGGCGGTGCGTTGTGCCCGCAGTACCCATCCTGGCACCACATCCCCAGCTCTCCAGGGACGTCCTGTCGCGGGGTTGGGAGCCTGTGGATTGAACGGGACAGCAGTTGCTTCCCACAGGAAACGGCTCGGGTCCAGCCCACCATTATCTCCCCCTGCCATGTTCAACGGGAGCAGTGGAGCACTTCCCCGCGGGGGGAAATTCGCCTCTGCAAATGGGACGCCGGCATCACCCCGCCGTTCCTCGGGGAAGGAAGCGCCATCGCGACCTTCGGCAACGTAGTCGTCGGCGTATCCTTGCGGATTGGTCGTCCCAGCCTTCCAGTACCAGATGTCAATGCGTCCGGTAGTGGGGTAGCTTCCCCCCTCGTGGTGCGCCGTGCTGCGTGCCGGATGGCATGCCACGGCACACCCGACGCGATCAAACGTCTCTCCGGGGCGATCTCCTTGGACACTCTCGGGCGAGCCGATGGGGAACATCACCGCCAAGGCGTCTTGCCCTTCAGTGCTGAGCCTCCAGTATGCCTCCGCTGCGGGATTGCCTCCCTGGAAGCGGAAGAGATTCGGGGTCTCGTCGGGGATAGGATCGGCAATCTCGATCAGCATGTAGAGGAAGTCCGCGTCTACGGCAGCACGGAGTGTGGCAGAGAAGGAGCGGCGATCAGAAGAGCTCGGCTCAACCTGCGTGAGGAGTACCTGCACTGGCGGGGCAAGCTGCCAGACTGCGTCATCGGCAACACCATCTAATGTTGGCGGCGAGGAGGTAAAAATGGCAAGCACTTCCAAGCGGTCTCCCGGTGTGCCGCTTCCTCGCAGCGGGACTTCCACAGGATGGTCGTCGCCGAGCAACAGCGTTGCCTGGTAGAAGCGGGCTTCCGTCGGGGTAAAGCGCAGCAGGAGACTGTCGCGCGCACCGGCAGCAAGGGTGCTCCGGGGCTGCCGCACAATGGCAAATGCTGCACGGTCAGCCCCGACAAGGGAAGGAGCCAAAACGAGGGCGGAATCGGTGCGATTGCGGACTTGCACCCAGAGCGTGGCACTCTCCCCGAGGCGGACGCTACCGAAGTTGACTTCCGCTGGGATGACTTCCAGCGGGCTTTCTGAACCGAATTCCCCGACACCCGGTGCCTCGCAGCCGCTGAGGAGCAACGGGAGTGCACCGACAATGAGCAGCAGGGTGGAGGGAATCAGGCGCATGTGCTCAGTGCAGAACTTGGAACGCGTGGACAAAGCCCCCACCTGCAGAGTCCTCAAGCCGGAGCCAATACGTGCCAGAGGCAAAGCCCCGCAAGGGGTATCGAATGTAGAAACGTCCCGCCGGCACCCACTGCTGCCATTGGACCACGGTCTGTCCCTGTAGCGTGGTGATGCTGAAGCGGACAACAGTGGCTTCCGGAGCGGTTCCAGTGATCTCCAGCCACTCCGTGGCTGGATTGGGGGTAAGTGTTGCCGTCAGTGGCGTGGGGATCTCCGGGACGGAGACGTAGCCTGGAATCTCCACCTCCAGCACGTCGCTCCCTTGCTCGTAGAACGTTTGGAAGCTCCGCAGAGGGCTTCGGGCAGGACCGCGGAGCACCTGTCCAGTTGGGCTGAAAAGAGACCCGTGACACGGGCAGGGAAGTGCTTGGAGTGAGCTCTGGTATGTGCTGACCGGGCAGCCAGCGTGAGGGCAAATATCGTCCACGGCAGCGAAGCGGTCTTCCGCAACGCGCGTGACGATAAGCCGTGGGGGGACTTCTCCTGTGGCGCCAGGGATGGGAACTTTGACAGAGCCAGTAACCTCCCCAAGGGCTGGGTACTGGCTCAAGAGGATGCGGAAGCGCCCGAGCGGATGGCGTTCCGGGGGGAAGGCTGCAGAGAGCAGCTGTGCGATCGAGGGGGTGGTCGCCGTTGCCGCCGCGGCGAGCAGCTGCCGGAGAAAGCTACGGCGTGAGGTTCCCATTGCTCGCACCGTCGGCAAAACGGCTTTCCTCCTGAGCACGGCGCCGGAGCTGCTCCAGGAGAGTGTCGATCTGCTCCAGGGTGATGTTCTCGTAGTAGTCCTCGTTGACAGCGATCATCGGGGCGCCGCCGCAGGCGCCCATGCATTCGACCTCTTCAAGCGAGAAGAGCCCATCGGGAGTCCGCTCCTTGGGGGCGATCCCGAGCTTGTGGGCGAGGTATTCCAGCACGCGCTCACCACCTCGGAGCATGCACGAGACGTTGGTGCAGACCTGGATGTGGTAGCGTCCCACAGGCTCGGTGTGGAACATTGTGTAGAAGCGCACAACCCCGAGCACATGGGCGTACGGCAGGCGCAACAGCTCTGCTACCGCGCGGATGTTCTCCAGCGAAATCCAGCCGTACTTGCGTTGGACCATCCAGAGTACTGGTAGCAGAGCAGCCTGTGGCTGAGGGTAAAGCGATTTGAGACGCTCGACCTCTTCGAGTTCTTCGGCTGTGAAGAGTTCTGCCATCGAGCTCGGCTGGGTTGTCGGACACAGCGCGAAAATACACTCCCTTCGGGCAACACTTCAGCTATGGTCGGGCACCTGCCAGCTGGAGCCGGAGGGGGTAGAGCAGGCGGAACCGGGGAGGATGGGGACCGAATTCAACGGCAGGGGAGGGCAGTTTCAGCAGGAGCAGACCTTGCCGCAACCAGTTCCAGAGCGGTGGACCATCGGGAAGCAGAGCGCGGAGATTGTAGTCCAATCCGAGCATAATTCGGCGCTCCTTCGGCAAGCGAGTATCGATGTTGCGGGCGCCATATCCGATGGAGATCATGAGCCACTCTGGGTAGTAGCGGCGCCAGGACTCCGGCAGGAGGCGGTGGAGAGCAATCGAGAGCCAGAAGCTGGAGCTGTTGTAGTCGTCGATGAAGGAGCCGCCATGCTCGCGGGGGAGATCGCCTGCCCAGCGCGCCGGGATATACTGCCAGCGGGGCTGGAATGCTTGCAGAGGCTGCCAATAGTGCTGCGCCACATACCAGTAGACCCCCAGGAAGTTGAAGAGGGCATCCGTTGGGCTGAAGCCCCAGTCCCGGCTGAAGCCGTCTTCGACCTCAACATACGTCTGGTACAGCAGCCCCAACAGTGCCCCGGCGTGGACGGCGGTGGGGAGGTCAATTCCGGCGCTGAGGAGTGCTTCGCTGCAGAGGTAGGACATCAGGTAGCCCCCGTAGAAGTGCCCGGCTTTGTCGACCTGGAGGGCGTAGTCCCAGTCCTCTACCACGTGGAAAGGAGCGTAGACTTTCCACCAGGCGTTCTTCTGAATGTAGTGGAGTGTCACGAGAGCACCACCGTAGGCAGCGCCGATGACAGCCACTTTCCACAGCTGGGGTGTTCGAGGCCGCTGCGGCGGGCTTCCATCGAGAGGTGCTCGGGGATAGCCCCCGAAAGTCAGCATTGCCGGGGAAGGCGTTGGAATGCGGACAAGCGAGGAATCCGCTCCAAAGGCAGCCGGGGGTGTTGAAGGAAGCGGGGCAGAGCACAGAAGCAGTCCAAGCACACAGAGTCCGCCGTACTTCATGAGACGACGATGTGAATTTCCGGCTGGACAAGCTCTTTGGGGATCAGCGTGGGGAAGTAGGCGACCACCTCGCTTGGCTTCGGGCGTCCGCCGGAGAATCCTGTCACGCCAGGTGGTCCGGTCAAAATCAGCGGGGCAAGCTCCCGGGTGAAGCGGTCGACGGTGGCGTAGTCTGGTGCCCGCACGGCAATGCGGAGCATGACCTCGTTCGGCTCGATGGGTTTCGCCAGCGGACCGTGGCACGCGTTGTAGCCGACAAATTCAGTGCGGATTTCCTCAAACTGCAAGCCCAGCCGGCGTAGACGCTCTCGGAGGATGAAATCCGCTCGCTGGGCACGCTTGAGAGCTTCGGGAGCAGAATAGACCAAGGTGCCGACTGCCATGTAGCCAGCGGCATAGCTGGCAGAGACTTTGTAGTATGGCGTCGGTGGGCGCCCTCGGATGCCGAAAACCCGGACGCGGTCGTTGCCCAAGTCTTCAAGCTGGATTGTGGTAAAGTCGGCGATGCACTCCGGGGTGATGTATTCCCGCGGGTCGGCAATCTCGTAGAGCAGCTGTTCGGCAACAGTTTCCCGCGTGACGGCACCACCTGTCCCTTCGTGCTTGGTGACGATGAAGGTGCCATCGGGGTAGACCTCCACGATAGGGAAACCGGGCTCAACCAGGTCGAGCGCTTCCCAGTTGCCGAGGAAGTTACCGCCACTGGCTTGGGCACCGCATTCGAGGATGTGCCCGGCAACGATGCCAGCTGCCAAGAGGTCGTAATCGTGTTCGCTCCAGCCGAATTCGTAGATCATCGGAGCCAGGGTGATGCCGGTGTCGGTTGTCCGCCCGGTGACAACGACGTGTGCACCCTGGCGGAGGGCTTCTACGATGGGGAACGCTCCGAAGTAGGCGTTCGCGCTGAGGAGGCGGTCGCGAATCTCCCGGAGAGGTTGTCCAGTCTCCAGGTGGCGCAGCTCATAGCCAGCTGCCAGAATCTCATCGATGCGGGGCATGAGGTCATCCCCGAGCACGATGCCGATGCGAAGTCCATGGAGTCCGAGTTCGCGCGCGACGCGGAGGAGCTCTTCTGCTGCTCCCTTGGGGTTGACTCCACCGCCGTTGGTGATGAGCCGGATATTGCGTTCGACCAGGTACGGGGCAATCTCCCGGAAGACCGTGATGAGGTCACGGGCGTAGCCCAGGCGCGGGTCTCGCTGGCGCTGCTTTTGCAGAATGGACATCGTCACTTCCGCCAGGTAGTCCATGACGAGGTAGTCAATCGGTCCACGGCGAACCTGGAGCAGCGGTGCCTGCAGCCAGTCACCCCAGAATCCCTGCCCGGAGGCGATGCGGATCGGAGAACGCATCGGCGATGCATATTAGCTTGAGGAAACATACAGGGTCGAGGGCATTGAACACCGGGATTTGTGTAAATTGTCCCGGGGTTTGGGAAGTACGCTCAACGTTTCCATGGCAACTCTGGGGGAGCGCTTGCGCGAGAGCCGACACCAGCAGGGATTAGACCTGGACGAAATTAGCCAAAAGCTCAAGATTCGCCGTTCCATCCTGGAAGCGCTGGAGGCAGACGAGCCAGGTCCAGTGCCGGCAGTCTATATGCGGCAGTTTGCGCGGCGTTACGGGCACTTTCTGGGCATACCTGAGCACGAGCTCCAGGAACTGCTGCGTCAGCGCTTTGGTGCGGAGGGACGGCGCCTGCCGGGACACCCTGTGCCGCCGGAGGGGCGGGGAGGCGTTCGGAGTGAGACCCGCCTCCAGGTGGCTCGGGCTCTGGTCTACGGTGGTTTGGTGGGGGCTCTCATTGCGGTGGTGCACTATTTCTTCCTGCGCTCTCGACCAGAGGAGGCAGTACGTGAGGGTGTCACACCGGTAGTTGTTCGCCCTGTGAAGGAACCCCCGGAAGGAGGGCGGGGGAAAGCGGCAGATACACTCTGGCGCCTCCGGGCACGAGCACGGGATACTGTCTGGCTCAGCATCGTCGTGGATAACCAACGGAGCGAACAGCTGTTGCTGCAGCCTGGGCAGGAGCGCGAGTGGCAGGTGCAGCAGGTTGCTATCCTCTCGGTCGGGAATGCTGGTGGGTTGCAAGTGTGGCGGAACGAGGAGGAATTGCCCCCATTGGGACCACGGGGGAGTGTTGTCCGTATGGTCCGGGTCACGGCTACCAGTGTTGAAACCTCGGCAAAGGTGCCGGCAGCCCAGCGCCGCTCGGAACACGATGTGCGCGCCTCCTCCCGGCAGACTCAAGGTGAAGCGCCCGCTATTGCCCCGGCTCCCCTGCTGCCTCTCCGGACGACTCGACCAGAGCCACAGAAACCGCTTCCTCCGCCGCCGTGAGCGTTAGGCTGCCGAGGAGGTTTGCGTGCATGACTCTCCTGCTCGCAGCGGTTCTCGGAAGGCAAGCTCAACGGCATGCTCAACGTGTTCGACGAAGCGGATGTCGAGCCCTTCCACAATGCTGGGGCGGAGGTCGGGCAGGTCTTTGGCGTTTTCCTTCGGGAGGATCACCATCTGGATGCCCGCGCGCTTTGCTGCCAGCAGCTTCTCTGCAAGACCTCCGACAGGGAGCACATCCCCGTGGAGCGTGATTTCCCCGGTCATGGCAACATCGCCCCGGACCGGGCGCCCTGAAGCTGCCGAAAGGAGTGCAATTGTCATTGTCAAGCCGGCGGACGGACCGTCTTTCGGAATGGCGCCCTCGGGGACGTGGATGTGGATTTCCTTGCCCTTTGCGAATTCGGGGTCAATCCCGAAGCGGGTCGCATTAGAGCGAACGTACGAGACCGCTGCCATGGCGGACTCTTTCATCACCTCGCCGAGCTTGCCGGTCAGAGTAAGTTTTTCCGTCCCTGGCATCAACGTTGCCTCAACCGGGAGAAGCTCCCCGCCGACGCTGGTCCAGGCAAGCCCGAGAGCAATACCAACCTTGTCCCGCAGGTCGGCATGGTGCTCTGTATAGACGGGGGCTCGGAGATACTGCGGGATGCTCTCAGCATCGACCAGGATATGCTGCTGGCGAACATAGGCGCGGAATTCCGGGAGCTCTGAGAGCTGCTGCAGGGAATCCGAGGCAACGGCGTGTGCGGAGAACCCCTCAATGAGGCGCCGAGCAATTTTGCGTAGAATTGTCGCGATGTGGCGTTCCAGGTTGCGGACACCTGCCTCACGGGTGTACTGGCGGATAATCCGCAGCAGCGCTTCGTCGGTGATTCGTACCGGGACTTCTTCCATGCCGTATTCCCGCAGGAGCTTCGGGATAATGTGTCGCTTGGCGATCTCTAACTTCTCGTCGTCCAGGTAGCTGTGCAGTTCGATGATCTCCATGCGGTCCAGGAGCGGCAGTGGGATATCGTAGCGGACGTTCGCCGTTGCGATGAAGAGCACCTGGGATAGGTCGTAGTCCACCTCCAGGTAATGGTCGTTGAAAGCGTGGTTCTGCTCCGGGTCCAGCACTTCCAGAAGGGCAGAGGAGGGGTCGCCCCGGAAGTCTGTGGACATTTTATCAACTTCGTCCAGCAGAATCACAGGGTTGATGGTCCCGGCACGTTTCATTGCCTGGATGATCTTGCCGGGCATTGCTCCGATGTATGTGCGGCGGTGCCCTCGGATTTCAGCCTCATCGCGGACGCCACCGAGGGAGATGCGCACGAAGCGCCGTCCCAGTGCCCGGGCAATCGAACGGGCAAGAGAACTTTTCCCAACCCCAGGGGGACCGATAAAGCAGAGGATCTGGGAGCGGACCGAGCCTTTGAGGCGGGCTACAGCCAAGTAATCCAGGATGCGCTCTTTGGGGCGCTCCAGGTCGTAGTGGTCTTCGTCAAGGACGCGGCGGACGTGCTCGATATCGAGGTTGTCCTCGGTCCGCTGTGACCAGGGCAGGGAGATGAGCCATTCGAGATACGTCCGGTTGACGGCGAACTCCGGCGAGATCGGGGGAGTCTTCCGCAAGCGCTCCAGCTCTTCATAGGCTTTTGCTTTCACGTGCTCCGGCATTCCCGCACGCTCGATTGCCTCACGCAGGGCAGCCAATTCCGGGATGACTTCCTCCTCCTCACCCAGCTCGCGCTGCAGAGCACGGATCTGCTCTTGGATGATGTAGCGACGCTGCGCCCGCAGGATGGCATCGTGGACTTGCTGGTCAATTTGCTGTGCCAGCCGGCGTACCTCGACTTCGGTGGTCAGAATGCCCAGCAGTTCAAAGTACTGTTCCTTGAGACGCTCCTTCTCCAGGATGCGCTGCTTGACCTCGATGTTCTGCTGGATGTGCGCCGCTGCATAGTAGAGGCGGTGAACGGGATTATCCAAGTTCTGGTAGGCCAGCCAGATTTCGTGCGGTTGTTGTGAAATCCGCAGGTATTCCTGGAAGAGCTCGTCGGCACGGCGTACCATTGCCTGGAACTCGGGGTCATCTTTGGGGATGCGGGGGGAGATGATGCGCACGTGGGCTTCCATATACTCGCCCTTATGGAAAGGCTGGCGTAGACGGGCATGGTAGAGCCCTTCGACGAGCACTTTCAGCAGTGGCTGGTTGGGAAGCCGCTGGACCTGGAGAATGCGAGCAACGGTGCCGTGGTGGTAGAGGTCGTCGAAGTCCGGGTCTTCCACCATTGGGTCACGCTGAGCAGTGACGAACAGTACTCGCTTGCGCTCTAAGGCTTTCGCAACGGCGCGAACGGAGGCAGGTCGTCCGACAACGACCGGGAAGAGCATGAAGGGATAGATGACCACGTCGCGCAAGGGCAGGATGGGCAGAGGCTTGGGGATTTCCGAAGGTTTCAACGCGGGCTCCGTTGCCTCGCCAACGACCATATCTTCCAATGTCTGCGCCATGGAGCACGTGGGAAGGCTCGTTGAACCAGTGCTGCCCTAGAGACGCCCCCGGCGGGCGGAGCATTGCACGAGGATGCTGTAATTTGCTCTACAGCCAAGGGTGCAGAGGATTCGGGGAGATGAGGTTCGGGCTTGCCTGCCTTGCGCTGCTCCTGCTCGGATACGTGAGAGGTGTCGGCGATGAAGCGGCAGGCAGCAATGTCTGGCAACGACTCCAGCAAGCCTTGGATGAAGGAGCCAAGGGATTCCTCTGGCAGGCAGAGCAGCTCGCACAGCGAAGCCCGCGCTTTCCCGTCAGTGCTCGCGAAGAGTTCGCTGTCCTCCTCATCGAAAGCCATATCCGACAGGGACTCTGGGAGACCGGCTGGGAGGAAGCACAGCGTTTCCTGCTGCGGGAACCCTTCTCCCCATTGCGCGGGGTGGTCTGGCGGTGGGCAGGGATCGCTGCCTTTGAACTCCGACGCTTTGCCGATGCTGAACGCTGCTGGGATTCCACGCTTGCATCTCTGCAGAGCAGGACGGCGGGAGCACCGACCGAGGTTGAAGCGACAATCGGCTACTGGCGCATCCTCGCGCTTCTCCACCAAGGACATTACCAGCGGGCAGAGGGTGCAATCGAGGCTTACGTCCAGCGCTATCCTGCCTCCCCGTACGCCGATGATGTCCTCTTCTTCCAGGCACTGCTCTCCGAGCTTCAGGGGAAATACCGGCGGGCAGCCGAGCAACTCCGACAGCTGCGGCAACTCTACCCGTGCCGCTCGGCAACTGCCCAGGCTCTTGCCCGCGAGGCATACGTGCGTCTGATCTTGCGGGAGTTTGCCCAAGCATTGCAGCTGGCAGAAGAGCTGGAAATACTCCTGGAGCGCTTCCACAGAGGGGATACGCTCGGGATCGGATGTGAACCCCCCGGCTCGCTCGATATCCCTCGGCAAGAATTGCTCTTCGTCCGGGCAGAAGCCTATCGCGAACGGGAGCAATGGGAAGCAGCACAGCGCGCATATGACGAACTGCTGAGCCAGTTTCCCGAAGGACCGCTGGCAGAGCGGGCGCGTCTGCAGCGCGCATGGGTCACCTTACGCCAAGGACGGGCAGAGGAGGCATTGCGTCGCTTCCAGGCGCTTCGAGGGAGCTCTGATCGGGAAATTGCTGCGCTGGCAGCGCTCTACGGGGCACTTGCGCGGAAAATGCTCGGCGATACGGCGAACGCTCGCCAGGAGTTGTTAGAGCTAAGCCTGCAACCGGATTTCCCTGCTACGGCAGAAGCACTCTTAGAGCTTGGGCAGCTCTCCTACGAGGCAGGGCAGTATCGGAATGCCCGGCTCAACCTGGAACGAGCCATGCGAGAGACCGGAGAGGCACACACGATGCTCCGGGTTCTACTGCTATTGGGGGCAACCTACCAGCAGCTGGGGCAGTGGGAAAACGCACTGCGGAGCTTCCGCATGGCGGGGGAGCTTCTCCAGCGGGGCGATACACTGCTTATCCCGCGCTGGCGACGGTATCGGGAACAGGCGCTTCTCGGGGAAGGCATTGCCCTGGTGTTTCTGCAGCGTCCTGCAGAAGCAGTGGATGTGCTCCAGCGTGCCGTGGCTGAGCATCTTGCAAACGCCCTCCAGGGCGATGAGCTGCTCTTCTGGCTGGCAGAAGCCTCCTACGCTAGCGGAGACTTTTCCCGAGCAACCGAGACCTATGAGCAGCTCCTGCTGCGCTACCCGAAGAGTTCTCGGCGCGAGGAGGCACTCTACGGCACGGCATGGTGTGCTTTCCGGACGCAGCAGATGGAGCGGGCAGTCTTCTGGTTTGAACGCTTGCTGAAGGAGTTCCCGCAAACCCGGTACGCCGTTGAGGCACTGCTCCGGAAGGCAGACGCTCTCTACCTACTGCGTCAATTTCGGGATGCTGCGGCAGCCTATTGGGAGCTGGCAGAGCGTTTCCCGCAGACGACCGAAGCGGAGTACGCGGCGTACCAGTACGGGTATGTCCTGTACCGCTTGCGGGACTTTGCAGCAGCAGAACAGGCGTTCCGTTACTTTGTCCGCACCTACCCTCGGTCCTCGTTGGTAGATGAGGCACTCTACTTTCTGGGGTGGCTTTCCTTCCAGCAGCAACGCTACGAGGAGGCGGTAGAGCGCTTCCGTAAGCTGCTGGAAGCGTATCCGAACTCATCGCTGGCGGCGCGGACATGGTTTGCCATTGGCAATGCCTACTACAACGCCGAGCGTTGGCAAGACGCGTTGGAGGCATACCGGACGGTAGTAGAGCGCTACCCCAACAGCCCCTATGCCGTTGAAGCAGTCAAGAGTGTGCAGTACTGCCTCCTCGCGCTGGGGCAAACAGAAGAGGCGTATCGGTGGGCGGATACCATCGCAGCACGGTATCCGGCAACACGGCTTGAGGAAGAATCGCGGCTGAAGCGCGCGGAGCTGCTCTTTTCCCAACAGCGCTACGAGGCTGCATTTCGGGAGTTTGCGGAGTTTGCTCGCCGCTATCCATATAGTGAGCGGACACCGGAAGCGCTGTACTGGGCATTTCGCAGTGCGCTGGCTCTGGGAGACGTGCAGGAAGCACGCCGGATGAGCGAGCAGTTGTGCAGGCAGTATCCGCAGCAGTGGTATAGCGTGCAGAGCCTGCTAGAGCTTGCCCGGTTTGAGGCGCGTCTGGACCTAAGGCGAGCTGATTCGCTGTACCGTGAAGTTGAACGCCTAGGGGATAGTCTACAGGCAGCCGAGGCAGTATTCCAGCGTGGGGTATTGGCGTATGTGCGCCAGGACACGCTCCAGGCGTTGACGACATGGGCTGAGCTGTTGAGGCGATTTCCAAGTACGGAATTTGCCGATCAGGCACGCTATCAGCTGGCGATGTACTGGCGTGCGCGGGAGCGGTACGATTCGGTGCGGTTGTATTTGGCGCCGGTGGCGCTGCGTTCTGATGAACGTGGGGCAGAGGCGCAGTACTACATTGGGGAGGCGTGGATGCGGGAGGGGCGGTGCGATAGTGCCGTTATTGCATTCAGAGCCCTCCAAACTACTCACCCCGGCACCGAGAACTGGTACTCCCTCAGCCTCCTCTACATGGGCGAATGCTACGAGAGCATGGGCGAAGTAGCGGCAGCTATTGAGGCTTATCGGCTCGTTCTAGCGCTACGCCCTGATGATGAGTACGGGCGGACTGCCCGTAGTCGGTTGAGTCGTCTCCAACGAGGGGGTCCATGATGCGGGGAAGTATTCTGGTCGGTGCCCTTGTACTGGGTTTCTCGCTTCTCCAGGGGCAAATCTCACCGCCGTTGGAATTGCCAGAGGTTGTTGTCATTGGCAAGGAAGAACGGGCAATTCCGGGAGGAGCCAAGCAGCCTCCACAGCCACCAGCACCCTTGAAGGGGGCTCTCTTGGATAGCCTCAATCCCTTGAGTAAGCACGGGCTTGTCGGCTTCTTCCCACTACCAGCTTTTCCTTCACAACTTTCCTTACCACAGCCCGTTGACCGGTTTGTAGAGGGGAGTTTGGGGCAGTACACGAGTGCTTCTCTCAGTGGATTCGCTCGCTGGGGAGGGAAAACGACTTTATTGGCTCTGGCAGGATACCTGAATGCTACTCAAGGGCATGTGCGGGAGGCTGATTCGCTCGGTTTCGGAATCACAATGCAAGCGCGTGTTCTCGCTTTGCCGGAGACTTGGTTTGGGCAGCGTGGCAGCGGTACAGTAACAGGAGGAGTGCGCTGGAGACAGTACCAGCTCTTCGGAGACTCTGGAGCGCCGCGCCGGTTGTCTTTCGCTGTCGGGCTGCGGGGGGCTTTCGAAGCGCGACTGAATGCGCTACGGTACGAAGTTGATGCGGACTTTAGCGCGTTTTCCCTCCGGCAGGGGCAAATCATGAGGAGCGAGCAGCATATGCGGGTCCGGCTCGGTGCACTCTATCCAGATTCTGCTCTTCCGGCTGGTGGGATTGCTTCACAACTGGACATCCGCTTGTGGGAGGAACAGACACAGGTGGTCTGGGAATTCCTCGTGCCCGGTATATGGGCACGTTCGCCGTGGCTTTTCCGAGGAGCTGCGGGGATGCAATTGGCACGGCTCTCTCGCGGGCAGATCCACTTTCTGCCCGCTCTTGAGGGAGAACTCCAATACGGGCTTTCTTCCCGCTGGCGTCTTGTGCTTGCCGGGTGGTCGCGTCTTCAGGAGAAGGGGTGGCGGGAACTCTGGGAAGCTAATCCGTATGTGGACCTTAGAACCTCCCCAACATCTCCACATGACCGCCTTGCCGCACGAGTGGCGCTTCAGTGGATGCCTGCTGCCTGGGGAAGCTTGGAAGGCGCTCTACAAGTGCGCTCCGTTGCCCGATGGTGGAGCTGGGAGCGGACGGAAATGGGATTTGCACTCCATACCCTTCCAGTCACGGTCTGGGAAGCACGGGTAGATGCCTTTGCCCGAATCAGTGAGCATATGACCGTCGGGGGAGCCCTCCAGGGAGGACGGGCAACGACATCGGGCGGTGGGGATGTTGCCTACTATACGCCGCTCAAGCTTGAGCTCACTTCGGCACAGCGCTGGATGGAAAAGCTGGGCAGTCGCCTTGGCATTGAGATTGTAAGCTCCCGTTCTGCCGGTGCGCGTGAACGCTTGCCGGGATACGTTCGAATGTGGGGAGAACTCTACTACGAGCTCATGCCCCGCATGATTCTGAAGGCTTTTCTGGACAACCTACTCAACGCCGACATTCGGCACTGGAGTGGATACCCGGAGCGTGGGATCTTCTTTGCTGCTGCAGTCCGTTGGAATTGGTAAGGCGGGGGCAATGGACGAGCTGTATAGGGAAGAGCAGACAGGTTTTGAGCCGGAGACCGACCAGGAGACCTTCCTCCTGGAGCACCAGGCGTATCCGGGGAGCCTGCCGGAGGAAGTGCTCAGGGGCGTGGGGGAAGCTCAGGAGGGTGAGGCTGGAGACACTGGAGACGGTGGGGGAGCGGTGGGAGAGAGCATCCAGCTCGATGAAGAACTCCGGCGCCTCCTGCAGGAAGACGTGCAGCAGGCATCGCGACGGGCTCGGCGGGGGAAGCGCCGAGTCATGCTCGCTGAACCCCCCATGAAGTTGCCTGAGGTAGCTGCAGAGGCGGTGGAGCTAGACTTGAAGCGTGCTTTCCCGTTCCATCCCTCCCAGTGGGTCGAGGCAGAACAGCGGGAGCTTCCGCCCACACCCCAGGCTTTGCCGGAGCAAGAGATGGAGACGCGTCGGAGGAAATTGCCAGTCATAGAGCTTGCATTGGTAGCTCTGGTGCTGGCAGGAGGAGCGCTGTTGTGGTATCAGCTCGGGAGCCAGTCCAGTGGGAGTAGTGCGGAGCAGGGGGGTAAAGGCAGTGGAGCGATGCGGGTTCGGAGTAATGGAGTGGGGCAGGTTAGCGCTCCCGCGGATATGCGTGCTCCGTTACGAAACGTGGTGGGGATAGAGCCAGTTTCTGTAGAGCCTCAAATGCCGTTATTGCAAACCAACACCCCCAACCCAAAAACTCCAAACCAACCCCCCAAAACCCAAAACAACCAAACACTCCCAATTGCTCGCACTCCCCGCTACACTCCGAGCTCACCCCTCCCAGCAGTCACGGCTCCAACAACTCCACTCCTGTTTACCGTCCAAGTTTACGCCTCACGCTCGTACACCGATGCGGCAGAGCTCGCCGAGCAGTTACGCCGTCGGGGACTTCCTCATGTTGTCATCACATCGGCGAGCATTCGTGGGGAGACCTGGTGGCGCGTACGCTTCGGGAGCTATCCCAATCGTCTACAAGCCGAGCGTGAGGCACTCCGAGCCGGCTTCGCGAACGCCTGGATTGTCCCGCTTCAGTAACGCCTCAGGAGCTGCATGGCAACCCGCCTAGGACACCGTATGCATTCCCCAGAGACGTTGACGCTCCGGATTCCCTGGGATCCCTTGACCGCTCGCGGTTTTCTCGTGGCAGTTGCTCTCCACATCGCTGCCTTCTTCCTCGCCCTCCACATCCGCTGGGAGCCACAACCGCCCTCACAGCCTGAGACCGCGATGATTCCCATCGAGCTCCTCACACTCGGCTGGGGAGAGGGGGAGAAACCCGCTGGGGGGAATCTCACTCCCGAGGGAGCGGCACATCGGGGAAAATCGCGGCGAACAGAGCCCCTGGAAGCCTCTCCTACTCGTCCCCGAGCGCAAGCAGCACCGTCTCCTGCTGACATTGCACAGGGCATCCCTCGCCCTGTATCGGAGGTTCCATCGAAGGCTCTCACGATCCCGAGCCTGCGCCAAGGGAGCGGAGACGCAGCATCCAGCGGCACCCCAGAGGGAAGCGGGCTGGGACGACAAGGCACTGGGAGTGGGAGAGGACTGGGGATTGACATCGAGTGGGGAGGCGGGGGAAATCGCATCGTGCTGTCACGGGTGCTGCCTCAGTACCCGCGTGGACACAACGTCTCTGGACGTGTTCGGCTCCGTTTCACCGTTTTGCCCGATGGAACCGTTGGGAGCATCATTCCAATCCAGCGGAGCGATCCACTCCTGGAGCGGGCAGCGATTGAGGCACTCCGTCAGTGGCGTTTCAACCCAATCGCAACCTCAACGGAGATGGTCGGCATCATCACCTTCACATTCGAGCTGGAGTGAGGAGCGCGGACAATGTACCGAATCGCCATTGTCGGGACTGGATACGTCGGGCTTACTACTGGCTTATGCCTGGCCGAGACGGGGAACGAGGTCATCTGCGTTGATGTTGACACGCACAAAATCGAGCGCTTGCAGCGAGGAGAGGTGCCCTTCTACGAGCCCGGAATTGACCAGCTTCTGCAGGAAAACCTGCAGCGGGGGAGGGTTCGTTTCACCACGGATCTTCGCACTGCCGCACAGGCTAGCGAAATCGTCATGCTCTGTTTGCCGACACCACCGAACGAGGACGGCTCAGCCGATGTCCAGCACGTCTTTGCCGTCGGACAACAGCTCATCAGCATCTACCGCGAGCACCCCCCGGACGCCCCCCGCCTTGTTGTCCTCAAGAGTACAGTCCCGCCAGGCACGACCCGACAGCTCGGAGACATCTTCCGCCGAGAGCTCCCTACAGTTCCCATTGTCATTGCCAGCAATCCGGAGTTTCTCAGTCAAGGGGCGGCCGTACAGAACTTCATGAAGCCTGAACGGGTCATCATCGGCACCGAGAACCCCTGGGCAGCGGAAGTACTGCGCAAGCTCTACGAGCCCTTTGTCCGCACGGGCAATCCTGTCTACGTCATGGACGAGACCAGCGCCGAGCTAACAAAGTACGCGGCAAATGCCTTCCTGGCGCTCCGCATCTCGTTTATGAACGAGCTGTCGGCTTACTGCGAGGCAGTCGGTGCTGACATTGAGCAGGTCCGTCTTGGGATTGGAGCTGACTCTCGGATCGGGAAGCGCTATCTCTTTCCGGGATTGGGCTATGGAGGAAGTTGCCTGCCGAAGGACGTGCGGGCGCTCATTCGGTCAGCTTCCAGAGCCGGTGTGGAGCTGCGGATTGTCCCAGCAATCGAGGAAGTCAATCGGCGGCAATTGGAGCGCTTTGTGGAGAAAATCCGTGCCCGCTTCTGCGGGGACGTCCGAGGACGGCTCTTCGCACTCTGGGGTGCAGCATTCAAGCCGAACACCGACGATATCCGGGAAGCCCCAGCTCTCTTCGTGATTGACACGCTTCTCCACGCAGGGGCTGCTATCCGGGTCTACGATCCGCGGGCACTGGAGAATTTACGACGACGCTACGGTGAACAGCTCCAGTACGCTGATTCTCCTTACTCTTGTGCGAAGGGGGCAGAAGCGCTCATCATCGTCACTGAGTGGGCGGAGTTCCGGAATCCGGACTTCCAGCTGCTGCGGCAGCTTCTCCGGCAACCGCTCATCTTTGACGGGCGCAACCTCTTTGCGCTAGCGGATATCCAGCAACATGGCTTCGAGTACCATAGCATTGGGCGCGCCTGTGTCTGCCCGCCAGCTTGAGCTTGGCACAAAACATCCGATAATCTACGTCGGTCTTCCCACGAACATGGGCTGCTATGGCGGAAGCGGACAGCGGGAAGGAGAAAGCATCGAAAAAGGGGCTTAGCCTCCCGGTGCTCATTGGACTTGTGCTCGGGGCGGTTGTGATCCAGGTGGGTGTTCTCTTCGTGCTCTTCCGAGTCTTTCTGGCGCCACACTCTCCAGCGTCGGCTCCACCTGCGGAGACTACGCAAAAGCCGGCGGCTGTTTCAGAATCCTTCCCCTCCGGGGTCATTGTGCCAGTAGAGGATCTCGTGGTCAATCCTCGGGGTTCGTCATCTCGGTACGTGCTGGTTGCCCTAGGACTGGAGGTCGCCGACGGCAAGCAAGCAGAACGTCTGCGGCAGGAGCTTATGATCCCCGTGCGGGACCGCATCATGTCCGTTGTCACCTCATACTCCATCGAGGAGCTCCAAGGCACCGGAATCCGGGACAGTCTCCGGGTCCGCATCCGGAAAGAGCTCGCTGAAGTATTGCCTGGCATTGAGGTGCGGAACGTGTACTTCTCCAAGTTCGTCATCCAGTAAGAGCATGCAGCCATGCCGCAAGTGTTGAGCCAGCAGGAAATTGATTCCCTCATTGCCGGGATTGCCAGCGGGACAGTCGAGGTAGAAGAGCTCCTCCAGGAGCAGCCGAAAACAGTGCTCCCGTACGATTTTCGTCGTCCGAACCGGATTTCGAAAGTTCAGCTCCGCTCTTTGCAGTCCATCCACGAGTCATTTGCCGAGACGGTTGCCTACTACCTCCTTTCCCGGCTTCAGACGCTGTCCTCCATCACCATCTCCTCTGTTGACCAGCTTTTCTACTCGGAGTACCTGCTGTCCTTGCCGCGTCCGGGCTGCCTCTACATTGTAGCTGTCGGAGACGCGCAGCGTCACATTATTCTGGAGCTCAGTCCGCAGCTGGCGCTGGTCATCGTTGAGCGGCTCCTCGGTGGGGAAGGAACAGCTGTCCCTCCCAAGGCACGCTCCATAACCCCGATTGAGCAAGCGGTTCTGAAAGGCGTCGTTGAACACATCCTGCAAGTTCTCGAAGAGAGCTGGAGTACAACTGCCCCGATGCACTTCCAGCTCGTCCGCATGGAGACCGAACCGGAGTTTGTGCAAATTGCGTCCGCCTCGGAGATCGTTGTCGTCGTGGGCATGCAAGTGATGCTGGGCATTCACTCCTACACGATGAGTCTGTGCTATCCAACCTTCGCGCTGGAAGATGTCTTGAGCCGCCTGGAACGGCAGCAGGTAACCCACGTTGCCAGTCCGGAGCAGCAGCGACGGAACGCCGCGATTATTCAGAAGCACTTGCAGAGCATCCCGCTGCAGGTGTCCGTCGAACTCGGGAAAGCCACTATCACAGTAGCAGAACTCCTCCAGCTGCGGGTCGGTGACGTCCTCCGCCTGGATACCCAGACTACCGAACTGCTCCCGCTTGCCATCGAGGGGCAACCGAAGCTGTGGGTCCGTCCAGGCAGCATCGCTGGACGACGTGCCGTCCAGGTTGTCCGTCCCATCCGCCCGGAGGAAATCAGTTGAACAGCTCCCAAAGCTCGCCATGGCAGAGCAGGAACCGCTCCAGCCGAACCCGTCATCTGAAGAGACCTTCGAGCCAATCAGTAGCCCCCCTGAAGGTGAAGCAGGAACAGCATCCTCGGAGAGCACACCTTCGACTGCTGCCCCTGAGTCTCCGACACCAGAGGCACAACAGCTCCTCTATGACCCGAAGCTCGAATTGCTCCTCAGCATTCAACTCCCCATCTCCGTCGAGCTCGGGCGAACGACGATGTACATTCGGGACATCCTCCGCCTCGGGCGTGGCTCAGTTATTGAGTTCGACCGTCTCATCACCGACCCTGTCGATGTGCTCGTCAATGGGAAGAAGATCGCCGAAGGAGAGGTCGTTGTCGTAGACAAACACTTCGGCATCCGGATCACAACGCTTGTAGAACCGGCAGAGCGGTTACAAGGACTGCGCCGATAAGCAATGTCAGGAGAGATGCTCGTACGCACGATTCTCATCCTGCTGGGGTTCTTCGCTGTCCTGCTCGCTGCCGCATACTGGATTCGCCGGTGGGCCTGGGGAGCAGCAGCCACCACACAGCTCCACATCCTGGCCCGCATTCCGCTCCCACCGAAGGCACTGCTCTATGCCCTCCGCGTCGGTGAGAAGGTATTGCTCTTGGGCGTGACCGAGCATGCAGTGAACCTGCTGCAGGAATACACGCTCGAGGAATGGGAAGCCACGGGCATGGGGAAGACCTCCCGTCTCGCTGCCCGCCCGTCCTTGCTCGGGGCAGGCGAGGTACTGCGTGGCTTCCTCCAGCGGAAACGTCATCCAGCCCTCTAAGCCTCATGAGCGGTACGCAGCGGTGATGATCGCCCCGTTGTCCGGGCTGAGAACAAGATAGAGTTTGCTCAGCTTCTTCCCGTACTGCCGCAGAAGGCGTCCAATGTGGTGGTGAAGCGCCGGGAATTCCTCCAACCGGTAGCCGAGAAGGAGGCACAGTCCCTGCATAAGTTCGGAGGGAATCTTCTCCGCCGGCATCTGCGTGAAGAGTCGCAGCAGCTGCCGGTAGTCGCGGGCTGTCAGGCTCAGCTTCAGCGCCTGAGGACAGCGCTCCTCGCGACCGAAGTACCAGAGCAGGGCAATGAACTCCTTGGGAATCCCTCGCTGCTGAAGACGCCGAATTGCATGGCCAGTAAAGCCGTAGGAAAGCATTCCTCGATCCGCAGCACTTCTATGGCACAAACGCCCGGGGAAGAAGACAAGCCCGATGCCAAGCTCCAAACACGCTGAAAATCCAAGCACTTCCGTCCTGACCTCCTCTATGTTTCCCCGGCTGTCTCTGTCACACGGCTGCAACGGGTGTGACGGACAGGATACGCTGCGGGGCTACTCCTCTGTTGCGTGCTTATCCAGCTCGGGCTCAACGGGCACGGGGTAGTCGCCGGTGAAGCAGGCTGTGCAGTACCCAATGCCGGGCTCATGGGGGACAGAGAGGATGAGCTTATCCAGCGAGAGGTACCGCAGCGAGTCTACCCCGAGAGCTTTCCCAATGTCGTCTTCCGTAGCGTAGTGGTTGGCAATGAGTTCGTCGGGGTGCGGGAAATCCATCCCGTACTTGCATGGGTAGCGGATCGGCGGCGAAGTGATGCGGAGGTGAACTTCGCGGGGACCTGCCTGGCGAATGAGCTGGACCAGGGCTTTCGAGGTCGTGCCGCGCACGATGGAATCGTCCACAACGACCACCTTCTTTCCTCGCAGCACTCCACGGACGGTATTGAACTTGGTTTTGACCTTCAGCTCCCGCTGGTTCTGCTCTGGGGCAATGAAAGTACGCCCGACATAATGGCTCCGGATCAACCCGATATCGAAGCGGGTGGGAATGCCGTGCGCGGCGTTCGATTCGGCATAGCCAATAGCGGCGGTATTCCCACTATCGGGAACGGAGATGACAACGACGGGTTGGTGCCCATCGGACTGCACAGGGCTTTCCTCTGCCAAGCTCTTGCCGAGTTTGCGGCGGACTTTATCAACGCTGTGCCCGAAGATCATACTGTCGGGACGGGCAAAGTAAATGAACTCGAAGATGCAGTGCCGTGCCTCCGGAGTCTGTTCCACGATAGGGAAACTCTTGAACTGACCGGTCCGGACCGTGTCCTGATCGATGATGACGAGCTCGTTGTGGCGGACATCGCGCACGTATTCAGCTCCGATGAGATCGAAAGCACATGTCTCCGAGGCTACGACATAGGCATACTGCCCATCATGCCCGGGGAGTCGCCCAATGACGAGGGGTCGGAAACCATGTGGGTCACGAGCAGCAATCAGCGCTGTGTCGGTTAGCATCACAAGCGAGTACGCTCCCTGGACGCTGCGGAGAGCCTCGCGAATCTGCTCCAGCTGGGTTGGCTGACGGCTTCGGGCAATCAGGTGAAGGAAGAGCTCGCTGTCGGTAGTGCTCTGGAAAATCGCGCCCTCCTCTTGCAATTGGCGCCGGAGTGTCCGTGTGTTGGTCAGATTGCCGTTGTGTGCCAGCGCCAGATTCCCCATCCGGTAGGTGATGTGGAACGGCTGAATGTTCGCTCGGGTAGAGCTCCCCGTTGTGGAATAGCGGTTGTGCCCAATGGCAGCGTCCCCGCGGAGGACGTGTTGGAGAACCTCCGGCGGGAAGACATCGAGCACCAACCCTTCGCCTTTATGGCTGACAAAACGCCGGCGCCGCTTCTGCGAGTCCCAAAAGGCAGAGACAATCCCGCTTGCTTCCTGTCCCCGGTGCTGCAGAGCGTGGAGGCAATAGTAGGCAACGACAGCAGCTTGCGGGTGATTGTACACCCCAACAACGGCACACTGCGCTCGAACCCCGTCGTCCACGGCTGGAAGACAGCTTTCGGCTACGGAAACACACCGCAAAACTACGGACTCTCCTGCAAGGAAGCTTGGGGCTCGGGAGTAAGCGGAGCGAAAACAACAGCGCGCCGTGCCGTGTGCGGGACTCCCAGAGCTCTTCGCAAGAGACCGCCGTAGAGCCACAGTGGCAGTTCATCAGCGTAGTGTGGGCTGAGGAAATGCCCTGAAACCCCGCCAGGTAGTACGAATGCCCACGTCGTGTCGCGCAGGTCGGCAATAAAGCGGGCGGAGGCTCCGAGAATTTGCTCAAACGGTGCCCAAAGACGCCATTCGCCCGTATTGACCGTCGTCGGTGCACCGACCGAGGGGTACGGACCCAGGGAGAAGACCGGGCGCAGCAGCGGATGGAGTCCCAATGGATGGACAAGCCGCAGGGTGTGGAGTCGCTCGTAGCGCCACTCCTCAAGCCGGTTACCCAGACGCTGGCGGAGCGTATCGAGCGCGCCGGCAAAGCTCTGCCGGACAACCTCCTGCAGGGTTTCCCGCCGCTCCGTCCGCGGGTCATCAAACCAGGGAGAGTTGGGCTCGGAGAGGAGTTCCAGCAGGCGACGCAGTGCCAGATTGCTCAAGAACAGGTACTCGCGCAAGCGCGCCCACGAGAGGTGGACGCCGAAAGTCCGCTGCAAGAGCTCGTGCAAGAAAGCGGCGTAGAGCGTTGCCCCGATGGAGCTGCGTTCAAAGCTCCAATCCCACTGACGCAGCTCGTGTAAAGCCCGGCGCTGTTCCGCAGACCACTGTGCCTGCTCCAGGAGGGGCAGCACTACCTGCATCATCTCCCGGGCATAGGGAGAGACAACGTCCATCTGCATCCGTTGAGCGGTGCTCAGCGTATAGGTGTCCGCACTCTGGGCAAGGAGTTCGGCAAGGCGCTGGGCACGTGAGGGCGGCTCCCAGATCGTGGTCAGCGGCAGCGGAAAGGTCCGAGCGAGTTTGTTATTCGCGCTGATGACAAAGCCCTGCCGTGGGTTGACCAGTCCCGGCAATGCACTCATATTGACAAGCCCACGCCAGCGATATGCTGCCTCCCAACCCGGCAGGGGAAATGCCCACGTCCGCTCTGGGAGAGTGCTATCCCGGACGGGGATGTACCCGGCAGGCTGGACGGCAACAGTCCCATTGCGGTCGGCGTAGACAAAGCAGAGCACCGGGGCACCCCAGAAGCGCAGAGCTGCACGGAACTGACTCCACGAGCGTGCCTGCCCAATGCGATAGGCTGCCAGAATCTCGTCGCTGTAGCCTTCGGCGGCTGCCCATCGGTAGCTGAGTCGGTACCGCTTCAGAAAGGGCTGGGCAGTGGTATCGTCTGGCTGCCGGAAGAGAAAGCTCGGGGCAGCGAAGAGATGTGCCTCTGACACAATCGGTCCGTTCTGGGAGCGAAGCACGTCAATGATCACCGGAGGCTTGCCCCGCACGCGGATGGTATCGCGCCGGCGCTGGAAACGCTGCCACCGCGTGCCGTCCCAGTACCGCTGCGGGCGTGCCGTGTCGAGTCGCTCAATGAAGAAGTCAGACTCATCTGCCATGAGGTTCGTGACTCCCCAGGCAATGGTGCGATTCCGCCCGATGACAACCAGCGGCAGCCCGGGGAGAGTCAGCCCGGCGACTTCGTAGTCCGGCGAGAGGATACAGACCGGATACCACCGAGCGGGCAACCCCAGGACCAGGTGGGGGTCATTTGCCAGAATAGCCCCCTGGGAGGTCCGCACTGCCCAGGCATTGCTCCCTTGCCCTGCAACCGGGCGCAGCCACGGACGGAGCGCTCTGATCCCCGAGAGCGCGGCGTGGAAGCCGTCCAGCGGGGGCAGCATCAAGCCCGCCGGCGGTAAGCGCAGCGTGTCGCGCCCGTGCTGTGAGGGCGCAGAGACCGCCGCCAGCTCGTCGAGCACAGTCGGCGCTGTTGGAGGATAACCTGGCAGTAAATCCCACGCCCGCTCAAGACCCACTTCCTCGGCGAGGCTCCCCATGGCAATGTCGCTCCAGAAGCAGAACGCCAAGTCGAACGCCATCAAGCGGGCAATCGCAAGCGAATGCACGGGCTGCCATGGCTCCGGACGATAGCTCAGCACGAGGAACTCGGGCGGGAGGCGGGAGCTATTGTGCTCAAGCCATGCATTGACGCCGGCAGCGTAGTGCTTCAGAATTGCCCGCGAAAGTGGGTGGAGACTATCCCAGAGCCGCTGCGCCAGCTGCCCCAATGCGAGCACGCGCATAAGGTAGTCCAGCGGCACGGCTTCCTCACCGAGAATTTCCGCAACCCGCCCGAAGGCAATCCGGCGGGCAAGGTCCATCTGCCAGAGGCGATCCTGGGCATGGAGGTAGCCAAGAGCGAAGAAAGCGTCGAGTGTCTCCCGGGCAACAACGGTCGGGACAGCAGCGGAATCACGCCAGACCACAACACTATCCTGTACCCCGGAGGAGAGTTCCGCGAAATCCGGTGGGAGTGAGTGCCGGAAAAGCAGCCAGCCAGCACCGAGGAGCGCGATGAGCACCAGCAGGAGCGTCACCGCGAGCGCCGCCCCCAGCCGCCACATGGCTCACAGCCAGCCGTGTTCACGGTACCAGCAGACGGTCTCGAACATCCCTTCGGCGAGTCCGATCCTTTGCCGGTAGCCCAACTCTGTGCGCGCCCGCTCTGTGGAGCAGATCCAGTACGGCTGGATGATATCCCGTCCCTTCTCAAAGTCGAAAACCGGTGGGCGCCGGCTTACCCAGCCGGCAACCTCCGCCACAGTGGCAAGGCCCATCACAAGCGCGTGGGGGACTCGGAGTCGGACAACCCGTCGGCGTCCCAGCGCTTCGCGGGCTGCCTCAACCAACTGCTCCCAGGTGTAGAACTCCTCCGAGCTGATGAAGTACGTCCGTCCAACAGCGCACTCGGCTTCTGCTGCCAGGAGAATACCGTGGACCAGATCCCGCACATGGATGAGGCTGAGATACTTCGTCCGGAAGCCAATCAGCGGGGCAATCCCGAAGCGGACACTGCGGAAAAAAGGCAATGTTGCCGCATCGCGCGGTCCATAGACCGCCGGTGGACGCACAATGGTGACGGGCAGCTCCGCCGCTGCGGAGAGCACCACTTCCTCTGCTGCCCGCTTGCTCTTGCCATAGGCGGTCAGAGGGTGCGGCGGGGTCTCTTCCGTCACCGGCTCTGCAAGCGAGGCTGCCGGTCCAACAGCTGCCAGGCTACTCAGGAAGACAAAGCGCCGGAGGTTCGGGGCATGGCGGAGGAGGGCTGTTATGAGGTTCGCCGTGGCATCTCGATTGCCGCGCAGAAACTCCTCAAAACTCCGAGCAGCAATCAGCCCCGCTACATGGTAGACAACCTCCACCCCAGCAACAGCGCGGGGAAGCGAGTCCGGTTCCGTGAGCGAGGCTTCCACCAGCTCTACCGGTTTGCCCTCCAGCCAACGCCGGTTGCTCTGCCGGCGGACAATACAGCGGACCGGTAGACCACGCTCCAAGAGGGCATCGACAAGGTGACTCCCAATGAAGCCTGTTGCGCCCGTTACCAAGACTGTCATGCTCTCGCGAAGAGCTTGGCGATGGCTGCAAAAATAGGGGAGCCAGCACTGCCTTCTGCGGGCGGTCCCTCAGAGGTACTCCAGCAGATCGTGTCGGGTGATCACACCGATGAAGTGCCAGAACTCTGAGAGGATGACGGCGGGATATTCGCGCAGCACCTCAATGCCCTCTTGGATGGAACTGTGAGCGTCTACAACAGGCAGCGGCTCTTCGAGGAAGTCTGCAACTGGACGGTGCAGTGCCAGGTGGTCTTCCAAGAGGGCTTTCAGCAGGCGATTCTCGCGGACTGTGCCGATGACACGCCGGTGGTCAATGACGGGCAGCTGCGAGAGCTCATAGGCATTCATCTGCTGCAGTGCTTCCTGAACTGTTGCCGTGGGCGGGACGGAAACGAGTGCCGGGACTCGCCCACGGGCAAGCTTGCTCTGGAGCACGGTCTTCAGCGAAAAGTCCCCGACGTCGAGGAGGTGGTGTTGGCGCAGCCACTCCTCGGAGTGATGCTTGCTCAGGTAACGCTCACCGGTATCGCAGATGATTGTGACCACAACGGCATCGGCAGGGAGCAAGCGGGCAACGTGGAGAGCTGCTGCGACGTTTGTCCCCGAGGAGCCGCCGCAGAAAATCCCTTCCTCGCGTGCCAGTCGGCGTGCCATGAGAAAGGACTCCCGGTCGCTGATGCTGAGAACTTCATCAATGAGGTTGATGTCCAGGTTGCCCGGAATGCGCTCCTGTCCGATCCCTTCCACAAGGTAGGGCGAGGCTTCCCCGACGCGCCCGGTTTCCTTGTAGCCTTTGATCACAGAACCGACTGGATCGGCGGCAATGACACGGATGTTCGGATTCATCCGCTTCAGGAAGCGGGCAACACCGGTGATGGTGCCGCCAGTCCCAATGCCAGCGACAAAGTGCGTGATGCGCCCTTCGGTATCTTCCCAGATCTCCGGTCCGGTGGTCTGCTCATGGATGGCGGGATTGGCAGGATTGTCGTACTGGTTGAGCATAATCGCATTGGGGAGCTCCTCTGCCAGGCGTCGGGCAACGTTGAAGTAGTATTCCGGCGAGCTCGGGGGCGCCGCGGAGGGGACGATGAGCACATCTGCACCGAGCGCCTGAAGGTAGCGGATCCGCTCCTGGGAGGCTTTGTCCGTCATGACGAAAAGGCACTGGTACCCTTTGATGCGTGCAGCAAGTGCCAAGCCGATTCCGGTATTGCCACTGGTTGGCTCAACAATCAGCATGCCCGGACGCAGCTTGCCCTCTCGCTCGGCAGCCTCAATCATGGCAATGCCAATACGGTCCTTGACCGAGCCTCCGGGATTCCGATTCTCCAACTTGACCAGGACGGTTGCTGCAACCCCGCGGGTCACGCGCTGGAGCTTGAGCAGAGGCGTCTTTCCGATGAGCTGCAAGATGTTCTCGTAGTACCGCATGAGCACTCGGCTCTCGGAACGCTCTACGAATATAGCCAGCGGTTCCAAAAGAAAAACGGGCGCCAGAGAGAACCCCTGGCGCCCGTTTGGGCAGAAGTGCTCCTGCACGCTTACTTCGGCTGTTCCTGCGTTTCCTTCTGCTTCTTGGCGTGCTTCTTAGCGTGCTTCTTGGCGTGCTTCTTGACCTGCTGCTCCGTCTTTGCCTCTGCCGGCTTTTCAGAAGGGGCAGGGGCTGTCGTTGTGTGCGGAGCAGAAGGTGCCGGGGCTGCCGGTTTCGCCGGAGTTGCTGGCTTTGCCGGAGCTGCCGGAGTTGCTGGCTTGGGCTGTTGTGCAGGTGAGCTCTGCTGCTGAGCCCAGACCATGGCGCTGCCCACCAGGAGAGCCAGCGCCGCTGCCATGAGACGCTTCATCGGAAGACCTCGATGATGTTCAACATGCCATTTCTCGGCAGCGCAAAATTGGACCCAGGGGACTGAGAGTCCGCTGAAACAACGGTGAAGGAATTCCCCAATAGATGGCAACAACGGGCTGAGTAGGCGCTTTACACATTTTCATCCGGGGCTGCAGCGGCGCTTTTTGGTAAGTTTGCAACTGGTCTGCTTCCTGCCTCCGGCTGCGATGGAGCACGGCAACTACATCAATGGACGCTGGCAGCCAAGCCTCTCAGGACGATGGTTCGAGGATCGCAATCCCGCCGATACCCGAGACTGCATCGGGCGTTTCCCGCTGTCCTCAGCAGAGGATGTTGAGGCGGCTGTTGCTGCCGCGAAAGCTGCCTTTGCGCGGTGGCGCCTCCTGCCAGCTCCGCGCCGCGGAGAGCTCCTCCGCCGAGTTGGGGAATTGCTCGTGGAGCGCAAAGAAGAACTGGCACGAGCGATGACCCGTGAGATGGGCAAGCCGCTGGTGGAAGCCCGCGGTGATGTGCAAGAAGCCATCGATACCGCCTTCTACGCCGCCTCCGAGGGGCGCCGCCTCTTCGGATATACCACTCCGAGCGAGCTCCCCAATAAGGTCAACCTCTCGTTCCGCATGCCTGTTGGGGTCTGCGGCATCATCACGGCGTGGAATTTCCCCATCGCTGTGCCGTCGTGGAAGATTTTCCCCGCTCTCGTCTGCGGTAACACGGTCGTCTGGAAGCCTTCGGAGGATGCTCCGCACTGCGCCAATCTGCTGGCACAGATTCTGGCAGAGGCGGGTATTCCTGCAGGCGTCTTCAACGTGGTTCACGGCGATGCGGAAGCCGGCGAGGCACTGGTTCGTCACCCCGAGGTTCGCCTCATCGCCTTCACGGGCTCCACCGCCGTGGGACGACGGATCGCGGCTATTTGCGGGGAGCAGAATAAAAAGTGCTCGCTCGAAATGGGGGGCAAAAACCCCCTTATTGTCTTGCCCGATGCCCCGATGGAGCTTGCCCTCGAGGGCGTCCTCTGGGGTGCCTTCGGCACCACAGGGCAGCGCTGTACGGCAACCTCTCGCTTGATCCTCCATCGGGACATCGCCGCATCTTTCCTGCAACAGCTCATCGAGCGTGCTTCGGCACTCCGCGTCGGCAACGGGTTGGAAGAGACAACGCACGTCGGACCCATCATCAACGCCCGCCAGCTCGAACGCATCGAGACCTACGTCCAAATCGGACTCCAGGAAGGCGCCCGCCTGGTTCTGGGCGGACACCGACTCATCGACGGGGACTATGCCCACGGCTACTTCTTTGCCCCCACGATCTTCACCGACGTTACCCCGACAATGCGCATCTTCCGAGAGGAAATCTTCGGTCCGGTGCTCTCGGTGACCACGGTTGATTCCCTGGAGGAAGCAATTGCCGTTGCCAACGACAGCGAGTACGGGCTCTCCTCCTCGATTTACACCCGAGACATCACCGCGGCGTTCCGGGCGATCCGGGACCTGGAAGCGGGCATCACATACATCAACGCCCCAACGATTGGAGCCGAAGCCCACATGCCCTTCGGTGGGGTGAAAGCTACCGGCAATGGACATCGGGAAGGTGGCTGGACCGTCTTCGACATCTTCACCGAGTGGAAGACCGTCTACATTGACTACTCCGGGCGCCTGCAGCGTGCCCAGATTGACACCGAGCGCCTTGAGGATGGAGCCTAGGATGTACCCCGTTCAGAGCGCCACCGCGGTAGACCTGCTCTCCGAGCTGGAAGCCCTCTGGGGAGGCGAGCGGGATTTCTTCATCCGTGCGGCAAATGCCGCAGCGCTGCTCTTCTGGCGCTTGCCCGAAGTGAACTGGGTGGGCTTTTACCTCCGCGATGGGGAAGAACTCGTGCTCGGACCTTTCCAGGGCAAGCCGGCATGCCAGCGGATTCCGCTCAACCGGGGAGTGTGTGGTCGGGCAGCCCGGCAGCGGCGAACGCTCTGCATCCCGGACGTCAGGCACGAGCCCGATTACATCGCCTGTAGCCCGGAGACACGCTCAGAGCTCGTCGTCCCACTCCTCTCCACCGACTGCCTGTACGGTGTCCTGGACGTCGATAGCCCCCGGCAGGCACGCTTCACAAGCCAGGATATTGCCCTGTTGGAATCGGTCGCCCAGAAACTGCTATCCGGTGCTGATCTGGAACGGCTGCGCCGCTACTACCAGCTCTGACGCCTACGATGCGCCACCGAGGAAGGCTTGTCCTGCTGTGCTGTGCCACCATCGGGCACGCACAGGTGGTTGTCAATGAAGTTCTCCCTGTCCCTCCAACCGGAGAGCCAGAGTGGGTAGAGGTGTATAACGGGAGCGATACGACTGCTGAGCTGACCGGCTGGTGGATTGCAGATCTGCGCACCGCGGTGCGCTTGCCTCCGCTCCGGCTACCGGCTCGGGGATACGCCGTACTGACTCGTGATACCGCGGCTCTCCGCGAAGTCCGGCAGCTGCCCGAGGGGGTTGTGCTCTGCGAGCTGCGCCTGCCGACGCTCAACAACACGAGCGACGCTGTTATCCTTCGCCGCGCTGATTCCGTGCTCGTTGACTCGCTCTTCTACTCCTTGCGGTGGGGCAGGAGTGGGATTTCCCTGGAGCGCCGGCAGCCCACTTCTCCGGCATGGTCGCCTGAAAACCTGGCTCCCTGCCAAGCACCGACGGGGGCAACACCAGGCGAGCTCAACAGCATCACCCCAGTCCCGAGCGATTACCAACTGCGGGAATTCCGCCTGAGTACCCCCACAACTGTCCTGGTGGTGGTGGAGAATACCGGGACGGAAGAGCAGGCAGGGGCTTCCTGTACTCTCTGGATCGACCGCAACCACGATTCGGTCTTTACTGCCGATGAGCGTTGCTGGCAGCAGGGAGTTCCGACGCTGATGCCCGGGCACCGTTGGCAGTTTACCATCGCAGTAGATTCGCTCTGGGCAGCGATTCCTGAAGGGTGGTATGAGTGTCAAGCCGTGGTAAATCTCCCAGGGGACGCCCGGCGCTGGAATGATACACTGCGTCGGCGCTTCTACCGCTCGATTGCCCTGCCGGCAGTGCGCATCAACGAAATCCTCTACGAGCCGGTCCCGGGTGGGGCAGAGTTCGTCGAGCTGGTCAACGTCGGTCCGGATACCCTCGTGCTGGAGGGCTGGAAGCTCCACGACTGGAGCCCATCGGCAGCCGATACGGTCTGCGTCCCCGTTCCACTCCGGGTGCCACCCGGCGGATTCGCTGTCATCGCGTGGGACAGTGCGATTGTCGGAGCATACCCGCAGTTGCAGACCCATCCTGGGTTCGTCCTCGCAGGAGGCACGCTGACGTTGAACAACACAGGCGATGTGCTCGTTGTCCGTGACCCCAACGGGGTGGTGGTAGATTCGCTCGCGTACACGCCGGAGTGGCACGATCCGGTCCTGAGCAGCTCCCAGCGCCAGGGGAGGAGTTTAGAGAAGCTCCATCCATTGCTGCCCTCAGCCGAGCGGAGTTCGTGGAGCAGTTCGGCAGCTGCTCTCGGAGCAACGCCAGGGGAGCCGAATAGCATCGCTGTTCCGCTGCCCCGCGAAGGCACGCTCACAGCGGCTCCGAATCCTCTCCGGCTCTCGTCCGAGGAGCGGCGATACTGTGTGCTGTCCTATGAGCTGCCCTTTGGGCGTGCATTTCTCACCGTGCGCCTGTTTACCGAGGAAGGTGCCCACGTGCGCACCCTTGCCCATGCCCTCTTTACGGCTTCTACCGGATACGTGGTATGGGATGGGCGTACCGATCGTGGAGAGCTCGTGCCTCCAGGGATCTACGTCGTGCTGCTGGAGGCGGAGGAGGCCGGAGGCGGGCGGCGCTTTACAGCAAAGGCGGCGATCGTGGTGGGCTACTGAATGCGGAGTACTGCGGCACTCTGGCTGTTGCTCTGGCGTTGGCTCCCACTCCGGCGGCGGTGGGGCATCATCCAGCTGATTGCTCTGCTCTCACTCCTGGGCATCGGGATTGGAACGGCGACACTGCTGAGCGTCCAGAGCATCTTCAAGGGCTTTCACCGAACGGTGCAGACACTCTTGCTGCGCTACGAACCACACCTGCAGCTTCTTCCTGCCCAGGGACAATGGCTGACGATGAGTCCGGAGAGCCTTGCATCCTACGCCCAACGGCTCCGTGCACGGGCGTTCATGCCAGTCATCTCCGGGCGTATCCTCGTGCGGCGGGGTGGCTCATTTGCCCCAGCCACCCTGCTTGGAGTACCGCCGGAAGCGCTCCAGCGCACGACGAACATTCCCCAGAGCATTCTCATCGGGCACTTCAGCTTTGCCGCGAATGGACGCCCTGCTGCACTGGTAGGGGCAGGGCTCGCGGAGCGTCTCCATCTCCTGCCCGGCGACACGCTCTGGCTTTGGACTCCCCAGATGCTGGAGCAAGTAGCCATCGGCTTACCTGTTGGACCTGGTTTTGCCCTGATGGTCTCGGGGGTCTTCCAAGCAACGGCGGCGGGGGAGCAGGGCTTTGCGCTCTATACTGATACTGCTACCGCACGGCGCCTCTTCGGGCTTGCTCCACACCGCTGGAGCAGCATCGATCTGTGGCTTGCCCGCATGGAGGACGTCCCCGAAGTACACCGCCACGCACGGCTTCCGGCAACACTCCGGCTCCTGCCGTGGTACGAGCGCCATCGGCAGCTCTACGAGGTACTCCGCCTGGAACGGCTCGGCACGTTCGCGGTGCTGAGCTTGGTGGTGCTCGTCGCTGTGTTCAACGTTGCCGCCGCACTGCAGATGAGCGCCGTGCAGAAACGGCGTGAACTTGCCCTCCTGCACGCTCTCGGCATGCCCACAAGGCAGCTCCAGAGGCTCTACTTACGCCAAGGGCTTCTCCTGGGAAGCGCCGGTGTCTGTCTGGGATTGCTCGGAGGCTTGAGCTTCTACTGGGGACAACTCCACTTTGGCTGGATCCGTCTGGACCCCACGCGCTACATTCTCTCGACGCTGCCGGTTTTCCTGGAAAGCAGCGACGTGCTCGGGGTGACCGGGGTTGCCCTCGCTCTGGTCATGCTCGCCTCCGTAGCTCCGGCACGCTGGGCAGCACGCCTCAATGTTGCCGAAGCACTGCGGGAGGAATGAGCAGGCAAGCGTCTGGAGAGGGTGTAATTTTGCAGCGCCATGCGCATCCTTGTGCTCCTCAGTGTGCTCATCGTTGCTGCCCGGGGACAGTCTGCCGTTCCCGATGATGCCTCGCACTACACCGATGTCGGCAACATCCGGCTGACCATCTCCAACTTTGGAACGCTCGGCACGGGGTTTGCGAATTGGCCTAGTCAACCCTCGTGCGAGTATCCCCGAGGCAGTGGGATTGAGCACCTCTTCATCGGGGGACTCTGGGTCGGCGGACGTGTTGGACGCGGAGGAGAGAGCCTCATTGCAGTGTCGACCGCTGCTGTTGACGTTGCCTCTGCCCGGTATGCGAGCGAGGGGTTCGAGTTTACAGCGCTCACTCCGGTCAGCATCCGCTCGTCCTTGCCCACAGACCCGTACTACACTCCGCATGCGGTCAGTCACCGAGATTTCATCGCTGAGTTTACCGACACCAACCAGGTTGTCCCTGGCACAGGGCAGCGGATTCCGAAGCATGACTATCCACTCGGGCTCCACGTCCGCCTGGAGAGCTACGCCTGGGGGTACCCCTTCGCCGATGCTTTTGTCATCCTCTGGTACACCATCCGGAACGTTTCCGCTGCCCCGATCGAGAGCCTCTACGTTGGACTGTGGGCAGACCCCGTGGTGCGCAACACACGCCTGGTTGCTCCACGCGGAACGGCGTTCTACAGTGCCGGTGCTGAGGGCTTTCTGCCCGAGGAAGCGCTCATCTACGAGTGGGATGCCGCTGGCGACCGGGGACTTGCCGACAGCTACTTTGCACTGAAGTTCCTCGGCAGCGAGCCCCCGGCAGCGGGAGTGTTCTTCAACTCCTGGCAGTTTCGGAACACTACCGGGGACGAATGGACGCAGTCGCCGCAGGATGATCTGGCACGCTATCGGCGCTTGTCGAGCAGCTTCCTGGGGCAAGTGTCGCTGGAGTACGCCCGTCAGTTCCTGCGTACACCGAGCAACCGCTCGATCCTGCTCTCGGTCGGTCCATTTGCTCGTCTGGAGCCGGGGGATTCCCTGCGGGTCGCTTTCGCGGTCATCTGTGCCAAGAAGCCGGGGGAGCCTTCCGCGGATGATGAGTCCAGCCGCGTCCATCTCCTGCGCTACGCCCGATGGGCACAGCGAGCGTACAACGGAACCGATCTCAACGGGAACGGGCGTCTGGACCCAGACGAACCCGACTTGCGGGGGGATGGGAGCATCGTCCGCTTTGTGCTGCCCTCGCCGCCGGAAGCCCCGCGAGCACGCCTTGTGGTCGGCAGTGGGGAAGCTACCCTGTACTGGAGCGACAATGCGGAAGCTTCTCGCGACATCTTCACCAACCGGCGGCACTTTGAGGGCTATCGGCTCTGGCTTGCTGGTCCTTCAAGAGAGGCTCTGGACACGCTACAGCTCCTGCGCCAGTGGGACATCACAGGCAATGGGGTTGGCTACGACAACGGCTTTGAGAACATCCGCCTCCGCGATCCGGAAGGCAACCCGCAGCCTCGGCGCTTCCCCGAGGACACCACCGAGTACGTCTACGCTTACCGGCTGACCAACCTGCTCGATGGGTGGCTCTACCGCATTGGGTTGACAGCCTTCAGTGCACCCGATGATCTCAACGGCATCCCCTCGCTGGAATCGAGCCCACTTTCGGCGGAGTTCCTCTTCATTCCGGGGCGCCAGCCCCTGCCCTTCGATAGCTCGGTGCGGCTCGGTATCTTCCCGAACCCCTACCGGCTCTCTGCTGCCTGGGAAAGCGGTCTTTCCGAGCGCGGACGTAAGCTCTACATCTCCAACCTCCCGCCAGTCTGCCGCATCCGCATTTGGAATCTGGCAGGGGAGGAGATCACCAGCCTCTGGCACGAGAGTGGGCGGAGCGAGGGCACGGAAATCGCATGGTTTCGCCTGGCGGCTGTGCAGGGCACTCTCCACACCAGCGGTGGAATCCATGCCTGGGACATGCTCAGCGCCGCAGGACAACCCGTGGCGCCCGGACTCTACATCGTGACAGCAGAATCACCTGACGGCACCGATGTGCGCGTGGGGTACCTGCTTGTGGTCAAGTAACACACACACGGGGAGAACAATGCCGCTGCTCCGATCCGTTGCACTCCTCAGCCTGGTCACGCTGACGCTCTGGGGACAATACCGACGCGTCCACGTTCACGAGATCATGACCTTGCCGCCAGATTCTCTCGCTGTGGGGTCGCTCCTTTCTCCCTTCGTTGGGGACACAGTCGTGCTGGTCGGGATTGTTACCGTGCCGCCCGTTCTGGATCCAGCCACGGACCGCCGTCCTCTCCTCTGGGCTGGCGCCCGGTGGGTGACCTTTCTGCGGGACTCAAACCCGAACTTGACCGCCTACGCTGGTATCAACGTCCTGCAAGCCGATACGACCGTGCAGACAACCTACTTCGACCGCATTCGCCCGGGCGATTACGTGGAAGTGCTCGTCCGCATTACGAACTTCCCCACCAGCACGGACCCACTCCGCAACCGCCTGGGACCAACGCAGGCAGAGGTCATCACCGGACCTCAGGCTCGACCGGTTGAGTTCGTGGATTACAACGTGCCGCTGCCGGAGCCTGTCCCGGTCCAGATTTCGGACTTCTATTCCGGTCCGGTCGGCAGCTCAGTGCCCAACATCGAGCGTGGTTCCCGCTACGTCGGGATGCTGGTCGAGCTGCGCGATGTGGTCGTGGTAGCAAATCAGCCGGTCATTGTTATCTCCGATGATGCCGGCAACCAGATGTACCTGCGGGATCAGTCAGGCTACTTCACAACGCGAGCACACCGGCTGCGAAATTTCACCCCTTACCCCGTCGGGCAACGGATCCGTCGGCTCCGGGGCTATATCACCGCGAGCACCGTCGGAGGGCAACCACAATCGTTCATGATCACGCCGGTCTACCCCGACGATGTGGAGCTGGGGACTGCACCGCCGGTGATCACTTCGGTACAGCGGGACCGCGCCCGTCCATTCCCTCGTCCAACCGAGCCGGTACCTATCACCATCGGGGTGCGCCAAGGGGATCACCCCCTGACCTTTGTTCGGCTGCGAGCTACTGACGGTGGCACGGATACGCTGACTCTGGAAGCCACGCACCAGGGCGATACGCTGTTTACAGCAACAATCCCGCCCTACCCAGCCGAGACACTCGTACGCTACTGGGTCGAGGCAGCGGATACTGCGGGCACCCTGGTCCGCTTCCCCGTCTCTGGCGTCCTCTTCTACAAAGTGCTCGACCGCCCGACGCGGATCGCTGATATACGGCAAACGCTCAATCCGAACGGAGCTTCCGGCTACGTCGGCTTCCGCGTCGTGCTGGAAGGTGTCCTCACAGCGGACACCTCGGACATTCCCAACAATGGGGCGCCGCGCATGTACCTGCAGGATGACACCGCGGCGTTCTCCGGCATCTGGCTCCAGACAATCGCGACCACAGACCCCGTGCGGAGCTTCCGTCGTGGAGACCGGATTCGGGTCTCCGGCGTTGTGGCAGAGCTGGGCGCACGAGCACAAGACCAGCACGTCACGGCGCTGACCTCGGTTGCCTTGGTCGATTCCAATGGAGACGGTGGCTTCATCTCCTCGGGCAATACTGTACCGCCCGTCATCGTGCGCACCCGTGATCTTGCCGGTAACCGCCAAGGACAACTTCCTGCCGAAGGGTGGGAGAGCATGCTTGTGGAGTTCCGCAACGTCATTGTTGTCGATACGAATGCCGACGCCCCATCGAATTTCGGCGAATTCCACATCGTTGATGCGGACCTCTTCGGCACCGCGGAGGAATCCACTGCCCGGCTCCGTGTGGAAACCGACGATGGAGCGACCTCCTACGGCACCCGCGGCACGGATGGGAAGACAGTTCTCCACCGTGGACAGCTTCTGGACTACATCCGAGGCATCCTCTTCTACAGCTTCGGCAACTACAAGCTGGTTCCGCGGAAAGACGACGACATCGGGATCGGCGTCGGAGTTCCATCGGTTTCCCGTCCAAGCCGTATCTCTGGACATTTGGTCGGAGAGGCTTTGGAGCTTCCTGTCCCCGAGGGGGTGGAACGGCTCCGGGTGGAGCTCTCCACTGTCCTGGGGCAGCGGGTATGGAGGTGGGAAGGGATTGTCCATGCGTCGCCTCTCCGGCTCAGCCTGTCGGGATTGCCGCCGGGGATGTACGTGGTCCGTGTCGTATCGGACAGGCAGTGCTCCGCGTTCCCGATCATCCTGCTGCGGTAGGCAATGACGGAGCTTCAGAACCAGTTCGAACTGGAGGAGCTGGCAGCTGCGTACGACCACTGGTACGAAACCCCTCTCGGGGCATTTGCTGAGCACCAGGAGTTGGGGGCATTACGGCAGCTCCTGCAGGGAGTGTCCCGCCAGCACCCGATTGTCGAGGTCGGGGCCGGAACCGGACGTGTCGCCGCGTGGCTGGCACGGGAGATGGGCTTTCCCGTCATTGCGGTGGAACCCTCTGCGGCGATGCGGCGTCATGGGGAGCGCCGGACTGCGGGCTTACCCGTCTCCTGGGTCAGCGCACATGCGACAATGCTGCCCTTTGCGGATGCATCGCACGCGGGGGTGCTCTTCTTCGCAACGCTTGAATTCATCGCCGAGCCGCGACGGGCTGTGCGCGAAGCCCTGCGCATCCTCCAGCCCGGTGGGATCCTGCTCCTGGGCTGCCTGCACGCACAGAGTCCCTGGGCGGCGCTCTACTGCTGGTTGGGGCGGCGCGGAGAACTCCCCTGGAGCCACGCCCGCTTCTACACCCCAGAGGAGCTCGAAGAGTTGGTAGGGGCACCAGCAGAAGGGAGGACAGAAGCGCTCTTCTGCGCCCCAGCGGCACAGGAACCCTTTGAGGAAGCCGATGCTGCCGGACGTCGTGCCGGCAATGCCCCGGCGTTTGTCGTTCTGCGATGGAGAAAGCCATGACGGTTGCAGCAACAGTCGCTGTCTATCCCTTACGGCAGCTCGATTATCGAGCAATCGATGCAGCCATCGCTGCCCTGCAGCAATCAGGGCTTGCCGTTGACGTACAGCCGATGCACACAGAGCTTTCCGGTCCGATTGAAGAGGTCTTCACCGCCTTGCGCCAAGCGTTTCAGTCCGCTGCTTCCTATGGAGTGACAATCATGACCGTCACGCTGACCAACGCCTGTGTGCCACCGTCGGCTCCTCCTGACGAGAGGTGAGCACGCCTGCCATGGCAGCGCTCCTCTGGTTCTCTACGGCTTTCGACATTCTCTGCCTTGAGGGACCCGACGCGCTGGATTTCCTCAATCGGATGAGCACAGCGGAGCTGGCACACTTGCCCGTTGGGGAATCACGGGCAACGGTTTTCACAACCGAGAAGGGGCGTATCCGCGAGGTTGCCATCGTCGTGCAGCGTGAGGCAGGCACGCTAGAGGTTGTCTGCCCAGCGGGCAGAGGGGAAAGCCTCCTTGGCTGGCTTCAACGTTTCCGCTTCCTGGAACAGCTGCGTTTGTCCCCGCCTCAGGTGTGGGACGGGAGCGAACTCCACGGTTCTGGTGGAGGGGAGCTCTTGAGGCGCCTCGGGGTGCCGCTACCGACCCAGCACCACTGGGGCGCTGGAGGTGCTGCATTCTGGCGGGGCATCCCGCTTCGCTGCTTCTGGATCCCCGCCTATAGTGGAGGGGAGGCCTACCGCATACTCTTGCCCAGGGGGCATGGGGACCAGCTCCGAGCCGCTCTGCAGGAAGTCCTCGGGGAACCTTCGACGGCAGATCAGGTGGAGGCTGCCCGTATCCTTGCAGGGCAGGGAAAGCCCGGAGCGGAATGGAGTGAGGAGTACAACCCCTTTGAGGTCGGACTCGGGGAGCTGGTGAGCCTGAGCAAAGGCTGTTACATCGGACAGGAAGTGCTGGCACGGCTGGAGACGTATGGCAAAGTGCAGCGGTGCCTGCTCCGATTCCAGAGCAGGGAACCCATCCCGGTTCCTGCGGCACTCTCCGTTGGACAACAGCGCATCGGTACCATCACCAGTGCTGCCCCTGTTGCCGAGCTTGCAGGCTGGGTTGCGTTGGGAGTAGTTCGCCGCGAGTGGATGGAGGCGCCAAGCTTTACGGCAGAGACACCGGAAGGCAGGCAGATTGTCCTTCAGCGCTATGGGCAGTGATCATGCCGAGTGTGCTCATCACCGGAGCAGCCCGTCGCCTCGGGCGCTCCCTTGCCGAAGGCTTCGCCCAGCGGGGGTGGGATGTAGTGCTCCACTACTGGCGCTCAGCTCAGGAGGCATACCAGCTGGCACAGCAGCTACAGCACTATGGGGTGCGGATACTCACAGTCCAAGCCGACCTGCGGAATCGGGAGCAGATCGAGCACGTCTTTACCTCCATTGCTGAGCAATGGGGTGCACCGGACGTTCTGGTCAACAACGCGGCGGTCTATCCGCCAGCACACCCGCTCCTGGAACTCAGCCCAGAGCTCTGGGAGGAGACGCTCCGGGTAAACCTCACAGCGTGCCTCTACACCAGCCAGGCATTTGCGGCAGTGCAGACCGTCGCGGGACGCATTGTCAATATCGCCTCGCTGGGCGGGGTCCGTACGTGGCGCCATCGCACGGCTTATAACGTCTCGAAAGCAGCACTGCTCCAGCTGACCCGCAATCTCGCCTTGGAGCTGGCTCCCCGCATCACCGTCAACGCCGTCTGCCCGGGGATCCTGCTGTTAGAGCCCGGCGAAGAAGGCGTTGTGCCCGCAGAGCGTATCCCCGCGCAACGGTATGGGACAGCCGGGGATGTCTTCGAGGCAGTCTACTTTTTTGCCACTGCGACGTCATACATCACCGGGCAGTGGCTCCTGGTTGATGGAGGGTACCACTTGGTGCGCTGAGGACTTTGATGGAAAACAAGCTCCCTGTCGGACAGCGATCGCCGAAAGCATACGATAATCCTGAGTTCCTGCACAGCCGTGATGCCCGAGTGATTCGGATTCTGGCAGAGTACCTCTATCCAGAGCAGCGGTTTCGGAAGCTCCGGGTTCGGAACACGGTTGTCTTTTGGGGATCAGCGCGGTGCCTGTCGGAGGAGGAATTCCGCCACCAGTGGAACGCTCTGCAGGCGCAACAGGAATGGCGTGGGGCGGAGGACACCGTCTTGCAGAAGCGGCGGCAGGAGCTAGAGCGCATTCGCCCGCTGACACGCTACTACGAAGAGGCGCGTCGCTTGGCACGCATGCTCACCGAGTGGTCACTGACACTTCCTCCAGCCCGGCGCTTCATCATCTGTTCCGGTGGTGGTCCAGGGATTATGGAAGCTGCTAACCGTGGCGCCTACGAAGCCGGGGGAATCTCTATCGGGCTGGGCATAAGCTTGCCCTATGAGCAAGCTCCGAACCCCTACATCACCCCTGAGCTGAACTTCGAGTTCCACTACTTCTTCATGCGCAAGTTCTGGTTTGTCTACCTGGCAAAGGCAATGGTGCTCTTCCCCGGCGGGTTCGGCACGATGGACGAGCTGATGGAGGTGCTAACCCTTGTTCAGACACGCAAAATCCGCCGCCGTCTGCCGGTTGTACTCTACGGCGAAGAGTTCTGGCGCCGTGTCATCAATTTCGACTACATGGCCGAAGCCGGGGTGATTTCCCCGGAAGACCTCCAGCTCTTCGTGTACACGAACACACCGGAGGAAGCCTTTGCGTACCTGCAAGAGCACTTGCGCACTGTCTACGGACTCGGTGCCCCGTACGAAGAGGCTCCGTAGCACAAACGAGAGGGGAAAGACCATGTACGCAGCGCTGCTCCTCCTCGGAGTTCTCTGGAGCAGTCTCGCTCTGTCCGGCGAGCTCCGCCTGTATCCTCCAAACCCGGAGCGGGGAAGCTCCGTTTCGGTGGAGTACCGTCCCGATAGCCTCCGCTTCGCTCCGGGGGAGTATCTCTGGCTCTACGTCTACGAGTTCACAGAGCATCAGGCATATCCCACTCTCCGGGAGATTCCGCTGGAGTACCAGCGCACCACAGGGGTGCATGTGGGTGCTTTCCGCTTGGATACAGCAACGGTCTTCGCACTCTGCAAAGTGGGCACCGGACACCTCTTCGACACCCATCACGGGCAGTTGTGGGAGATTCTCGTGCACGAGAGGGGCAAGCCTCTCCGGGCAGCGCTGATCCGCGCTGCAACCAGTCGCTTCGGGCTTATCCACGATGGTGGGTGGCGGAGGATGCCGGATTTGGAAACTGCTGAGCGCCTCCTGCAGCAGGTGGTCCGTGAGTACCCGAATGACTTCGCTGCCCATATCTGGCTTGTTGCCGTTCAAGGACGGCTCGGGATGCTCGATCCCCAAAGGCAGCAGCAACGCCTTCGGGAGCTCCTCCAGCAGCCCTACCCGCAGGAGAGCGAGGCGGATGTCCGCGCCGCTCTCTGGGCTCTGGGCGCACTGCGAGAGCATAAACGGCTGACAATGCTCGAAGAGCAGGTTCTGACCCGCTTCCCCCACTGGGAGCTTGCCCGCGAGATCCTCCTGGTACGCCTCAACCGCGCCGCGATTGCCCAGGAATACATCGCCACAGCAGAACGCTTTCTGCGCCTCTACTCGAGCGGAACACCGGGATACGATGAGGCATACGTGGCACTGGTCCGCGCATTGCTCCAGTACGACCGCCCCGATAGCGTTGCGGCACTCTTCCGGCGCTTCCCGACAGTCCCAGTGGAAGCCTATGCGGAGCTAGCAAACTACTGGCTGGAGCGGCGGCAGCCGGAGAAGGCAGCGCCGTGGGTACAGCACATGCGAGCAACATACGAGCACCAGCGCCTGGCCCGCCTCCATCGCAGACCCAAACATCTGAGTACAGCGGAGTGGGAGCGCAGCACCCGGATTCTCTCCGGACTCGTGCTGGCAACGGAAGCGCGGCTGCTGCGCCAGAATAGGCGAGTCGAAGAGGCTATCGAACGCTTCCAGCAGGCTCGCTCTGCCTACCAGGACGATGCGCCTACGGAGCTGTTCGAACAGCTGGTGGAGGCTCTCCGCGTTGTGGGGCAGAACAAAAATGCCTTTGCCGTCTGCACGGAAGCCATCCTGCAGTCGAAGGACAGCGACACGCTCTGGGCACAGTTCCGAGAGCTTTTCCTGCAGGTGGTACGGGCTGACTCGCTGGAGCTTCAGCAGGAGATGCTCCGTCTGCACGAGCGTGCGGCAGAGCTCCGGCGTCAGCGCCTCTGGTGGCAGGAACGCCTGGAATGGCAACTTCCCGAAACGCTTGCCAACTACCCGCTCATCTCCCCAGCCGGGGACACCCTGACCTTAGCCCAGTTGCGGGGGAAAGTTGTCTTGCTGGACCTCTGGGCAAGCTGGTGTCGACCCTGCATGCAGTCGTTCCCGCTCCTGCAAAAGCTCTGGGAGCTCTACCGAGAACGCCCCGATGTGGCCATCGTCGCCCTCAATGTCTGGGAACGGACCGAAGAGCGCCGGAAAGCTCTGGCTGACTTCCGGCTCAACAATCCACAGTACAGCTTCCCGCTCTACGCCGATGAACACGACGGCATCCCGCCCCGGCTCGGGGTAACGGGGATCCCAACCCAATTCTTCCTGGACCGCCACGGCGTGATCCAGTTCCGACGCATCGGATATCGGTCGGAGAAGGACTTCCTCGAAATGCAGGACCGCTTGGAAGTGTTACTGCAACACCGGTAACAGCAGTGGAGGGAACCATGCACCGCATCGTGCTCGGTGTGTCGCTGGTGACGCTCCTGGCACTGCCCGCTCCTGCTCAAGTTGGGATCAGCTTTTTCGGCGGGCTTGCTACCCCGAGTGCTTCCATCAATGACGTGTACAACCGCGCGGGCTTCCGCTCTGGGGATACCCTCCGGTCCCTTCTCCGGGAGGCAGCTCGACTCGGATACCAGCTCGGGATTCGGACGCGGAGCACCCTTTCGGAGCGTTTCTCCTTCATCGGCGGTATTGCCCTTGTGCGCTTTCCGCAGAGCCGCCTCTATGTGACCGATCCCCAGAGCGGGGATACGCTCGCAGTGCTGGCATCGGTACAGAACCTGGTGCCGATCTCTGCCGGGGTTGAATTCCACGTCCTGCCCGGACCTCTGCAGCTGTCCGTCAGCGGACAGCTCAGTTACACGATCTTGAACACCTCAACCGACTGGGAGCGGGGCACCATTTCCGTCCCGCTGGCTCTGGGGACGCAGAACAGTCATCGAGTGGGCGCAGATGTTGGTGCCGGCATTGGACTGGCTGCTGGTCCGGTGGGCATCGGAGCAGAAGTCCGATACGCCATCAGTAACCTCATCGGACGGGTAGAAGGGGAGGAGCCGAAGAGCTACCTCTCGCTCCTGCTGGTGCTCACCCTTGGACTTTAGAGTGCCAGCACAGCTGCTCGCTCTCGGGCGGAGAGTAAACGCCACTGCCCGGGTTGGAGGCTCCAGAGCTGGAAATCCCCGATTTGAACCCGGAGCAAGCGCAGCGTCGGATGCCCGACGGCTGCCGTCATGCGGCGGACCTGGTGGTATTTGCCCTCGGTCAGCTCCAGGGCAATCCAACATGTCGGGACAGTCTTGCGGAAGCGCACCGGGGGAACGCGTGGCGGGATCTGCGGCTGCGGCTCCAGAATCCATACCCGGCAGGGCTTCGTGCGATATCCTCCGGCAATCCGCACCCCGCGTCGGAGCTGTTCCAGCGCCTCCTCTGATGGAATGCGCTCTACCTGTGCCCAGTACACTCGACGATGGCGAAAGCGCGGATGGAGCAGCCGGTAGACAATCCATGGCTCATCACTCAGCAAGAGCAATCCCTCGCTCTCGGCATCTAACCGCCCAACAGGATAGACCCCTGGCGGGAACCCGAACTCCGCCAAGGTCCGAAAGCGCGACCCCGGGATTGGTGTAAATTGCGAGAGAACTCCGTATGGCTTGTAGAAGGCGATGAGCATGGACGGTGTCCGTTCCGTGCAGTCTCCTCCGAGCAGAGAGGACGTCCAGAGCCGTGTTCCTTGCATACCCGACAGCTCGGTTGAGCTCCTGCGGCAGGCATACCGTGAGCGCTCCGGGCTGATCCGGCAGCGCCTGGAGGAGTTTGCTGCCCTCGGAGAGGATCCCGAAGCGAGCTTCTACGAGCTCTGCTACTGCCTGTGCACACCAGGGACGAAAGCCCGTCATGCTTTGGCATGCTTGGAGCAGCTCCGACGGCGGGACTTCTTCGCCCAGCGGTTGGCTCGCACAGAGCTAGAGCACCTCCTGCGTGCACCGCATGCCTACATCCGCTTCCATCGCCAGAAGGCGCAACGGCTGGCACGCGTCCACGATGTCTTCGAGCGCGTCTGGAGTATCCGCCACAGTGCGCTCTCGCCTGCAGAGAAGCGCTGGGAGCTTGTCCGCACGGTCAACGGTTTCGGGATGAAGGAAGCCTCTCACTTCCTGCGGAATACCGGCGTTCGCGGGATTGCTGTCCTTGACCGCCATATCATCCGGTGGATGCACCGCCTTGGCTGTCCGGTGCGGCTACCAACGAGCCGGCGCTCGTACGAGCAGGCAGAGCAAGCCTTTGTTGTGCTCGCCCATCGTCTGCAAATCCCTCCAGAGGAGCTGGATCTCTTGTGCTGGAGCCTGGAGACCGGCGAGGTCCTGCGATGACGTGGCACCGTGAGCTTCGGCTTCTGCAGAGGGACCGTCGACACGGTTCCCTCACACTCCTCGAGCGCTTTGTCGCGCTCTGCTACCGCATGCAGTCAGCGGGGGCGTCAGCAGAGGACTTCCACAGAAGCGTTCACCAGCTTGTCGATGCGCACCCTGCCATGGCGCTGTTCCGGAACCTCGCATCCCGCTTCGAGTCTCTGCTCACCGAAGGTGCCCCCAGCCAGGCATTCCTCGCGGAGGCGGAGAGCTTCCTGCAGACCCTCCAGCACCACGTTGACCGCGCAGCTGAGATCGCCGCCGCATTCCTCCCGACAGGGGCAACGGTGCTGACACACTCGGCAAGCTCGCACGTGCAACGGGTCCTCCAGAAAATCCTGCAGCTCGACAAACGCATCCGCCTCTTCTGCACTATCTCTGAACCGGGAAGGGAAGGCATTCAGCTTGCCCGCTGGGCACACTCGTCTGGCATCCCTGTTGTGCTGCTGGCGGAGTCCCAAGTCAGCGTCCTTGCGGCTTCTGTCCATCTGTTCCTCATTGGCTCCGATGGAGTCTGCCTGGACGGTGTCATACACAAGGTTGGAACAGCTCTGTTGGCACACTACCTCTGGCTGGAGCACCGTCCCGTTTGGGTCTTGAGCTGTTCGGAGAAATTTCTGCCAGAGCACTGGGGTGAGGAACTGGTCGGGACAGCGCCACGGCTGTGTCGCGGTGCTCTTCCGCAGGCGACACCGTTGTATGACTGCACTCCCTGGGAGTACCTTACCGTGCTCATCACCGAGCAGGGCTTCGAAGAGGCACCCACCGTTCGGGAGCGGCTATCCCAGCGTCGCTCACCGGTCTAGCTACTGCTGCGCTGTGCTCCCGAGATCTACCAGCAGTGAAAAGCGCATCGTGCCTGCCAGCGGGTGATTTTCCTCGATGGTGTTGATGTAGTTGAAGTCCAGCGTGAACATATCGTAGCGCACGCCAGCGCCGAAGGTGATGAAACGCCGATTTCCCAGGCGAGACGGCTCGGTGAAGTACCCAAGCCGCAGGGCAACTGTCTGCTGGTACCAGTACTCCATGCCCATTGCTAGCTCAACGCCTGGATTGCGCCAGGCGGTGACCAGAGAGGTCGGCAGGGCGTCAGAGCCAAGACTATCGCGGCGGACCATCAGCTTGGCGATGTCGATGGCGAACTTCAAGTCGTTGAACTCATCCCGGATCGCCTGGATGCCAATTCCCAAGCGCAGATTGGTCGGTAAGGGATCGGCTTCATTCCGGTACGTCATCTTCGGACCGACGTTCTGCAGATTGACCCCGAGCGAGAGCCGTTTGCCTAGGTCGAGCCCACCGACTGTCAACCGCGAAGGCTTCCAGAGCACTCCCAGATCGAAGCTCCCGCTGGTCCCCACACCCGCAACAGATTCTCCCGCTGCTGCTGGGGCAAGATTCGAGCGGATAAAGCGGAGCTGAATCCCTGCCCCCAGATCATCAGCGATCAGCGTGCCGTAGGAGACTCCAAGCGTGAACTCGTTCGAGCGGAAGGTCCCCAGGACATTCCCCAGATTGTCCGTCCGCACGAATTCGCCCAGGTTCATCAGGATGAAGTTGACGGCAACCGTTCCATCCAGCTGCGGGAAGTACTGCCCGGCGGTGATGTAGCTGTAGAAGAGATCCGCGTTGAATTGCGGCAACCAGCGGGAAAAGCTCAAGGCAATCTGCCGGTTGCTCAGGAAGCCCAGACCGCCCGGATTCCAGTAGATTGCATTGATGTTGTCGGCAATGGCAGTCCCGGCCTCTCCCATCCCGCTGGAGCGAGCATCGGGAGAGATCAGCAGGAATGGAACAGCTGCTGCCCCTGCTTGCGCCCAGACCGGAGGAATACTCACGCTTGCGAAGAGGAGGGCTGCAACCAGTGTGCGTGCCATCGGATGGCTCGGCTGTGTGTGGAACTATCGCACAATGACGAACGGCTGTGAGACGCTTGTACCCTCGGAGGTCAGAAGGCGGAGGGTATAGACGTACGTTCCCGGGGCTACGGGTATGCCGGCATCGCTGGTCCCGTCCCAGAGGAGCTCACCTGCACGGGTCGGCACGAGTGTCACCGTTCGGCGCACCAGGATGCTGCCGAGGAGGTCAGCTATTGTTAACTCCGCCGGTGTGGGCTGGACCCCGTTGAAGAGGAAGCGGAACCGCACGGGGAAAGATGAGACCGGGTGCGGAATGACCCGTGGCTCCTCCAGGCGGAGCTCTGCTGCAATCCGGAAGACGGTTTCCGCAGTCGAGGGATTCCCATAGACATCCCAGGCACGCAGGCGCACGCGGTGGACTCCCGGCGCCAGCCCAACGAGCGGTTTCCGGACACCCACGACACCGGGACGCTCGGGCAGTGGCTGCACAAGCTCGGTCAGATCCAGTGCCGTGGGGTCATCATCAATCCAGGCTTCCACCCGGCGCCCCAATGCACCTGAGGTGTTGATGCCCGACTCATCCCAGAGTTCTGCCACCAACTCCGGAACCGAACGGACAAGGTCCCCCGGGCGGAAACCAGGATCGTCCAGGTAGAGCACGATGCGTGGTCCGAGTGTATCGGCAACGGTGGAGGGAAGAAGCCCGGCGAAGCGAATCCCATACTGGACCCCTGCTGCCGCCCGTCCGTCCTCAGAGAAGGCTACCAAGAACAACTGTCCAGCCGAGTCCGAGAAACTCAGCTCCCGCGGCAGGATAAACTCCGCTTCCCAGCGCCCGTTGCGGACCGCATAGACCCCTTGGTGGAGGACCGCCCCTTGCTTGAGAAAGCGGTGAATGGTCACCATACCGGCATACTCTTCTGCCACCTTCACCTGCCGCGAGGCATCGGTCAGGACCAGGAACAGACGCCCGGAGAAATCGTCCCAGAGCTCTCCTCGGGGGGAGAGGATGCGTCCGGAGAGCCGAACCCGGGACCATGCCGCAAGCGCCGGCAGGGAATCCGCGAGAGCCACACCGTTGAGAGAGTCAACTTGCCCTTTCCCTTCCGGCAAAAGCAGGCGCAGTGCTGGGTCGCCCAGCAGAGCGTACTTTCGATCGTTGATAGGGCTGAATTGCTGTAGCTTCGTTGCCCAGAAGACCTCCCCGATGCGGGGCCAGGAGCTATCTGCCTGCCGCTGGAAGAGCAGCCGGAAGAACGCGCGCATGATCGCAGCGTTCGGCGTTGCGTAAACCAGGCGTGTCGCGGCGAAGACCCCGATAGCACCACCGATCCGACTCAGGAGCATTGCCTCTGCTCCGCTGGGGACTTGCGGATTGTCGAAGCGGGCAAAATCGCACGTTGCCGCTGTCAAGAAAAAGAGGCGATCGAGGTTCTGAAACAGCGGGATGGTGGTCTCCCGCTCCAGGATTTGCTCGTGTGCCCAGAGGCGCGGATTCCCGTGCCCGACCCAGTTGAGAACCAGTGTCCCAGCATTGACCGCTGCGACCAGATCTTGCGTCACCTCAGGCTTGCGCCGACCGCCTGGAACATTTTCCGCTGGGTATTCCGCCAGGTATATCTTGCGCTGAATCAGGAAAGCCGGAAGCTGGGCACTGAGCCCTTCGCTCTGGTCGGTGTGCAAGGTGTAGTCAGTTCCACTGCTGGTGGGACCGTCATCAGCAACGAGGGTCACCGTTGTGCGCCAGCTCCCGGCAGCAGAAGCAGTCTCGTAGTGCCGGAGCTTCTCCACCATCCAGCGACCTTCCTCGTCGGAGCCAATAGGAATGCGCCCCAGAGCGATGTCCGGCAGAGCATCCTCACCCTGGAGCCATGTGTAGAAGTCGTCCGTAGTGTAGCTGTCAATGGCGTTGTAGTAGAGCGGGCTGCTCCCAGAGCGGGGGAGCTCCGACTGGTAGGTCGGGACATAGTTCGGCACCTTCGTGGAAATCCCTTTGTAGTCGTTGTGCCCATCACCCCAGAGCAGGACGAAACGGGGAGCAGGCGTCCAAGTCGCAAGGGCAAAGGCAAGGAAGTTCCGCAGCGCCGTTGGATCGGGCATGCCGGCAGCGAATTCGGTAAAGACCGCATCGGTTGGGACAACGAGGACCGATATCCCTGTCTGTTCCCGGTAGCGCCGGTACTCTTCTGCCGAGGAGAGAAGGTCGCGCGGGGTGAGCACGAGGAGCTCTGCTCCCGTCCGTCGCTCTCGAAGCCCGGCGACGACAGCGCGCTCAAGTGTTGGAGTCAGGAGCCGGGCACTGATGAAGAAGCGGCGGGGTTCCCCCCGGCGGAGCTGCGCTCGGAGCACGAATGTCCCAGCAGATATTGCCAAGTTCGGAAGCAGCTGTGGACGCCGCTGGTCGGTTACCTCGAAGCCCCAGATTTCCCCACCGGAGAAGCCCGTGATGCTGATTTCCACAACTCCCTCCCAGTCCGGCTCGGTGAAGAAGTCGATGGCGTCATTGATCGCCACGAAGCGGCGTGGGTAGTGGATTTCCACCCAGTCTACGTGCCCAAATCCGGTGCCACTAGCGGTGCTGTACAGGAAGCGGAGGACACTCCGGTTATCGCCGGCAATCCGAGCAGCGGGGAGGGAGACGGTGATCGGTGCAGTTGCAACGGCTTCCGTATAGCTGCCCGCAGCGCCGAGAGTCCCGCTCCAGAGAGGGTTCGCGTCCTCGAAGACCGAGAATTGCGCCGGAACGGTAGCTCGATTGACCACAACGAAGCGATAGAGAATCTGCCCGGAGCGCTCCAGGTCTGGAAGCGGCGTGGTATAGACGACGGGAGTCACCGGGTCGAGCAGGGGACCAAACCAGTCGCGCCCCGAGGGCAGAGCAAAGGGCTGATAGAGCTCCTCTTCCCAGAAGAGGCGAGCGGTGTAAGTAGCTGGACGCAGAACTGGGGAGTCACTCGGAGGAGGTACCGGCTCTGCCCGGGAGCCTGGACGCCCACCCCAGGTGAGGAGGTACACGGTCCGCTCCGTATACGGGTTGAGCCAGTGAACAAAGGTGCTATCCTGGTACCGGAAGCCGGAAGTCGGAGCCCCGTAGAAGAGGATTTCCCGCAACTCTCCCGCCTCCGTTGTGCGGACAATGAGAGGCTGCTCGACGAGGTGCTCCTCAAGTGCCGTGGAGACTGCTTCGGGCAAGGGTTGACCACCTATTCCCAAGAGTTTGAGCGTGGGGATCTCCTCTCGGGAAATCCTCACCCCAAGCTGGTGCAGCTGCTCTGCGGTAATGCGGTAGACACCTTCCTGCTGTACCACAACCCGGAGCCAGGTACCGGAAGAAAAGTCAGCCCATGAAGCGGGAGCAGTCTGGCGCTGCAGCAGCGGAGCCGCGGCGGCGTACCAGGCAGGAGCTGTCCCGTCATTGACAGAAATCGGGAATGGCTCTTGGAGAGCTTCCCACCGCAGCGGGGCACGAGCCCGTTCCGGCACAAAACGGAGGCGAATTTCGAGGAAGTGGAGCACCTCCGTGACCCTCTGCTCGGGCAGCGGGCGGAGGCAACGGATGCGAACGTATCCCAGGTGCCGTCCCCGAGCGATTCCAGCGTACGAGAACTCGACCCATCCCTCCGGCACTGCCCCCAGCGGTGGCGCTCCCCCGAAATGGGCAACGAGTTCCTCTACCGTTGGAGGGAGTCCAGGACGGCGCTGGGTGACTAACTGCACGACCTCAATCCCTGCGACAGCGTCAGGACCGGGAACAGTGACCGGGAATTCGAACACTGGCACGACCTGCTCTGCCTCTGAGCGCCCTCGTAGGCTCGTGCCGGCAATCGAGAGAAACTCCGGAAGCCCATGCACCGGAGCTTCAAAGACGGGGCGATAGAGGACATGGAGCACCGTCGGTGATGCTTCTCGAAGCTGGAGCCCAGGAGGCACACTGGCGCTGCTGGCGAGGACGCTACTGCAGAGCAGCACAGCAATTCGCCGCATAGTGTCCTGCCTATTGGTTGGACAAAGAAGGAGCCCACACTCCCCGCTGCGTCCTCCCCGGAGGTCCAACAGACACAGTGCGGAAACGAGCGAGTCCGGTGCTGCGTGTAAAAAGAAATGCCCTGCCATCAGGGGAAGGTGATGGCAAGGCATGCAGCATAGAGAGGAAGTGGCGACTCGCGTCGCTGAGCGGGAAACGGGACTCGAACCCGCGACCCCGACCTTGGCAAGGTCGTGCTCTACCAACTGAGCTATTCCCGCTTCCAAAGAGCCGCACGCGAAATTACAGCACTCCCGGCAAACGGTGCACTCTACCGCGGTCGCTGGAAGAGCACAGCGTACTGCTCTGCTTCCATGACAAACCGCTCAGCCAGGGCAGCGGAGAGTGGGTTTTCCCAAGGCATCCGCTCCGGGTGCCACTGCACCGCCAGGAGGAATCCACGTCCCTCCGGCTGTGCCCATTCGAACGCCTCGACAACCCCATCGGGTGAGACCGCCGCTGCTACGAAGACAGGGGCCAGCTCGTCCACCGCTTGGTGGTGTGCACTGGCGACTTCACCGCTTTCTACCCGCGTGTATCGCCACAGGAGTGTGGCAGGGAGTACCTCCACAGGGTGCCACGCATCGCGCCCGTCGACCTTCCAGTGGACAAGCTCGGTTGGGCGCTGCGTGGGGAGATCCGCTATGAGTGTCCCGCCGAAGGCAACGTTGAGGAGCTGGGCACCCCGGCAGATTGCCAGTATCGGCATCCGCAGCTCCTCAGCGTATCGGACAAGGCGCAGCTCCAACTCGTCTCGGGGCTCGTCTGGGACATCCGTGCAGAGGGGTGCGTATTCTGGACGCCCGTAGCGCTGGGGAGCAATATCGGGACCTCCAGTCAAGACCAGCCCCGCACAGCTCTCCAGAGCAGCGATGGGATCGGCTGAGACGGAGAGATCAACTGGCTCCACCTCGGGAAGCGCACGCTGGAGCCAGCGCCAGTAGTTTTCGTACTTGGGCGACCCGCTCGCTTTCGAGAAGGCAATCCGCAGCATCATTCCGGCTCCCTTGTGGAACAGGCACCTGTGGAGACGAGTTTCGGGGTGCACCTCATTTGCCCTAGGGCTCAAGCTCGATCCAGATGGAACGGTTCAGGAAGCGCCCTTCGGGGAAGCGCTCACTGAATTTCCACGATGCAGGCAGCGGCAGCGTCCGAACCAAAAGCCAGGGAGCAAGCTGATGGAGGAACTGCGCCGTCTTCCGCGCTCGCTCCTCGGTCAGCTCAACGTTGCGCCGTTCCGTTCCTAGAGCATCGCTGCTCCCATAAATGACAACCCGGGCTTGCGCTGGCAGGAACTCCACCAGCTGACGGAGCCGCTCCCGAACCTCTGGGGAAAGCTCCGAGCTATTGTAGTCAAAGCGCAGAATTGCCCGGAAGCGGCGGACATCGAGCTCGACGGTGTCATGCGGATAGCGCTCAGGGAGTACCTCGAGGGTTGCTTCTGCTGCCACTCCACGGGCTGCGTTCATAGCCCGCAGCACCAGTGGGAAACTCCCCACCCCGTCTTCGGGAAGCCGGCACAGAAGGGGCACATGCATAAGCTCCCCAGCCCGGCAGGGGAACACAAAGAGGCTATCCCCACACGAAAGGCTTACCTCTACAGGCTCCTCCGCGGACATCCCCCGACACTCCAGCCGGAAGGTGAGCTGCCCGGAGAGCTCCCGAAACACTCGGCGCCGAACATACTCAATGCTCGGAGCGTTGTGCAGCACGATATCAACCCGGCGATTCTCTGCACGCCCCTCCGGATAGGCGGGATTTGAAGGAGAGCGGGGAAGGAGCGACGCCTGCACCGTAATGCGCTCTGCCGGAACCCCGAGAGCGAGGAGGGCACGGCGGACCGCCTCAGCACGTTGCTGGGCAAGGGCAATCCCGCCGGGCTCATCGCCTGAGGTAGCCCCTTCGAGCACGACGTGTGCTGCAGGATGGCGCTGGAGCAGCCCGCTGACATACGGCAGTACGTACCGATGTACCTCCAGCGGATCAAGCGCCATAAGCCTTTCGAGCTCGACAGGCGATTGCCCGTAGCGTGGTGGAATCTGCGCAGAGGCAGAATCGAAGAACACCGCCAGCACTACCGGTGGGGTTGCAAGCAACTCATGCCCACTGCGCACCCGGGCGACGAGTTCTACCGGAAACAGTGCCAGCGCAGGCGCCTCCGGTGGCGGGGGAGGCGGGGGCGGTGACGGCGGAGGAGGCACCTCCGGTGGAGATGGCTCGAACGTGCGCCGCAATCCCATCTCTGCCCGCAGCGACCACAGACGCCAGGCAGCTCCCGGAAGGAGGCTCGTGAGGGTAGCGGTCACCCCGAAGCGCTGTGTCCACTCCCACGCTCCTCCCAAGCTCAGAGCGTGTCCAACCCCGACTGTCAGCGCAAGGTGGAGGGGCGTTGGTTTCTGGAAATCGCCTTCTGTCAGAAGACGGCTCCGTCGGCGTTGCCCATCACCGAGGGTGAAATAGACTGTGTCAGGTGAGAGAATGACCTCCTCTTGCCGGAACCGAGCTGCCAGCGGGATTCCAATACCCATGCCCGCAAATGCCTGGAAACGCCGAGCGAAGGGGATAAGGAGCAGGGGCTGCAGCTCTGCCATGAGCCAGCTGCTCTGGAGGCGCGCCTCTGTTGTGACATCAATGACCGAGCCGCTCACAGTATCCCGAATCGGGAAGGTGTTCTGCGCTGTCAATGTGCCCCCACGCTCACTGAGCTGGAGCGCAAGCTCGAACCGGAGCGGGGAGAGTGAGAGATCTACCCCGACAGCAGCGCTCCATCCCGAGCCTACCCCCGAGCGGAGAAGCCCGCAATCGAGAATCCCGCCAGCGTCGCGTAGCTGTGCCCGGTGCCACGTCTCCAGGAGAGCCCCGCGGAGGGAGAGCGCCACCTGACCAAATGCTGCCACCCCCGCGGCAATGGCACCACAGAGTACCAGGCAGTGGCTCATGATGGCAGTTGTCGACGTCGTGCCCGGCAAAGTTACTCAAACTTTCGGCGAGCTTCCTTCGGTCACGCTGAGCGCCCCGTTGGGCACTGTGGAAACTGGCACGGCACTGGACTATACCACTGCGGTGTGCGTCTTTGAGCCCGGTGGGAAATAGTGGACAATGTCCTCGACTCCATCCATGGAACGCCCCCTGGCTTCCGGTCTTTCCGTCAACGAAGCCTATGTTCGGGAGCTTTATGCGCAGTATCTGCTCGACCCTGACTCAGTCCCTCCAGAGTGGCGCCAGTACTTTGAGCAATGGGGGAATGGGCAGAGTGTGCTGGAATTTCGGGACGGTGCCGCCCCAGCACCGGCTCCGTCGGGAGAGGGAGCGGTTTCTGCATCAGCGCCTCCAGCATGGCTTCTGCCTACCGATGAGCTGCTCCTCTTGGAAGGGAGTGCTGAGCGCATTGCCCAGAATATGAGGCGCAGTCTGGAGGTTCCCACAGCAACGTCATTCCGAACTATCCCGGTCAAGCTGCTGGAGGAGAACCGTTGGCTGGCAAACCGCTACCTGCAGCGTCGCGGGCATCCGAAGCTCAGCTACACCCACTTCCTCGCCTGGGCAATTGTCCGCGCCCTGCAGCGCTATCCCCACCTCAACGACGCCTGTGCGGAGATCGGCGGGAAGCTCTACCGCGTGCGTCGCCGCAGCATCAACCTAGGCATTGCCGTCGACGTGGTGCGCAAGGACGGCAGCCGCTCGCTTCTGGTCCCGAACATCAAAGAGGCGCAGAGCCTGAGCTTTTCGGAATTCATTGCCCGCTACGAAGAGCTTGTCCACCGTGCTCGAACAGGGCGTCTGAGCCCGGAGGACCTCACTGGGACAACCGTCTCGCTGACAAATCCCGGGACGTTGGGGACCATCATGTCTGTTCCCCGCCTCATGGAAGGACAAGGGCTGATTGTGGCAACCGGTGCCATTGCGTACCCCACCGAGCTGCGGGCAACCCCCGCGGATGTCCTCAGGCAGGTGACCATCGGTCGGGTCATGACCGTCACCAGCACGTACGACCACCGCATTATCCAAGGGGCAGAATCAGGTGAGTTCCTTGCCTTTCTGGAGCAGCTCCTGCTGGGTGAGCACAATTTTTACGACGCCATCTTCGATGAGCTCCGTATTCCCATTCCGCCGTTCCGCTGGGCGGAGGATTCATCTGCTGAACCGGGAGTCAAGGAAGAACGGCTTGCCCAGTTGATCCGCTCGTACCGTGTTCGTGGGCATCTCATCGCGCAGACAAATCCCTTGAAGGAAGAGTGGGACTACCATCCCGACCTGGACCCGGCGAGGTACGGCTTTACCATCTGGGATCTGGACCGGCAGTTCTATACAGGCGGGGTTGGAGAGTATCGGCGTGCTTCTCTGCGGACAATTCTGGAGCTGCTCTGGGATACTTACTGCGGTCCCGTCGGTGTGGAATTCATGCACATCCAAGACCCGGAGCGCCGGCGGTGGATTTACGAGCGCCTGGAGCAGACGCGTGCCCAATTACCTCTATCTCCCGAACAGCGGCGCCGGATCTACGAGAAGCTGCTCGAAGCCGAGCTCTTCGAGCAGTTCTTACACCGCAGGTTCGTAGGGCACAAGCGCTTCTCTCTGGAGGGTGGGGAAACGCTGTTGCCGCTCCTCGATGCACTCTTGCAGCGAGCAGCTGACCACAACGTCGAGCACGTCGTCCTCGGAATGGCGCACCGAGGACGCCTCAATGTGCTTGCAAACCTCCTCGGGAAACCCTTCCGGCGTATCTTCGACGAATTCGAAGGCGAAACCGATCCCACCTCCTTCCATGGTTCGGGAGATGTCAAGTACCATCTCGGAGCGCGCGGTGTCTACGAACATCCCGCAACAGGGAAGACCGTTCAACTTCTCCTGGCATCGAATCCGAGCCACCTGGAGGCGGTTGATCCAGTGGTAGAGGGGATGGCGCGCGCGCTCCAGGACCAACTTGCTGACCACGAGCGCACTCGCGTCCTGCCTATCCTTATCCACGGGGATGCAGCTTTTGCCGGGCAGGGGATTGTGGCAGAAACACTCAACCTCTCGAAACTCAGTGGCTATACCACGGGCGGGACGGTGCACATCATTGTCAACAACCAAATTGGTTTCACCACCGAACCAGTGGATGCCCGCTCAATGGTATACCCAACTGACATTGCGAAGATGATTCAGGCGCCAATTTTCCACGTCAACGGAGACAATCCTGAAGCCGCCATCGCGGTGGCTCTCCTGGCGCTGGAGTACCGAATGACCTTCCGCGAGGATGTCGTCATCGATCTCTTCTGTTACCGCAAGTACGGGCACAATGAAGCAGACGAGCCAACATATACGCAGCCGCTCCTGTACAAGCAGATTCGTTCCCACACACCAGTCCGGCAGCTTTACCGGAGCTTCCTGTTGCAGCAGGGGATTTTGCAGGAAGAAGAGGACAAGCGCCTGGCTGATTCCTTCCTCCAGCGCCTGAACGCTGCTTTTGCTGAGCGGCGTCCTCCATCGCCTCCAGAGGCTCCCTCTCAAGCTCCCTCTGGACTCTTCCACCCCATCATGACAGCTGTTCCTCGGACAGAACTCCAGCTTGTTGCCGCGGCTTTAGGGCGCGTCCCGGAGAGGTTTCACCTCCATCCCAAGCTCCAGGAGCTTCTCCAGCAGCGCGCTGGCATCCTGGAACACGGCGCCATTGATTGGGCAACTGCTGAACTTCTCGCCTTCGGGACGCTCCTCCTGGAAGGCTTTCCCGTACGGCTCAGCGGACAGGACTCCCGCCGCGGAACCTTCAGCCAGCGTCACGCCGTGCTGATTGACATAGAGACCGAGGAGGAGTACATTCCGCTCAACCACATCCTCCCGAATCAGAAGGCTTTTCTGGCAATCTACGATAGCCCGCTGAGTGAGTTGGCGGTTCTGGGATTCGAGTATGGATACAGTACCCAGACCCTCCACGGACTGACTGTCTGGGAGGCTCAGTTTGGGGATTTCTCAAACGGTGCTCAAGTCATCATCGATCAGTTCATCAGCAGCGGCGAGAAGAAGTGGGGACAGCAGAGTAATCTCGTCCTCCTCCTCCCCCATGGATACGAAGGACAGGGTCCGGAACACTCCAGTGCCCGAATTGAGCGCTATCTCCAATTGTGCGCAGAGGACAACATGTACGTCTGCTTCCCAACAACCCCTGCTCAATACTTCCACCTTCTCCGGCGCCAGCTCCTTTCCCCGCTGCGTAAGCCTTTGATTGTGTTTACCCCCAAGAGTCTGTTGCGCCATCCTCTGGCAATCTCCCCACCAGATGCCTTTACTGATGGCTCTTTCCAGGAAATTCTCGCCGATCCCTCACCGCGGCTTTCTGCCGTTAACGTCCGGCGCATTCTCTTATGCAGTGGCAAAATCTTCTATGAGCTCTGGGAGCGGCGCGAAGCGCTCCAACGTTGGGATACAACCTTGGTGCGGATTGAGCAACTCTATCCGCTCCACACGGAGAAGCTCGCTGCACTTCTCCAGAACTACCCCAACGCGCACTTTATCGCCTGGGTCCAGGAGGAACCTCAGAACATGGGGGCATGGATGCGCATGGCAATGGATCTTGCCCCCCTTGTGGAGAGACTCTTCCCAGGACAACGCCTCCGCTACATTGGTCGTCCTGCCTCTGCCAGTCCTGCCACAGGCTCGTACCTCCAACACGAGCGCGAACAGCAGCGCCTGCTGGAAGAAGCCTTCACAGAGTGAGACGGTAGTCTTCCACGACGAAATCCCGGGAAAGATCCAGAAGTCCCTCGCGATGGAGAAGTGCACAGAGGGCACCATACCGCAGTCCGTAGACGCTGACAAAGACAGACGGGAGGCAAAGGTGCTCTAAGAGGGCATCGAGGATCACTGCACCCGCAGGGAGGATGTCTGCTCGGTCAGGGTGAACGGTGGGAAGGTCCCGAAGGTGTTCTCTTCGATTCCAAAGCCACGGGAGAAGTGACGTGAGATCATCACGGGAAATTACAGAACCGTGCGTCCGCCACCACTCCTGATAAGGAATGCCAGACAGGATACCAGCTAGAGTCACCGGTGTACCAGCCAGTACGTACGCTCGCTCACAGGCTGGGGAACGGAGAGAGGGAAGGGTATCAGAAACCATCTCTTTGACAAAAGAGCGAATTCTCTCAAGCCCCCATCCATGGTGTTGGGCTCTTTCCCAGAGCCAGAGTGCCCCCAAAGGGAGAGAGAAGCTCTGGAGCACTTCCCATTGGACCCCAACAGTCAGCTCTGTGCTCCCTCCACCGATGTCAATCACTGCAACTAACTGTTTGGATTGCTTAGGAAGTTCTGCACCCCAGAAGCTCAAGAGTGCTTCCTGTTCGGGCGATAGAATCGTTGCCTCGAAATTGCACATAAAACATTGAGAAAGACTTGCAATAACCTCATTCGCATTCTTCGCTTTCCGGAATACGGCTGTTCCAATTGCCCAGATCTTTTGTACCGCATGGCAACGACATAATTCATTGTAAAACAATGCAACTTGTATAGCGCGTCGGAGCTCTCGATCTCCGATCGTCCCCTTCTCGGGAACGGCTGCCCCTAGTCGTGCGATGAAATGCTCATCAGCAATAATTCTCAACTTATTGTGTTCATTCTCCCACGTTGCAAGGAGGAGCAGTAGAGTATTGCTCCCCATATCTAAAATTCCCCAGCGGCTCACCATTTTCTGAAGGCAAAGGAGATCCACTCGTCTTCGCAGAGAGAAGTCTCATAGTGGAATCCAGCCTCCTGGAATGCCTCCATAACGTGCGAAGCTAGGGGAGAGAGAATGCCGCTCACCACACACACCCCGCCATCTCTTAGCACTTGCAGAAAGCGATGGGATAGCCGTGTCAAGAGTTCTGCATGGAGATTGGCAACGATCCCATCAACCCTGGGAAGCTCAGCCTGCTCGAGGTCTGCCAGGATTACGGTGATGCGTTCCGCGACTCCGTTTTGGACAATGTTGAAACGGGCTTGTTCGAGTGCGCCGGGATTATTATCCACTGCGTAGACATGGTTCGCCCCACGACGGGCAGCGAGGATTGCCAGTATACCGCTTCCCGTCCCAGCATCCAGCCACTCAGTGGAAGGGTAGAGATACTGCAGCAACAGTCGTGCTGCCAAGCGAGTCGTAGCGTGGTGTCCCGTCCCGAAAGCCGTCCCTGGAACAATGTGGAGGATATCACGGGCAGTTCCGTAGAGCTCGGGCTGCGGAGGCTCGGGGAAAGGATGGACAACGGTGTCCTCAGTGAGCCACACCGGGTGCAATTGCTCAAGCCATATGCGGTACCAGTCCTGTACCTCCGTATGCGATACCACCTGGAATGCAAAGCCATAGCAATTCAGAAGCTGAGTTACCGTTGGTTGAATCTCCTGCCAGGTTCCTGTTGGAATGTAGACTCGAACAGCGTGCTCAAGCTCTTCAGCACCTGCAATCGGGAAGAGCGAGAGCAGCCCATACAGTGACGAGGAGCCTTCTATGCCGGGCAAGATTTCAAGGCAGATATACTCCTCTACCATGCTCTCCGATACAGCCAGTTCACCAGCGTCTGCCCCACAGCATGGAGGGATTCAGTCGAGATATTCTCTATCACGTCCCGGTGAGTATGCCAGTACCGGCGTCGGATAGATGGAGATTGATTTCCAACGAGTTCAGCGTCAATAATGAGAACTGCTCGCCATCCCGCTTCTATGAAGGGGACGTGGTCATCGAAGATAGGAGCATACCGAGTATGACGGAACTTCTCCGGTGCTATCTGGGAACCAAGCGACCATATTTCCTGGAGAAGCTCAGGAGCACTGCGCCAGGAATACTCCTCCCACGGGAACCATGCTTCACGATCGCCGACCAGGTCGACGACGATAACCCATTGAGGAGATACCGGGAAGGGATAGCGACGTGCTGCATACCGCGAACCGAGGCAGAAGTTTGCTAAATCGGTGGCTTTTCCATAGTCTTCCCCATCTACCAGCAGAATGTCTACCCCAATCGGTGGGGGAGTGCGTGCCATGAGGCGGGCAAGCTCCAGGAGCACAGCTGTCCCACTGGCACCATCATTTGCTCCCAAAATAGGAAGCGTACGCTTCGCAGGGTCGGGGTCTTCATCGGCAAAAGGACGAGTATCCCAATGGGCGCAGAAGAGAATACGCGTTGAATGTTCCGGGCGGAATGAGGCTCCGATATTTGTCAGAACTAGCTGCTTCCCATAGACCTCTTGGGAGAAGCGTTGCTCGAAGACCGTGTCAGCATATTGGGAGAGGAATTGCCGCAGGAACCGACGGCAATCATCGTGTCCGGGTAGTCCGGGAGCCCGCGGACCAAAGCTCAGTTGACGCTCAATGAGTCGGTAGGCGTTCTCGCTATCGAAGAGCGGGGGAGAGACTGCCTCCTGCTCAGCGGCGCCCGTCTCGGTTCGTGACGGCAGCCGAGATTGCTCCTGGGTACAGGCAGGGAGGAGTGTGCTACCTGTGAGCACAACAATCCAGAAGAGCATTCGTCGCTGTTGCTGCTTTTCTGCAGGCGGTTCCTCTATGGCACGCGTAGCTCTTGCTGCGAAACTCCAGCGCATTCGCCTACTGGTCAGTGACGTTGATGGAACATTGACGGACGGAGGGCTTTACTATTCTGCCCAGGGGGAAGCGCTCAAGCGCTTCCACGTCCACGACGGTCTAGGATTGAAGCTCCTCCAGGAAGCAAACATCCACGTTGCCTTGATAACGCAGGAGGACTCTGCTATCGCACAGGCACGAGCCCAGAGACTGGGAATCACGCTCTGCCTGACAGGGGTTCAGGACAAGGCAGCAGCGGTTCTAGAATTGGCACGGCAGCTGCTGCTCTCTCCGGAGCAGATTGCCTATATCGGCGACGACTTGACGGACCTCCCTGCAATGCACTACGCCGGCGTCACTGCCTGCCCGGCAGACGCGGTTGCCGAAGTTCGGCAAGCAGTCGATTATGTCTGCCACCGTCCCGGTGGAAACGGTGCTGTGCGCGAATTCTGCGAGCTCCTCCTCCGAGCCCAGAGAAAGCTGCTCGAACTGCCTACGTCCAGAGAAGTTCAACAAATCTCCACAGCAACTCATGAGCGAGCGTGAAAGCGGGTATCTGCGTGGCTTCCTCGCCGGTGCCTTTCTTGGAGGAATCGTCGGTGCTCTCACAGCACTTCTCTTGGCTCCCAAGAGCGGGCGGGAGCTGCGCGCCGATATTCGGCGTCGGTCTGAAGAACTCTACACAAAGGCCCGAGCTTTCTTCGAGCAGGCGACCGAAGACGTTGCCGATGAACTCAACAGCGCCCGGGAGCAGGCACGGGTCCTCGTTCAGACGGCGCGGGAACAGGCAGCCGCTATCATCAAGGATGCGGAGCGGACACTGCAAGAAGCCCGGAGCCGGGCTGCTGCGGCAGTTGAGCGTGTCCGAGAGGCTTCCCGCGCCGGTGCTGAAGCATTCCGGAGCGAACTTCGCCAGTCCTCATCCCCCGAAGGGGAGTAAACCGAACCGTAGCCGGTGAGCATGGAACTCTGGCTCCAAGTACTGCTGGGGGTTGTCTTCGGTGTTGCCATTGGGGTAGGAATTGCTCTCATTGGGTTCATCCTGGCTCTACGACGCCTCCTCAACACTGCCGAGCATGGGCTCAACGATATCCTGCGCTTCGTAGCAGAACTTCGCCGCTCATTGATCCCCGCTATCGAAACCTGGACCACAGCAGCACAACAACTCGAGAAAACTCTCCGTGACCTTGAGCCCGGGCTGAACTCCTTCCACCACGTTGCCGCGGTTCTTCGCACAACAGCGGAGCGTTTCCAGAGCCTCGAAGAGCGTATCTACCGCCGCTTAGCTCCCCCGCTGGAAGAAATCACCGTCCTTGTCTCCGGGATCCTCAAAGCGGTGACAACGTTTGTGCGCTTCCTGACAAACCGTTCCCGCTCGGAGAGCCCCTAACCCCTTCCAGCAGCCCGGAAGCGGGGCAGCGGGATGTATCCCAGAGCAGCCGCAATACCGAAGAGCAGCCCCGTGTAGAGCATATCTCCGAGAAAGCTGTTCCGAAAGAAGGGAAGGGCAGCCACGTAGCAGGCGAGAAGCCCTTCCCACGTCCTCGGATAGAGCCCTCCGACAAGCCAGACGGCGAAATTGGTCACCACGAAAAAGAGCAGCGAGGATGCTACGGTCACCCCCACAAGCCGCCCGAGAGCGAACCGTGGACGCAGCAATGCAGAAGCCAAGAGCACTGCCAGGATAAGGCTCCCATACACCGCAGGGAGAGTAGGGTGGAACGTCACCGCCCAATCTCCCGCGACAATCCCCAGGGCAACATCACTGAGCAGCATCGCTCCGAGGGTGATGAAACATGCCCAACGCGCCGGAAAGAGTGTCCCTCCAAAAAGAGCAATCGCTGTAATGGGCGTAAAGTTCGGCGGGTGTGGCAGCAGACGTGTCAGAGCTGCCCCCAAGATAAGCGAGCAGAGCACAATCCCACGCCCCATCGTTGAGGACACCTCCCCATGAAGTCGGCTTCTCATCGTCTCCTCGCGAAGGCTTTGTCCGACCCTCAAGGGGCAAAACTACAGAATGCTTGTCCTCTGGTGCCTCCTGATAGCGATTTCCTATTGCTCAGCTCAGCACTGGGAACGCGGCTGGGTTGATACCGTGCTCGCCTTCCGTCCAGGAACAGGACAGAGCTTCGGCAGGGAGTTCTTCCCAGACAACATTTTCGGTCCGCCCGATACCGCCGCTCGACCTGACCGTCCCTCAGCAGACCCTCGGCAGTTGCTCTCGTTGGGCATGGATGGGGAAATCATTGTCGGCTTTCGGGGAAAAGTTCTCGTCAATGGACCCGGTCCCGACCTCGTGATCTTTGAGAACGCCTTCCGCACCCCTACCGGCACAGTCTTCTCAGAGCCGGGCATCGTCAGCGTTAGTCCTGATGGAATCCGGTGGCACACTTTCCCGTGGGACTCCCTGACTCTCCGAGGCTGTGCGGGAATGACACCCACCAATGGTGCTGCAGCCGACTTCTTCGATCCCGAACAGAGTGGGGGAGACTGGTTTGACCTGGGATGGCTTGGGGTTGATACCATCCGCTACATCCGCATCACTGATCTGACCTGGTGGCTGGCTCAGCATCCCGAGCACCCTCTCTGGAATCCCATCCTGAGCGGCTTCGACCTCGATGCTGTTGGGGGTCGCTATCTCCTTGCCACAGAATCCACGCCTAGGACATCGCAGCGGCAGCAGCTGCTCCTTTCAGAGCCCTGTGTGCCGAGTTCCTTACTCGGTGCTCACGTGCCAGCACCATACCAGATCTTCACGCTCGAGGGACGCCTCATTGCCGAGGGCACTCTCGAGGAATGGCTATGCCTCCCTGTGCACAGGGTTCCTCTTGTTGTCCGCATAGGACAGCCGGCAGAGCGCACGTGGTGGCTGGTGGTGTGGATGTAGGGAGGGGCGTGAGTGACTTAGTTGACATAATGTCCCTTATCAAGCAACCCTCAGAGCCCCCTGGAGGCTACGCTTGTGCTCCTCCAGGCTGGTCACGACGGTTTTCCGTGGCAAGTTGCACTTCGACAGTTCCGACCAGGTGACGCATCGGGAACGGAATCTCAATGCCGGCAGCACGGTATGCAGCGAAGAGACGTTTGATAAACTCGTGCCGCACCAGGTACTGGTCTTCCGCTTTCTCCACTCTCAGGACAGCCACAAAGTTGATGCCCGAATCCCTAAATTCCTGAAAACGAACAAGCGGCTCAAACTCCCGAACTGCCCCCGGTACTTCCGCCTGCACTTGGCGAGCAACAGTGAGTGTAATATCTTCGACCTTCTCCAGCTCGCTGTCATAAGCCACACTAACAGGCACGGTAATAGAAAGCTCCGGTGCTGGAAGACGGTAGTTGATCACAGTCGAGTTTGCCAGCTGGCTATTTGGCAGGATAACCAAGAAGTTGGCAAGCGTTCGGATAGTTGTGTTTCGCCAGTTGATGTCTTCCACCACGCCTTCGAGACCGGAATCCACCAGCCGGACGAAATCCCCCGGACGGACCTGGCGCGCCGCCAAAACGTGCAGACCAGCGAAGAGATTGGACAGGGTATCCTGAAGGGCTAGGGCGACTGCTAACCCTCCAACGCCGAGAGCCGTCAGCAGCGGCGTAATCGGGATACCGAGTACCTGCAGAATCACAATGGCAGCGATCGAAATCACTGCCAGGCGGACAATATTGACCAGGATCGAAACCGATGGGAGGGCTCCGGAATCGTGCAGCAGCAGGCGAAACACTCCAATGGAAACACGGGAGAGCCACACGAAGCCCACCACCAGCGCTACCACGAGCAGCAGCCGATCTACCGTCGCAAGCAGCCGTTCTGGAAGTTGCCACCAGCGCATAAGCCAGAAGAGCACCCCGACGAGAGTCCCTGCAACGAGGATTCCCCGAAGCGACCGAGCAACAACGTCATCCCACTTCCATCGGGTTCGCTGGGCAAGCGCGTGGAGGAGGCTTCCGAGGAGCCGTTCTACCCCCCACCCGATCAGACCAGCTCCCAGCAGGAGCAATAGTCCGACAACAATGCGCTCTGTCCCACTCATCCAGAGACTGTATGGAGTGACTCTTCCAGGTATGGATCACGAGCAACAGCGGGAACTCGCACCATCAGACGCGTCAGGAGCAGCATAAAAACGCCCAGGAAGCCCACAAAGAGAGTAAGTTCTTGCCATCCCCACCGAAGGCTCGGTGCAAAGGCTGGCAATACAATCCACGCAAGGTCCAGATAATGCCCGACAAGCACGATGACTGATGCTGTCACGAGCACCGCAGGGGTCCGCTTTGCATCCCGTCGTAGGAGGAGGAGGAAGGGGAGCACAAACCGAAATACCGGCAGCAGGATTCCAAACACCTGCCACGTCCCCTGCCCCATACGCTTGAGGAAGTACACCGTCTCCTCCGGCAGATTCCCGTACCAGATGAGCATGTACTGCGAGAACGCGATGTAGGCCCAGAAAATGCAGAAGGCGAAGAGCAGTTTACCGAGATCGTGGTAATGCTCTACAGTCACAAAGTCCCGCAGGTACCCTTGTTCCCTCAGCGCAACCACCAGGAGCGTGACAGTAGCAATGGTTGCCGTGAAGCTCGCGGCGAAGACATAGACTCCGAAGATGGTGCTATACCAGTGCGGTTCCAGCGCCATCAGGAGGTCGACCGAGGCAAAGGTAAAGCTCAGTCCATAGAGCAGTACCCAGGCTGCTGCCCAGCGGAGATTCCGCCGCGTTGGCGTCCAATCCCCTTCTGGAAGCGTATCCTGACGCAAGGAATTGCCAATCAGGAAGCGATACATCGCCGCCCAGATGAGCGCATAGAGCAGGAGCCGAACCAGGAAGAAAGGCTCGTTGAGGTACCAGCTCTTGCTCCCGAGGATTGGATCGCCTGCGTGGAGCTCGTGGATCCAGTGGAAGAAGGTTCCCGGCAGCAGTGCAAACGGAAGGAGCCCAAGGAGGAGGAACGGGAGCGGGGAGGCAACGAATTCCACAATCCGGCGGATAACCGCACTCCACCCTGCCCGGACCAGGAAGAGCAGAGCGGTCATGAAGGTTGCCGTGACAGCCACGCTCAGAATGAAGAAGAAACCGACAATGTAGTTCGGCGCCAAGCGCTCCGGTGTGAGGAGCGCTGTCAGAGCGCTTCCGACCACACCGACACCGAGGAACACCACGCCCAAACGGCGCAGCCAATGCACAAAGGGAGCATTCTGCAGCGTGGGGATTCTCCGCTCGGGAAGGTGCGCATCCATTTCCGTCCGAAGCTCCGGTTTTACTGACGTTGCTGGGACGAGTGTGGCAGGAGCGCTGCCTGAGTGCCAGCAGCCTGCTGCTGCAGCTGGCGGATGTAATAGACAACCGCCCACCGTTCCGATTCGGTCAGCTTCCCTGCGTACGAGGGCATGATATTCTGCCCTGCGCTGATGACATGGAAAAGGCGAGCATCACTATATGCCCGAGCTTCGGGGCGAGTCAAATCCGGTGGCGGGACAAAGCCGCGCTGGACCACTGGACCATTCCCTTTCCCATCGACCCCGTGGCACGGGCTACAGAATGCCTCAAAACGGTTGCGTCCGTAGGACAGAACCACCGGTGTTGCCGGGAAAGGTGGCTGGGAGAATGCCTGCTCTGCTTGAGCCAGCTCGGCTTGCCCGAACGGATATGCCCGACCATTGCGTGGGATAGTGTGCTCTGGCGGTGTCCGGAAAGACCGCCGATCAGGGAAAAAGCGGGAGCTCTCTTGCGGATCGACCCGAAATTGGTCATCCATGTCTGCAATGATCTGGAGCGGTGGCTGTTCGGAAAACCATGTCTTCTGCCCCGCGAGGACCAAAACCCAGAAGACGACAAAGGCACCTCCCACCACTCCGAGCGGAATATGCCACCAGCGAAGCGTGCGTCGCAGTGCCATTATCATGCCTCGACTAAGCGAACATCCTCTGCCCCGAGCTGCTCCAGCAGTGCGCGGGTCTGCTCCAGAGAGAAGAGCGGATCACGGCTTTCCACGGCAAGGACAAAGGTGTCATCCGTTGCAGCGCGGAAGCCCGGATCGTGCTGATAGTCCGAATACCAGCGTGGAAGCCGGCAGAGTGCAAGGAAACCGAAAACCGTTGCGAATGCCGTAAACAGCACCGTGAGCTCGAAATCCACCGGCACGGAGAACTCCCACGCGAAGAAGGGCTTCCCTCCGATGTTGAGTCGATAGTCAACGGCGCCGGTCCACCACTGCAGCAGCAACGCTGTGGCAAGTCCCAGCACTCCACCGGCAAAGGAGATGTAAGGAAGCTTGCTCCGGCGCAGCCCCATGGTCTGCTCCAAACCATGCACGGGATACGGTGTGTAGACCTCAAAGAAGCGATATCCCCTCGTACGCACTTCGCGAACTGCCTGCAGCAGTGTGTCGGGATCTTTGAAGTTGCCCATAATTGCTACCGGTCGTGCCTTGGCTGCCATGGTGTCTACGCCACCTCTGCTCCAACATGATGCTTCGGCTGTGCATGGGGCAAGATTGCCTTGACCTCCGAGATGGCAATGATGGGGATGTACTTGGCAAAGAGCAGGAAGAGCGTGAAGAAGATGCCCAGCGTGCCAATGTAGATGGAGACCTCGACCCAGGTCGGCGCGTAGTAGTCCCAGCTTGCCGGCAGGAAGTCGCGGTGGAGCGAGGTAACGATGATGACAAACCGCTCAAACCACATCCCCACGTTGACCAAGATGGACGCAATAAAGGTCACCACGACATTCCGCCGTAAGCGCCGGGACCAGAAGAGCTGCGGCACTGCGACGTTGCAGAACACCATCGTCCAATACGCCCACCCATATGGACCGAAGGCACGGTTGAGGAAGACATAGCGCTCGTATTCGTTGCCACTGTACATGGCCACGAAGAATTCCATGAGGTAAGCGTAGCCAACCATCATACCGGTGGCTAACAGAATGCGGTTCATGTTGTCAATGTGCTTCAGCGTGATGATGTCCTGCAGATTGAGCACCCAGCGGGCGATGAGGACCAGGGTCAGCACCATGGCGAAACCGGAAAAGATTGCCCCGGCGACGAAGTACGGCGGGAAAATCGTCGTATGCCACCCCGGCAGGATAGACACCGAAAAGTCGAAGGAAACCACGCTGTGCACCGAGAGCACCAGCGGCGTGGAAATCGCTGCCAAAATGAGGTAGGCAATCTCGTAGTGCTGCCAATGGCGGGCAGCACCGACCCAACCGAGGCTAAAGAACGTGTAGAGCGCTTTCGGCAGACGGCGGCGCACGTAATTCCGCACCGTTGCCAGATCGGGGATCAACCCCAGGTACCAGAACAGGATGGAAACAGTCAGGTACGTTGTCACAGCGAACACATCCCAGACAAGCGGGGAGCGGAAGTTGACCCACATCTGCATCTGGTTGGGGTATGGGATGAGCCAGTATGCAAACCAGGGGCGTCCCAGGTGGATGAGCGGGAAGAGTCCGGCACAGAGAACAGCAAAGATGGTCATTGCCTCTGCTGAACGGTTGATGGCGGTTCGCCAGCGCTGGCGGAAAAGATGCAGGATTGCCGAAATGAGTGTCCCCGCATGCCCGATTCCGATCCACCAGACGAAGTTCGTAATATCCCACCCCCAGGCTACAGGATTGTTGAGCCCCCAGACTCCAATGCCGGTGGCAATGGTGTAGCCAATTGCGAAAATACCCCAGGCAGCGGCCAGCCCCGTGATCGACAGCGTGAGCCAGTACTTCCAGCTGGCTGGGCGCTCCACAATGCTGGCGATCTTCTCCGTGATATCGTGCGGTGTGAGATCACCCAGCACCAGAGGTTCGCGGAAGGGCTCCTGATCGAGCCGAGCAGCTGTCACGGGTTCGGCGATGTGTGCCATCGTCAGGCTGTCCTCAGCTGGTGGACTTCCTCAGCCGGAGCGTTCCAGACTTTTGCCAGGTACGTGATCGAGGGGCGCACGTTGAGCTCTTCGAGCACGAAGTAGCCGCGGTCGCTTTGCCGCAGCTGAGCAACTTGGCTCTGCGGGTCATTGAGATCCCCGAAGACAATTGCGCCGGCAGGGCATGCCTGCTGGCACGCGGTGAGGACCTCGCCGTCGCGGACGCGCTCGCGCCCTTCGTCTCTTGCGTGCCACTTTGCCTCGTTGATGCGCTGGACGCAGAAGGTGCATTTCTCCATTACCCCACGCATGCGGACGGTGACCTCGGGGTTGAAGAGCATTTCCAGCGGCGGACGCGTGTCGGTATGGTAGTTCAGGAAGTTGAAGCGGCGGACTTTGTAGGGACAGTTGTTGAGGCAGTACCGTGTCCCCACGCAGCGGTTGTACGTCATCTCATTGAGTCCCTCGGGGCTATGCGTGGTAGCTGCCACAGGGCAGACATTCTCGCAGGGGGCATTCTCGCAATGCTGGCAGAGCATCGGCTGGTGAACGACCCGAGGCTCGTCCACAGAGCCCAGGTAGTAGCGGTCAATGCGGATCCAGTGCATCTCCCGTCCACGGCGCACTTGCTCCTTACCGACGGTTGGGATATTGTTTTCTGCCTGGCAGGCAATGACACAGGCACTGCACCCTGTGCAGGCGGTCAAGTCAATGACCATTCCCCACCGATGCCCCTTGTACTCGTACGGCGGAACGATTGTCAGGGGAATTCGGTAGCGCCCATCCGGCGCTGGATAGCCAGGGAACTCCGGCTGCTGGAAGCGCGGACCCTCCGGAGAGTGGTATTCTGGCAGCGTCGTCACCTGCACGATGGGACGCCCGACTAATTGGGCGTGACGCTGGGTTGTGGCTAACGGATACCGTTTGCCCAACGGGGTAAGGCTCACCGAGACATACCCGAGCTGCTGCTGAGGCAGAAGCCCGTAGGTATTCTGCCCCACCGCTTTGAGGACTTCCCCGCCTTCGGTGCGCCCGTATCCAAGTGTTGTCACCACAACGCCGTCTGCCATACCGGGTTGGACCCAGACCGGGAGAGTAACTACCGTCTCCCCAGCCCGTAGCTGCACGAGGTCCTCGCTCTGGAGTCCCAGTCTGGCAGCTGTTCCCGGGCTCATTGCCGCGACGTTGTCCCAGGTAAGCTTCGTCACTGGGTCGGGCAGCTCCTGAAGCCAGGGACAATTTGCCAGAGAGCCATCATAGAGGGCATACGAGGGCAGAGCAACGGCGAGCAATCCTTCCCGACCCAAGCCCGAGGGGCGAATCGCCCCTGCCAGCGCCGGTGCATCGAAGCGGAGCGGCAGTGTCTCACGCGGCACCGCAGTGTAGACCCCCTCGCGGAGAAGGCTCTCCCACTGTGGCTCGGACAGACCATAGCGTTGCTGCCAGCGTTGGCGGAGGAAGTCGTAGTAAGTCTCTACCCCGGGAAAGCTTTCCGGATCGAGCATCCGGGCAAGCTGGAGGAGGATATCCTGCGCTGAGCCGATCCCTTCGTTGAGCGGTGCAATAAGGGGCTGCTGAATGCTGAGGCTCCCGTCTACTGCCAGAGCATCGCCCCACGATTCCAGAGGATGGGCAACAGGGATATGGACCCAGCTCTCCGCCGCTGTCTCGTCGTGGTACAGCGAAAGCGCCACCCGCCAGGGGACATTCCGCAGCAGCTGGCGCAGCTCCCAATCAGCACTGTAGAACGGATTGACATTGACGAAGAGAACCGCGCCAACCCGACCGGCACGCAGGTCCTCGCGCAAGCGCTCAATCCCTGGACGCTTCGGGAAACTGTTCGGCAAGGTGTACGCAGGGTCGAGCACTTTCCCGTCCCCAACACTCCCCAACGCCCAGTTGATTGCCAGCGCCAATGCGTGGAGGGGTTCCGGCAGGTGAGCTCCGACTAAGACGACGCCCTGTTCTCCAGCCTGGAGAAGCTCGCGAGCCAATTGCTGGGCCTTCTCTGCGTAGGCGTGGGGGAGTTGGGCAGCCGCCCGCAGAATGGGTCCCGGTACCGGGCGGGAGCGAGCAATTTCCACCAGGAGCGCGGCGAGGAATCCTTCAAAAGCTGCCGGGTGCATACGCAGCCGCGTATCCGCGTTCGTCCCCGTCACCGTCATCATCGACTCCACGGCAATGAGCCGGTTCATCTTGTCGTGCCGCGAGCGCAGACGCCGCCCGTGGGCGAAGTTCCGGATGTGCCAGAGCGCATACCGATCGATTCCGAGCGGGTCTGCTTCGACCGTGACAATGACGGAGGCACGTCCGAGGTGCGGCACGATCTCCGCCGGCAGACCGAGCACCCGCGCGTTGAGTTCTGCCGCCGTGTCAGTAAGGAAGCTCGGCAATATCACACCACGCAGCCAGGGAAAGCGGCGCTGCAGTTCTGCTAAAAGGGCGTCATACGTCGGGGAGCTGTGCTCGTCGATGCAGAGGTAGCAGAGTTTTCCCTCTGCAGCTGTCTTCTGCAGGGCGGTCGCAATCTCCTTCAGCGCCTGCGATAGGGGCGCCTGGAGCAGCTGTCCGAGCCGCACGCGCCGGATGCGGTCAGGATCGTAGAGCGTATAGAGGAGCGCCTGTGCGTGAATGCTGGAAGCACCATGGTTGATCGGATGGCTCGGATTGCCTTCGATTTTGATAGGACGCCCTTCGCGACACTTGACCACCAGCCCGTAGGCAGCGTTCTTATGCTGGAAGACCGTCGTGTAGAACAGCGGCAACCCAGGGACTTGGTACTCTGGGGCGGAGACTGCCGGGACGAGCTTGTGGTCTGGACGCCGACATCCGGCGGCAACTGCTGCCAGCGCTGCGCTGGCAGAGAGGAGCTTGAGAAACTGCCGGCGGCTCAACTCGTTGTCCGGCAAGGGGTCCAGCCCGCTCACTTCTGCCTCAGACTGTCCCCCGTTGAGGTCATCGAGACTTTGCCAGAGGCGCGATGCACTCATCTGCCGATTCCTCACAGCCGCACTTGTGTAACATCAGTAGTGGCATGCAGAGCACGTCTCCGGACCTCGTCCGGGAAGCTTCGGAGCTGGAATGCCCGGTGCAATGGGCGCGGATACGGGCGTCTGCCAGAGTCCGTACGGTGGAGCGGTCACCGGGCGGCTCTCTGCCAGCGTCGCGGTGGGCTTTTCCGGCTGTCCCTGCGCTTGTGCAACGGTGAAGATGCCCGAAATCTCCCGTGCCGGAATGATGAACTTCTCAGGATTCCGGTGGCAGTCCAGGCACCACCCCATGCTCAAGGGCGCAACTTGCGAGACAACCCCCATCCGCTCCACAGGTCCGTGGCACGACGCGCAGTCAATCCCTGCCCGGATATGCCGGGCATGGCTGAAGTGGACGTAATCGGGTAGCTTATGGACACGACGCCATTCCAGAGGCTTCCCCGTCTCGTAGGCTTCCCGCACCAGGGCAAGACGAGGGCTTTCCGCTTTGACAACCAGATGGCATCCCATACACGTGCTGACCGTCGGTACTGGCGCATGTGCTGAGCGCTCAACCCCTGCATGGCAGTAAACACATTTGATACCCAGCTGTCCGACGTGGAGCTTGTGCGAAAAGGGCACAGGCTGCTGCGGGCGATACCCTACATCGGTCACACGATTGTGCATGCCGAAGTACGTCACCACCGCTGCCGTCAGCACCGTCCCCAGCGTCCAGAGGGTTACCTGCTTGATTCGTCGGTCAAGGCTCGGAGTAAACATCAGCCACCTTTACCCTTTCCTGCAAGCCAACATGCTCAGGAACGCCCAGGGAAGAAGTGGTACAGCATCAAGTACACCAGCACGCCGGAGATCGACACGAAGAGCCAAATCGGGAAGGTCCACCGCGCCAGCGCCCGATGCCGCCGGAAGTCTTTCTGCCACGCTCGCCACAACGTCATGACGGCAAGAACCGGAACAGTGGCTGCCAACACGGAGTGCAAAACTAAGAGCGTGTAGTACACCGGTCGCCATATCCCTGTCCCAGCGAAGGGCGTGACAATGTGAGTGCTGAAGTGGTACACCAGGTACGAGCCCAGAAACAACACCGAGAACGCGAACGCTGCGAGCATGCAGAACCGATGGAGCTCAATACGCCGCCGAGCAATAGCGATACGCCCACTGACCAAGCACACAGCCGAACAGGTGTTCAACACGGCGTTCACTGTGGGGAGAGCCTCAACCGAGAACATCCCTTCACGCCCTGCCCTTTGACCCCTCCCCGTGGAGAAGCCAGCGGATTGCCCGCTCCAGCTTCTTGACCTCGTTTTCGTCCAGCCCGGAGAAGAAGCCGCGCACAATCCCTCGGCGGTCAATGAGAATGAAACGGGTGCTGTGGAGGTCCGGCGCGTGAGCACTCCCCGGCACGCGGAACCCTGTGACAGCGAGCCACTCGACGCTGTCGGGGCTCATGCGCACGAAATCCCACCGTCCTGGTTTTGCCCCGTAGCGCTGGGCATAGCGCTTGAGCACTGGTGGGGTGTCCCGCAGTGGGTCAACGGTGATGGAAACAAAGCGCACATCCGGCTCGTCCGCAAACAGGGATTGGAGAACACTGAGCCGCGAATTCAGCACTGGGCAAGGTCCGCTGCAGGAGGTGAAGAAGAAGGACACAACGGCGACCTTCCCCCGCAGGCTCTCGGCATCGAACACTGTGCCTTCGGCCGTTGTCCCGGAAAAGCGCGGTGCGGGGAAGTACTCGGGCAATTCAACCGCCGGCGCTTCCCCTTTTTGCGGGGAACATGCCAGAAGCACACAGGCTCCGAGAGCAACCATCCTCCTCATAGCCGTGCAACACCCGACAAGGCAACAAATCCAAAAAGGTACACGTATGCGCCGTGGAGCACCTGCCGAGCGGTAGTAAAACTGGGGTTCCGGACAAACCAGAGTGCCAACCCCAGTAGGAGCGCTGCCAGGAAGAGGCTTCCCAGGATAAACAACAGAGACGCCCTGAGGTAAGCTCCCAGGACTCCCCCTGCTATCCCAAGCCCGACCGATGCCAGTACCAGCTGGCGCCCAACGCGCTGTTTGCCCAGCTCACCGAGGGAAAGCACAGGGAAACCCGCCTGTTCGTAGTCCTTGCGGTACAGCCAAGCCAGCGCCAGGAAGTGCGGCAACTGCCAGAGATAGAGCACCGCGAAGACCAGCAGCGCACCCCAATCCGGACCGCTGGCTGCAATCCAGCCACCTGCCGCGGGGAGAGCCCCAGGCACCGCCCCGAGATATAGCGCCGTAGCACTCCGCCGCTTCATCGGAGTGTAGACCACGATGTAGAGCACAACCGTCAGTGTTGCCAAAAGGAGGACGAGGAAGTCCACGAAGAGCAGGACTGCCAATCCTGCCGTGCATAGAACAATCCCCCAGGCAAGCCCTTGCCGCGGTGAGAGGAGACCCGAGGCGATCGGACGCCGCCGCGTGCGCGGCATGAGCTGATCGGTCGTCCACTCCGCGAAATGATTCAATGCCCCGCTCCCACCGCTGACTAGCACGGTCCCCAGTAATGTCAGCAGAAAGTGCCCCCCATGCTGCCCGACACCACGAATCCCTTCAGGCAACCCCAGGAGGTACCCTGCAGCCATGCTGAGCGCCACCGCCAGGGTAATGCCCGGCTTGGTCAGCTCATAGTACGCCTTCAGCTTCCGTGTTGCTGCCGGGCGAGCCACTGCCATCGCCATGCCTGGAAGAAGATGACGGTGTTGATTGCCCAGATGCCCGTGCCCACAATCCCATGCAACGCTGCGGGAACAGCTGCCCGGAAACTCCAGACAACCCATCCGCCGAGGAGCAGCTGCCCGAGCACAATGAGCATGCCAGCATGCCCCCACGGACCCAGCAGCGGAATGCGCCGGAGCTGAAGTCCCTGCCATACCATGAGTCCCGCTAGCGCAAAGCCCGCCACCCGGTGGAGGTAATGCACGAGCACATGACTGCTGAGGAACTCCGCCGGTGGGAAGAGCCCACCGAAGACCAACGGGAAATCTGGAATTGCCAAGGCGCTATATGTATGCCGGGTCAGCGCACCGAAGAAAATCTGCACGAATGTCACCAGCCATACGGCAGCCGACAGGCGGAGAATCCGTGCCCGAACGGCAGGCGCGATGTCAGGCACCACATACCACGTGCGCTGCGTTCCCAGCGCCAGAAGCAGGGTTATGGCGAAGAAGCTCTGCGCCACCATCGCATGGCTGGTCGAGATTGCTGTCGGCAGGCGAAACAGCACGGTCATTCCCCCGAGCACTCCCTGCAGGATGACAAGCAGGAAGGACACCAGCGAGACCTGCCGGAACCACCGGAAGCGCTCGTCACGCAACGCTAGCCAACTCCAGAGGACATGGACGAAGGCAAGTAGCCCGACGAGCGCCGCCACCAACCGATGCGTGTGCTCGTAGAGAATCCCCCCGCGCCACTCGCTCGGCGGGTAGAGGAAGAGATGCCGCCCGTACGTTGTCGGCCAATCCGGGACGCTCAACCCCGAGCCAGTACTATTGACAATGCCCCCGAGCCCGATGAGTACGAAGGTCGTCAATGCCAGCATCAGGCTCAGGCGGCGGATTCCCCGAGCCGAAAGCCCCGCTCCAGCGGCGAGAATCGAGGCAGGAAGCTCTGCCATCGGGTGTGTTTCGCGGGACGATGTCATCCTCAGAGCGGCTGTTTGAGCTCCGGTTCTGTGTACGGTTGGGTTCTGTTCTGTGTCTTCTGGCGTACCTCGCGGACCTGTTCCTCGGTCACTGGTGGAGCAGAATTCCCCCACGCAGAGCGAGCGTAGGTCAAAACGGCAGCGATATCGGCATCGCTGAGGACGTTGCCCCAGGGAGCCATCACCCCGTTGTACACTTTTCCCTGCCGCTCAATGCGTCCCTGGAAACCGTGGAGAACAATACGGATTGGGATTGTGGGATCCCCTTGCAGCAGTTCCGAGCCTGCCAGAGGCGGATACACTCCCGGAATTCCCTTCCCCGTGGGCTGGTGACATGAGGCGCAGATTTGCCGGTAGACTGCTGCTCCGCGGTCGTTGCCAGTTCCTCCCGTCTGCTGTGCTTGTTCCGCTGTCTGCTGTGCGGTACCCGGCGGTTCATGGAAAATCGGCTCGTCTTCGTAGCGCGTGAAAAATCCCCGGATGTTGCAGCCAGAGCTGAACAGCAACACTCCGACAGCCACGATGCTCACGCTGGCAGCCCACCGACGCTTGTCCACGGTCATGTTGGCTCCTGCTGCAGAGAGACAGCCGCTGCAAAATTATCGGAAGCACCCTACTTCCCGACTGCTCTCAGCTCAGCCTTGGGGGTAACCTCAGAGGGTGCATTCCCAGAGACAGCCTCGATTGACCACCCAGCGGGGCTTGCCCCGCAGCTCCCACCCTGCGAAAGGCGTGTTGCGGGCTTTCGAGCAGAAGCGCTCCGGTTCGACACGCCATTCCTCATCGGGCGCCAGAATGGTCAGATTCGCTCCTGCTCCGGGTCGGATTTCCGGAAGCGGTATCCCTAAAAGCCGACGCGGCGCCAGTGCCAGAGCTTCCACGAAACGCTCCAGGGAGAGAATCCCGGGGTGAATCAGGTGTGTGAAGAGGACGCCGACGGCGGTCTCCAAGCCGATAATCCCGAACGGGGCAGCATCGAACTCTTGAAGTTTCTCGTGGAGAGCGTGTGGAGCATGGTCGGTGGCGATGCAGTCAATAATGCCCTCTGCCAACGCTTCCCGGAGTGCTTCCACATCTGCTCGGGTACGCAGCGGAGGGTTCACCTTCGCGTTCGTGTCATACTCGCCTACTGCTTCTTCGGTCAACACCAGGTGGTGCGGTGTCACTTCACAGCTGACGCGAACGCCGCGCCGCTTTGCTTCTCGAATGAGGGCAACTGCTCCCCGCGTACTGATGTGCTGGACGTGGTAGCGGGCATCGCACTCGAGCGCCAGCAAGAGGTCTCGGGCAATGGCAATCTCCTCGGCAACTGCGGGGTAGCCTTTGAGTCCCAACCGAAGGGCAACTGCTCCGGCATTGACGGCAAAACCCCGTGTCAGCGAGGGTTCTTGACAATGCTGGGCAACCAGCCCATTGACGGCGTTCAGGAGCAGGAAAGCACGGCGCAGGAGCTCTGCATCCGCCAGCCAGGTGCCGTCATCGGAGAAGAGCACCGCACCGGCAGCATGGAGTTCCAGCAAGGGAGCTAACTCCTTGCCCAGCCGTCCGCGAGTCAGTGCAGCGCAACAGAAGACATCCACCGGTGCTGGATGCGGCGCTGTCCGGACAAAGTGCACGAGTGCAGGGTGATCGAGCGCAGGCTCTGTGTTCGGCATGCAGCAGACGCCGGTAAACCCTCCGTTTGCTGCTGCTGCTGTCCCGGAAGCGATGTCTTCCTTGTACTCCTGCCCAGGCTCTCGGAAATGCACGTGCATATCGAAGAGTCCGGGGACCGCCAGGAGGGTCCGACCGTCTATGCGGTGTGTCTGCGGCTCAGCCGCAATGGGTTCAGGGCTGAGTGCTTCAATGTACCCGTCTTTGAGCCACAGGAAGAAGCGCCCGTCAATGCCCTCTGCCGGATGGAGAATGCGAATTCCTTCGAAGAGCACGTTCATTGCTCCTCGGTCAGCTGTTGTAGGCGACGCAGGAAGCTGCGACGGTGGAGGGCGCATGGACCGTGGCGGCGGAGAGCAGCCCAATGCTGCCGCGTGCCGTACCCCTTATGGCGGGCAAATCCGTACTCGGGATAGCGCAGGTCGGCAACCTCGATCATCCAGCTATCCCGGGCAACCTTGGCCACGATGGAGGCCGCAGCGATGGAAAGACAGCGCTGGTCTCCATCCACCAGTGCCCGCCCCGGCAGGTCAATTGCTGGGAAGAGGGGACCGTCCACCAAGACGAAGTCCGGTCTGACCGATAGCCCTCGGAGCGCCTGTTCCATTGCAAGCAGGGTTGCCCGGACGATGGTAAGGGTGTCAATCAGGACGGCATCAACCCAGCCGAGGGCATAAGCAACGGCATGCTGCTGGAGGTAGCCGACCACGCGCTGGCGTTGTCCAGGAGTCAGCTCCTTGGAATCCCGCACGGGTAGAGCTGGCGTAAAGCCTGGCGGCAGAATGATCGCGGCAGCCACCACCGGTCCAGCCAGCGCTCCACGCCCGACTTCGTCAACGCCAGCAACGTACTTCCCGCTGCGCCAGAAGGGCTCTTCGTAGATCGGCTGCAAGCTATCGGACCACATCGTGCTGCGGGACTTCGAGAGCCGCCAGGCGGAGGAACTCCGTGCGCAGCTGGGCATTCTCCGCCAGCTCTCCGCGCCAGGCAGCGGTGACCATGACAGCTTGCTCCTGGTCCCCCTCAACCCCGCGGAGGATCATGCAGTAGTGCCGGCAGGCAAGCACTACCCCGAGCGCTCGCGGACGGAGCTTCTCGTGCAGGAAATCGGCAATTTGTTCTGTTAGCTCCTCTTGGACTTGTCCCCGCCGGCTGAACCACTCCACTACACGATTGAGCTTTGACAGCCCAATGATGTGCTGGTCCGGCACGTACCCGATGGTGCACTGTCCGATGATTGGCTGCCAGTGGTGCGAGCACACCGACCGCACATCAATTCCCCGGCTCATGACCAGCCCACTGACCTTCCGGCGGTTCGGGAAGACAGTGCAGCGCGGCGGCGGCTCGTAGCGCCCGCGGAAGAGTTCCCGTACCCACATGCGCGCAAGCCGCTTCGGGGTATCAGCGCTGTTCGGATCCGTCGGGTCAATACGCAAAACCCGCAGAATCGCCGCGAAGTGCTCCTCCAGAGCGGCTTCCATTTGTTGGAGCTCTTCGGGGCTCAGCCGGAGATTGCCGTTGGCATCGGCAAATCCCGGCGTTATCTCCCGGAGAGCCTGGCGACATCCATTCCCCTGCATCAGGGACGCTCCTCTCTGAGTTGACCATGACGCATCACACCATTGCCCGTTAGCTCAACAGGCTCGCCGCGGTACTCCGCGTAGTTGTTCTCCGACTCATAGACCCGCACGGCATATAGCTTCCCTGCAGGCAGCTTCCCCTCCAGGATTTGCCAGAAGGCAATTGCAAGGTTCTCCACCGTAGGGTTGACCCCACGCAGGAAGTCCACGTCGTAATTGAGGTGCTTGTGGTCCACCTTGCTGAGAATCTCCTCTTCGAGCACCCGCGCCAGGAGCTTGAGATCAACGACATAGCCCGTCTCCGGGTCCGGGATGCCGGCAACTGTGACTTCCACAACGTAGTTGTGTCCATGCCCATGAGGATTGGCACATTTGTCGAAAACCGCCTGATTACGCTCCTCGGACCATTGCGGGTTATAGAGCCGATGAGCCGCCGAGAAACTCACGCGACGGGTGACGTAGACCATCAGGGGCTCCGTTACCGACTACACGAACCATGCCCTGCGCCCAGCGCAATAGGCACTCGCGAAAATCGTAAAAAGCCAAAACCCCAGACGGGTTCCTTCCTCCATGGGATGCCGCCTGCAGTTGGTAGTTTCGCTCAGCATCTGTGGGCTTCTCGGTTGTGCGAGCCCGCAGCGCCTCGTCCAAGCTCCTGATGCTGCTACCCTCCACGCCTTTCTCCAGCAGTTCCGGACAGAGCGGCTCAAGGAGCCACCGGTTGTTGTGCTGAGCGCTGAAATGACCGTTTCCGGGATTGCTTTCCCGGTTTCCTGCCGGGCAGAAATTGCAGGGAGTGACTCGCTCTATGCCGAGCTCTGGGGACCTCTAGGCTTTGCTCTTGGGCAGCTGCGGGCAACGCCGGAGACACTAACCTACTACGATGCACTCCGGAACCTGCTCGTTGAGTCCCGACCACGCCCGGAGTTTCTACAGAAGATGCTTGGGGTGCCGCTGACCTACGGAACCCTCCTGGCACTGCTCCGCCAGCGCCCTCCCCTGCCGGAAGTGCCCGAGGCAGTGTCCTGGGATTCCTCCCGCGCTCTGCTTATCCTCCAGGACACGGGAGGGAACCGCCTTGAGTTCCGTTTTCCCCAAAGGGAGCTCCATGCCTACGAAGCTCGGCTTTCCCCGGAGAGCACCATCCGGGTGACGTACTCGGATTGGCAGACTGCCTTTCCTGCGTACGCCCGAGTAGTGCAGCTGAGAACACCCCGCATCACGCTCATCTGTCGCGTCCAGGAGTTCGGTTTCCGTCAGAGACCTTCGGGACCGTATGTGCTTGCGGTTCCCTCGGATGCAACCCGCGTTGTCCTGGAATAAGCTCCTGAGCGGCTTTGTGGTGAGCCTCTTCCTTGCAGCCGCTGCCGCCGCTCAGGTAGAGGTCCGCACCGGACCGAAATCCCCCGGCGGAGCACTGCCACACCAAGCCCCTCCTTCAGCGGAGGATAGCGCTTCTGCCCGAATCCCCCTGACTTTTCCAGCGGCGGTGTCAGACACCGTTCACCCCCCACTCCGGCAGGATGCTGCTGAGCTTCAAGAGCGCTCAGGACGCGGGATCGACACTGTTGTGACCTTTGCTGCTCGGGATACCATGCTCTTCACCGCCTCTGAGCGTCGGCTGCGCCTCCGCGGACATGCACGCCTCCAGTTTCGGAATCAAGAGCTCACAGCCGAGGTCATCGAACTCTGGCTGGAGACGGCGGAGTTGACCGCGGAAGGGACTCCCGAGAGAGGCTCCCAGGCGGGGACTCCGATCTTCCGAGAAGGCACGGAAGAGTACCGTGGCGAACGTTTCCGGTATAGCTTCCGAACACGACGCGGGGTAGTCACCGGGGTTACAACACAGCTAGGGGAAGGCTTCTACTCCGGGCAACGCCTCAAGCAGGTGGTACCCGGGATTTTCTATGTCCAAAACGGCTGCTACACGACGTGCGATCACACCCCGCCGCACTTCCGGTTCTGCGCCTCGCAGATGAAGCTCCGCGCGGGGGATCGGCTCTTTACCAATGCGTTGACGCTCTACGTCGAAGAGGTCCCGCTGTTCTTCTTTCCCTTCGGCCTCTTTTTCCCCAACCGAGGCGGGCGCCAATCGGGGATATTGACGCCGTCGTTTTTCTTCTCTGCAGGCGGCGGTGTGGTGCTGGAGAACCTCGGCTACTTCCTGGCACCGAGCGAGTACTGGGACGCCCAATTTCGCGTGACGCTCCGGACCCGACAGGGTGCTGTCTTCCACACACTCCTCCGTTATGCCGTCCGCGGTTGGATAGACGGCTCTGCCGAGCTGAGCGGAGGTTGGACGCGTTTGGATTTGGATTCCCCCTTGCAGCCGCAATGGAACATCGCTTGGAGGCACCGTCAGCGGATTACTCCGCAATGGGATGTGCAGGTCAATCTCCAGCTCAGCTCCCCGGAGTACTTCCGGCAGGTTGTCACCGACATTCGGCAGCGTGTGCTGGGAAGCCTACTTTCGACATTCGGCAGCAGTTACATCTTCGAGTCTGGAGCGTCGCTCTCGCTTGCTGCCCAGCGGGAACAGAACCTGCTCACTGGCACCCACTCCGGCACACTCCCGCAGCTTACCCTGACGCTCCCAACCTGGATGCCGCTGGGACGTTGGTATGCTCTGCCGGAGTGGCTTCGCCAGCTGCAGCTTGACTACACCGCAACGGCGCTCTGGAGCTACCGTCGCAGCGACGATGGGACCTTCTCGCATCAGAGCTTCCTCCGCCACGTACCCTCTGTGCGCGTCAGCCCAAAGCTGGGATTTGTGACGCTGACGCCAACGATGAGCTACCAGGAACGCTGGTACTTCCGCCAACTGCGGCAGTGGATGCACCCGGAGGATTCCACACTTGTCCAGGAGCGCTCGGCAGGTTTTTTCCGGGAGTACAGCTACAGCATCGGCGTGAGCCTCAGCACCCGGCTCTACGGGATTGCCGCCCTCCCCGTCGCTCTCGGGGTCCAGGCATTCCGGCACGTACTGCAGCCGACTGTGACGCTCTCCTATACGCCCTCCTTCCCGCAATTCTACGCCTCATACACCGACTACCGCAGTGGACAGGTGGTCAACTACAGCCGCTTCGCGCTCGACGGGGGCGGCTTTGCTCCGCGGCAGCGGCAGCTACGCCTGGACTACCGGCTGCTGAACAGCTTTGAGCTCAAGCCAGTGCCAAGAGATACTGCTGCTGTGCTGCCCTTCGAAGTGTTCCGCCTCTCCCTTGCTGGGAGCTATAACCCTCTGGCAGATTCCCTCCGGCTCGGCGACCTCAGCTTCGACTTCTCGATCCCTGCCTTGCAACGCATTCGGCTTCAAGGGACTGGGACAGCAACCTTCTACTCGGAAGTGCCCGCTGCGACGCAGGGAGGACTCGTCTGGCGCCGCGTCAATCGGTTGCGGATTGCCGATGGACTCTTTCCTCTCCGGCTGACGAGCTTCCGGCTGCAAGCAGATTTCGATGGAGGTGGGACCGTTCGCCTTCCGAGCTCTCCCCTGAAGGATTCAACGACGGCGGACTTCTTCGGAGAATACCCTACTCCGCTTGCGCTCCCTCCGCTGGATTGGCACTACCGGGTTAGCGCGAGCCTGCGCTACGAAGAGCCTACGCGCGGACAGATCGTGCGGGGGATTGACCTGCTGCTCGGGATTGGGCTCCGCCTCGGGGGCTGGAATCTCCAAGCCAATGCCAATCTGGACGTGCTGCAAGGTCAGCTGATCACGCCAGCGGTCTCGCTCGTACGCGATCTCCACTGCTGGGAGTTGCGGCTGGAATGGTACCCCCTTGGCACTTTCCGGGGATACTGGCTGCGCTTTTCTCCGAAAGCCTCTACCTTGCGGGACCTGAAGTACGAGGAGAAAACTATCCCGGGCTTGTAAGGCTTTTCAAGGCTTCCGGAGCTGGAGCGAAAACCAGGGGAACACATGCCAGCGAGAGCTCTGCCCCGTATGCCGGAGCTCATACCAGCCAGATGCGAGAATGCTCCCATAGGCGGTTGGTACTTCTATCCGCACCTGAGGTCCGATGCCAATCTGGTGAGAGAGCACGCCGAGCCGCACATCGGAGTAGCGGAAGGAGCTTGCCCGTACCCCGATTCCCCAGACTCGCTCTCCGTGCTGGCGGCTGAGGAGGAAAGCAGCACTGAACTCTTGGGTCGTACTCTGGGGCTGCTCAGCGAACTGGCGCCAGTAGAAGAGCCCCACGCGATTGACCCGTCCGGAAAGCAGCAGCTCCCCTCCCCAGCCTGGAGTGAGGCGGAAGGTAAGGCTATCTCGATATGCCCACTGTCGGAGCGCGAGGTCCTGCAGGACGCTCGTGTACGGATAATCGCGGACGGTGTAACTGGCGAGGATCTCCCACTGTGGATTCCAGGAGCTATGTGTCCCCCGCCAGTGTGCCTCCCAACGGAGAGCCAGAACATAGAGTCGATGGTTCCATGCGCTCCGCAGCGCGTGGAGGAACACCGTGTGACGCCTTTGAAATTCAAGAGTTGCCCGAATGCTCGACCCTGGACGCCAGGAGCGGCGGTACTGGATGAGAGCTCCACCGTGCTGTTCGTCGCGGTCATCGCTGTTCTGCGGGCTGGGGGTGTCGTAGCGCAGGATCCCCAGGAGAGTAGAGAGTGCGAGTGTATCGCGCGGCGAGAGTCCGAGATCTGCCCGGGCTGAAAGCTGTGACCAGAGAGTGCTGTATTCTTGGAGCGCCAGCTGTGCGCGTCGCTGCTGGAGTTCGGGAGAGAGGATGAGGTTCCCCGGGATGTCTGCCCGGTAGGCTTCTTCAGCATAGCGGAGGGTGAATTCGAGCTGGAAAGTCCCCAGCGGTGGAGTCCAGTAGAGGGAGCTTCCCAGCTCTCCGGCAAGCCGTATGGATCGAAGCGGGAGGCTATCAGGGTACGGCTGAACGCGACCTTGCCAAACATTGATGTGTGTCGCGGCAAGGGCAATCTGCCCAGAGAGCGTCGGAGCAAACGGTTCGGTAATCCGTACTGTCCCCGAGGCAGTCTGTTCCCGCCTGCGCTGAAACTCTGCGCCAATCCCCGGGAAGTCCTGCGAGACGAGCCGGTAAGTACCGCGGAGGAGTGTATCCGCGGAAGACCCACCCCATGCTACTTGTGCAGCCACGTCGTACCACTGCCGCCACCCACGGAAGCGCGTGCCCTCTGCGGAAAACCGGGCAGAGAGAGGAAACCGCTCTGGAGCCCAGGAAGCTGCTACTGCTCCGCTCCACCCCTGATTGTGTACAGAAACCTGGCGAAGACTTTCCCAGCCGATCTCCGTGAGTACCGCCGCATGCGGGAGCCGATATCCTATCCCGAAGAGTAAACGCCCGCGAATCCGCTCCGAGCTGGGAATCCGGGCGTCCTGAAAGAAGTCTCCAGAGAGGCGCCCACGTATCATCCACGATGCCGCGAGAGGGAGAGTGGAGCGCACTTCCCCCTGAGCTTCGTTTCGGAAACTTGCCCGGTAAGGTTCTTCGGAGAAAGCGCTGTACGTCAGGCGCAGAGCAAGTGAATCAGAACCTAGCACAAAGTTGTGCCCTACGAGGGCATCCCAGCGTGCTAGCGGCTGTTGGTACCAAACCCCCCAGAGGAGCGACTCTTGAGCAGGAAGCGGGAGTGTGAGGAGGGAGAGGAGGAGTGTGGGGAGGCTTTTCTGTTTGGGGTTTTCTTTGTGGGGGGTTGTGTAGGGGTGTGTCATTTGCAATAACGGCAAAATTTCCCCACCTTACTCCCGCAACCGTGGGTCCAACGCATCCCGCAGCGCATCCCCAATGAGATTGTACGCCGCCACCGTCAGGAAAATCATCATCCCCGGAAACACAACCATCCACCACGTCGTCACCGTTCCCCGCGCCTTGGCAAGCATTGAGCCCCAGGTCACCACCGTCGGTGGTACCCCGAAGCCCAAGAAGCTCAGTGCCGATTCAATCAACACGGCATTGGCAATGCCAAATGCTGCTGCGACCAGAACCGGCGCCAGAGCGTTCGGCAGAACATGCCGGAAGATAATCCGACCGGTTGAATACCCCAGTGCCTGTGCCGCTGTGACGTATTCCATTGCCCGAACACGGAGCACCTCCCCGCGTACAAAACGCGCTACCCCTGTCCAGCCCGTTACCCCAATCATCGCCATAATGAGCCAGATGCTGCCCTGCTGCACCATCGCTACCACGGTGATGATGAGGAAAAACGTCGGCAATGTCAGCACCAGCTCAATGAGCCGTGAAATCACGATGTCCACTATCCCGCCGTAGTACCCTGCCAAGGCTCCCAGGAAAATCCCGATTGCCAAAGCAATGCCCATGGCGATAAAGCCGATCGAGAGCGCGTAGCGTGTCCCGTGGAGAATGCCTGCCAGCACATCCCGTCCAATCTCATCGGTCCCGAGCCAATGCTTCGGCGATGGGCGCCGGTCACGCAGCGTCTGCAACGTCGGGTCTGTCGTCTCTGGCCGATACGGCACCGGGGGCCAGAGCGCCCAATCGTACTGCAGCCGCTTCCAGTCTACCTGCGCCCACTGCCCCCACGAGTCTAGCCCAAGCCCGACAGCATACTGCTTGAGCACTGGGAAGATCAGCTCGCCGCGGACTGATGCCACAATCGGTTTGTCATTGGCGAGGAAATCCGCCAGCACGGCAATCACCGCCAGCAGCCCGACAAATCCCAGCGAGACCATCCCCAGGGGATTGCGCCGGAACTGCCGCCACACCATACGCCCATACGACTCCCCATGCTCGGCAACAGGCGGGATCTCGACAGAGCCCGGGACCATTGCCATCACTCCGTCCTCCGCGCAAAGCTGATACGAGGATCCACAACGGCGTAGAGGATGTCCGCAAGGAGAATCCCGACCAGCGTCAGGAGTGCCGACAATGTGAAGATTGCCATGATGACCGGGTAATCCCGTGCCACCAGTGCCCGGAACGAGAGCTCACCCATCCCGGGGATACTGAAGATGGTCTCCACAATGACGCTCCCTCCAATCAAGGCGGGCAGAACACCCGCCAGCAGCGTGATGATAGGGATCAGCGAGTTACGCAACGCGTGTTTCCAAATCACAACCCGTTCCGGCAATCCCTTGGCGTACGCCGTGCGCACGTAATCCTGGCGGAGGACCTCCAGCATCGCACTGCGCATCTGCCGGGAGATGAAGGCGAAACTGCTGTACGTGTAAACCAGCATCGGGAGCGTCAGATGCCAGACATAGTCAGCTATCCGCCGCCATAGACTCCACTGCTCCGAGGCAAACACCGATCGAATCCCCCCGGTGGGAAACAGCGCCAGGTACTCTGGATTGCAGAGAAACGTGATCGCCAGCATCCCAACCCAGAAAGTCGGGAGCGAGTAGAGGGCAAACAGGAGCAGAGCCGTGAGGCGATCACCCAGAGTCCCCGCATGGGTTGCCGAGTATACCCCGAGCGGAATAGCAATCCCATAAGCGAGGAGCACAGCCACAAGGTTCATCGCCAACGTGATGGGAAGCCGTTCGAGAATCTTCTCCATCACCGGGCGATTGTCTTGAAAGGAGCGTCCGAAATCGAGCCGGACAAGATCACGCAACCAAAACAGGTACTGTTGCCAGAGCGGCTTGTCCAAATGCCACTGCCGGCGCAGGAGTTCCAACGTCCGCTCGTTGAGCCCCGTCCGACCGGTAATGCCTCCCTCAGCGGTGACCCCAACTTTGAGCGCTGCCGGGTCCCCCGGCGCCAAACGACTCACCGCGAAAGACAGCACCGTGATGAAGAACAACGTCGGGATGAAGAGGAGAATCCGTTGCAGGACGTACTTTGCCATGAGCCAACCTCTTCGGGAGTGCTCAAGGAGCCAAAATTACAAAGCTCCCCCTCCTTGGCTGTCCATACCGAAAGCCGTAGTTTTGCGTGCGTGTCAGTAGACCTGCTTACCCGTCGAACATGGCGAAGCGCTGTCAGCTCACCGGGATTGGACCACAGTTTGGGCATCGCGTCTCGCACGCGAACAACCGTTCAAACCGCAAATTCCTCCCCAACTTACAGTGGAAGCGCGTGTGGATTCCCGAACTCCAGCGTTGGGTTCGGCTGCGCCTGACAGCCAAAGCTCTCAAAACCCTGGACCGGAAGGGGTTTCCAGCGATGCTCAAGGAGCTGCGCCACGAAGGGGCAACAGAGCTGGTGCGGGAAATTCAGCGCCGGCTGCGGGTTGAGAAACTCAGCCTTTGATCACCGCAATCGGGCGCAGACGCGCTACCATCCGAGCAATGCCCGCTGTGTGGACGACGCGGACCACCGCGTCCACATCCTTATACGCTACCGGCGCTTCCTCGACTAATCCACGGACACTGCCTGCCTGCACAACGATCCCGCGCTGCCGCAGCTCCGCCCGGAGGCGTTCAGCATCAACCTGGCGTTTCGCCGCGTGCCGAGACATCTGGCGCCCTGCCCCATGGCAGGTCGAGCCGAAGGTCTGCTCCATACTGCCGGATGCCCCCACGAGCACGTAGGACGCCGTCCCCATACTGCCCGGAATAAGTACCGGCTGTCCGACATGCCGGTATACTGCCGGCGTCTCCGGATGCCCCGGAGGAAATGCTCGCGTTGCTCCCTTCCGATGGACCAAGACCTGTTTCGGAGTCCCCTGCACAACGTGCTGCTCCAGCTTGGCAATGTTGTGCGCCACGTCGTAGAGCACCCGGAGGCGTCCCCCAGCCGGACCGAAAACCTCTTTCCACGCCTGCCGAACTTCCCACGTGATCAGCTGACGGTTGGTCCAGGCAAAGTTTGCCGCGGCACACATCGCACGGAAGTAGCGTTCTCCCTCCGGCGAACGGAATGGCGCACAGGCAAGCTCGCGGTCAGGCAGGCGAATTCCATACCGCGAGAGCGCTGCCATCATCGTGCGGATGTAATCGGTTGCTACCTGGTGCCCAAGCCCCCGAGAGCCTGTGTGGATGAGCACCACGACCTGTTTCGGAGTGAGTCCCAAAACCTGAGCAACGCGGTCGTCGAAGATTTTGTCCACGTAGTCAACTTCCACGAAATGGTTCCCCGCCCCCATCGTCCCCAGCTGGTCCCGCCCACGCTCTTTGGCTTCTTTGGAGACAGCCTCGGAATCCGCCTCTGCTAGAGACCCGCGTGACTCGATGAAGTCCAGGTCTTCCTCCTCTGCGTAGCCTTCCGCTAATGCCCACTGGACACCGCGATCGAGCACACGGTCAAGCTCCCGGATACTGAGCTTGAACTGTCCCCCGCGCCCGACCCCAGAGGGTACGGTTTTGTAGATAGCTTTCGCCAACTGCTCCAAGCGGGATTGCACCTCGGTGTAGGTCAGCTCCGACACCAGCAGACGCACGCCACAGTTGATGTCGTATCCAATGCCTCCGGGTGAAATGACGCCCTCTTCGACATCCATCGCGGCAATACCCCCGATGGGAAAGCCGTATCCTTCGTGAACATCCGGCATGACGAGCGCCGCCTGCTGGATTCCCGGCAGCGTCGCAACGTTGATGAGCTGCTCCAGGGAGCGGTCCTGGAGAATCTGCTCCAGGAGCTCCTCCGAGGCGTAGACGCGGGCAGGTACCCGCATATCGGGGCGCACCGTCGGTGGGATCTCCCACACCACCGGTCCAATCTGGCGAAGTTGCTCTTTGCGAAGCATCGCTCTCACACGTCCAGCACAAGCCGAGCCTCATAGCCGGTAGAATGACGACGAACCTCCGCCTCGTGGTAGGTCACCGCTTTGACGTCCTGGACAAATCCCTCAACTCGAACTCCCCAGAGCTGCGCCTCCAGCTCTGTCGGGGTCAGCTGCGCAAAGCTCACACGACAGAAGAGGGCTTTCCCCACCTGGCTATGCCAGAGAACATCGCAGAGGAAGTCTACGAGCAGAGCTGTCGTATCTGGCGCCTTCCGGGCAACCGAGCGTCGCAGTGGCAGACGCCTCCGCGCGTGGCATTCCCCTGGCAGCAAAATCTCTGCCAGCGCGACCACAGCGATCTGGAACAACTCCGGCAGTGTCTCTGCCGTAAGTACCAGGCGTATATCCGCCGTATGGGGTTCGAGGCGGAAGCTTGCTCCCATTCACTGCGGACGGAAGATGAGCTCAACCCGCCGGTTCCGCGCTCGCCCCAGTGGGGTGCTGTTCGTATCAAGAGGCTGTGTCCGCCCCAGTCCGTATGCAGTGATCCGCTGCGGCTCGACACCGCGAGCAATGAGGAATTCCCGCACTGCTTCGGCTCGCAGTCGTGACAGCAGTAAGTTCTGCTCATCTGTCCCGATCGAGTCCGTATGTCCCCGGACTTCGACAGTAACGGCAGGGTTCTGCTTCAACCACTCAGCGACTTGTTCCAAGAGCGCTTCTGCCTCGGGCAGCAGCGTTGCTTTGTTGAACTCGAAGAACAACCCCGGCAGTACCATTGGACGTCCAACCGCCGGTTTCTCCACCAGTTGGGTAACGACAACCGTATCGCGCACAATACGCTCCACGACGATGGTATCGCGGTGTACTACCACGAGCGTATCCCGCCGCTCCGGCGGCTCCGGTGCCAAGCCCAGAGAGGCGAGAGCAGGATGTGCATAGCCATCCGGACAACCGTGATTGGTCAGGCTCCCGAGCAGACGCGGGCAGAGATCATCTCCGTCCCGAGTCCCATCGCCGTCGGTATCTGCCAGCATGGGATTTGTCCCCAGGCGGATCTCCTCCCAGTCGCTGAGCCCATCACCGTCGGAATCCGCTCGAAGGGGATTGGTGCCGTAGTAGAGCACTTCCTCGCCATCGCTGAGCCCATCCCCATCGGTATCCCGGCGCGTCGGGTCGCTGAAGTAGCGGAAGACCTCCTGCCCGTCGGTCAAGCCGTCCCCGTCAGTATCAGCAAGCAGGGGATTGGTGTAGTAGCGGCGAGCTTCTTCAAAGTCGCTCAGCCCATCGCCATCGGTATCAGGGTAGTAGGGGTTTGTTGCAAGCTGCTCTTCTTCCTCGTTGGTCAGCCCGTCACGGTCGTGGTCCCGCTCATCGAAGAGGTAGTAGGAAAGCTTCACAAGCAGCTCGCCATAACCGTCGTTGTGGGAAGGGAGCGTATCCCCGTCCGGGGTGAGTATGCGCAGCGAGAAGCCGTCAAGCCAGTCGGTTGTCAATCCATGAACGGCTGCCTGAAGCCCGATGGAGAAGCGGCGGGTAAGGTAGTAATCAACCCCAATGCCGGCAACAGGGTGGAGGTTGAATTCATCAGCCTCGGTGAAGTTTGGGTAATGGATGCGCCGTCCGCTGGGCGTGATGGCATCTTCCATGATGTCCTGGGGCTGGAATGACAGGAGCCCAAAGCCGCCGAAAAGGTACGGGTTGAACTCCGAGCGGGGAAAGAGATTGACAAACAGCAATGCCTCCCACGTGGCGATCTTCGTCCGCCGGTACGCCCCACCGGGATAGTCCTGCGGAGGGAACTGCTCGTAGTACGACGGACCAAAGCGCCACTTGTAGCGCCGGTCGTATGCCAGATACCCAAATGTGCTCCGCATCCCCAATGCGAGCTCGGCGCTAAATGGGAGGAAGTAGCGGAACTGAATCCCCGTCAGGGCATGGATCCGATGAGTTGAGAACTCTCCGGCGTACTTGGTCATCCCGCCCAGGAGACTGACCTCCAGGCGTCCTTCTGGATAGAGCCGGAACGGGCGGTAGTATGCAGGCTCCTGCGCCCAGAGGAACACAACGCCTGCTCCCACCAGGAGAGCTCGAACTCCACTCATTGCACCTCCCGTCGCTTGTCGTAAAAGAGCTGGAGCAATTTCAGTGCCACCCCACCCCTTCCCGGCTCCCTCTGTCCTACAGCAGGAGAGTCTCTTCGGTCATCGCCTCAAGTGACTGGCGGACTGCCTGTAAGAACTGCCCAGCGAGCATCCCGTCAATGATCCGATGATCGAAGCTCAACGACAGGTAGACCATGTGGCGCACCAAAATCACATCGCTACCTTCGATTTCCCGAACAACCGGACGCTTTTGGATGAGCCCGATGCCCAGAATTGCCACCTGGGGCTGATTGATAATTGGCGTTCCCAGCAATGTCCCGAAACTCCCGAAGTTCGTCACCGAAAACGTCCCTCCCTGAACCTCGTCGGGGAGGAGCTTTTTGGTGCGTGCCCGCTGTGCCAGGTCAGCAATTGCCCGCGCAAGCCCGGTGATGCTCAGAGCATCTGCATTCTTGATGACCGGCACAATGAGATTACCGTTCGGCAGCACCGTTGCAATGCCAATATTGATGCGCTTGTGCACGAGGATGTTCTTCCCTTCCACACTGGCATTCAGGAGCGGGTACTGCTTCAACGCTTCAACCGCCGCTCGAACGAAGAAGGGCAAATAGGTCAAGCGGATCCCTTCTCGGCGCTCGAACTCCTCTTTGTACTTCTCCCGGATCCGCACAAGGTTGGTCACATCTGCCTCATCCACCGCGGTAACGTGCGGCGATGTCTGCTTGGAACGCACCATGTGCTCGGCAATGAGCTGCCGGACATGGTCCATCGGGATAACCTCTACCTCAGGACCGGCTGCTACCGGAGCAGGAGCAGCAACTGGCTCGGTGACCCGAACCGTCGGCTCAGGCTGTACAGCCGGCTCTGGTACAGCGGGGGTTGGCATCGCTGGCGGAACCGGTCGTGCACGACGCTGCTCCAGATACCGCAGAAGATCGTGCTTGGTCACTCGCCCTTCCAGCCCCGTCCCGGGAATACGTTCTAGCTCCTCGGGGGTAATCCCCTCCGCCTCAGCAATGGCACGGACCAGGGGCGAGAAGAAGCGCCCTCCAACCGTGCGCGGAATCCTCGTTGCAGGCTGCCGCTGTCCGTCGCCATTCCCTGGCGCGGATACCGGCGAGACCGACGGCTGCACAACGGCAACCGGGGTCGGAGCTACCTCCTGGGCGGGCGCAGGCGAAGGTGCCGACACCGGTTGGGCTTCCACAGGAGCAGGCTCACCCCGCGGCGTGCTCGGTGGCACTTCCCCCGCCGTCCCGACGGCAATCCGGGCGATGACTTTTCCGACGGGGACGGTCTCTCCTTCGGGAAAGAGAATCTCGGCCACAACCCCAGAAGCCGGCGCCGGAATTTCCGTATCAACCTTGTCGGTGGAAATCTCCAGCAGCGTCTCGTCCTGCTCAACCCGCTCGCCTACCTTCTTGACCCACCGGATAATTTTGCCCTCCTGCACCGATTCCCCCATCTTCGGCATCACAACATCGACCAGCTGACGAGATTCCGACAGCGCCGGAGAAGCTGCAGGTACAGCCGATGGAGCCGCTCCTGGCGCAGCCTCTCCAGTCACCGGTGGAGCTTCCGCCGGACGCGGCGACTGCGCCGGTGCCGTCGGAGCTTCCTGAGCAGAAGGTGCTGCGGTAACCTCGGTCTCAATCCGGGCGATGACTTTCCCGACGGGGACGGTCTCTCCTTCGGGAAAGAGAATCTCGGCCACAACCCCAGAAGCCGGCGCCGGAATCTCCGTGTCAACCTTGTCGGTGGAAATCTCCAGCAGCGTCTCGTCCTGCTCAACCCGCTCGCCTACCTTCTTGACCCACCGGATAATTTTGCCCTCCTGCACCGATTCCCCCATCTTCGGCATCACAACATCGACACGCATGGTCGCTTGCCGCCGTGGTCAGAACACACACCCGGCACGCAACTTACGAAATTCGCCCTGCTGCCAAGCCGCTGACCGGAGCAGCGCTAAACGGAAGCCGGAAGCCATGCGTCATAGGATGCATGCCGGTCAGTCCTCTGCACAGCGGTTCAATGCAGCACCGTTGGATGCTCCTGGTTATACTTGCTGCCCTCGGGCTTACTCCGGAGCTGACAGCTCAATTCGGCAAGAACAAAGTCCAGTACCAGCGCTTCCAGTGGTACTCTCTCCAGTCTCGGCATCTGGACGTGTACTTCACGCCCGGTGGCGAATACCTTGCTCGCTTCGCGGCACTGGTTGGAGAAAAGGCACTGCGGTCTATCCAGCAGACAGTCGGACACCGCATCAGCCGGCGCATTGCCCTAATCGTCTACAACTCCCACGTGGAATTTCAGCAGACAAACGTCGTGTGGGAGTTCCTCCCGGAGGGTGTGGGAGGCGTCACGGAGCTGTTCAAAAACCGCGTCGTTGTTCCCTTCGAGGGCAACTACGAACAATTCCGCCATGTGATCCACCACGAGCTGGTTCACGCCGTGCTCAACGACATGTTCTACGGGGGCAGTCTGCAGAACGCGTTGACCCGCGGGAGTGATGTTGAGCTCCCGCTGTGGATGAACGAAGGGCTGGCCGAGTTCGAGAGCCTGGGTGGATATGACACGCGGACTGACATGTTCATGCGCGACCTTGCCCTCAGCGAAGAGCTACGCGGGCTGGAATCGCTGGACGGATACCTGGCTTACCGTGGTGGGCAGGCTTTCTACTGGTACATCGCCCGCAAGTACGGGCGCGAAAAGATTGCCGAACTGCTCCAGCGCCTGAAGCTCCAGCGTAGCCTCAACGCTGCGTTCCGGAACACTTTCAAAATGGACTTCGACGCCTTCTCGCGCCAGTGGTCTTGGGAGATGAAGAAGTTCTACTGGCCCGATATCGGGCGCTTTGAAGACGTCCGCGACTTTGCCCAACGCCTCACTGACCGCAGCCGTGAGGACTACTTCTACAACACTTCCCCGTCCCTCTCCCCGGATGGTTCCCGACTGGCTTTCATTTCGGATCGGACAGGCTTCTTTGCACTGTATCTGCTGGACCTGCAGCGCCCGGACCGGGAGCCGCGCCGTCTTGTCAGCAGCGGGCGGCAGCGTGACTTCGAAGAACTCAATCTGCTGACCCCAGGCATTGCTTGGGACCCGGAGGGCAAGACACTGGCCGTTGCAGCAAAGGCAGGCGGGGAAAACGCAATTTACCTCCTCGATGTCGCCACCGGCTCATACAAACGCCTGCTGCTGGGGTTCAAAGCGATCTCTTCCATTACCTGGTCGCCGGATGGCTCCCGGCTGCTGTTTGTAGCCACGCGCGACGAACAGCCCGATCTCTGGCTCTACAATCTGCAGAGCGGGACCTTGGACAACCTCACCGACGACGTCTTCACCGACCTTGCCCCCGTTTTCTCTCCTGATGGGAACCGGATCTACTTCGTCTCCGACCGTGGCGATGTGCTCGAGCTCGGGCTCCGAAACCGCCCCCGCATGTGGGAGCTTCCCGTTGGCACCAGCGACATTTACGAACTGGACCTTTCCTCGCGTCGCCTCCGCCGCTTGACCTTCTCTCCCGATGCCTGGAAGACCTCCCTGGCTGTTGCCCCCGATGGGAAAACGCTCCTCTTTGTCTCGGACGCCAACGGGATTGGGAACGTCTATGCACTGGACCTCCGTTCCGGGCGGATTCGCCCTCTAACAAACTCCGCATATGGCATTCTGCAAATCTCTCTCTCCGCCGATGGCACCCTGCTGGCATTCTCTGCCCAAGTCCAAGGGGGATATGACCTCTTCCTCCTCCGCTCCCCACTGGAGCGGACTTTGCCCGACACCCTCCCTCTGACTGCCTTCCGGGACGAGCAGCGTCGCGCACGCACACGTCCCGCACTGCCCCCGGTGGTCGGCGATACACTCCTGCCCGAACAGCCTTACGCCACCTTCGCCCTCGACTTCCAACATCAGCTCATGGTTGTGCCCAACCCCGACGTCCTCTCTCCTGGATGGCTCGGGAGTGAGCCCGATACGACGAGCGACTCTCTGCACGGACCCCGTCCCTACCGGGTGAGCTTCTCTCCCGACATCATCCTGGGCAGTGCCGGCTACAGCACCTTCTTCGGGCTGCAGGGAATTACGCAGATGCTCTTCAGCGATGTCCTCGGCGATCACCAGATTTATGTCGAAGCAAACCTCATGCTGGACCTCAAGAACAGCAACTTCCTTGTCTCCTACGCCTACTTGCCCGACCTGATTGACTACCAGTTTACCGGCTTCCACCAAGTGGGGTATGTCGTGCGGAGCAATGACTCCCTTTACCGCTTCCGCGCTTACGGACTCTGGGCTGATGCTCTCTATCCCTTTGACCGCTTCAACCGCCTCGAATGGGGTCTGGGCATCTTACGGGCAACGCGGGAAAACCTCGATGCACTCGAACCGCCATTCGAGCCCACGCTGGAGCGGACACTTCTGGTTCCAACCCTGCGCTACGTCCACGACGACGTCCTCTGGGGCTTCTTCTCTCCACTGCTGGGCAGTCGTTACTACATCGGGGCACAGCTGACGCCGAAGCTGTCTCGGGATGGGATTGGCTTTGTCACGCTCCAGGGCGATTACCGTCATTACTTCCGTCTTGGGCGTTGGAGCAGCCTGGCTGTCCGCTTCTCCGGCGGTGCCAGCCTGGGTCCGAATCCCCAGAAATTCTTTGCGCTCGGAACCGACAACTGGCTCAACCCATCCTTTCCCACCCGCCAGCTTCCGTATGATCTCCCGGAGGATTTCGTCTTCGCTACCGCTGTCTTCCCCCTGCGGGGGTACGGTGTCTCGGAGCGCATGGGATCCCGCTTCGTCCTGTTCAATGCCGAGCTCCGCCTGCCAGTCTTCCTGGCTCTCTGGACGTCTCCGGCACCCCTGCTGATTCAGGGCATCACACTGGTTGCCTTTGCCGATGCCGGTGCCATCTGGAATAACCGGCTGCGGCTCATGACTACCACCGCCACTGGGGATCGCGTCCCAGACGCTCTCATGCTGAGTACTGGAACCGGTGTGCGTCTTCTCCTCTTCGGCTTCCCCTTCAAGCTCGATGTTGCGTGGCGTTACACGGGAGCGGGCTTCTCGAAGCCTATCTACCTCTTCTCGCTGGGTTATGACTTCTGAACCTCACAGCCGGTAGGGCTTGAGCAACACGGTCTGGTACTGCTCGAAGTGTTCCAGCACCTTGCCTCCACCACGAACAACAGCCGTCAGCGGGTCTTCGGCAACATGCACCGGAAGCTCCGTTGCCTGCTCCAGGCGCTTGTCTAAGCCTTTCAGCAACGCACCACCCCCGGTCAGTACAATACCCCGGTCGTAGATATCGGCTGCCAACTCCGGCGGGACTCGCTCCAGAAGCGAGAGCACAGCCTGAACAATCGCGGCAATAGGCTCTTCGAGTGCCTGGCGAATCTCCTCCGAGCTGACCCGGATCATTTGCGGGATACCGCTGACCAAATTGCGTCCCCGCACCTCGATCTCGTACTCCTCCTCCAGAGGGATGGCAGAGCCAATCTGGCATTTGATGACCTCTGCTGTCCGCTCCCCGATGAGCATGCCGTACTGGCGGCGGAAGTACTGGATGATCGCATTGGTCATCTCGTCACCCGCGATGCGGATCGATTCCTCCACGATAATGCCCGAGAGAGCAATGACAGCAATTTCGGTCGTACCACCGCCGATGTCCACAATCATGTTTCCCATCGGTTCGTGGACATCAATTCCCACACCGATTGCCGCTGCCATAGGCTCTGCCAGCAAGTGCACATCTTTGGCGCCGGCATGTTCAGCGCTGTCCCGTACTGCCCGCTTCTCGACTTCGGTAACTCCGACCGGGACGCAGACAATGACCCGCCGCGGTGGGAGTAACCCATGGGAAACCCGGCGGATGAATGCCCGGAGCATGCTCTCGGCAATCTCGAAGTCGGCAATAACGCCATCTTTGAGGGGGCGCACCACCCGAATATCCCGATGCGTCTTGCCTACCATCGCCTGCGCCTCGTGCCCGAGAGCAATAAGGTGCCGTGTGGTCCGATCAAAGGCAACAATCGTCGGCTCGTTGAGCACAATCCCGCGCCCTTTCGCCCAAATCAGTGTATTGGCAGTCCCGAGGTCAACAGCAATGTCGCTGGAAAACAGGCTCCACCCTGCCATCGAGTGCGTTATCTGTCCATCGCTGATGCTGACATAAGCCACCGAGAGGCTACAAAAGTACGGAAAGCCTCATAGGCGCAGCTCTGCCGCAACCGTCATCGCTCGGACCTCTGGACTCTGAACGGGCAACCCCCAGAGCTGGAGCGGGCTGCTTCGGGAAAGCACCCCCAGGGAGAGCTCCAGCTGCATCCACGGTGCCAGCTCCCACCGCCCCCAGAGGGTTGCATAACTGCCGTAGCCGGTAAGAAAGTGCAACCGCGGGACACTCGTTGCCGCCCTCTCGTAAACCCATATCCCGAGCGCTGAGCTTGGAATAGCGTACACTCCCAGCCATGCCCGAAGCTCCCACCGCTCGGCACCCACTTCAGCTCCGGTCAGCAGCAGGAACGCTGCTTCATCGGGAAGCATGCGGGAACGCCACTCACCGCGCAGGCGCCAGCGGAAGCTCGGCAGGACTTGGACAGAGAGCTCTGCCCGCGCCGATACGAGCCGTTCCTCAAAGAGCTGCCACCAGGGCTTTGCGGACTTCGCCTCCCACTGTGTCCGGTACCGGAGCTGGAACCAAAGCTCGCTATAGCGCCCCCAACGCCCGCTCCAGCGGATCCCAAACTCACTCCCAGCCGTGGGCACTGGTTTCCCGTACGGCGCTGCTGGGGTGCGGAATACGTCTCCATAGAGTTGGATCCGCTGCCGCGAGCCGCGCCAGAGTACTCCAACGAAGAATCCCTCCTCATTGCTCACCATCCCTCCGCTCACACCCCCACTGCCGTATGGAGAACGCAAGCTATCGGGGAAGAAGCGGACAGCAAGGACAGCGTGGAAATTTCCTCGGCGGTACCGAAGAGCGCTCCTCCCACCTCTATTGCCGTGAGCATCCCGGAGCACTTCCCCCACCCACTCGCCCGAGCCAAAGTCGTAGCTCAGAGCAGCCGATAGCAAGGTGCCACGCTCTCCGAGGAACTGCCCTCGGCTTTCCGTCTGCAGAGGGCGGGAGTAGTGGAGTCCCAGTATCCCAACCAATGCCCGCAGTTTCCGCCATGACAACTCTGCAGCACCCCCATACGCCTGTTCCCGAAACGAGAACCGACGGCTCCTGTCCTGGTACGTGGCGAATATGCCATCGGTCACCACACTGCGAACAACTCCCAACGTATCCACTCGACCACTCCGTGGTGCTCTCGAGAACCAGCCAAGCCATATGCCGCGGAGTTCCCCCCATTGCCACTCCCAGCGAACAGCAACACCTCGGAAGAAGCGCTCTTCCCGCACTGACCACCACGGCTCTACATCGCTCTTCCAGCGAAGCACGCTCCCTGCTGAAAATCCACTCCCCGAAAATCCTCCTCCACCCCAGAGGAGCAATCCCGTCGCACAACTGACTCGATAATCCCCAAACAGGCAGCGCACCCCCTGCCACGGCTCAGCCTGCAGTGAGATACTGACAAAATCTGCTACTCCAGGCTCCCCCGCGTCCTTATCCCAGCTGCATCCTAAGCGGAGCCACTGCCAGCCTGCTTGCGCCCATCCCTGGGTCCGAAGAAAAGAACCAAGCAGGCTCTCCTTCCCCGACACGGCAACCAGCGGCACCGTTGTGACAGAGCGTACCCGTCCCCACCTACCCGGTGGTGGGGAACACTCCAGCGTCGTCGCCTGCTGGAGTACCCAAAGCTGCTCAGGTGTCAACGCCAAGCTATCACCGAGCTCGGCATAGGAAAGATGAGGAAAACGCTGCAGAAGTGCCCGAATCCGCCGGGCAATCCCTCCAGATATCCCGGGAAGGCGACTGAGCTCCGTAACGGTCGCCTGCAAAAGACAGAGCGGCGCGCGCCGATACCACTCAAACATCTCCAGCGTGCTCACAACCTCCTCCTCCTGAGCAAGCTCCTCCAGCAGCTCTGCTTCGAAGAGAGGGTGTTCCTGGGCAGAGAGCTCGACCAACGCGCACATCGCGAGTACTCCCCAGCCCCGCATTCACTCCCCCCAGCGATAGAGGAGCACAAATCGCTGCGACCATCCGAGCGCTGAATGGAAACCCAGAGTACACTCGAGAGCATATTCCCGAAGCCGGACGAGGAACGAGAAGCGTACCTGTGGTGGTGAGCTCCCGAGCTGGAGTGTCAGTGTGGTGTGTGGGATGGGGGTGGTGTTTGTGGTGAGGTAGAAGGTGGGTGGGGCAAGCGTTGCAATAACGGCATCAACTGATGCTCCCCAGCCCTCCTCCTCCCACCCCCACCCAACTGTGACCCGCTGCCCCACTCCAACGCCCCTCCCCCAGCGACGCGGTACAACATCCTCCACGCTCACCCCAGCTTTGAGCCGTGGCGCAACCTGAACGCGAGCCCCGAGATCCATTCTGCCCCACCATCGCGCTGGGACCCCTTCCACGGCATACCGCACGACTTCTGTTGCCACCCCCGCATGGAAGAAGTCCGTCACTCCAAGCCCGATGGCTGTCCGCAGGCTGAGCTGTGAGAACTTCCCCGTTGCCCGACCCCGCAGCTCTGCCCCCCAGCTCCACCATCCTGTCCCAGGCACAACCACACCGAGCATCCCCCAGTGCAACTCCGGTAGCCCAAATCGTGACGGCTCGTAGCCGAGCCATCCATACCGCTCGAACTGCCCCACAAGAGCCGGATTTGACAAGTAAACCGGCACCACCACTCCAACTCCGCTGACCTGCGCTCTGCCGGGAAGCACTCCGCAGCACACAACAGCCCCCAAGGCAAAAGCTCGTATTTTCGAATGTCTGTCAAGCATCCTCCCGCCTCCGCATGGCAAAGATACTGCCTTTAGGGAAGTTCCAGGCTCTCCTGCTAACGCTCCTCGGAAGCTCCTTTCCCCTTGCTGCCCAGGAACTACAGGCACGCGTGAGCGTGATCACCGACGCATTGCCTCCGGAGCATCGCTACGATATCGCAACCCTCCAGCAGGATTTGGAGCAGTATCTCAACTCCCAGCGCTTCGGGACCCACGACTGGGAAGGTGAGCGCGTCCCTGTCGAGCTGACGATTGTCGTGACCGGGAAGAATGGCTCCTGGTACACTGCTCAGCTGCTCTTCCAGTCCTTCCGGATTCTCCAAAGCGGTGGGAAAACCCCTCTCCTCCTCTTGGCAGACCCCGACTGGAGCTTCCGCTACACTCGTGGTGCATTCCTGAGCTACCAGCCGCTGCGCTACGACCCTCTTCTAACCCCGATTGATTTCGCTGTCTTGCTGGCTCTTGGTCTTGACAGCGATACCTATGAGGAACTTGGGGGCACACCGTACTTCCAGCAGGCACACAACCTTGCCCAGATAGCAGCCTCCCAGAACGCCAAAGGCTTCGAGACTTTCACCGAACCTGGACAGTTCAGTCGCCTTGCCCTCAGCGCTGAATACCTGCACCCCCGCATGGAGTTCTTCCGGCGCTTCCTCTTCGCTTACCACGTTGACGGATTGGAGCAACTCGCGCACAACCCGCCCGCAGCCCTCTCCACTCTCGACAGCCTCCTGACAGAGCTGCTCTCCTTCAAGGAACGCCTTGGTGTCCCCAGCCTTGCCCTCCAGCTCTTCTTCGACGCCAAGTACCAGGAGCTCATCAACATCTTCCGTACCTGGAATTCACCCACGCTGCTGGCACGCCTCCGCGCTCTTGATCCCAAGCACGGTACCGACTACGAGCGCGGGCTCGGACAGTGACTACTCCAGAAACCCCCACGTTAGCTCGAATACCAAGCTCCGCCCGGGCTGAGGATACCACGGCATCTGGTACCAAGGCACGTTGAGCAGGTTACGGAGAGCAAGCCGCACATACGCCATCCCTAGCCGCGCGGCAATTCGTAACTCCCCACCGGAGTGCTGGAACACCTTGCTCCCCTCCGCCTGGTGCAGACTCCAGAGGATCGGGGAGAGGCGAAGAGGCGCAACTCGGAAAAGCTCCCAACTGACTTCCCCCCGGAGAAGGCTCTGTCCGAAACGACGCTCGGTACGGACGCTGAACACCACCCGTGCAGTACGCCAGACCGCCTCAGCGAGCGGGAGGGCATCGAAGGCAAGCTCAAGCTCCCCTCCGAGAAGGGCATACCAGAGCTGTCCCCAGAGGAGGAGTCCGCTCTGAGGAGCTTGGCTTGGGGCAGGAGGAGAGGGGTTTGTAGGTGGTGTTCCACTTGCAATAACGGCGTTTAGGAGCCGCTGCCCAATGACCCCTGCTTTCCACCCCCATCCCCTATCCCCCCACCCAATCTCCCCCAGCGCTTGGAGAATTTCCTCGCCTTCCCCCGTTTCCACTGCCGCCTGGGAACGTCTACCCCGGCACAGATCAGCACGCCACCACCCCTTTCCCCAACGCCCCATCGCACCCACCCCGCCAGTAATGACCGCATCCCCTTCGTCAAGCCCCAGCCGCACCCCCGCCTGGAGTATCGCTTCTCCCAGCCCCCAGCGCCCGAGAAGATACCCAGCGGCTCGCCGTCGCTCAAGCTGACTGGCAAAGGAAAGCTGGGGGCTACGCCCCATCTCCCCCATGAGACCCGCCACCCACCTTCCGCCCGCAGCCGAAGCAAGTTCACCCTGGAGGCGGATACCGAGTTGCCACGTCCGCCAGTGCTCGTCCTGGGCGCCTCTGTCCGCAGATTCGCCCCAGTGACGCTCCCAGAGCACCGGCACGTACCACAGCTGCGCTACGACATTCCGCTGCGAATCTGGCTGCCACAGCATCGTCAACGTCACATCATGTCGGTAGAGGCGGTCGTTGAGCTCCTCGAACACAGGGCGCGCAGCCAGAGGGTCCCACCATGTTGGAGTGGCAGCGGCATCAATGCCGCCGTTGAGCCCGAGAACCCACTGCGTGAAGAGCTCGCTCAGCGTGACCGACAGCTGTGGCAGCGGTACCCAGTGGAGGCGCAGGCGGACATTCCATCCATTGCTTCCCCCGTTAGCAAAGCGTCCCTCCGAACTGAGCCGTCGGTATCCTCCCGTCAATTCCCAGGCAGGATGAGGACTGAGCACGAACATCCCATCGGAGCCCCCGACTCCGTATGCCGCGTTGAGGTACCACAGACGCGAGAGGAGCCGCCCAGTACGCCATGTCGGTTCTACAACATTGAGAGCAATCCCCAACGCATCCCACGTCAGCACAACAGCCTCCGTCCCCTGCAGCACCTCAACCCTGCCGACAAACTCCGGTGGATACAACTCCGGCGACATTACTCCAAAGGTTAGCTCCTGCCACGGACGCCCGTTGAGACAGAGCGCCACCCCACGCGGTGAAACTCTCCCGACCATGAGCGTATGCCAGCCTCCCGCCTCGCCTGTGTGGAGGCTACCCAAAGGGATGGCAGAACGCAGGAGCTCTGTCATCCCGATGTAAACTCGCCACGGAATATCTTCGGCGCGGAGCACTACCGGAGGTGGCTCCCCAACTCGTGCCTGCCCATACCCCTCCGGACCAAGGCGGCGAAAGACCACTGGCGCGGCTGTATCAGGCTCGTTCCCACCCCGGCATGGGATGACCGTTGCCAGCGAAAGCCACCATAGCGCCGAAAGATGGGATACCCGTACCCTCATTGCCAGACGCGACCGTGCCGTCCCCTCTCCGGGAACGGCACGGTATCTCCAAGGCGCCACCGGCGTTACCGTACGAGCACAAGGCGTCCATCAGAGCGCAGCAGGCGCCCGTCCTCTGTCCGCAGCCGCACTGTATAGGCGTAGCTACCTGGCGCAACCGTCTCCAGCGGGATGCGCACCGACTCTTGGACACCGTCGTAGCTGCCATGCCACACCTGCCGTCCATCAACTCCATAGACAGCGACCTCCACCTCACCACTGCTGGGCAGTTGCAGCACAAGGTAGAGCTCCCGTCCATCGGAGACGGTCGGGCGCACGCTGGCTTGGAATTCCTCAGGGTAGTCGTAGAGGACCGTCACGGAGCGGAGGAAGTGGACGGTGCCATCATCATCGACGCTTTCCAGGACGTACGTGTACTGGTGCCCCCGCCGGAGTTCCCGGCGGTCTGTGTAGTGGTAATCCCGTCCCATCGGGGTTGAGCCCATACCTCGGAGCTCGGGATGAGTCTCGTACGAGGCAAGGAGTTCAAAAGGACCGTCTCCTGTTGCATCATCCCGGCGCCAGAGGCGAAAGCCCAGGTTCCGCTCCTCAGAGGCAGTCCGCCAGCTCAACACTATACCTTCCCGCCGCGGCTGTGCGAGGAAAAACTCCAGCTGCACAGGGAGTGCGAAATCGCCACTACGCCCGTTGGAGAAGTAAAACTCGCCGTTGATGTTGCCATAACTGGCGTCAATCGGGGTCTGCCCAACCCCTTGGAAGGTGGTAAGGGCAACAGTCACCGAACTGGAAGATCCCATCGCATAGCCGAATGAGCTCAGGTCGCTGGCGCGGGGGAAGAGATCCGTAAAGCCATGCCCAACCCACCGGTAGACCCGCATCGCGTTGGGATTCTGTCCGTTGAGCTCGACAGTGTTGTTGGGATTGTAGCTCAGCGTGATGTCGTGTCCCGCCGTATTGCCCTGGTTTGTCGCGACGAGTTTGTACCCGCGCAACACATTCCCCGGCACCCCTGGTCCGAGCACATTGGAGAAGTTTCGCACGAAAGGCGAGCCCAGCCACCGTGTGACTGTCGTAGAGCCGAGGAAGTTCGTCGTGCTGGATCCTGTCGTAATGCTCAACCCAATATTGCCGAAGCTGTAGGTTGTCCCTGCCGCAGAGATGTTCTCGGTCGCTTCCACCGTGCCGTAGAGCTTCCCATCATCGCCTGTTGCCGTCTCGACCAACGTTGCCCCGGTGGAGCGGTCCAAAATGACCTTATAGGTTCCCTGCGTGGTTCCCTTCGCGCCGCTGCCAACTGTCAGCGTCCCCTTGACTGTCACATCAGCCTGTGGGAAGGTCTTTGTTCCACCGGTAGTGAGCTGGAGGTTGTAGTACGTGGTGTTGAAGATGTGCTGGTCACCGTTACGATCGTAAATAACTGTCGAGTTCGGCTCTGTAGTCAAGCTGGTAAAGCCGACCCCAGGGAGGTCTGGGCTTGCACCGGGCGCATTGGGAATGCGCAGCGTTGCCCCGGATTTGACCGTCACGCTGTTGGTGGCGCTGACAGGGTTGATCTTGTAGCCATTCATGTTCAGCACTGGGGCATCGCTCCCCGTACCGACGATGACCGTCGCTGCGTTGAAGTTACCGGTCATTGTCTTCGTCGTGTTGTTCCCCTCGAGCCTCACCGTACCATTGAACGTGTAACCGCTCGGGAGGTTCTGGTTCGCGTTGAAGGCGATGAAGCGGACGGTCCCATTCCACGTTGTGGGAAAACCGTTGTAATTCGTCCCGATTGCCCCGCGAACGATATACGTATTGTTCGACTGTGTGGTTGGAGTGTTTGTGACGCTGAAACCATCGGTATCGAACTGTGTGTCCAGCGTGAAGTTATCATTGTCCAAAACGAGCGTCGTGACCAAGCAGGTCCCCGGCTCCAGAGTCTTCGTCCCGCTCCCGCTGAAGCGGAGGGTCTGATATGCCGAGCCGTCCGGGAGAGAGACGTCCACCGATTGGTCCCCGTTACGGCGGTACCACACCGTGGTATTCCCCCACGTATAGGTCGGATTTGCGCCGAAAACGTAGTTCGACCCGGTACCACCGGTGAAAGCAAGTCCACGCACCTCAAAGGTCACAGTTCCAAAATTGTGTGTTGCGTTATTCCCTTGGAAGGAGAAGCGCCCCGAGGCATTATCGGCAGCTTGGGTGAAGGTTACCGAGGAGTTGGTCCCGGTTCCGTAGTTGTGTGTCACCCCACCGGCACTGAAGCTGAGGATGTAGTTCCCGCTCGCGTTCATGCTGAGAGTGACGTTCGTGTTGTTCGCGCTGGCGATGGTATTGGCGCCTCCGTTGAGGGAGACGGAGGCAGCTATGTTGACGTTGATGGTGACAGAGGTGTTGATGGTGATGTTATCCCCGTTGGCGGGAACCCCATCAGGATTCCAGTTTGCGGCATCGTTCCAGTTCGTTGTCCCCGCTCCCCCGTCCCAGGTGCGCAGCGTCGAGATGCCCTCAGGGATCCGCACCTTCGACCAGTCCTTCAGCGGAGCACTGCCAGGGATACCAGCGTACTCCTGCCCATCGCTCAGGGCGACAACCACTCCTAAATCACCCACGATGAGCCGCTCGGGTGCAAGCCGATAGCACTCGGTGAAGGTGCGCTCCTCGGGAACAAGCAGCGTCCCATTGAGCCTGAGCGCACCACGGACCTCGAGGAAGGCTCCTGGCGCTTGGGGATCTACGAGAGCGAAGTTCGTCACATGGGCGTCGCCCCAGACTGTCAGCGGTGCTGTAAGCGTCAGGGTTGCTTTCGAGATCGTCAGACTCCGGCACTCGGCAGGGTGCGAGACGAAGATCCAGCTGTGGATGAGCACATCATCCTCTGGTGTTGGGACCCCATACGGTCGCCAGTTTGCTGGGTCATGCCATTGCTGAAGCTCAGGGCGAACCTCGTTCGTGACCGGCGGTGACCAGATCTTCTGTGTTGCCAGAGCAACAATGCCTCCCGACAGGAGCCAGGCGAGGGACAGGACGAAGCGTTGCATGGGGTTCCCTCCAGGTTTGTCACATACACACCGTCCACAGCATAGCATAGCAGGACAGCCGCAAACTTACGGTGTCCGCCCAAATCCCTCCCCCCTTCCCGTGCCGGCGTGTGCGAAAATACGGATGTCTGCCGAAACACCACGTGCAGTGACGTCCCGCTTCGTCTCTGCACCCAGTGTAGCACACGCAGGGGACAAGGATGGAGTTCGTCAGCATCTCTCCCCTGACGGGGAAGCTTCTCCGGCGGTATGAACCCCATGACCCGCGGGAGGTTACCCAACGTCTACAGCGGGCTGAAGCGGCATTCCCTGCATGGGTTGCCTTGGGATTCAGCGGGCGAGCAGCATTGATGCGCCGCATGGCAGCTGCTCTGCGGGAGCGTGCACAGGTATACGCTGAGCTGTTCGCTGAGGAGATGGGGAAGCTGCTCCCTCAAGGGGTTGCGGAGGTGGAGAAATGCGCCTGGGTTTGCGACTATTACGCTGACAATGCCGAGCGCTTCCTTGCAGCTGAACCCGTGGCAACAGAGTTTTCCCGAAGCTACGTTGCTTTCCAGCCGCTGGGCTGCATTCTGGCGATCATGCCCTGGAATTTCCCGTTCTGGCAGGTCTTCCGGTTTGCCGCCGCCGCACTCATGGCAGGCAATGTTGTCGTGCTCAAGCATGCCCCAAACGTCACAGCGACCGCATTGGCGCTCGAGGGACTTTTCCGGGAGGTGGGTTTTCCCGAGGGCGTTTTCCAAGTCCTCCTCGTGCCTGTAGAGCGCATTCCGGAGCTCATCCAGCACCCGACAATTGCTGCTGTGACGCTCACCGGCAGTACTCGTGCGGGACGTGCCGTCGCGGCACAGGCTGGGGCTGCGTTGAAGAAGACTGTCCTCGAGCTCGGGGGCAGCGACCCTTACCTCATCCTGGAGGATGCCGATCTGGAACCGACGGTCGAAACCTGCGTTGCTGCCCGCCTCATCAACAGCGGGCAGAGCTGTATTGCAGCCAAGCGCTTCATCGTCCTGGAGCCGCTTCGCACTGCCTTCGAGGAAGCTTTCGTCGAAGCCATGCGGCGTCAAGTGATGGGAGCCCCCAGCGATCGCAATGCCACGCTGGGACCTCTAGCCCGGCAGGATCTCCGCGATACCCTGCATGGTCAAGTCCGAGAAAGTCTCCGGCGGGGAGCACGCCTCCTCCTCGGTGGGGAAGTCCCTGCTCTGCGTGGCTGGTTCTATCCCCCAACAGTACTCACCGATGTCCGCCCGGGCATGCCTGTATTCGATGAGGAAACCTTCGGTCCGGTAGCTGCGATTGTGCCTGCACGCACTGAGCAGGAAGCTATCGAGCTGGCGAATACTTCGGCGTACGGGCTGGGCGCAGCAGTCTTTACGCGTGACCGTGAGCGTGGGGAACGCATCGCCCGCGAGCAGCTCCAGGCAGGCTCGTGCTTTGTCAATGCCTATGTCCGCTCCGACCCACGCCTTCCCTTCGGCGGCATCAAGCAGTCGGGATGGGGGCGGGAGCTCTCGGTTTTCGGCATTCGGGAATTTGTCAACATCAAGACCGTCTGCGTGGCTTAGTTGTTGCGCGCCCCTTCAGCAATCCAGCGGCGCACACCACGGCGCTGGTTCTCTGTGCTCAGCTGCGATGGATCAGGCTGGTGCGGCAGCCGCCGCTCGAGGATCTGCTGCAGCACACTCTGATCCGGCTCTCCCGGCACGATCAACCCCGGGCGCTCCCATAGCTGCGCATACTCTTCCATGGCAACCCCACCGGCACGGCTCTGCGTACTGTGGCAACCGATCTGCGCACAACTGGTACGGAGAAATGGCTGAACGTGCCGCCGGAAGCTCACGTTACTGTCGGGAAAGACCACCGCAGGCGGTCCAGCCGGGAAGGGTGCCTGCGTACAGCCCATGCAAGCGCACCCGAGACCCAGCAGCAGGAGAACTTCAGTAGCTTTCCTCCTCCGACGGGAAGCGCCGTGAGCGAACGTCATCGGCATAGCGGGCAACTGCCTGTTGGATGCGTTCGGCAAGATTCTCGTAGCGGCGGACAAAGCGCGGGCGGAATTCCATCGTCAAGCCAAGCATATCGGTGTAGACCAAGACCTGCCCATCGCAGTAAACTCCGGCCCCAATTCCAATGGTCGGGATGGAGAGCGCTGCGGTGATGCGCCGTGCGAGCTCTGCCGGGATTTTCTCCAATACGATGGCAAAGGCACCGGCTTCCTGCAGCCGCTGAGCGTCTTGGAAAATCTGCTCTGCTTCTCTGGGCTCTGTGCCCCGCGCTCGATACGAACCGAATTGGTGGATGCTCTGTGGTGTCAAGCCCAGGTGCCCCATGACGGGGATACCGATCGAGGTCATCCGCAGGACAAGCTCGGCAATCCATTCTCCCCCACCTTCGAGCTTGACTGCCCCGGCACCGCCTTCCTTCATGATGCGCCCAGCATTGCGCAATGCCTCCTCTGCTGAGACCTGGTAGCTCATGAAAGGCATATCGGTGACGACCAGCGCACGGCGTACCCCGCGGACGACCGCTTTCGTGTGGTAGATCATCTCATCGAGCGTCACCGGGAGTGTCGTTTCGTGCCCTTGGAAGACGTTCCCCAGGGAATCCCCTACGAGGATGACATCCACACCGACTTCGTCGAAAAGCCGTGCCATCAGGGCATCGTACGCCGTCAGGCAGACGATAGGTTGCCCGGCTTGCTTCATCTGGCGCAGGCGCAGGGTCGTCACTCGCCGAGGACGCTCCGCCGCTGCCTGCTCCTGAGACTGTGCAGGGTTCATCGTCCTGAGGGAGAGCAGAGCACTGTTCCACGGCGCACGCGGAGACCCTCACGGAGCTGCCACAGATAGACTCCCGCAACCGGAAGAGGTATCGTCCACACCGACCGTCCTGGAGGCACCCATAGCTGGTGCCGCAGCTGCTCGCGCCCGAGCAGGTCGAAGAGGGCAAGCTCGAACTGATGCGCTCTGCCGGCACGAATCTCCACTTCCAGCCCTCCGGCGGGGAGCCAGCGGAAGTCGACGCTCGTTCCATCGTCGAACTCCGCCACGGCACTGCCTTGCCGTCCAACACCGGTCAGCAGTGTTTGCGCTGGCGAGCCCGCCGCCGTACTCGTCACCCGAAGGTATGCCGTCCGTGTGCCCGTCTGCACGGGAGTAAAGCGGATGCGCAGTGTGAACGTCCCTCCAGGCTGGAGCTCCAGCGGGAGCGTCGGCGGACTGAGGAGCTCATACTCACCTGCTGCGGCTGTCCCGGGCAGGAGGTCGAGGGAGAGGACACGAACGGCAGTGTCCCCGGTATTCTGCAGCGTCAGGAGCCGCGTCCGAGAAAAGCCCACGTCAACCGTGTCGAAGTCTAGCTGTGCCGGAACACTGAGCTCCTTGCGGACGTTGGTCCGTGCATAGAGGAAGTCCAGGAAGCCGACAACACCACCGACCGTCCACAAGCGAGCCCGCGGCTCAATGGCTGTCCCAGCCCCGGTAGTTATCAGCGCCCCTGTTTCCATTGTCAGCACCGGACGCCAATTCTGCCCTAGATCCGCGCTTGCCATGACCGCCCCGTTGATACCCAGCAACACGATCTCCCAGGAATTCGGTGGGGCAAAGCCGTAGACCGGCACGAAGCCGAGGCTGCTGAGGTTAGCAACATTGACCTGCCAGGTGGCTCCTCCATCGGTGGAGGAAGCCACCATGTACGGGGCATTTTGGGCTGGAGTGGGGCGATAGACTGCAATCCCTTCGCGTCCGTTGCGGAAGATGACCTGTGTCACGTAGCCCGATACCCCGGGCAATTGACTCACCTGCCAGTTCTGTCCGCGATTGGTGCTCCGGAAAACCCGTCCCGCTGTTGTCCCAAACCAGCAGGTATCCCCCAGCCAGCATACCGAGCCCACTAGCCCTGCCTCACCGCTGAGCGGTGGTGGAACGGCTGTCACCCGCTGCCAGCTCTGTCCTCCATTGGTCGTCCGCCCAATGCCCCAAGCAGAGCCAAGGGGGTCGCCGAGGAAAATCCCTTCGGTCGCGTCGAAAAAGCGGATGTCATTGACAAACGGTGTGATGCTCGCCACGGAAACCGCCTGCCACGACGCTCCACCGTCCTGCGTACGGTAGATTGCCGCTTGCCCGTCAGCGGGACCACTTCCGACAAACGCCCGCTGCTCGTCGAAGGCAAAGACAGCGTAAACGGGCACTGTTGCGACCTGCCCAGCGATCGGATTCCCACCCGGGGAGAAGCGCAGGAAAACACCCTGCTGTCCTCCGTATGTCCCAGCTGCCCAGAGCAAGTCCGGTCGTGGTGCATGAGCCGCGTAGAAGGTGTAAGTGGCTGGCACGCCGAAGAAGGGCGTGTACTGGTTCTGGGTCGGCAGTTGCACTGGCAAACTCACGAAGAAGTAGTTCACGTAGCCGGAGCCGGCATCGCGCACGGTCACCAAGAAGTTCACCGTGCCGGCATACCACGGATTGGTCGGACGGAGCTCAACGGTGAGCGTATCGCCTTTGATTTCGCCATTGCCCATCGCCCCCAGCGCCTGCGTTGCCGGGGAGACGGTGGCATAGCCATCGAGCGACTGCACCTGGACCGTGACAGCCGTAGCCGGACCGAGGTAATTCTTGAGGCGCAGCACGACCGTATGCGGCTCGTAGCTGCTCAGCGCCCCGCTCGGTGAGCTAATGAGGATCGGATCGCTTTCCGCCAGCCCTATCCCGGGCAAGCGAACCCCCTGGTCGAAGCGGCGATTGATGGACACAGCTCGCTGGGCATTGACGCGCCCGTAGTAGAGCGGATGCTGTGCTGGGTCAGAGGTCAACACATTCTCCGCCGTACTGCGCACCTGATGGAAAACCTGCATCGGAGTCCAGTCCGGATGGAGCGCCCGGACCAGCCCCGCAATACCGGCAACGATGGGGCTGGAAAACGATGTTCCCGTGGCTGCCCCGTAGCCGTTGTTCGGGGTCGTGCTCAGGATGTCCTCACCCGGGGCATAGACTTGAACGCTCACGCCGTAGTTACTCCAGCTGGCTACCCGGTCTGCCTGGTTTGTGCCCCCAACACTGAGCACCCCAGGATACGAGGCAGGATAGAAGGGGACAGCGTCGATGTTCGTACCATTGTTGCCAACTCCGGCTACGATGAGCGAGCCAAGAGCGAGAGCTTGCTGGATGATTTGGTACTCCGTTGCGCTCCCGCCTGCCCCACCCCAGCTGATGTTGATGACTTTCGCCCCAAGCTGGGCAGCGTAGAGGATTGCCTCGTAACCACGCCAGACACCGGGCGTCTGCGGGTTATCAGAAGCGCACTTGATGAGGATGAGCCGACAGCGGAAGCCCGTCGAGGCAACACCCTTGGTATTGTCTGTCACCGCGCTGGCACATCCCGCCGTCTGGGTCCCGTGGGCCAGAACGCCGGAAGCCGATGGACGAACCTTGGGATCGTTATCTTCCTGAAACTGCCCAGCGAGTGCTTGGCTGAGGGTAATGTTGCCGACAAAGTCCCAGCCCCGAACATCATCCACTTTGCCGTTGCCGTCGTCATCAACTCCATTGCCCGGAACTTCGCGGGGATTGCGCCACACATTGGCGCTCAGGTCCTCGTGTTCCCAGTCGGTTCCCGTGTCAATGATGGCGATACTGACCGAGGTATCGCCCCGCGTGACGTCCCAGGCACCCGGGGCAGCGACCTGCAGCAGATGCCACTGCTGCGAGAATCGGGGATCGTTCGGCGTATAGAGCGGAAACCGCCAGTAGAGGGGTTCGGCATACTCTACTTCGGGATTGCCCACAAGCGCGCGGCAGACATCGTAGGGATCAACTGGCGCTGCGTACCACACCTCGTAGAGTCGTCCCAGCCCGAAGAGATCCGCCTGCTGGAGTGAGGTGGCATACTCCGGAAACGGCTGCCGAATGAGGCGAACCTCAAGCGGGTCGAGTACCTGCGAGAGCGCCGTTGAGGTGAAGCCCCGCGCCCCTTTCGGCAGGACGAATGCGCGCCGTGTCTTGAGGAGTACAACACCCGGCACGTACTGCTGCGGGTTCCGGTTTACCCAGAAGACCATCGGAACAGTAGTCATCCCGTTGGAGAGCGTCCGCGCGCCGACCAGGATGGGAATACCCCCCTCTTGCACCCGACGCTCCGGAGGAAGCGCTGCCGATAGCTCTGCCACAAGGAGGAAAATGCCGAGCAACAGCCGTCCCATAGAGAAACTCCCCGCGGTTTCACAGCTCCTGGTGCACGACGACACTGTATCCATCCGCACGGTTTCCCGCAAAAATAACCGAGTAGCGCCGTCCCAGAGGGAAGAGCACATTGTCAACCCGGGCCAGGAGGTTCCCGCTGCCACTGTCACGGATGCGAAAGCTCAAGCGGTACTCCAGCGGGATAAGCTCAAACGGCGAAGCCATTCCCCGCGGTAGCCCACGGAGTAAGGTGTACTCGCTCCGCTGCCCGCCCACGAGTGTATCAATGACCACATCCACCGCTGCGACATCACTGGCATTGAGAAAGCGGCGGTATGCTCCCCAAGGACCCTCCCACCGTCGCGGCGTAGCAAAACGGAACAGAACCGGCGCGTCCACTGTCCCTGAGATCACAAGCAGCGGGACTGAATCTATCACCGGTACAAGTCCCCACCGCTCTCCCTCGACACTCAGCTGGCTCCCCCCAGGCGGCACAACTGTCACCGCAACCGTCCGATACGGCAGACGCACCGATTGGAGCGCCGGCGGTAGCTCTACCTGCACGACAGCAGGAATCCCTTGGAAGAGCTGGACGGGATATCCCTCAGGCAACGGGGACACTGCCGTATTCTCCGCCTCATCGCTTACCCAAGCGAGCCCAATCCCGAACGGGCGCAGGGAATCCGGCACGACACAGAGCAGCCCACTTTGCTCGGGAGCAAACGGAGAGAGCGCCGTGCTGAGCACCGTATTGGGGAAATCTCGCTCCTGGAGCAGGAGCGGGACCTCTCCGAACGTGCTCAGAGGCACCGGCTCGCTGACATCTCCGAAGAGCATGCCTTCGGAGAGCACAATTCCGCTGGTGAAGCGCTCCCCCGAGCCCATCGCTCCGAGAACGATCCGTACCGGCGGGGCTCCCCACACTCCATGGAGCAACCGTACCCACGCCCTCCCGGAGGCTGGAAGCTCCGTGCGTCCGATCCATCCCCACAGCTGGCTTGCAGAATCCGCCACAACCAGTGTGAAATCCCGAAACGGCTCCAGGCTCGCCGTCACCGCGTGCGTCCGTCCGGAAGCCGTCGTGACCCAGAAGCTATCGCGTTCGATCCCGATACATGCGGGCACCGGCACGTACGAGCTAACCCACCGGGGAACAACATCAGCCGCAATCGTCTGCCCGCTGGCACGGTGAACGAGGGTAAGGACCTCGCTACTGAGATTGAGCAGGCGAACGCGGGCAACGGCTCCCTCAACGGGTTCAGGTTCCTGCAGACGCTGAGCACCCATTTGCCGCTCGTCGAGCAGCCCCACGCGCACTGTCCCTGCTGCTCCCCAGACCAGGAGTGAGTACAGGCTTTCCCGGTCCAGTCGAAGACGCCATGACCCACGCACCTTCGGTCCATTCCCTGCCTCTTCCACCACCGTCACCACGAAAGGACGCCCAAAGGGGACCGCAACCGGGGCAGATTCCCCCACCGGTCCAATCCAACCCGTCACCAGCGGCGCATTCGGGCAGCCGAACTGGAGCCCGTAGAAGTTCCCCGTTGCCGCGACATTGAGCAGGCGCAGCGAACCACCCGGCAGACCCAGAGGCTGGAGAAACACTCCCACCGTATCCCGCCCGCCAACTGTAGTGACCACCAGCAGATGCAGCATCTGCCGCAGGAAGCGCACAGTCTGGTGCGCTGTGAGCTGCTCCCCACGGAAGACCCGGAGCGGCAGCGAATCCCGCACAACCACCCACACCCCCGTTCGCTCCCCCGGCAGAAGCTCAACGCTGGTATCCCCGAGGACAACCCGGCGGCTCTGCCCATCGGAGGCCACGGAGAGGACTGCCACCAGCATGCTGTCCGCGGTCCGCGGAGGCTCCAGCAGGAAAGGGTTTTCCGAGGGGCATCCTCCAAGGAAGAGGAAACTGCCGAGCAGCCCAATACGCAGGAGGAGTCGTCTCATCCGTCTTGTAGGCACGGCACCAGACGCAAATTACGCATCCGGCAATGGAGCATCCTCTGGAGCACGCGGCACGCACTCTCCTGGAGCGCTATCGGGCACTCCATGCTCAGCTGGAAGACCCCCATGTTGCCTCCGACCCGCGGCAAGCAGTAGCGGTCGCCCGGGAATTGAAACGCCTGCGCCCAGCTGCCGAGTGCGCCGAGCACTACCTCCGACTCTGCCAAGAGGAGCATTCCACACGGGAGCTGTTGGAAAGAGAGTCCGATCCCGACCTGCGGCAACTAGCAGCCGAGGAACTGCACCGCATCGAAGAGCTCCTGGAGCATGCAGCCGAGAAACTGCGCTTGGCTCTGTTACCGACTGACCCCGATGACAGCCGGAACTGCGTGGTTGAAATCCGCGCCGGAACCGGCGGTGAGGAAGCCGCCCTCTTCGCCGCCGACCTCTTCCGCATTTACCAACGCTACGCTGAACGCAAAGGCTGGAAGCTCGACATTGTGGATGTCAGCGAAAGCGACTTAGGCGGCTTCAAGGAGATCATCTTCACCCTCAGCGGTGAGGACGTCTACGGCACGATGAAGTACGAAAGCGGTGTCCACCGCGTCCAACGGGTGCCGGTGACGGAATCCAGCGGACGTATCCACACTTCCGCTGCGACCGTTGCCGTTCTGCCGGAAGCCGAAGACGTAGACATCGAGCTCCGCGAGGAAGACCTCCGCATCGACGTCTTCCGTGCCAGCGGGCACGGAGGGCAAAACGTCAACAAAGTGGAGACAGCCGTTCGCATCGTCCACATCCCCACCGGCATCGTTGTCCAGTGTCAAGACGAACGCTCGCAACACCGCAATCGGGAAAAAGCTCTCAGAGTCCTCCGAGCACGCCTCTACGAACTCCAGCGTCGGCAACAGGAAGAGCAGCTTGCCCACCAGCGCCGAAGCCAAATCCGCACAGGAGATCGTTCGGAGAAAATCCGCACGTACAACTTTCCGCAAAACCGTGTCACCGACCACCGCCTGCCCAACGAGGTGAAGAATTTCCCGCTCACGGAGGTGCTCGAAGGAAAGCTCGATCCCATCATCGAGCAGCTCAAGCTCCTGGAGCGCACGACCCAGCTGCAGCAGCTGCAGCAGACACTGGAGAGCTGACAATGGAACACCCTCCACGCGTCCGCCGCGGAGTTTTCGTGGATGTCCAGAATCTCTTCTACTGCGTCCGCAGTGTCTTCGCACGCAGCCGCCTCAATTACGAAGCCCTCAAGGAGTTCTTCGCTACCCCTGAGGCGACCACCTTCTTCGTCGCTTTCAGCTACTACGACCCCGAAGCAGAACGGCAGCGGAATTTCCTGAGCGCACTGGCGCTCATGGGCTACCGCGTCATCGCCAAGCCCATCCGCCGGCTCGCCGATGGCACCATCAAGGCGAACATGGACATCGAGATGACGCTGGAAATCCTGACTACGGCTACCTATCTGGACGAGGTCGTGCTCATCACCGGCGATGGTGACTTCGCTCCGTTAGCGTCCTATCTTGCCCGGCAAGGGAAACGGGTCATCGTCGTCGGTCCAGACCAGCTGACCGCCACAGAGCTGATCTACGCCTGCCACGAGTTCCACAACCTCTCGCACATCCCGAATGTCATCGAGCTGGAAGAGGCATTCTGAAAAACAGCGGGCATCCCCTACTGAGGATGCCCGCCACTGTGTCGGGGTGAGAGGATTCGAACCTCCGGCCCCTGCGTCCCGAACACAGTGCTCTACCAGGCTGAGCTACACCCCGACGACACGCAAAATTAGCACTCCCGTTGTGAATATCTCAGCTTGCACGCCACGCAGCTATGCATGACTACTCCCTCACCCTTGTCCTCCCCTGGTGGGGCATCCTGGGCACTCTCGCGCTCGCCGTAGGCATCAGCCTCTGGGCATACGGACGCCCTCTACCACCACTGCTTCCACGGCAGCGGCTGCTGTTGGGAATGCTGCGGGCACTGGCTCTGTCCACGCTCGTTGTGGCACTCTGGCAGCCCGTCATGAGGATCTCCAGCAGCCACCGCGAAGAACCCCGCGTCGCCGTCTTGCTCGACAATTCCGCTTCAATGCGTCTGCAAGATGCTTCCGGCTCGCGGGCAGAACGCTACCGAAGCGCTCTACAGCAGCTCCACGACCTCCTGGTCGACCAGCGAGCCCATCTCCTGCGCTTCGATGCCTCGGTTCGTCCGCTCGAGCGCTGGCACCCGGACTCCCTGTCACTGGATGGGATTGCAACGAACTTCGCCCACGCCTTCCGCTGGGTTGCCAGCGAGGCTCGCACGAGTCACCTCCGGGCTGTACTCCTGCTCAGCGATGGTGTTGTCACCGCTGGAGAATCGCCCGTACCTGAGGCCGAAGCCCTTGGAATCCCGATCGTCACCGTCTTGGTCGGTGACACTACACCGCAGCGCGACGCTGCCGTACAGAGTCTCCTTGCCAACGAGCGCATCCCGCTTGGGAGCCGCAGTGAGGTCTTCGTCTCCTTGAGTGCCGACCAGCTCGGTGGCGAAACCGCCCAGCTTGAACTCTGGGAAGATGATCGCCGCCTTGCAACTGTCAGCCTCCCGCTGCGCTCTGAGCAGCGCCTCTATACGGTGCGGTTTCCCTACGAGCCGAAGACCGAAGGGATACACCAGCTGCGCGTCCGCATTCTCCCCCTGCCGGGTGAACGTAGCCGGCGGAATAACGAAGCCCGCACATTCGTGGATGTCGTCCGTGTTTCCCGTCGACTACTGCTCTTTGCTGGCTCGCCCAGCCCCGATTTGGCATTCCTCCGACGCGAGCTGCAGCGCAATCCACTCCTGCAACTCTCCACCTTTGTCCACAAGGATGGCGCTTCGTTCTACGAAGGCGAGCCCTCTGCCGAGCTCCTCCGCCAGGCCGATGCGCTGCTCTTGCTGGACTTCCCGACCCGAACAACCCCCGAGCCGCTCGTCCGGGCACTCGTCGAGATTGCCTCCAAGGGTTGCCCTATCGCCTACATTGCCGGACCCCTGACTGACCCTCGCAAACTCCGCCTTCTGGAAAGCGTGCTGCCCATCACTGTGCGAGCACCCGGCTCCCTGAGAGAGCTCACCGCTACCCTGCACCCTACCCCCTCAGGGGCTCTCCATCCACTCCTGAAGCTTCCCGAAGAGACTGCACCCAGCGCTTGGAACCAACTGCCGCCCCTCTTCCTCGTCAGCGGCTTGGCGCAACCGAAGCCGACAGCCGAGCTCCTGGCAGTTGCCCACGCAAGCGTTGTCCAAGAACCGCTGCTGCTTGTGCAACAGCAGCCCGTCCGCAGCGTTGCCCTCCTCGGGTACGGTCTCTACCGGTGGAAGCTCATGGGGTATGCTGCCGAGCTTGCCCGCGGGCGGGTGCAACAGCCAGACTACCTGGCAACATTCGTTACTCAGTTGACGCAATGGCTCCTGAGCACGCCTCGGGAACGGCTCCTGCGCATCCGCACCACGCAGCGCCTCTACATCGCCGGCGAGCCGATCCAGTTCTGGGCTTCCCTGACCGACCCGCTGGGCAACCCGATAGACGAGGCAACCGTTCGGCTCCGCATCACGGGCACTGCAAGCTCCCGGGAACTGCTCCTCTCACCTTCGGGGCAAGGGACGTACCAGGGAACGCTTCCCGAGTTGCCCAGCGGCGAGTACACCTTCACCGGTGAGGCACTCCTGCAGGGCACACGGCTCGGGACAGACCGAGGACATTTCAGCGTCGGGGACATCGGACTGGAGGAACGCTCGCTGCGAGCCGATGCAGAACTCCTGCAGACGCTGGCACAACGGACCGGCGGAGCATTCTTCCTGGCAGACTCCGCCTCCCAGGCATGGAAATTCATCCAGCAGCTGCCAGGCTTCCGTCCCGTCATCATGGATGTCCGCCGAGAGCTTGCCCTCTGGTACTCTCCCTGGCTCCTGGTCGCTGCCCTGCTGGGATTTTCAGCCGAGTGGATTCTCCGGCGCCGTTGGGGCGTGCTCTGACACCCAAGCTCGGCGGAGCTGGTGCCATGCCAGCACAAGCCCCAGCTCTGCCCCCGCTGCCAAGGCAATCCAGCCGGAAATCGCTCCGCCGATGGCACCAGATAACCCATAGCCTACCACGGCACTCACCGCCCCGAAGAGTGCTGCAGCTCCAATCATCACCGGTAACGACACGCGGAGCAGCCGCGCAGCTGCTGCGGGCACGACGAGCAGGGCGACAATGAGGATCGCCCCGACCAGCTCAAACCCCACCACCGTCACCACGGCAGTCAGTCCCAACAGTACTCCCTGCCACCGCCTCGGCACAATCCCCAGCACAGCCGCACATTCCGGATCAAACAGGCTCAGCACCAAGCGCCGGTAGCCCAGCACGAGCACGATCACAACCACCACCAGCAATCCAAGGGCAGTCAGCAGCGCCCTCGGCGCCGCTACGCCCCCACCGAAGAGCAGCACCGTATCGAGTGGCACATAGGCAAGCTCGCCGTAGAGGACACACTCCACGTCCAAATCCACCTGAGCCGCCACGGAAGAGAGGGAAAGCACCCCGACAGCGAAGAAACTGCTCAACACCGCCGCTAGGGCTGCATCGCTGGACCATCCGAAGCGGTGTTGGAGAAGCTGCACCAGCAGCAATGCAGCAATAGCGCTGCCCCCTGCCCCGAGCAGCATAATAGGAAGCTCCCGTACCCCGCTCCAGAGGTATGCCAGCACAATTCCCGGCACAACCGCGTGCGAGATCACATCACCTAGCAGCACCATCCGGCGCAGAAGGAGAAAGCTCCCTAAAAGCGCACACACCACCGCCAAGACCACAGCCGTCAGCACAATGGCCCAATTGACCGCTGCCATCATGGTTCTCCTGGTGGGATCGGACGTCCGTGCGGATCGTGATGCGGATATCCCAGCATCGCCTCCAGCTGTGCCTCCAACTCTGCAGAGAGCACGTGCTCGACCAGCTCTGCTTCTGCATGGACATCCTCCGGTGCAAGCCCGAGCACACGCTCCAGATAGAGTTCCCAGAGCCGATGCCGGCGGACAATCCGCCGCGCCCTCCGGCACCCCGCTTCCGTTGCCGTCCAGCCCGCTGCAGGATGCCATCGCACAGAGCCTCTGAGCCAGAGCCAGAGGGCAATCCAGGGTGCATTCTCCCTCGCCGCGGCTCTCCTCCACGCTGCCGTGCGCCAGCTCTGGCGTTCCTCCCCGAGCCGGTAGAGCACCTTATGGGCATGCTCATCCCACCGCTGCACCGCCCGCCGCAGGCGATCCCAGAGTCGGGCAAGCAGTCCACGCCGAGGTGCAACCAGGTGGGACAGCGCGCCCAGCAGCGCTGCAATCGTGACGATGACCGGACCCGTTGGCACGCGCGGCACTGCCAAGGAAACCCATACCCCGAGCAGCACCGAGACCATCGCGACCACCACCGCCCCGACCACCAGTGCCCCAACCCGCCGAACCCACAGTCGCGCTGCCATCGGCGGCAGGACCAACAACGCCACCATCAGCACAACCCCCACGCTCTGAATACTGACCACGATAACCAGCACCAGCGCCATGGAGAACCCGACCTCGACCCAGCGCAGGGGCAATGGAAGCGCCCGCACAAACTCCGCATCGAAGGCGAGCGCAACCAGCTCTTTGAACGCAAGAGCCAGAAAAGCGAGCACAGGCACCACAACAGCAGCAATCATCACGACATCATTCCAGCTGACTGCTGCCGCCTGCCCAAAGAGAAAGCGCCATAAGCTCATCTGCTGCGGATCCTGCCACTGCTGCAGCAGCGTCAACACAACAATCCCCGCCCCAAAGGACACCGAGAGTACCACGCCGAGCCGTAGGTCTTCTGCAAGGTGTGTCACCCGCTGCAGGACTCTGCTCAGTGCCACCGCCGCCCCCATCGTCACCGCCGCTCCCAGCAGGAGAATCGGGAGCTCAACTCGGCGGCTAACCAAGTATGCCAGCCCAATACCGGGAAGTGCCGCATGGGCGAGGACATCCCCGAAGAGCACTTCGCGCCGCAGCAGTGCGAAGCTCCCCACAGATGCACACCCGAGGGCAATGAGCAAGTTGCCCACCACAACACCGAGCACAACCGGAGTAAACCACTCCATCAGCGCTCCCTCTGCCGCAGCACTTCCCGATGGAGCACGGCACGCTCAACGACCTCACTCAACACCGCCGACCGCCCTCCGTAGGCTTTCTGCAGCGACGATGCTGTCAAGACCTCCTCCGTGCGCCCAGCAGCGATCACCCGCAAATTCAGCAGAACGACCCACTCGAAGAGGCTGGCAACGACGTGCAGGTCATGGTGCACGACAACCACGGTCTTCCCCGCACGGCGCAGCTCCAGGAGTGTGTCCAGCAGCACCTGCTCGGTTGCTGCATCCACACCGGCAAAGGGCTCATCCATCAGGTACAGCTCGGCGTCCTGCGCCAATGCTCGCGCCAGGAAGACCCGCTGCTGTTGTCCTACGGAGAGCTCTCCGAGCTGGCGCCGGGCAAGGGCATCGAGCCCCACGCGGCGCAGCGCCTCCCACGCCCGCTCGTAATCTTGCTTGCCCGGGCGTTGGAAGAGCTTCAGCCGTCCGTAGCGCCCCATCAGCACTACGTCGAGCACCGTCAGCGGGAAATCCCAGTCAACGCTCTCCCGCTGTGGCATGTAGCTCATACGCGACCGCGCCTCGGCAGGCGGGCTTCCCAGGAGGCGCACCTCCCCGCGCTCGACCGGTACCAACCCCACCAACGCCCGCAGCAACGTGGACTTCCCCGCCCCGTTTGGTCCCACAATTGCCGCCAAACACCCCGCAGGGATTTGGCATGTCACGCCCCAGAGGGCAACCCGACGCCCATAGAACACCGTCACGTCCCGGCACTCAACCGCCATCATGGGAGGGAATCCCCTGCTAAGCCGCCTACAATCCGCCGAACGTTGCTCTGCATCATCCCGACATACGTCTCAGCCCCGCTGCCTGGCGCTCCCAGAGCATCGGAGAAGAGCTCGCCAGCAATCCGAACCGAGCCCCCACGCAGGCGTACCATCTGCACGACGTTGTCCATCAAGCGAGCAGGCAGAGTGCTCTCCACGAAGACCGCCGGAACCTGCCGGCGCTCGATGAGCTCGGCAACCCGCACCACATCGTGAAGCCCGAACTCCGCCACCGTGGACACCCCCTGCAGAGCGACCGTTTCCATGCCGTAGGCTCGCCCGAAGTAGGCGAATGCATCGTGAATTGTCACCAGCACCCGCCTCTGCGCCGGTATCCGCTGCAGCTGCTGGCGAATCCATTGGTCTACGTGAGTCAACTCCTGCGCGTACTGCCGCGCTCGCTCCCGCCATTGCGTCCCCCACTGGGGGAACAGCGCCGCAAGCGTATCAGCAAGCCGGAGCACAAGCTCCCGCCAGAGCCGCACATCGAACCAGACATGGGGGTCATACTGCTCGGGACCAACCTGCCGGAGCGACTCCCGCGGGAGGAGCTCCGCAGCGAAGATGACGGGCTTCTGCCGTGCAAGCGAGCGGAGCACCGTCTCCATCTTCCCTTCCAGGCGCAGCCCATGGGCAATGACCGCCCGCGCCCGCTGGAGGCGCTCCCCATCCTGAGCCGTGGGCTTGTACAGATGCGGGTCTACCCCCGGTCCCATCAAGACTTCCACGGGCATATCCTCCTGCACAATCGTGCGGACCGCATCTGCCAGCAACGTGGTGGTCACCACAAGCGGCTCCCCGTCCCCGGGCACCCGCGCACAGCCCAGCACTCCGAATAGCACCACCCACACGCACCCTCGCATGCCTCCGCTCACAGTGGTTCAACGAACACTGCCCCCGCAACCGCCCCCGACAGGTATACAAGCTCACCGGCAATCGCCAGGAGATATGCTCCGTGTCCGCTCTGTCGCCCGCAGAGACGACACCGCTGCTGGGGAAGGAGCCCCAGGCGCACCAGCTCAGCCAATGTCCCCACGTTGTGGTCGCGCACCCTCCGGACAATCGCCTCCTGCCCGAGCCGAAGCGCACCCAAGGGAAGAGCCACCAGCTCCGGCACCGACCCATCCCGCCGAGGAATTGGGTCCCCGTGTGGGTCATACTCTGGTTCACCGAGCAGACGGGCAATCCGCTCCTCGAACTCTTCGGAAATCACGCTCTGCAGCCGTTCCGCCTCCCCATGGACCCGCTCCAGCGGGTAGCCCAGATGGCGGTGCAAATACAGCTCCAAGAGCCGATGATGACAGACGATCTCCGCCGCTCGCTCCCACCCCTTCGGTGTCAACTCTACCCCCCGATACGGGGTATAGCGCACCAATCCCTTGCGCTCCAGGCGCTGGAACATCTCCGTCACGGAACTGGCTCGCACCCCGAGACGGGCAGCCACTGTCGTGGTGGTTGCTTCCTGCCCCTCTTCCTGAAGCTGGTAGAGAACCTTCAGACAGCGATCTGCCGGAGACATGGGAGCGTCTCAAATTTCGGGTAGCCGAAAACGAATAGCCTCTCCCCGCATTGTAGCCCCCTGGGGTGGGGAACTATCCCCGGCGGGCACGTCGCCATGCTTCGTGAATCCCTTCGAGGAAGCCCTCTGCTGCCCGCTCAATGCTAAACTCCCGGCATGCGTGGGCGCTTATTGCTTCCCGGCGAGCACGTAGCTCCGGAAGCCGTGTCCGGAGGCAGCTGAGGAGCTCAACGAGCTCCTCCATCGCCGTTGGGGCAAAGAGCTCCCCGTTCCAGCCAGGACGCACCAAGTCATAGGCAGCTCCAACAGCGGTAGAGCAGAGCACGTACAGCCCAGTGGCCAGGGCTTCGTTGACAACAAGTCCCCAGACTTCTCGCAGTGAGGGCAAAACCAGGACATCCGCCAGCCCGTAGTACTGCGGCAGCTCCCACTGTTGGCGGAAGCCTGCGAAGACGACGCGCCCTTCTAACCCCAACTGCCGGCATAGTCCCCGCAGCTCCTTCTCCTGTGGACCTGTCCCGACGACGAGCAGCCCGACCGTGGGATCAGAAAGCCGATGGAGCGCTTCCAGAAGGAGTCGGACATTCTTCCGCGGGATGAGTGACCCCACGGAGAGCAGGAGCAACTCCGGATAGAGTGCCCGCTGAGCGAGAAACTCCGGACTGCGTCGGAAGCGCTCCGCATGGTGTCGGAAAAACTCCATATCCACGGTATTGAGCGAGAGCACCACAGGGAACTCCCCACCGTGGATTTGCCGTAACCACGCTGCTGCTCGGCTCCCAAAGGCGATGCCGACACTTGTCCGGCGCACAAAGGCGCGCTTGAGGGCGAAGACAATCCCCCGACGCCGCTGGGCACTGCCTTCCCAGGATTCGTACCAGAGTGCCACCGGTATCCGGCGGCGCCGGGCAAAGAGAAGCCCCTGCCAATACACTGGCTGGTCATAGCCGCCCACGACGATGAGGTCAGGCTCGAAGTCCCGAAGGCTCCTGCCAAGCCCCCAGTTGAGGTGCAAATGCCACTCGTCGACCATCCACGCCCGGTGCACCCCCGGCAGAACGTGCCAGCGGAAGCGCGCCGCACTGGGCTGCTGCTCCCAGAGCCGGAGTGGCTCTGTCTGGGCAGCGCAGAGCACGAGAAGCTCTCCGTCAAGGCGCTGTGCAACGGCGTTGAAAAGCGGCACTCGATAAGGGCTGAGAATGTTTGTCAACACGGCAACGCGCATGGTCTTACGGCAACGGCGACACCTACGAAACTACGCCGTGCTGGCGTACTCCCCCGCCGTGTCCTCGTCCCATGCAGAGAACCTCACAAGGGATGCTATTTTTGTGCTGCCTCAAAACAGGCATCTCCGATGCACTGCAGGAACCTTGCCCATGTCTTCCTTGTGCTAACCTCCCTGGCGGTCGGGCAGGAACGTCGGTGGGTCCGTCTGCTGGACGATGCTGTCTTCACCGTCGCCATCAATCCCGAGAACCCACGGACGCTCTACGCCGGCGGACTTGGACATCGGCTCTACCGTTCAACTGATGGTGGGCTACACTGGGACACTCTCATTGTGGATTACCCGGGCGGGGCAGCACAGTTTCTGGACGTCTTCATTCACCGCCGCGATACCGCTGTGCTCCTTGTCGGCGGTTCCGGTTTCGGGAAGCTCATTCGCAGCAGCGATGGCGGGCGCTCATGGCAGGAGGTGCTCGTCCCCGAACATTCGCTCCTCCTGCCCAGTGGGGCGTCGATCGTCGCTCACCCTTTACATCCCGACACCATCGTTGTTGCCGAGTACATCGGACCGGGGTGGTCGCCACCGCGGCTGTACCGGAGCCAGGATGGGGGGCGCACGTGGGATACTCTCGACGTCTTCCCGGAACCGATTCCGAACTGTGCCATGGCGGTGCGGTGGGACAGTCTCTGGCTCGTCGTTGCCCGCTGTGATGGGGCACTCTTTGTCTCGGAAGATTGGCGGCAGTGGCGGCAGATAGCGCATCTCCGGCTTCCGGGATTTCCCCAGGAATCTGAAATCCCGGACCTCCTCTTTGTGCCGGAGCAGCCTCGGCTGGGATTCCTGGCAGTGACGTTCCTGTTCGACACTACGATTGCCGGGCGTCCCAACGGAGGGCTGTACCGGACCACAGACGGTGGCTATACGTGGGAGCTGATCGCCTTCCCTGATACCAGCCTCTGGGCAGTTGCATCGCACCGCCAGGGTTCCGAGCTTGAGCTCGCCGTCGGCGGCTTCACGCTCTACCCAGACACTCTCGGACGACCGCTGGTCCCGGGGTCCGGCATCGTGCGTATTTCCCCCGACGGGGGGCAGCGCTGGATTCCCCACGATGATTCCCTGCCGTGGGTAGAGGCGGACCCGATCTACCGCCGCGTCTGGCGGCTCAAGTACTCTCCCACGGGCACACTCTACGTTGCCACCGAAGCAGGGCTCTACGCCTGGGAACACGGCGTTGGCATCGGGTCGGAGTTGCCCACGGCGGCAGAGCCCTCGGCGCTTGTCCTCAACGGCACAGTGTGGGCTGTCCGGGCGCCTTGCACGGGCAAGCTCTCACTGTGGAAGCTGCCCGGAAGGCTGGTCCGGCAGTATACCCTCACAGCCGGCATGCAGTACGTAGATCTCTCCCCTCTGGCAGCCGGAGTTTACAGCGCCGAACTGCAGAGGGCGGACGGAAGGGTGTGCCGCCGCTGGCTCGTCCTGCGCCTGCCGTGAAGGATATACTCTGTGGGCATCCTTCAGCGCTGGAACCAGCGCTGGTAGAGCTGTTGCCAGACGGGGGCGTGTGCTGCCGCCTGAGGAGCTTTCGGGAGCTCTTCCTCCAAGCGTGCCAGCTCTTCTGCTCGCAGACGACGCCAGGCGCCAACGGGCAGCTCGTCGCTGGTCAGGAACCCTAGCCGATAGCGGTGCAGGTGGAGAATTTCCAGCTTGGCATTCTTCACCAAGCGGTGCAGGAAGCTCAATGGCAGCTGACGCGCGACAATGCGCAGCCAGCAATTGCGCGTGTTCTCCCGCAGGAGCTCGACCTTCGCCTCCGTATTGTACTGCGACATACGGCGTAGCTCTTCCGTCAGCTCTTTGAGCTCCCGCTCCTTGACGTGGCGGTGCACCTTGACGTGGTATTCCTTCTCCACCAGACTCAACGGCGAGCGCTCCGGGTTGCGATAGAGCGGGTCCGTGCTGAAGATGACAATCCCGCTGGCGAATTTCGTCAGCCGCCCGCACGGGAAGTAGCCTCCCTTCCGCTTGGGGAGGTACTCGTAGACGGTAGGCACGCCCAGTTCCTTCGAAGCAGCCACCCGCCGCGGCTTGTGGAAGACTACCGTATACCGCTCCACCGGCGGGAAGATCAGCTCGATGCCATCGGCAACGATGGTATCGCGGTGGATCAGCACGTGGGTATTCGGCTCCAGGACCGTCACACCATTGACCTGGACCCGCCCCTCACGGATAATCTCGAGTGCGGCGGCGTGCGAGGCGTACTTGAGCCGCGTCAATGCCCGCGCGAGGGTCATCGGATGCGGCTCCGGCGGCGCCTTCTTGACCCGAGGACGGCGCTGGAAGGGACGCCGCTTGCGGAAGGCGCGCTTGCGCCGTGCCTGGAAATCCCCGCGCGGCTTCCAGCGCGTCGGCATTGCCCGATAGGATGCTATGCCCTGCTCCTGCCGTGCCGCTTTGGAGAACTTCTTGCGATGGCGGAAAATCCTCTGCGGACGCTGCTGTTTGCCGCCGTTTCCTTCGTTCCCCGCAGAAGATGCGTTCCACGGTGGCTGTGTCATTGCTCCCCCTACGTGCACAAATTGTGGAACATGCTACCCATTACGAGGTGGAAAGCACTCGGAGTGCGACAAAGCCTAGCACCAGGAGCAGGACAAATCCCAGTGCCAGGTAGTCGAAGTAGCGTTCAATCCCCCGTCGGATCACCGGTCCGAATGCCCACAGCAAGGCTGCTATCAGGAAAAAGCGGGCTCCCCGTCCGAGGAGAGAAAGCCCAACGAAGGGCACCAGTGGCATCGCTGTTGCCCCGGCAGCGATGGTAGCAACTTTGTACGGGATAGGCGTAAACGCCGCTGCCAGCAAGAACCATGCCCCGAACTCGCCCCGGTAGAGCTCAACCACCTGCTGCCAGGCTACCTGAGCGTTGTACAACTGCACAATGCGCCAACCTACCACATCCATAAAGCCGTGTCCGATAGCGTAGCCGAGCACTCCCCCCATTACGGAACCAAGGGTGCAGACTGCGGCTGCCAGAAAGGCACGCTCACGCCGGAGCGCTGCCAGGGGAATCAGCATGATGTCCGGAGGAAGCGGGAAGACAGAGGCTTCAACGAAGGCAATCCCAAAGAGCGTCCAGAGTGCTCCGGGTTTTGCCGCGGCTGCCTCCATGCGAGCTTTTCCACGCCACAGCCAGTGCCGAAGGCGGCGCACCATCTATGCCTCCTGCCAGACCCCCATGCGGAAGAATTTCTCCTGGCGCTGCTCAACCAGCTCCTCGATTGGCTTCTGGACAAGGGCGGAGAGCTCTTCTCTCAGAACGGTACGGAGAATCTCGTACATCTGCGCAGGATTCCGATGAGCTCCTCCCGGCGGCTCCGGCACCACACGGTCAATGACCCCGAGCCGCAGCAAGTCCTCCGCACAGAGCTCCAGCTCCTCGGCTGCCTGCTCCTTGAAATCCCAACTCCGCCACAGGATGCTCGAACACGATTCCGGGGCAATGACCGAATACCAGGCATACTGCAGCATCAGCACGCGGTCGCCTACCCCAATGCCGAGTGCGCCCCCTGAGCCCCCTTCGCCAATGACAATCACGATGATCGGCGTACGCAAGCGTGCCATCTCGAAGAGGTTCCGCGCAATCGCCTCGGCCTGCCCTCGCTCTTCCGCCTCGATGCCCGGAAAGGCACCGGGGGTATCCAGGAAGGTAATGAGCGGACGCTGGAACTTCTCCGCCAAGCGGAACAGCCGGAGCGCTTTCCGATATCCTTCAGGATTGGGCATGCCAAAGTTCCGGCGGAGATTCTCCTGCGTGGTACGCCCCTTCTGGTGTCCGACAACGACAACGGGCATCCCCTCAAAGCGTGCCAATCCACCCACAATGGCACCGTCGTCGCCGAAACAGCGATCGCCGTGGAGCTCGACGAAATCGGTAAACACATTCTGGAGGTAATCCAGCGTATACGGGCGCTCGGGATGACGGGCAATCTGGACACGCTGCCAGCGCGTCAGGTTCGCGTAGACTTGCTGCCGCAAGCTTTCAAGGCGTTGCTCCAGCTCGGAGAGCTCCGTGCCAATCTCGAACTGATCGGCCAAGGCTCGGAGCTCTGCCAGTTTTTGCTCCAGCTCCACGATCGGCTTCTCAAAGTCCAGCACGTACTTCACGGCGTAACTTCCGCACGCAGTACCTTAGGACAATCTCCACATCGAGTGCGATGGAGAAGTGGCGTACATAGTACTCATTGAGCTGCCGTATGACCGCGACCGGCAAGCGCGCTCCTCCGCTCAGATGTGCCAGTCCAGTAAGCCCCGGCTTTCCAATGACGGACGACTCCCCTTCCACCACATAGATACCCACAACACTCCAGCGCCCCTGCACAACGCTCCACCAGCGCTGCCACCATGTCCGGCGCTGGGCACTCAAAAATACAAGAGGCGTCCCGAATGCGAGGGCGCACAGCGCAAGGCTCAGATCGAACAGGCGCTTCAGGAGGCGCAGCCGCGGGTGCAGCACCGGGTACATGACCCACGCTGGCTCTTGCCCGAGGATCTCGTGTGCGTAGCGCTGTGCCGAAAGCTCCTCGGCTCCCCCGACCAGGTAGAGCCGGACACGCCAGGGTGCCAAGCGTTCCATCGTACCGACCAGCTCCCCGAGCGGGACATCGCCATCCACGACGACCAGCTCTTGAATCTCCCAGCGGGCAACCAGCTCAGGTAACTCCTCCCATGTTCCCAATACGGGTATTGTCGAAGGCGCCGTTTTCTCGTGCCCCGTACGGATCAGTCCGAGCACAATCGCCCTAGGGCTGCCTTCGTGTCCGTCCAGGAGCGCGGCTGCAACCGCTTCCACCTTCTTCCCAGTCCCGGCAAGAGCAACCCGCCGTGGGCTTATCCCATGCCGCAACCAGCTCCAGATCTGCACTCCTCCCCGGACCATGACACCCCAGAGAGCTCCTCCCATCACGGTCCCGAGCACAACCCAGCGGCTGAAGGCATAGTCTTTGAAGAAAAAGGTCAGCGAGGCGACCACGAAAAAGCACAGCCCATATACCATCAGCGCCCGGGCAATCTGCACGCGGCGCTCCAGGTAATCTCCAAAAAGCAGCATGAGCCCCAGGAGCACCATCCCGAGCACCAGGAAGACGGTCGGGTAGGCGTACGCCGGAAAGCCGAAGAAGCTCCCGAAGCGTAGCCGCGTTGCCAGCAGGAGCGCCGCCACAATGCCCAGCAGGTCCGCAGCCCCGAGCAGCCACAGCTGCGGAAAACGCGCCGCCCGGGCAAGGAGCCGCCGCACCCAAATCCCCGCGTACAACAGCGGCGCCAGCAGCGAATGCCCGTAGTAGCGGCGCACAAAGATGCGCATGGCATCGTAGAAGTGATGCACCGCATCGACGCTGGAACGGCGTGCACTCTCCCCTTTGAAGTGCAAAATCGTTGCTGTCCCAACATACCCAATACGCCAGCCCGCCTGATGCGCCCGGTAGCACAGATCCACATCCTCGCCGTAGAGGAAGTACTCCGGGTCAAATCCCCGCAGCTGCCGCAAAACCTCGCGACGGCAGAACATGAAAGAGCCCGAGATCACCTCCGTATAGCCCACTTCCACCTCCGGGCGGAATCCTTGAGAGTAGCGCGCGAACAAGGGTGACCGGGGAAACAGCCGCTCCAGTCCAAAAAGGCGCGTAAAGGCAGCCCACGGTGTTGGGAACCCTCGGCGGCACGCCGACTGAAACGACCCGTCGGCGTTGAGCACTCGACAGCCGGCAATACCTACCTCGGGATGCTCCTCCATATACGTGCGCAACGTCGTGAGCGTTTCGGGATGCACCAGTGTATCGGGATTGAGCAGCAAGATGTAGCATCCCCGCGCCCGGGCGATACCGACATTGTTTGCCCGTCCAAACCCGATGTTGACCGGGAGCGCAATCCAGTGCACCTGCGGGAACTCCGCTCGGAGTCTGTCCACTGTGCCGTCCTCCGAGGCGTTGTCCACCACGATGACCTCGGCACTCATGTCCTTCAGCGCCACATAGACCGAGCGCAAGCACTGCCGCAGCAGCTCTGCCACATTGTAGCTGACAATCACCACCGAAAGCTCCAGTGTCGGCGGCTCCTGCAGGAAGTCCTCAGTCAGCGGGGTCGGTGTAGTATCGCTTCTCATCGCGGAGCAAGCTCGACAATCGCAGACGCCAGACCATCCACGCCGCCTCGTAGACAATGGTGCGGTTGAGCTTCGAGATGCCGCTACGGCGGTCGACAAAGATAATGGGAACCTCGACAATCCGGCAACCCAAGCGCCAGAGACGGTAGGTCACCTCGATTTGGAAGGCGTACCCATTGGAGCGGATCCGCTCCCAGCGAATCCGCCGCAGGACGCCTGCCCGGAAAGCTTTGAACCCGCTGGTGGCATCGGCAACGGGCATGCCTGTCACCCAGCGTGTGTAGCGATTGGCAAGCCAACTCAGCAGGAGCCGCCCCATGGGCCAATTGACCACATTGACCCCGCTGATGTAGCGGGAACCGATGACAACATCGGCGTGGTCGAGCGCGGCGATCAGCCGCGGGACATCGTGCGGATCGTGGGAGAAATCGGCATCCATCTGCACCAGGACCTCATAGTCGCGGGCGAGCGCCCATTGGAACCCCTGGCAATAGGCCGACCCCAGCCCCAGTTTTGCAGGGCGCTGCAGGAGATGGACCCGCCCGGGAGCCTCCCGCTGCCAGTGCTGCACCTCCTGTGCTGTCCCATCGGGGGAAGCATCATCCACGACGAGCACCTCCGGCTCCTCCGACAGGGCGAGCAGCACCGGGAGCAGTGCAGCGATGTTCTCCCGCTCGTTGTAAGTCGGTATCACAATGAGCGTCCGCACCGGTTCAAATCCCCTTGCCGGTGAGCATCACCCAGAGCGTGCGGAGCATGATTTCCAGATCCAGCGCCAGCGATTGGTGTTCGATGTAGTAGAAATCCATCTCCACCCGGCGCCGGACTCCCTCCGGGGTAGGCTCATCCCACCCCGGACGACGGCACACCTGCCACCACCCGGTCACACCTGGCTTGACAATGTGCCGCCGTGGGTACTCAGGCACCATCTCCGTGAAGAGCCGGACGTAGTACGGACGTTCCGGACGGGGACCGACCAGGCTCATTTCGCCTCTGAGGACATTCCACAGCTGCGGAATCTCATCCAGATGGGTCCGCCGCAACCAGCGCCCCACGCGGGTAATGCGCGGATCTTCCCGGTGACGCCACGCCACATCGGGATTGCCTTCCGGGAGCATCGTGCGGAACTTGTACAGACGGAATGTCCTGCCCCCTTTGCCGACACGCTCTTGCACAAAGAGGATGGGTCTGCCGCTATCGAGCCAGATTGCCAGGGCAATCAGCCCCCAGAGAGGCGCTCCGAGCAGGAGCACAAGGAGACTGATCGTCACATCGAGCGCCCGTTTCAGGAAGGATTGCCAGGGACGCAGGAGCTCAGGGTCTAGCTCCAAGAGCTGCGTGCCGTACAAGCGCTCAATCCGTGCCAGTCCCATCGCCGTCCGGTAAAGGTCAGGCAGAATCTTCATCGGGCGCTGTGCCCCCGAGGCTGCCCCGACCACCTGCCAGAACTCCTCCGGCTCAGCGGGCGAAAACGAGACCAGGAGCTCCTCCACGGGCAAGCGCGCCAGGAGCCCGGGCAACTCCTTGAGTGTCCCAACAACCGGGACTCCGACCCCACCGTTCCAACTGTGGGACTTCTCCGAAAGCACAATACCCAGCGGCTCGTAGCCCCAGTGTGGGATCAGTGCAAGCTCGCGCACAAGCCGCTCGACTCCACCGGCATTGCCCACCAGGAGCACCGGAATGCGGTAAAGACCGCGCTGCCGCAGCTCCCGCTGCAGTGCCCGCACGGCAATTCGACCCATCCCAACCCCGAGCACGAGGACCACGGCGTAGAGCACCGAGACCGCCCGGAAATTGCTCCGATAGAATTCCCCACTATCACCGAGCACCAGCACCACGAGGAGTCCAATCCCGATGAGCACCGCGCGCACGACTGCACCGAGCTCCTCCAACGGCGGACGCCTATACCAGTTACGATACAACCCCAGCAGCCAAAACAGCAATAGCCAATACCCTGTCAGTGCCCCCACAATCGCCGCCAACTCCCACCCCTGGGGAACCACCACAGACTCAAACCACCCACTGCCGAAGCGTAGCCATAAGTAGAGCAGCGTCCCCCCGACGAGTGCCAGGACATCGGCAACAAGCTGCAGAAAGACCGGTCCATACCACCACCTGTTCCAGCGGCTAACAGGAGCGTGCTCTACGGAAGGATGTACCGACACCGAGACCATGGCTACGGTGCAAAACTACTGGAGAGCACCCGACCGAACTGCTCCGCGGAGCGCACCGTGTATTTTTGTAGCCCGTCGAGCAACCAGCGCGTGCTGCATGCGGATTTCTGTCATCACCGTCGTGCTCAACGATCCTCGGGTCGAGCGAGCGCTGGAGTCGCTCTTTGCCCAAGAGTGCGATGCCGAAATTGAGTCAATCCTCATCGACGGCGGCTCGGCTTCCCCGACACAGCAGATTCTGGAGCGCTACCGCCGGCGCGTCAGCATCTTCCTCAGCGAGCCTGATCGGGGAATCTACGACGCCATGAACAAAGGGCTGCGGCTGGCAACCGGTGATATTGTTGGCTTCCTCCATGCCGATGACCGCTATGCCGATCGCTTCGTGCTCCGCGATATTGCCGCCGCCTTCGCAGATCCTGAACTCGACGCCTGCTACGGTGACGTGGTGTTCGTCTCGCCCCGCACCGGACGCATTCTCCGCTACTGGCGTGCCGGACTCTACCGCCGCTGGAAGTACTACCTGGGCTGGATGCCGACTCATCTGACCTTCTTCCTCCGCCGCTCAGTCTACGAGCGGTTCGGTGGCTACGACCTTGCCTATCCCATTGCGGCTGACTACGAGCTGATGTTTCGCCTGCTCTTCCTGGGCGCCATTCGCCGCGTGTACTACATCCCGCGTGTCCTGGTATGTATGGACGCCGGAGGAGCCAGCAACGGCTCTGTTCGCGCCATCCTGAAAGGCAACTGGGAATGCTGGCAGACATGGAAGCATCATGGACGGGCGTTGCAAGGGCTACTGGTCCCGATCGCCAAACCACTGCGGAAGTTGGGACAATTCCTGCGCCGTCCCCCGGTGACACCAGAAGTTTTGCGTTCGCCTCTCCGGCATTCTCCCCTCATCGCCGCAGAAGATTGAGGATGGTGGTCACGATGAAGGTGAGCGTGGAGGCAGCTCCGACCAGCACGGTATAGAGCTGCAGCTCAGCTTGCTGCTGTGCCCAGGCGGGGACATCCAGCCGGCGGGGCACGTAGATCTCATCCCCGGGCTGGAGAGCCCCGGCTTGCTCCGGGGTCAGCCAAGTGCGGGTTGCCCCACGCAGCACCCGAACCCGTCTCGGATCGGCTCCCACCGCATACCCGCCGACGTGCTCGATGTACCACCTCGCCGGCTTTCCAGGCTCAAACGGAACAAGTCCCGGGCTATGGACTTGCCCCCAGACAGCAACGGTAGCGGAAGTGTGCGGGATCACGATAAGGTCGCCATCCTCCAGCGGCACGTCGTGGCGGGCATCCCCATGGCGCAGGAGTGCAACGAAGTCCACCGCAACGAGTGAGCGCTGGAGGCGCATGTCAAGCGCATAGCGCACGGTATCCTCAAGCCGCAAGTCGCTATAGAGAAAGCGACGGTATAGCTCCAGCTCCGCCGGCAACCGAGGATCACTCAGGGCGAGTTCCCGAGCAGGCACGCGCTCGATATAGGCATGCGGAAGCGAGGCACGCGCTGTCACGCCGCCGGCACGCTCGAGTAGCTCCCGCAGCCGCGTCCGCCCCGGCTCGATGACGTAGGCTCCCGGACGGGCAACAGCCCCGACGACGTGCACAATTCCCCGGCGCTCCAATCCCGCGCTGGGATGCTCCGGGACCACAACGGCGCTTCCCGGCGTGAGCTCCAGGTCCGGTGTCGGACGCCCCGTTGTGTCCAGCTGCGCCTGCTGCGGCGGTTGCCCCGGGGGATATACCCAGACAACGCCTTCGACCCCTTCCCGCACGCCTCCTGCCAGACGGAGCAGGAAAGAGAGCCGGTCACCCGGTCGATAGGCAACCCGCAGCGGCTGCCGCACCGCTCCACCGATAGACACGGTCGGGTATCCCTCCGCCGGAGGTGCCGGGACGATGATTTCCAAGCCTTCGCTCACCGCCGGATCTGCCGCGCCATCCCCCAGGGCGCGCCCCCGTTCCAGATCCGCTGTCTGCAGCCGCCCGTCGGAGAAGCGCAGGAGAACATTGCGCGTGCAGTAGCTCGGAAGAGGCGGGACAGCGCTGCTTTCCCACTGCCGTGCCTGAATTTCCTGCAGGGATTGGACCTCTCCCAGAGGCGTCGGTCGCCGTCCGGCAGTGCTACCGCCGTGCTCTCCGCGCATAGCCATGCGGATCGCCGTGGAGACCCGAACGCTTGCCGGCAGGACATAGACTCCGGGGAAGCGGACGTAGCCACCGACGGTCACCAGCACCTGCCGCGGGACGAGCAGCTGCAGCTCAAGGCTGGCTTCTGGGTTGCGCTGCTGGATGCGCTGCTGCAGCTCCCGGCGGACCTCCGCCAGGCTCTTGCCGTGGACAGTCAACACTCCCAGGCGCGGCACGAGGATATCCCCCGTTGCAGACACGCTCACCCGGTGCGTCTGCACAACCGGTGCCAGCACATGGACTGCCAACACATCGCCGGGACCGAGTCGGTACTCCTCTGGGGCAACAACGCCATCGGTTGGCGGAAGCTGTGGCAGTGCCTCGCGCAGCGTCTCCAGCGCCCCTCTCTCCTCGAGCAGCTGCCACAGGGATTGCGGAAGGGACAAGCGCCCTGCGTCCTGTCCCCACAGGAGGCTACTCCACAGGCAGGCGCAAACAATGTTCGAGCACAATGCGCGCAATCCGTTCAGCTGCATGTCCATCCCAGAGCGGTGGAACTGTTCCCTGTTTGCGCTCCCCCTGGCGGAGCGCCCGCAGTGCGGCACGGAGTGCTTCCGGTTCCGGCGGCACCAGCTGGTTTGTGCCCAGCTGGCAGGTGATCGGGCGCTCTGTGCTGGTGCGTAGCGTCACGCACGGGATGCCCAAGTAGGTTGTCTCTTCTTGAATGCCGCCGGAATCGGTCAGAACGAAGTCCGCTTCCAGCACCAGCGCCAGGAATTCCACATAGCTCAACGGGGGCAACACGTGCAGCGGCGCCAAAAGCGGGCTCAATCCAAAGCGCTCCACCGCCTGGCGTGTCCGCGGATGAGCCGGGAAGAGCACTGTCCGCCACTGCGCCAATTCTGCCAGAATCTCCAGCAGCAGGCGCAGCCGCACCGGATCATCCACATTGCTGGGGCGGTGGAGCGTGACGACGACGTACTGCCGCGGAGCCACCCCGAGCCGTTCCCGAATCGGATGCGCTCGGGCTTTCGGAAGGGCAAACAGCAAGGAGTCAATCATCGTGTTGCCCACCAGGAAGATGCGCTCCGGCGGCGCCCCTTCGCGACGCAGATTCTCCACCCCACTGGGCTCGGTAACGAAGAAGTAGTCAGCGATCGCATCGGTGGCAATCCGGTTGATCTCCTCCGGCATCGTGCGGTCAAAGCTCCGCAGTCCTGCCTCCACGTGCGCTACCGGTATCCCCAGTTTGACCGCGGTCAACGCACAGGCAATGGTGGAGTTGACATCGCCGACCACAATGACCAGATGCGGACGCAGCTCTAAGCAGACCGGTTCGAATGCGAGCATAATGCGAGCCGTCTGCTGCGCGTGGGTCCCCGAGCCAACCCCCAGGAACACTGCCGGCTCGGGCATCTCCAGGTCGGCAAAGAAGACGTCGGACATCTCCGCATCGTAGTGCTGCCCGGTGTGCACGATGAGGTGTTCTACCCGGTCGGCATAGCGTGCAAAGGCGCGATGGAGCGGGGCAACTTTCATGTAATTCGGGCGCGCACCAACCACGGAAATGACCCGTGCTGTCATCGCCCGCTGCCGAGGAGCACAACTCGGGCACGTGAGCGCCGCACATGGCGACAGGCATTGCGTGTATCGATGACGACCCGGCTCCAGCGGCAGACCATCTCGTAGTCTACGCCGCTGTGATCGGTCGTGATCACAACGATGTGCTGCTGCCGCAGCAGCGTGGGTGTCAACTCCGGCATGGACTCCAGCCTCCGACCCAGGAACTCCACAGAGCGGATGTACGGATCGTAGTAGGCGAGCTGCCGGACACCGTCGTGCCAGAGCAATTCCATAATCTTGAGCGCCGGCGAATGCCGCAGGTCATCCACATCTCGCTTGAAGGCAACGCCCAGGAAGAGGACACGGGCACGCTCCAGCGACACCGGTAGGCGGGCAATCTCCCGCTCGATAAGTCCCCGCACGTAGAAGGGCATGGACTCATTGACCTCCGCTGCCAGCGTGACGAAATTGGTCACAAAGTCATACCGCCGTGCCACCCACGCCAGGTAGTACGGGTCAATCAGAATGCAGTGCCCACCGATACCCGGTCCAGGATAGAAGGGCATAAAGCCGAAAGGCTTCGTCGAGGCTGCCTCAATCACCTCCCAGATGTTGACCCCGAGCCGGTCGCAGAGTTGTGCCATCTCGTTGACCAGCGCGATGTTGACGCTGCGGAAGATGTTCTCCAGCAGCTTTGCCATCTCGGCAACCCGCGGGTTCCGCACCGGGACGACCTTCTGCACCACGAGCTCGAGAGCAGCTACCGCCAGCTCCGTACAGCGTTCGGTGACTCCACCGACCACCACGGGCGTGTTCGCCGTTGTCCAGACCCGATTCCCCGGATCAACCCGCTCGGGCGAGAACGCCAGGAAAAAATCCTCCCCAACCTGCAGCCCCGTCCGCTGGAGGAGGGGCAGCACGTACTCCTCGGTGGTGCCCGGGAAAGTCGTGCTCTTCAGCACGATGAGCTGTCCCGGACGGAGGGTCGCTGCGATGCTCTCGGTTGCCTGCAAGATGAAGGAAATGTCGGGATCTTTATGGGCGGTGAAGGGGGTTGGCACGCAGATGAAGAGCACATCGCAGTCGGCACAATGCCGGAAGTCTCCCGTCGGGATGAGCCGCCCGGTCTGGACCTGTTCGGCAAGTGCTGCTGTGGGAACGTCCCGGATATAGGACTGCCCCTGCTGGAGCTGGGAGATCTTCTCCGGCTTGATATCGAAGCCGAAGGTGCGAATACCAGCACGGGCGTACTCCAGCGCCAGTGGCAGCCCAACGTAGCCCATGCCGAGAACGCCGACCGTGAGACGGCGTCGGCGAATGCGTTCGCGCAAATCCTCCCTGCTGGTTCGATGTCTGCCCATGGTGCTCACGGCATACTCTCTCCAGAGCGCAACATCTGCTCATACCACAGCCGTCGGTAGCGGGCGTACTCCCCATTCCAGAGCGGCTCCCACCAGGCTCGATTCTGGCGGTACCACTGGACCGTCTGCTCCAGTCCTTCGTCGAAGGACACCCGCGGCTCCCATCCCAAGCTGCGGAGCCGGTCCCATTGCAGGGCATAGCGCCGGTCGTGTCCGGGGCGGTCAGGCACTGAGCGCAGCAGGCTCACCGATGCTCCCACCAGCTCCAGGATGCGGGTCACCACGTGCCGATTCTCCCACTCCACCCCACTGCTGACGTGGTAGACATTGCCGGGCTGACCAACGCAGCAGAGCAACCACAATGCCCGGCAGAGGTCCTCCACCGCCAGCCACTGCCGTCGCTGCGAGCCGTCTCCATAGAGAGGGATAGGTTCTCCCTGCAGCGCACAGAGGATGCTCATCGGGATGAGCTTCTCCGGGAACTGGTACGGTCCGTAGACGTTGCAACTGCGCACCAGGAATGCCGGCACGCCGTAGGTACGCACGTACGCCTGCACGAAGCAATCCGCTGCCGCCTTCGAGGCGGCATAGGGAGAGCTGGGCATCAGCGGAGCATCTTCTGCCCACGCCCCAGTGAGGCACTCGCCGTAGACCTCGTCTGTGGACATCTGCACGAAGCGCCGGATGCCGAGCCGCCGGGCAACCTCCAGCAATGTCACTGTCCCCCGCACATTTGTGTCAACGAAGGGGTGGGCGTCAAGAATGGAGCGGTCGACGTGCGTGTGTGCTGCCAGATTGACGATTGTGTCGACCCGCGCGCGCTGGCATAGCTCCTGCACAAGCTCAGCGTCTTCAACCCGCCCGTGCACGATTTGGCACCGTGGATTCCCTTCGAGCTGCGCCAGATTCCGCCGCTGACCGGCGTAGGTGAAGGCATCGAGCACGATGACCCGAACATCGGTCTGCTGCAGAAGGTAGCGAACGAAGTTCGTCCCGATAAACCCCGCCCCACCGGTAACCAGGAGGGTCCGAGGGGCTACCTGCTCGCCCATGAGCACGCCCTCGCTGCCATGCCTGCTTGCTCGTCTATGTGCGTTGTTCGCGTTCCGGAAAGGCCCCACGATGGGCGCGAAATTACTGCACACACTTGCCTGTCTTGCACTCAGCAGCACTCCGCTTTGGGGGCAATTTTTCCTGGACTTCTACTCGCAGGGGACGCTCGCCTGGCGTTTCCTGCGGAGCTCCGCAGCGGAGCTGCACGCGCTTCCCACAGTCGGGGTAGGGATCGCTAGCCGCCCACGCCCATTTTTCGCCTTCGGTCTCGACGTCACGCTCAGCGGTATGCAGATACGCACCGCCGAACAGACCCAGTACGCCGTTTGGGGTGAATTCCACTACCGCCTCCTCCTGCACGTGCGGTACCGGCAGCGGGCGGAGGTGACCCCGAGCTTAGGACTCGAGTGGAGCATTCCCTTCGGGCTTGTCGGCTCGCAGGGCTGGCGCGGACAGGTAGTCCACGATCTCCGCTCCGTCCGATTCGGCACCTTTGCCGGGCTGAGCGCCCCGCTGCCGGGCAGACGGCGGTACATCCACTTGTTCCTCGGCGGGCAGTGGTTCCTGCGCTCCCCAGGCGCTCTTTCCGGGGCATTTCTCCCCGAGGTCAGGCTCGTGTGGGAAAGCCCGTAGAAGCTTACTCGGCTGCCTCATCGGGCACATTGAGCTGGAGCATCTCTTCGAGCCGCTTCGGCAGGTGGCGCCGAATCCAGCGGGGGTAATCCCCATCGTAGCCGACACGGCGCTGCAGTTCCCGGACACGCTCGTCCAGAGCAGCACACTGCTGTGCTGACAGCGGTTCCCATCGAGTCAGGTGTTCGGCGATGCGTGCAGCTTGCTCGGCAGCCTGCGCTTGCTGCTCACGGTAGAGCGCCTCATGGAGCGAATCGCCCAGGTAGCGCTCAATGATTCGCTGCACCACGTGCCGGCTGTGGCGCAGACTCTCCTGAATATTCCCCCGCCCAGTGACCGCATTGCCGACGACGAAGACGTTCTCGTAGCCCTCCAGGCGGCAGAGGTCGGGGTCGGACAGAGCGTACGCCTCACCCCGCATGGGCACATCTGGCAGAGGCTCCGGAATACTCCCGATGGAGGAAATCAGCAAGGGGGTGCGGACTTCGTACTCGGTACCCTGCACCGGTACCGCCTGCCCATCTTCGAGCCGTGCATGGCAGAAGACCACCCCCACCAGGCGCCCGGCTTCTGTGAGAATGCCGACCGGCAGCCGCAGCTCTTGGAAGCGAAACAGGTAGCGCCGCATGGCTGTCTCCAGGACTTTGACTCGCACCACCTGCGCCCGCGCTAAACGTTCCGGGGTATCGGTCGGCATAGGCGTCAGGGGCATATCCAGCGCACGGCGTCGGTAGTAGAGTGTACAGCCGCGCAGCCCAAGCGCCTCCAGACTCAGCCCGTAGCGCTGCAGCAGGCGGTCAATCCCGTGTTCCATCTCGATGACATTCGTGACAATGCCCCGCCGGCGCAATGCCTCTTCTACCGTGAGCATCATGAGCGCTTTTGCCACATCAATGGAAGCAAGCCCACCGCCGACGACGACAGCGCCATCGGGGATTTCGTACGACTCCACCCCACTATCCGGATCGTGCATGAGGTTGAACCACGCCATGAAGGGGTTCTGGTAGAAGAAGCCTCGACCGATGTATTGCTCGGCTTCCCGCACGGGGAAGGGACGGTCTCGCCACGCTCCATGAGCCAGGACAACGGCACTGACACCCCAGCGCAGGAGTTCCGGCAAGCGGATGTGCTCGCCCAGCCGCACTTTCGGCACGTAGCGCACCAGCGGATGCTGGAGCTTCGCATCGATGGCTGCCTCCTCCTTATTCCGAAGCCTGACGTGCCACTTGGGCAAGCCATATTCGATTTTGCCGTACGGGAGCGCATTCTGCTCCAGCACTGCCACCCGAATCCCTCGCTGAGCAAACTGCAGCGCCGCTTCGGCACCAGCAACAGCCCCACCGACAACAACCACGTAGTACCCGCTTTCCATCCACCCCTCCAGTCCAGTTGCACGCTACGAAAATAGCCGTGCCAGCGAAATTTCTCCGTGAAGCACACGTCCTCCTCCGAGCGGGAATCCTCCCCGGTGTGAGTCAGTCGGACCGGGAATCTCTCAGATGGCACGGCGAGGCTCACGGACAAGCCCATTCGGGAGCCCCGAACGGGTATCGCACGATTCCACACCGTTCTACCGCCGCCGTCTCTACAGAGGGCTGCCCCAAGAGGAGCCCGTGCACTACACGGAGACGCCTCTGCCGGCGGAGTGCCGCAACCGCATTTTCTGTAAAAGCGCCGAATCCATGGAGGAGCTCCCCGCCTGCTCAGTACACTTGATGGTCACCTCCCCACCGTACAACGTCGGCAAAGACTACGACGCAGACCTGACGCTGGAGGAGTACCGGGCATTCCTCAAGCGAGTCATGGCAGAGGTCTACCGCGTGCTTGTCCCCGGCGGACGAGCCTGTATCAACGTAGCCAATTTGGGGCGCCGTCCGTACCTGCCACTCCACGCCTACCTCATCATGGACATGCACGAGCTGGGATTCCTCATGCGGGGCGAAATCATCTGGGACAAATCCTCCAGCGCCAGCCCCTCAACCGCCTGGGGCAGCTGGTGCTCACCGCAGAATCCTGTCTTGCGAGACACTCACGAGTACATCCTCGTCTTCTGCAAGCAGAGCTTTCACCGCGGAAACCCTGCCGGACGCCGGGCAACACTGAGCCGTTCGGAGTTTCTGGAGCTTACCAAAAGTGTCTGGCGCTTCCCAGCGGAGCCTGCAGCCAAGGTTGGGCATCCGGCGCCATTCCCCGTTGAGCTCCCCTATCGCCTCATCCAGCTCTACACCTTCGAGGGCGAGGTCGTGCTCGATCCCTTCATGGGGAGCGGAACAACTGCTCTGGCTGCCCTCCAGACAGGTCGAGTCTTCGTTGGCTACGAGATCAACCCCGCCTACGTTGCCCTGGCGCAGCAACGCCTCTGCGCAGCCTCTTCCCCGACGGCATCCTCCCGTGGGCAAGACATCTCTCGTGGCTGAGCTGCACCCAAGAGGTGCGAAATTTCCCCCTCCCCTACACGTCTACTGCCGGCGGACAAGCCTCGGTCAGGGGCTATGGAAATTCGGGAACTCCAGCGTGCTGACGTCGTCATCGTTTTCGCTGGAGACTCCGGCGACGGCATGCAACTGAGTGGTACCCAGTTTGCCCATGCCAGCGCCCTCCACGGGAACGATATCGCTACGCTGCCGAACTATCCGGCGGAAATCCGTGCTCCCCAGGGGACGCTTGCCGGTGTATCCAGCTTCCAACTCCGCTTCGGGAGCTTCGAGGTACTCACCCCCGGTGACGAGTGTGATGTCCTGGTTGCCCTCAATGCGGCTGCCCTGCGGACACACCTCCCACTGCTCAAACGCGGGGGAATCCTCATCGTCAACGAAGCCGGGTTTGACCGGCGCTCGTTGCGTCTGGCAGGGTACTCCGAAGAGCTGAATCCGCTGACAGACGGCAGCCTCTCCGACTACCAGCTCATCCGGCTCAATCTCAGCCAGCTCGTCGGGGCAGCGCTTGCTGACACAGGGCTTTCCGTGCGTGAGAAAGAGCGCATGAAGAACATGTTCGTCCTGGGGCTGCTGGCGTGGCTCTTCGACCGCCCCCTGGAGCATCTGGAGCAGCTTGTGCAGACGAAATTCCACACGCGGAATCCCGAGCTTGCGGCAGCGAATCTCCGTCTGCTGCGGGCGGGATACCACTTTGGGGAAACCTCTGAGCTTTTCACCGTGCGCTACGAGGTTCCCCGGGCTCCTCTCCCCCCGGGGCTTTACCGCAGCATTTCGGGCAACGAAGCTCTTCTCCTGGGTTTTGTCACCGCAGCGCACAAAGCCGGTCTCAAGCTCTTCTACGCCGGCTATCCCATCACTCCTGCCTCCGAGGTACTGCACCTGGCAAGCACGCTCCTTGCCTACGATGTCTACCCGCTGCAGGCAGAGGACGAGATTGCCGCTCTCTGCGCTGCCATCGGAGCTGCCTTTGGCGGGCACCTGGCAGTGACAGCCACCTCGGGTCCCGGCTTTTCCCTGATGAGCGAGGCTCTAGGTCTTGCCGTCATGCTGGAGCTTCCTGTGGTTGTCTGCGACATCCAGCGTGCTGGACCCTCCACCGGCATGCCGACCAAGCCGGAGCAAGCCGACCTGTTGCAAGCTCTCTACGGGCGCCATGGAGAGGCTCCCCTGCCGGTTATAGCAGCCGCTACCCCCGCCGAATGCTTCACGGCTGCCTATGAAGCTGCTCGCATCGCGCTCCAGTACATGACTCCGGTGGTGCTGCTCTCAGATGCTTTCCTCGCCAATGGGAGCGACCTCTGGCGTATTCCCGATCTGGAGGAGCTCCCGCCGATTCTGCCCCCGTGGGCTGGCGACGAGCACCGGAGCAATGGACAGTTCCTCCCATACCAGCGCGACGAGCGCGGCGTCCGCCCTTGGGCAGTGCCCGGAGTGCCAGGCTTTGAACACCGCATCGGTGGATTGGAAAAAGAGCACCTGACTGGCAACGTCTCCTACGACCCGCAGAACCACGAGCACATGGTCCGGCTGCGCGCTGCCAAAATCGCCCGAATCGCCGAAGCGCTTCCCCCGCAGACCGTCACAGTTGGAGAACCAGAGGGAGAGCTTGCCGTCGTCGGCTGGGGGTCTACCTACGGAACGCTGGTGAGCGCTGTCCAGGAGTGTCGCCGCAAGGGCATGGCGGTCTCGCACATCCACCTGCGCTATCTCAACCCCCTGCCGCCCAACCTGGGAGAGTTGCTGCGGAATTTCCGCTCAATCCTGGTCCCGGAACTCAACAGCGGACATCTGACACGGCTGCTCCGCGCTGAATATCTCCTCGACGCCCGCCCCTACAGCAAAATCCAAGGGCGTCCGCTGACCGTCACGGAAGTTATCCACGCCATTGAGCAGGTGCTGCGCCATGGGTGAACTCTCTGTGCAGAAGCGCACAGCGAAGGACTACGCCAGCGACCAGGAAGTTCGGTGGTGTCCGGGCTGTGGCGATTACGCCATCCTCAAACAGGTGCAAACTGTCTTGGCAGAGCTTGAGATCCCCCCGGAGCAGATCGTCTTCATCTCCGGCATCGGCTGCTCTTCCCGCTTCCCGTACTACATGAACACGTACGGGCTCCATGGCATCCACGGACGTGCCCCGGCGATTGCAACTGGACTGAAGCTCGTGCGCCCGGAACTCCACGTCTGGATCATCACCGGCGATGGAGATGGGCTTTCCATCGGTGGCAACCACCTCATCCACCTGCTGCGCCGGAACCTGGATGTGAAAATCCTGCTCTTCAACAACGAAGTCTACGGGCTGACCAAAGGGCAGATTTCGCCAACATCGCGCCCGGGACAGCGGACCCCTTCGACCCCCTGGGGTTCGTTTGAAACACCATTCAATCCCGTTGCCGTCGCCTTCGGGGCAGGGGCAACTTTCGTAGCACGCACATTGGACCGAGACCTGGCACACTTGCGCTCGGTACTGCTACGCGCGGCACAGCACCGCGGTGCTGCCTTTGTGGAGATTTACCAGAATTGCCCCGTCTTCAACGACGGTGCCTTTGCCATCTACACCGAAAAGGAGACAAAGCCCGAAAACGCCCTCTTCGTTGAGCACGGACAGCCTCTCCTGTTCGGAGCAGCTCGCCAGAAATGCCTCGTGCTGGAGGGCACAACTCCCCGGGTGATCTCTCTCACCGACGGGCTCCCGCAGAACGTGTGGGTACACGACCAAACCGACCGCACCAAGGCAGCACTCTTAGTGCAGCTCCTGGGCTCGCCGGATTCCGGGCTTCCACGCCCATTCGGCGTGCTCTACGCCGACCCACGCCATCCGACTTACGAAGAGCGGCTTCTCCACCTGCGGCAGCAGTACGCGCAGCAGCACCCAGACCTGCTCACCCTCTTGCGCGGGCGCACCTGGTGGGAACACCGTTAGTGCCCCGTCCAGAGCACGGGAGCCGTCCAGCTCCCGGTTGCATTCCAGAGGCGCAGAAGGTACGCTCCCGGTGCCAGTCCTGCGAAGGAAAGCTCCAGCTGCTCATCCCACCACTGTCCAGAACGGAAGCGCCGCCCCAGAACGTCGAGGACTTCCCAGAACCAGCCTCGCGACAGCTGCTGTCGCAAGAGAATCCCGCCCGGAACCCACCGCCACTGGATTGTCCCGGGTTCTCTGAACTGCCCTATGCCCTGCGGATTCTGCCGGTAGAGGACCAGGTAAGCGCTCATCAGATACCACGGCATCGTATGCCCAGTGCTGTTGAAGTTACAATCCGGGCAGTTCGGCGGGCGGCGCACAAAGCAACTATCCCACCACGGGCTGCAGTAGTTGATGTACGGTTCGAAGAGGAATTCAATCCGGTTGCTATCCCCTGGGCGGATGCTTGCCGTCACATCCTCCTCCCAGAGCCGGACGTAATCACCCGGGCACCAGCCTGCACGGTTGTACTGCCACGTGCCTTGCTGCGGACTGCACGGATTCCGTGCGCAATCACTGCGCCATAGGAGCCGTGGGAACTCCGTGCCGTTGACGATGACCGTGTGCGTCTTCTGCGAGAACTCCGCTGCATTGTCCGTGTTCCCCTGCCCGTGTCCAGTCAAGAGGGCAACGAAGCGCACCGCAACCGCAGACTCCTCCACCATGAGCGTACGCGGCGGCACGTAGGTGTCTATAGGGTCTTTGGGGTTCCCGTAAGGCCAACGCCTGCCTACATCGTTTGCCCAGAGCTTGAGGACCCGATACGGCACCGAGGGCGGCATCCCCGGCTCAAAGCGCAGGCGGACCGTCACCAAATATCCCTGCCCCGGGCTCTGCGCCCAGTAGAGAATGAAGATGCGCAGCCGCACGGTATCCGCAAGCAGCGGGCGGAAAGGCGTGACATCAATTTCCCAGCCGCACTCCCGCTGGTACGGCGTCATGATGCGGGCAATCTCGAACGTATCCGTCTCGGTCAACACGCTCACAGAGGCAATCCGATCCCACGGATCCCAGCCTCCGGGCGGGCGGGAGAGAGCGTAGAAGAGCACCACACGCTGGAAGACAACCGACCCCGGTGGGCAGACCACCGTGACCACCGTATCCTGCTTCCCTCCGACCAAGGGTGCCTGTTCCACAACAGGGACTTCGACCACCTGGGCCAGCACGCTCTCGGAGAGAGCCAGTACAATGAGAAGCCGCCACACCTGCATGGGACCGCCTGCTGCCGCGGAACTCTTCTCCTGGAGCAAAGTTAGAAAACAGCAGATTTCCGCCATGCTGTAGATTTGCGCTCGGTTTGCGGCGATTCCCCCTCATGGTGCTGCTCCTAGCGCTGAGCATTGTCTTCCTGGCTGGATTCAATCTGGTCTGCTGGTACAATCTCCGGCAGCTGCGCCGCATAGTGCCGGCAGGAGGAATTTCCGGAGAAGCTGCCCCGATGGTTTCGATCGTGGTTCCTGCACGCAATGAAGAAGCCCGTATTGAAGCCTGTCTGCGGTCGCTGTGCCGGCAGCAGTATCCGCGATACGAGATCATCGTCGTGGACGATGAATCCGAGGACCGCACGCCGGACATCCTGCAACGGCTCCAGCAGGAGTATCCAGACCGCCTCCGCCTCATCCGCGGAGCACCCTTGCCCGCGGGATGGGTTGGGAAATCGTGGGCATGTTTCCAGGGTGCTCAGCACGCCCGTGGGGAGTGGCTGCTTTTCGCCGATGCTGACACGCGATTTGCTCCCACGGCACTCGCTGCTATTGTGCAATATTGCCGGCACCAAGGTCTAGGCTTCCTCTCCGTGCTGCCTGCCGAAGAGATGCTCACTCGTGCCGAACGGCTCATCATCCCGACGCTCTACGTCTTCTACTTCGGCTACGTGCCGGAGCCTCTCCGCCGGAAGCTGCCGAGTTTTCACGCTGCCAGTGGACAATGCTTCCTCATTGAGCGGAGGCTCTACGACGAGCTCGGCGGACATGCTGCCGTTGCTGGCGAGCTGGTCGAAGATATTGTCTTCGGGCGCTTGGTAGCACGGCACCTGGGGCACGCACCCGTTGCCGATGGGAGCACAGTGATCTCCTGCCGGATGTACGAGAGCTCCGCAGATGCCTTCCGCGGCTTTTCAAAGAACACCTATCCGGCAATGAACTACCGCTGGTGGGTCCTGCTGGGCTTCATTGCTCATCTGCTCCTGCTCTTCGTGGTGCCGCCGTGTGCAGCGCTCGGTGGGCTTGCGGCAGGCATCCCAGAGTGGGTGCTTCTCGGGGCAGCAGGCTACGGACTCGGGGTGCTCCTGCGCGCCCAGCCCACCTGGGCGTTCCGGCTGCCGCGGGGTCAAATCTGGCTCTTCCCCTTGGCTGCTCTGCTCCTCATCGGTATTGCGCTCAATTCTGCCTCCTGGAGCGTGCGTGGGAAGCTCCAGTGGAAAGGGCGCTTCTATCGCCCACCGGCGGAGCCTCTGCCCGGCAGGCTCGGAGAGCCGTAAGGGGATTCGTATTTTTGCCCGGCGCTGCCAAGCCTCGACTTGGCTGGCTTCCAGAGCAGGCGCACTCACAGAGGCAGACAGCATGGTGATCGTTCTGTTCGGAGCACCTGGTGTGGGCAAGGGGACACAGGCTCAACTCCTGGCGCAGCGGTATGGCATCGCCCACCTTTCTACCGGGGAAGCCTTCCGGCAGGCAATCGAGCAGGGCTCCGAGCTCGGGGCTGCTGTCCAGCAATACGTCCACAACGGGTTGCTTGTCCCCGATGAGCTGGTCACAGCTGTGGTGGAGGCACTGCTTGCCTCAGAGCCCTATCGCCGGGACTGCGTGTTGGACGGCTTTCCGCGGACGCTGCCGCAAGCAGAAGCCCTCGATGCTCTCCTTGCCCGACAGGGACGAGGGGTAGACATCGTGATCAACCTCGTGGTGCCTGAGGAGGAAATCGTGCGCCGCCTCCTCCTGCGCGGGCGCCCGGATGATACGGAACAGGTCATCCGTCAGCGCCTTGCCGTGTACGCAGAACAGACTCGCCCCGTGCTCGACTACTACGCCCGCCAAGGTAAACTCCACAGTGTGGACGGCAATGCCGATATCGAGACCGTACACCGTCGCATCGTGCACGTGGTCTTCCAGCATGTACCGACAGCACCCAATGGACCGGATCCATAGCGGGCTTCTCCTGTGGGTATCGGCGGTTTCCCTCTGGGCGCAGTTCGACGCACGCCAGCTCCCGCTGTACCTCCACGCCGGGCATGAGACCCACCCAGTACAGTGGGGTGCTATTCGGCGGGTCAACCCCGGGGATTACCGCCCAGAGGATCTCTCCAAGCCCCACCAGGGTCCGCTCCGCCTCCTGTCCCCGACAGGCATCCCGCTGGTCAACATCTCGCCCTATCCGCTCGACCAGAGCGAGACCTGGATTACAATCCACCCGAGCAACCCCAATATCCTGCTCGCCGGTGCCAATGATTCCCGCTACAACTACGGCGGCAACTACCGCATGGTCTCCTACCGAAGTACAGATGGCGGTCGCACCTGGAGCAGCGCGCTCACACCTGCGAATCCCTTTGTTCCGACCGGCACCGGCGCCGCGATCGCCGATCCCGGGCTGGCATTCGATAGCGACGGGAACGCCTTCTACTCCCATATCCACGCTCAGCTTGTCAACGGGCAACCCCAAGGGGTCAACGGCGTCTTCGTTGCCTTCTCCTCCAACGCCGGACAGAGCTGGCAGGAGGTCTCCCCGGTAACGCTCAACGAAGGGCAGAATGCCCCCTTTGACGACAAATGCCTGATGGTCGTTGACACCGTCAGCGGCTCTCCCTATCGGAACACGCTCTATGTCGCCTGGCGCCGATTCGGGGGCATTCCGGGCATTTACATCGCCCGGAGTACGGACCGGGGACAGAGCTGGAGTGTGCCGACACTATTACCGGGTAGTGGCGGCGATGCCCAAGCCCCGATCTTGGCTGTCGGTCCCCGAGGCGAGCTCTTCGTCGCCTGGCGCCAGCGCTCCGGCGATCGGGAAAACACCCTGTTGCAAATCTCCACCGACGGGGGACGGACATGGCGCACCACCCCAGTGCTGGTCCAATCCCTCGGCTTGCTCGGAAGCTACAACTCCGCCAGTGGACGGCAGGTGCTCCCCGACAAGCAGAACATCCGCGTCAGCGGCTATCCCGCTATCGCCGTGGATCTCTCCACCGGACCTCGCCGGGGCTGGATATACGTCGTACAAGCCGGCAGAGATGCCCAGGGACAGCCCGGCATCTACTTTACCGCCTCCTCAACCGGGGGAACCAGCTGGACTGCCCCACAGCGCATTGACAACAACACGCTCAACACCGATGTGTTCTTCCCCGCCATCGCCGTTGATCCAATCACCGGGCTGATAGCCGTGCTGTACTACAGCTCACAGCACGACCCGCAAAACCGAGGGGTTGACGCCTACCTTGCCATCTCCCGCGACGCCCAGACCTGGCGCCACGTGCGCCTGACTCCCTGGACCTTCTACCTGGACGGTCCGGAAGACGTCTCCTTCCAAGGTCCGGGCAACTACTACTGGGGCGACTACACCGGCATTGCCGCTTACGGCGGGCGGATCTACCCCTGCTTCTGGATGCCGAATGCCCCCCGAGGAAGCTACAGCACGCTCGATGTCTACGTCGCTCTGGTCAGCTCCGCACCGCGCCCACCCGATAGCCTCCGCGTTGCCTTCCCATCCCCTGGGGCTGTGCGCCTACGGTGGTGTGACCCGACGGAGAACCTCTTGGGCGAACCCCTCGCTGACGTGGCTATCCGCATCATTCGCGGCTCTACTGTCATCGCTGTTGTCCCAAAAGGGACGGAGAGCTTCACCGATACCGGCTTGGTTGAGGGCACTCCCTTCACCTACAGCCTCGTCGCTGTCACGCCCGATAGCTTGGAGAGTGAACCAGTGAGTATCTCCGGGGTTGTCGGCGGAGCACGTGAACCTCTGCCACCGACAGAGGTCGTCGCACGCCCACATGCTGAAGGGATTCTCCTCTCCTGGCGCAACCCAGCGTACCACGTAGACAGCACAGACTTCTACGATTTTGCCCGGCTCTACATCTCCGACGCCACCACCGGCGCAGTGCTCGATAGTCTCTCCCCACCCCAGGTCCAAGCTGGCATGTTCAGCTCGTACGTCCTGCGTCTCCCGACTGGACGCTTCTACCAGCTCTTCCTCCAGGCAGCGGGACTGCGCAGTGGACAGCTCACGCTGAGTCAGCCCTCCGACACTGTGTTCGCCTATGCTGGAGAACCCCTCCGGGAACTGTTCGCGACCTTTGACGACAGCGCCGGAACCCCAGCACTGCTGACCAACGGGAGCTGGGGTCTGACCGAGAAGGCCGCCGCATCGCCTCCGAACTCGCTCACAGATTCCCCCGATGGTCCTTATCCGAACCGCTCCAACACCTGGGTCATCCTGGCTCCCGTTGTCGTCTCCGCAACAGCGCCGACTCTGAGCTACGAGAACATCGCCTTGGTCGAGGTTGCCGATACCGCACTGACCGAGGTCTCCCCCGATTTCGGGCGCACATGGTACGTCGTCCAAGCAATTGATATCCGCCGCTCTGCTGGCTTCCGCGATAGCGTGGGCAACAGTGAGTGGTACACCGAACACCGCGACTTGCGGCGCTTCATCGGGGATACGCTCTACATCCGCTTCCGTCTTCGCTCGAACCCATTGCGGAACAACGATGGCTGGTACATCGACAACGTGCGGCTCGATGCTGCCGAACCCGATGCTGTTGCCGTCGCCCCAACGCTCCTGCAGCCGGAACTTTTCCCCCAGCCGGCTGACACCGAGCTTTGGGTCCGTCTGCCGCTGACGAGTCCGCCGCCGGCTTTCCTCCACGCGGTCTCGCTCCTGGGGCAGCGCGTCCTCGTTCCGGTGCGCGAAGCCTATCGCGATGGGGAACGCCTCCGCCTACAGTGCTCGGTTGCCCATCTTCCCCCAGGGCTTTACTTGCTCGATCTGGGTCAGGGCATGACCGCTCCTCTGCTCATCGTGCGCTGAGATGGAGCTCTACGACACACTCATCATCGGTGCCGGTCCGACGGGGCTTTCCTGCGGCATCGAAGCGCAGCGTGCAGGGCTACGCTTCCTCATCCTCGAAAAGGGAGCCCTGGTAGAGTCCATCCGCCGCTTCCCGACAGGCATGATCTTCTTCTCCACGGCGGAGAACCTGGAACTTGGAGGCATCCCCTTTCCAACCCCCCATCCCCGCCCCACGCGAGCCGAGGCACTCCAGTACTACCGCCGCGTGACCGAGTACTTCCGCCTCCCTGTTCGGCTCTACACGCCCGTGATTGCTGTGGAACGGGACGGCACACACTTCTGCGTCCGCACTGCCCACGGGGAGACACTCCGGAGCCGCACCGTCATCGTAGCAACGGGGTACTTCGACCAGCCCAACCCGCTCGGGGTCCCGGGCGAAGATCTGCCGCACGTGACGCACTACTACACCGAGCCCTACGCCTATGTCCATACCCGCGTTGCGGTCATTGGCGGGCGCAACTCCGCTGTCGAAACGGCGCTGGACCTCTACCGGCACGGCGCCACGGTCTTCCTCATCCATCGCCGGGAATGGCTGGGAGAATCCGTCAAGTACTGGCTCAAGCCTGATATTGAAAACCGCATCCGCCGTGGGGAAATTCGCGCATTCTTCCGCACCGTCGTGGAAGAAATCCAGCCGAGACGGCTCCTGCTCCGGGAGCTCCCCACCGAACGCCGCTTTGAGCTCGAGGTAGACTTCGTCATTGCCCACACGGGCTACCGTCCCAACGCCCCATTTCTGGAATCCATGGGGATCGAACTGCAGCGCCCCTCGCTGGTACCTGTTTACAATCCGGAGACTTTCGAGACAACTGTTCCGGGGCTTTACGTTGCTGGCTCGGTTGTCTGCGGCTGCGAGACGTGGAACGTCTTCATCGAAAACGGGCGTGCCCATGCCCTGCCGATCATCGCCGATATTCGACGCCGCTACGCACTGTCGGCATAAAAAAAGAGCCCGGCGGCATTGGGGTACCCCCAGGCTCGAGCCTCTGGCGCGCCGCTCAGGGGAGAGAGCAGCGCTCGGCTCAGGTGCAAAAATAGAGAATCTGCCACTTCTATCACCCCCATGACTGGCGGTGCTGACTCGTCCTGGCTGCCACGCCACTGGCTCTTTTTCGGACGCTTCCCTCCGCCCCGAGACGGGCAGACCCTCCTGACACAGCAACTTCTGGAAATGCTCGGTGGGGAGTTCACCTTCCTCTGCGCGGATTCCTCCGCCCGTTCTCCCGATGGGCGCGTCCTGCCGCCTGGTCGGCTCCGGCTCCGCCGCATCCCCGAGATGGCTTCCTACCTGTGGCGGATCCGTCGGCTCGCCGCCCTCTATCCTTTCCCGATTCTCTATGCCATTGCCTCGGGAACCTGGTTGGGACACCTTCGGGATTGCGCCGCTTTCGCAGGGAGTATCCCCCGAGAACGTCCCGTTGTCGTCTGGACTCACAATTCGCTCCTCGCCCTTGCCGCTTCTCCACTCTGGCGCCGGAGCTTACGCTGGCTTGGGCACCATATCCGCATCCTGGTTGTCCCCGGAAAGCGTCTTGCCGAACCGCTCCGGGAGCTTCTCCCGGAGGAGCGCATTGCGATTATCCCGAACTCTATTGCCCAGGAGATGCTCTGCACCGACGAGGAAATTTCCCGCAAACTGGAGCACCTGCAGTCCCTGGAGGAGCTTCGCGTGCTTTTCGTCGGTCACATGTTGCCAGAGAAAGGCGGCTGGGAGCTACTGGAAGCCGCAGCTCTCCTCCGCCGCGCTGGGGTTGCCCTCCGCGTGAGCTACGCCGGTGGCTGGGTTTCAGCAGAGGATCACCAGCGCTTCTTGCGCCGCGTTGCCGCATTGGGTCTGGGCTCGTGCGTGACGCACTACGGGAGCATTGCGCACCCTGAAGCCCTGCGCCAGCTCTACCTGACCCATCACATTGTCGCGCTGCCCACACGCCATCCAACGGAAGCACAGCCGGCAAGCATCCTTGAGGCTCTCAATGCCGCCTGTGCCATTGTCAGCACTGACCACGCCACCATCCCGGAGATGGTTTCGCCGGGGGTTCACGGCTTCCTGGTCTGCCCTTCTCCGGAGGAGCTGGCGGCAGCCTTCGCCCGGTACTGGACGACTCCCGGTCTTTGGCGTTCCCACGCATATGCTGCCCGCCGCCACTTCTGTGCCTCCTTTGCGCCCGAGCAGGTTCGGCGCCGCTGGCGTACACTCCTCCAGCATGTCGAGCGCGAATACGCTCAGAGCTTGGAAGGCAGACGGTACAGGCAGCTGCCTCTATCTTTGTAGCCAGTTCGGTGCCACAACTCATAGTGTCCCATGCGCATCATTGTCGGAAGCCTTGCCGTCATCAGTTTGGGCGTGCTCGGATGTGGACACACGAACCGACTAGCGGAATACCCCGTGGTGGGCAGCACAATGCTCTTCCAGAGCCGGGCTCTACCGACCGCGATCGATGCCGAAGTCTGGATTGCTTCACCCCCGACCGATACGGCAACTCCACGCCAGGTTTCGTGGATCCTCGAAATTGCGCGCATTGCCGGCGAGGTTCTCACCGAAGTAACAGCTTACCGCAAGCTCTCCGAAGCCATTGTCCCGGAGGAGCTGGCACTGGCTGCCGGACGCGGCTTTCAGGAGGCGGCTGTTCGATGGCTCCGGGTGACCCCCGTCCGCTCCCTTGAGCACGATCCCGCCTTTCTGGCAGAGACAATCCTGGAGAAATACCGGCTCACCTCTACCCCGTCCGGGGTCTACGCCCAGGTCCAGCTGCGTTCCCGCATCCTCCACCGAGAAACCGCCCGAGTAATCTGGGAAGTGCACAGGGATGCCTCTATCCCCATTCAGCAGACCCGCGGCATTGCCTACGTGCCGGGGGTAGCAACTGCCACCAGCGCCGTCCACGCTGCACGACTCCTCTCGCTGGAGACTGAGGAACTGCGCCAACTCTTCAACCGAGCAGCCCAAGCCGCCGGCGAGCAGATCGGCGAGACCCTCCGCAAGGATGTCGAGAAGCTCCCACAGAAAGCTGCCCGATGATGAACACCACTTCCGTCCAGGAACCTGTCACGCCGTTCCTCGTCAAGCTGTTCCTGCGTCTCCGTAGAATCCTGCGTATCCGGCAGGACTTGGAAGACCCTAAGCAGGTACGTGCTGTCATTGAGGCGGATGCGGACTTCACAGGCGTTAACCTTTGGATTCTCGGACTAGCAACCCTGGTTGCCTCCCTGGGGCTCAACATGAATTCCATTCCCGTCATCATCGGGGCAATGCTCATCTCCCCGCTGATGGGTCCCATCAATGCGCTGGGCTACGCTGTTGCAACGTACGATCTCGCCCTTCTGAGGCGAGCGCTGAAGAACTTGCTCTTCGCCACCGTCATGGGGCTGGCAATGTCAGCGCTCTACTTCTGGATATCGCCGATTTCGACCGAACGCTCCGAGTTGCTTGCCCGCACCTCGCCGAGCTTCTACGATGTGCTGATCGCCTTCTTCGGAGGAGCGGCTGGCATCATTGCCGTCATGACTCGCCGGAAAGGCAATGTCATCCCCGGGGTTGCCATCGCCACAGCGCTCATCCCGCCTCTGTGTACCGCTGGCTATGGGCTGGCGACCGCAAAGTTTCACTTCTTCTTCGGCGCCCTGTACCTGTTTCTGATCAACTGCGTCTTCATTGCCTTCAGCGCTTCGCTCCTGTCGCGACTGCTCCACTTCCCGCTGGTGGAGACCATCCCGCCGGAACGCCGCCGGAAGATCAACCGCCTGGTAGTAAGCATTCTGGCTTTGACCGCCCTACCGAGCCTCTACCTGGGCTACCGACTGATCCTCAAGGAGCGCTTCCTCCAGGCAAGCGATGCCTACGTGCGCAGTGTGAGTGTCTGGGGAAGCAGCTTCCTGCTGCAGCACGAGATCTCCGCAGAGAAACGTACGGTCAAGCTCATCTACGCTGGCTCTCCTCTCAGCGATACCGACCGTGACCGCCTCCGCTCCCGGGCAGCGGATTTCGGCATCGACCCAGATGCAGTCGAAGTGCGGAATGCTGTCACGCTTACCGAACTCCGTAGCCTTGAGGAACGCCTGCACGGGCAACAGCAACAGCTTCAGACAGAGCTCCTGACCCTGCGGCAACTGCTTGCTCTCCGCGAGCACCAGCTCGACAGCCTCCGCCGCCTGCCAGAGCAGAGCCGCCAACTCCTGCAGGAGCTCCGCGCATTCCTGCCCACAATTTCCTCCGCGAGCTACTTCCCCGGCGCAGTCGCCAGCCTTGTCGGAGGGGATTCGGTGCAGCTGCAGCCGCGAACGTATTTGATTCTGGAACTTACCCAACCGCTCTCGCCTGCTCAGCGTCGGATGCTCCACCAGTGGGTGCAGACGCGGCTCGGTCAGGAAGTGGTGCTCCTCACCGAGACGATAAAGCCTCCCAGCCGGTAAGGAGGAGTGAAAGCGCGACGACGACCGCTGTTTCGCTCCGGAGCCGGCGTGCGGAAAGTCGCCAGAAGCGCCCTCCGGGCTGGCGGAAGAGTTCCATTTCCTCAGCTGCCCAGCCGCCTTCGGGTCCCACCAGGAACAGTGTCGGAACACGGGGCAGAGGCTCTGGAAGCTCGCCACAGATATCACAGACGACGAACTGCTGGTAGGCAAAGTCCCGGAAAAGCTCCTCCACTGTCATCGGTCCGCGTAGCCGAGGGCACCACGCCCGATGGGCTTGCTTGACAGCCGCCCGAATCTTCGCCTCAAGCCGCGCCAGACGGACTGTGACCGGCTGCGTGTAGCGGGTCCGCAGCAGGGAAATCTCGTGCACCCCGAGCTCGACAGCCTTTTCGACAGCAAACTCCAGCCGCTCCCGCTCGTGGAGTATCCCCAGGGCAATCCCGACCGGGACCGGGAGCTCGTTGGGAGGCAGTTCCCGAATAATGCGGAACAACGCCGCCGAGCGCTCGGGATTCTCACCGCAGAACTCCGCCAGCACCAGCGTGCCACGCCCGTTTGTCAACGCAATGGACTCACCCGGACGCAACCGCAATGCCCGCAGATGCCGCAGCTCCCCCGGCTCGGTGAGCTCGTACACGTCTTCCCCTGGCTCCAGCCCCGATGCGAACAGGCACTCCATCAGCGCAATTCAAGCGGCGGGAGCAGCCGACCGTAACGGATCAGCTCCAACATCTGCCGCACCGCACGTTCAAATCCCACAAAGAGTGCCCGCCCCACAATTGCATGCCCAATGCTGACATGCTCAATAGCAGGGATACGGCAGATGGGAAGGATATTCTCGTACGTGAGTCCATGCCCGGCAGCCACCCGCAGACCCAGCCGTCGAGCAAACTCAGCGGCGTTGTGGAGGCGGTAGAGCTCCTGCTGCGCCGCCCGCTCTGAGGTCGCGTTGGCATAGTGCCCGGTGTGCAACTCAACGATGTCAGCTCCGATATCAGCGGCAGCCTCGAGCTGCTCCAGCACCGGCTCCACGAACAGGCTGACCTGGATGTCAGCCTTGTGGAGGATTTCCACCACCTCCCGCAAGGAGTGACGGTGCTCAACTACATTGAGTCCGCCTTCGGTTGTCCGCTCTTGCCGCCGCTCCGGCACCAGAGTAACCACGTCCGGCAAGACATCCCGAGCAATGCGCACCATTTCCTCGGTTGCCGCCATCTCCAAATTGAGCCGTGTCTTGACCACCTCCCGCAGCAGCCGCACATCCCGGTCATTGATATGCCGCCGATCCTCCCGCAAGTGGCAGACAATCCCGGCAGCACCCGCCATCTCGGCAATCATGGCTGCATACACCGGGTCCGGTTGCGTGCCACCGCGAGCTTCCCGAACCGTTGCTACGTGATCAACGTTGACACTCAGCTCCATTGCTTCCCCCGCTGTTTTTTCCACCACTGCCAGAGGAAGTAGACCGGTATACCGCTGGCAACCAGTATCAGCCCTGCACCTGCGTAGCGAGGCTTGACCACAAGCAGGTCCAAGGCAATTGCTCCTGCCGCAAGGATGTACAGCAACGGTACGACAGGATACCCCGGTGCGCGGTAGGGACGCTCCGCATCGGGCATCTTCCACCGCAGCACGAAGATCCCGGCAATTGTGGCAACGTAGAAGAGCAGGACAGCAACGATGATGTAGTCGAGCAAATCACTGTAGCGCCCTGACAAACACAAGATGCTCGCCCAGACTGCTTGCAACACCAGCGCAACTCCAGGCACCGCATGCCGGTTCAAGCGTCCCGCCGATTGGAAGAAGAGCCCATCACGGGCCATTGCGTAGTACACCCGCGCCCCTGCCAGAATCAGCCCATTGTTGCAGCCAAAGGTGGAAATCATGATCAGCAGCGCCATCAGTGCCGCTCCCCACGACCCAAACATAGCTTCGGCAGCAGCAGCCCCAACCCGGTCATGGAGCGCGAACTGTAATCCCCGCTCCCAGACCGTGGACCCATTCGGGTCACCCCGCAACGGCAGAATCGCCAGATAGGCAACGTTTGCCAGGATGTAGAGCCCCGTCACAAGCAGCACTCCGAGCGCCATACTGCGCGGCACTGTCCGCTGCGGCTCGACCACCTCAGCAGCGGCAAAGGTGATGTTGTTCCACGCATCCGAAGCGAAGAGCGAGCCCACCATTGCCGCTCCTAACGCCGACAGCAGCGCCAGCCCGGTCAGCGGCTCCGCATGCCAGCCCCCTGCGTGTTCCACCAACCGCTGCGCTTCCCACGCAGAGGACCAATTCCGGGCAATGCTCTCGCCATTGAGCCCAATAGTCAACCCCAGGAGAATCAGCCCGAAAAGCGCTGCGGTCTTGGTCACCGTAAAGGTATCCTGCACGAGCTTCCCCACCCGAATCCCCCGCAAGTTGAGCACGGTCAACACCACGATGCTGAGAATTGCCAGGAGCTGCCCTGCATTGATGCGCAGCCCAGCTACTTGCGCCAGGATGTTGCTTTCGGAAAACCACGGTACCAGCACCGCGGTGAATTTCGCGAAAGCAACAGCCACCGCAGCAATCGAACCGGTCTGAATCACCAAGAACAGTGCCCAGCCGTAGAGGAACCCCACCAGCGGTGAATACGCCTCCCGCAGGTAGACGTACTGCCCACCTGCCCGGGGAAAGAGCGCGGCCAGCTCTCCATAGCTCAGCGCAGCCGCCAGCGTCAGAAGCCCTGTCAATACCCAGGCCAGCAGCAAATAGCCCGGTGCTCCGAGCATCCGGGACATATCAGCGCTGACGATGAAAATCCCCGAGCCGATCATCGAGCCGACCACCAGCATGGTGGCATCGAAGAGGCGGAGCTCCCGCCGGAAGGCTGGTTCCTGCCGGTTCATTGCCACCCCCGCACTGTGCAACCGTCAGCGTGCCAAAAGACGCCGCCCTTCGCTCTCCCATTGCAGCCGTGCTCCCCCTGCAGTCTGGATGGTGTAGTTTTGCACTCCAGTCTCTCCCGGAGCCGATGGCGTGGGCATCCATCATCGGGCAAGAAGCAATCAAAGGCTTCCTGCAGCGAGCCATTCTGCAGGGGCGCATTGCCCCCGCATACTGCTTCTGGGGACCGGAAGGGGTCGGGAAGGATGCTCTGGCGCTGGAATTTGCCAAGCTTCTCAACTGCCAGGCTCCTCGCCGAAGCGCTGGAGGCATTGAAGCCTGTGACCGCTGCTCAGACTGCCAGCAGGCTGCCCGCTTGGAGCACCCCTCAATCCGACTCGTATTCGCCCTCCCGCCGCCCAAGAATCGCTCAGAAAGCTCTGCTCTGCTGGGACTGAGCGACGACCACATTGCGCTGCTGCGAGAGGAGCTCCGCCGCAAGGCAGAAAACCCTTACCACAACATCACGCTGCCGAACGCGCTGCAAATCCACATCAGCGCCATCCGAGACCTGCAGCGCACGCTCTCTTTGGCAGCTCCCCGCCCCGGACGCCGGCGGGTGGTCATCATCAGTGAAGCCGACGCACTGACAACCGAAGCAGCCAATGCCTGTCTGAAGACCCTGGAAGAGCCCCACGACGACGTTGTCTTCCTATTGACTACCTCTCGCCGTGACCATCTCCCGCCGACAATTCTCTCCCGCTGCCAGCAACTCTACTGCCCTGCACTGCCGGAGGAAGCGCTCGTGGCTGCCCTCCGAGAACGGCACCGCCTCTCCGAGACAGAAGCTCGGCTCATCGCCGCTTTCGCTCAGGGAAGCTACGCCCAGGCACTCACCTTCCTTGAGCAAGACCTCAGGAACCTCCGCCAGCAAGTTCTCTCCCTGCTCCGTCTTGCGCTCAAGCCCGGACGTTTCCGGCTCCAGCTCCTGCACGCGATTGAAGAGCTTTTCGGTTCGGCTGACCGCATCCGTGCTGAGCTGCTGCTGAGTCTGCTCGCCTTCTGGCTCCGCGACGCCTTCATCCTGTCCCACGGCGGGGGATCCGACCTCCTCCTCAACGCTGATGAGGAAGGGACTCTCCGCCGCTTCCTGCAACGCTTCCCTGAGGCTGATATCGGAGCCATGGTCATAGCTGTCGAGCATGCCCTCCAGCAGCTGCGCCGCTACGTGAGCATCCCGCTCCTGGTTGTCACACTGCTCATGCGCTGCCGTTCTGCTGCAATACCGTCCCGCCCACGAGGAGTCTCCCAATGCCCTTCCTCCCTATAGAGAGCGTGCAGATTCCGAACTTGGGACCAACCGCTGCCGATGCGCTCGCTCCCGAGCTGCAGCAGCGGCAGAGCGCCTGCACCTCCTGCCCAGCAGAAACTCCCCACCAGCCGCCTCCGCCCGAGACCTCTGAAGAACCCTCGCCCATCGTGGAGCTCGAATTCAAAGGACGCCGCCGAGCACTCGCGGCTAATCCGAAAAAGCTCCGCATCCGGACGGGGGATCTCGTCTTAGCCACCTCCCCAACAGGAACCGATGCTGGACACGTCCGTGCCATCGGAAGCGCGGCTCTCCGTGCCCAACAGCTCTTCTACAGCGGCGCTCCACCGAGCCTGGCACTCCTGCGCCTGGCTACTCCGGAGGACTACCAGCGCTACACTCAGAACCGCCAGGAAGAGCCCACCGTGCTCCGCGAAGCTCGCCAGCTGGCACGCACACTGCCGGAACTGGCGCACATGAAGCTCACCGATGCCGAATGGCAGTGGGATCGCCGACGTCTAACCCTCTACTTCACCGCCCCGACTCGGGTGGACTTCCGCCAGTACGTCCGCCTCCTGCGCCAGCGCTTCCGGACCCACATCGAGCTGCGCCAGATTCAGCCCCGGGAAGAAACCCGCCGGCTCGGCGGATTGGGTCCCTGCGGACGTGAACTCTGCTGCGCCACATTCCTGCGCGACTGCAAACCCGTTCCCCTTGCCGCTGCCCGTACTCAGCTGCTGCCACTCAACCTCACTCGCCTGAGCGGACTATGCGGACGCCTCAAATGCTGCCTGCTCTACGAACTGGACCTCTATCGCGAGGCACTGCAACACTACCCACCGCTCAACGCTGTGGTCCACACCGAGCACGGTCCCGCCCGCATTGTCAAACTGGATGTGCTCCGCGAGGAAATCCAGCTCCAGCTCGAGGAAACTGGCGCGCTTTTGACCCTTTCCCGATCCCAACTGGATGAACTCCGCCGTCACGGACGCGTCGTGCTGCCAGACACTCCTGCCGCGGGAGAACTCCCTGGCGGTGAGGACGAGAGTCTCCCACCGGAAGAGGACCTTGCATGACACAGTTGCTCCTGCTCGCTGTCACTGCTGTCGGACTCCTTGCCGCCATCCCCGCCGATTCACTCAAGGACCCGCGCGAGGTCCATCTGCGCAACCTGCGTCAGCTCACCACCGGAGGCAAGAACGCTGAAGCCTACTTCTCCTTTGCCGGAGACATGCTCTGCTTCCAGAGCAGCCCTGCCGGGTCTGCGTGTGACCAGATCTTCATCATGGACACCGCTGGTCGCCGCCTCAAACGCATCTCCACCGGACACGGACGCACCACCTGCGCATACTTCTTACCCGATGGGCGCCTGCTCTACGCTACGACTCACCTTGCCGATACTGCCTGCCCTCCCCCACCGGAGCGCACAGCAGGCTACGTGTGGCCAATCTATGCCACCTACGACATCGTGATTGCCGACACAGCAACCGGCGCCATTCTCCAGCGCCTGACCATGACGGACGGCTACGATGCCGAAGCAACCGTCTCCCCGCGCGGCGACCGCATCGTCTTCACCTCTGCCCGCGACGGCGACCTGGAGCTTTATTCCTGCAACCTGGATGGGAGCGACCTGCGCCGATTGACCTTTACCCCTGGCTACGACGGTGGCGCTTTCTTCAGCTTCGACGGGACAGAGATCGTCTACCGTGCGCATCACCCCACCGGTGCCGAGCTGGAGGAGTACCGGGAGCTCTTGCGCCGTCAGCTCGTCCGCCCCAATCACATGGAACTCTTCGTGATGAACGCCGACGGCACCAATATCCGGCAGATCACCCGCAACGGCGCAGCAAACTTTGCCCCCTTCTTCCACCCCGATGGACGCCGCATCATCTTCAGCTCAAACCTCCATGATCCTACCCGGCGTACCTTCAGCCTCTACATCATCAACAAGGACGGCACGGGGCTGAAACGCATCACGTACGGCGCCGCTTTCGATGGCTTCCCAATGTTCTCCCCCGACGGGAAAAAGCTCCTCTTCTGCTCCAGCCGCGGCGCCCACCGCCCGGGCGAATTCAACATCTTCATCGCTGACTGGGTTGACGAGCCAGATACTTCTCCAGACAACCCCCGCTGAGCTCACCACCTCCCTTCCTCCCCCTAGCTCCTCGCTGGTCCTCGTGCCTGGAGCACCGCGCACACCGCGTCAGTGACTGCACGCTGCCCTCACACAGGGGGCATGCGAATTGGGGCTATGGCGTATTTTTGCATCGGAGTCCGAAGTAATGTCCCACATTCAACGGTGTTCTCCCATGCAGCGCTGGATGCTCGTCGCTGGACTCAGCGCCATTGTCCTCGGCGTCCTCTCGGTCGTTGCCCAGCAGAATCTCGCTCACACAATCCGGTACCCCAAAGGATACCGCTCATGGACACATGTCAAGACCGCTATCCTGCATCCTGGGCACCCACTCTACAACGACTTCGGTGGTATCCACCACGTCTACGCCAACGACAAGGCAGCCCGTGCCCTACAGCAGAACGCCAAGAAGTTTCCCGATGGCTCCATTCTGGTCTTCGACCTCCTAGAAGCACCCACGGAGAATAACGCAACTGGTGAAGGGAAGCGCAAGGTCCTAGCGGTCATGGTCAAAGACTCGAAGCGCTTCCGGGAAACCGACGGCTGGGGCTATGCTGCCTTCGCTGAGGGCAACCCCCAAAAGCAAATCGTCACGGATATGAAGACAGCGTGCCACAACTGCCACGCCGGACAAGCTCATCGAGACTACGTCTTCAGCGAGTGGCGTCCGTAAAAGCAGACTCGGTCGGACAAGAGGGGTATGGGGATGTGCAGCTCCCCATACTCCTCTTTTCAACCAGCGCCTCTGCCCACACGTGCACGGCATTTCTCCAAGCACTTTGAGTCCCCTTTCCCGCGGTGTTCTACATCGTGTATTCACCGTTCATTCGGCAGGGGAGCAGTATCTTTGCAAGGCAATCGTACGTGTTCCGATACATTCCTGGGTCGTGATGACGACGCCGCAGAAGATAGTTGCAGCCCTTGAGCGAATTGGACAGGCGCTCCGGAGCCTTCTGCTCTCCGATGCAATGGAGGAAGGGCTGAGCATCACGCAGGCGCAAGTTCTCTTGCAGTGTTACCTGCAGCCCGGACGATTCTACGGAGTGACAGACTTAGCCGAAGAGCTTGACCTCTCTCAGCCGACCATCAGCGACGCTATCACGACATTACAGCGCAAAGGGCTTTTACAGAAGCTTCAGCGCGAAGATGATCGGCGAGCTGTCGTGGTGGTCCTCACACCCCGTGGGAAGGCAATTGCCCGGCGTCTCTGGATCCAGCAGAGCCGGCGTTTCGAACAACTCTCTGAGCGCTTCTCTCCTGAAGAACAAGCTCAGTTCCTGCACTTCCTCCTACGCTTCATCGCCTTCGCTTACGAAGCCGGGCACCTCCACACGGCGCGAACTTGCTTGACTTGCCGTTTTCTACAAATCCTCGAACGGTCAGGAGAACGCGCTCCACAGTATTTCTGCAGCTTGTTGGAAATCCCGCTGGCTCTCACCGAGCTTCGCACTTCGTGTCCCGAGCACGAGCTTCCACAGGAAACAGCAGCATAGCTACCCTCTATCCCCCCTATCCGCAGAAGACCTCAGCGCGCCCTTACAGCCAGGGGTAGTTTCACGGAGTGAAAACGAAAAAGCGGCGGCTCCCTTCGGGGAGCCGCCGCTGGAGGAGAGTTTCTCGTGCTTACCGTACCACGCGCACCTGCTCTGCTCTGACCTGCAGCCCATCCCGCACCACCACCACGTACACCCCACTGCTCCACTTGCCTACCCCAAGCCGCACCTGCCCACTGCTGCCCGAGACCTCCCCACCCCAGATCCGCTGCCCTAACCCGTCATACACCTCCAGCTGCCCTGCCCCACCGATCCCCCCATACTCCACCCATACCTCCTCCCCGGTCACACTCGGATACACCCGCATCCACATCCCCCCACCTGCCACCGGCACCTCTTCCCCCTGCCCAGGCAGCTCCACCACACCCCCACCGTTGCGCCGCAAAAAGTCTATCGTCGCCCGCAACACCCGATCCACCTGCCCCCAGTGCCGCCACTCGACCCCGTAGTAGACCACATTCCACCCCAACGCCGCCGTCCCTACCCCAGCCACCGAGTCCCCTCCCCCACCCTGCACCGTCTCGTACACATACCCCGCCTGCGCC
>BEHX01000002.1 GCA_002898295.1 bacterium HR21
GCCGACGCACGGCTTCCAACCCCTCCAGTACGCGAATGCTCTCCTCTGTATAGCCATCCGACTCCGGTCGGTTCTGCTGCAGCTCGGTGTCCATCGCTCCTGTAGTTGCTCCGTGAGACGGGTTTCCCTGACGCGGATAGAGACGTCCAGGAGTGCCTTATCGGATAACGAGTTTGCGCACAAGCTCGTGTCCCAGGCGCTCATTGAGCCGTCTCCGAAGCTCCTCACAGCGAAGCTGCAGTTCAAGACGCCAGGCCGGGACGCTAACCTCCACGATGAGCTCGCCTGCGGCGAAGTGCCGGAGTGTGCTCACACGAGCTGCCGGCGTCCCCACAACCTCTGCCCACAGCTCGGGCAGACGTGCCAACAGCAGCGCTTCTTCGAGCCCAGACTCTTTCAGGAAGTGCTGGAGCAGCGCTGACAGCCGTTGCGGTTCCCTCTCCATCGCTCACCGTTCGCCGAAAGCACCGAGCATCTGCAGACCGTGTGCGGCTCTCCGGAGAAGCCCGGCTGTCATTGCCACAGTCAGGAGCTCCCCGGCGAGCATCCATCGACTGGCTTCCCCTTCCGTCCAGAACGCAGCGACCGGCACCCAGAGGGGAAGTACCGTCAGAAGGAGAATGCCACCCTGCCCACCCCACGACGCCAGCACCGTCCCTGCAAACAAGAGGAAGAGCACAAGCGTGACCATGCCGTGCAGCTGTGCCTCATTGCGTGCCCACACTGCCAGAGCAAGCCCGAGCGAGACCAGAAACGCATATCCCAGCACTCCAGGGATGAGCACCTCTGGAAGCGGCATCCTCGCAGCCGTCCAGCCCAGAAGCCCGAGAAGGAGGAGCTGCAAGATTCCCTGCACGACCACACTGAGGAATTTCCCCAGCACCAGCTCCCAAGCACTGACAATGCTCAGCAAGAATTCCGCCACCCGACTCAGGTGCTCTTCCGTGGCAATGCGCGCTGACCAGACAAACGCTGTCCCCAGCACGAGCATCCCGAGCACGGCAATCGTCTGCCGCAGTAGGCGCTCGCGCGAAAGCTCGCTCACAATCCAGTGCTCCCGGAACACCACCGTCTGCCCCTCCGGCAGGGCGCGGTGCCAGAGAACCGCGCCCCGGAACTCGCCCTCCAGCCGCTGTAAGAGCTCCCGGATCCCTGCAGCAGAGGATGTCCGCGCCCAGAGCTGCACAGAGATACCGGCTGTCTCAGGCTGAAGCCACAGCAGAGCTCGCCATTCTCCGGTCCGCACACGTTCAAGCAAGCGGGATAGCGCCACAGTATCCTCGGGCATCAGCGGATAGAGCATCCCGTGCCCACTCTCTGCCAAGAGGTGCTGGAGCCGGCGCAACCACTGCCCCGTTCCATCCCAGACAGCGACGATCGCAGAAGCCCGGCTCTGGTCTTCCCGTGGAATTCCCCACACAATGGCAGCACCGACCAACAGCGGCAGCCAGAGGCTCAGGACAAAGCTCCATTGCCGCCACTGCTGTTTCCACTCCCAGAGGCTTATCCGCAGCAGGCGCGCCAGCATCGCTCACCATGCGCCCGAAAGTTGCAGGAGCAATTGCCGTGGTGCAGCAACCGTACCCGGCACCTCGGTGTAGTAGTAGTCGAGTGCATTGCGGAGGCTCAGCGTCAGCGTCCCCGGTACACTGACCAAGCGCTGTCCCAGAAGCGTCAGACGCACATCCAGGACGTGTATCGGCACCCGCACGTCTGCATTCCGAATAAACCCGAGATTGACCAGCTCTTCATCCACCCGCTCCACCCGGCTCTGGTAGCGGTACTCCAGCTGCAGCTCCGCCCATGGCAGCACAAGCGTCCAGCGGGTTGAGAGCTGGCGCCGGGAGCGGTAGCGCAGCCAATCATTGCGGGTCAGATCACGCGGCTCCAGCAGCGTCAGCCCACCATCCCAGCCCAGAATCCCCGCAGGCGCCCAGGACGTGACCGGTCCCAACCAGGTTCCCAGCGTGAACTCCAGCCCTTGGACACGAGCCCGCGTGATGTTGACAAACTGGATAGCGATTGCCTCATTGACCCGGCGGAATTGCGGCTCGATGAAGCCGTAGAAGTCCGAGCGGAAGAATGCAAGATCCGCAAACAGCGGGAAGCGCCAGCCACCCAGGGATAGCCACGCTGTGTCCATGACCCCGAGCTCGGCACTCCAGCCCCGCTCGGGCTGCAAGTCAGGGTTTGCCTGCACGGTAAAGCCGGCTGCCCGCACCGTGGCAAATCGTTCGGCAACGGTGGGAGCACGGAAGGCACGCCCGAGATTTGCCCGAAACTGCGGACCAAACCAGCTGGCATAGGTCAGCCCCAGCCGCGGGCTGACCTCAACGCGCCGCGGTACACCTTCGGTCCGTTCCCAGTCAAGGCGGATGCCGACAGTAAGCCCTACCGGGCGCACCGCTCCAAGCTCAAGCTGCCCGTAGAGTGCCCCAATGACCTGCTGACGCCTGCCGTAGAGGATGGAGTTAACCAGATTGGCAAGTGCGTGGACGCCACCGGTGACGACCACAGACGAGCGCAGCTGCCAGTTCCCCTGCCATTCGGCGGAAAGCGAGGTAGCCTTCGACTGCGGCAGGGAGTCCGTATTCCCCGCGGGGTCTCGGTTCTCAAAGTCCGTCCGATAGAGTCCAAGCCGAAGCACACTGCTGTGCACAGCGCTCCAGAGTTGCTGCCACTGGAGCGCGAAGAGTTCTTTCCGGGAACGCACACGCTGGGCACTGTCAGGATTGCCAGGCCAGAGGGCTTGACGGAGACTCTTCCAGTAAATCCAATTGCCCCGATCGTCATCGGTGTAGTTCCCAAGGAAGGTAAGCACGGTACGGCTCGACAGCGTCCAGCGTGCCTTGCCGAAGAGGTACCACCGCCGGGAATCCCCAGCCGAGCGGTAGCCGCCATCGGAGACTGCCCCGGCACCGAGCATAACCCCGACCGGTCCCAGGCGCCGCGCATAGCTGAAGTCACCTCCGCCCATCCCTCGCTGTCCGATATCCCACTGGGCAAAGCGCGGACGGGCGTAAAGCCCACCGTAGAGCCGAAAACGATACTGCCCTTCCTCCGGAGGCTCACGTGTCAAGACATTGACCACCCCACCGAGAGCTGCCGTACCATACAGCGCTGAGGCTGCCCCTTTGAGGACCTCGACACGCTCGATGGAGAATAGCGGCAGAGCATCGTACTTCATCTCCCCGCCATCACCCGAGAGCAGTGGGATGCCATCCAGCAAGAGCAACGTCCGGGAGCCCACCCCAAAGGCAAAGCCAGACGACCCGCGAATGCTGACCTGGTCCCGATTGACTGCGACGCCGGGTAGAGTCCGCAGCACCTCATCGAGGCGGTTGAAGCTGCGCTCTTGGATCTGCCGGGCTTCCACAACAGTGATGCTCACCGGTGCCTCCTGCATACTCTGTGCCCGCTTCGCTGCGGTAACCACAACCTCACCGAACCCGACGGGCTGCGGCTCCAAAGCGATGGTCAGCCGGAGTGTATCACCAGCGGTCAGGTGAATCCTCTGCCGGAAGTGCCGGTATCCCACCAGAGAGACCCTGAGCAGATGCTCTCCCGGGGGAACTCCCCGGATGCGAAAGGAGCCTGACTGAGCACTCACAGCCCCAAGGAGCGTTCCCTCAATCCGCACTGTTGCCCCGCTGAGAGGCTCCCCGGTTGGGGCTTCGACAACTCTGCCCTCAAGCACTGCCGATGCTTGTGCTCGAAGCAGCCCGGATGATCCCACCGCGGCACAAACTCCAAGCACGACAATCCGTAAAGCAGGCAGCATCGTCAGGGAAACGGCTGTGGAGGCAAGCGCTCGAAATCAACCTGGATGTTCACGTTCGGATATACCCCGCCAGGCTCGACCCAGAGACTATCCGGACGATAGGACACGGTGTCCCGCGTGTAGACACCGATCACCCGCCAGTGGCGGAAGATGTCCGGACCGTACTGCTGGGCAACGATGATGTAGCGGAATACCATCGGTGGCTGAGGGACGGTGATCTCGTACGAGGCACGCTCCACAGACGGCGCTGCCGGCAGGCGTTCGGAGAACAGCGCTCGCCCGCCGAGCACTTCCTCCAGCACATTGGTCGGTGGGTAAACCTGGAAGGCAACGACACGGAGATCGAGCAAGCTATCCGGTGGGGGCCAGGGTCCACGGAACCAGACCGTTCCGGAAATCTTCGCTTCTACCGGCACCATCGCCGGGTCTAATCCGCCGGTGCAGCCGCAGAGTCCAAGCGCCAGGAGCGCCCCAGCACAACCCTTCCCCCACATTGCTTTCCCGGATAGGACAGCGCTATGGCGAAAATACGGGCTTTGACAGTCCCAGCCCCGGGGTGATCAAGCCCAACTCAACGGCACGGCGGAGGTCTATCTGCAGCGGGAGTATTACCTCCACTCGTGTCCCTGCCGGAGAGCCCACCGGAGAGTGTTTATCCACGATACGCACCTGGAATCCTCCGCCCAGCTGGTGGCTGAGTAGCCGCAGCCGCTCCTGCGTCAGGCGCAAGCCCATGCCCGCGGATTTCCCAGTTTCCCCCCGTCCTACCCCGTCATCCTCGATGGCGCACAGGACACATTCCGGGCAGGACTCAACTCGAATGGCGACGTTCCCGCACCCTCCACGCGGTGCCAAGCCGTGCTTGAGGGCATTCTCAACCAGCGGCTGCAGCAACAGCGAGGGACACCACACCTCCTCAGGCTCTACCTCAGGGGTAACCTCTACCGCGTACGCGAATGCCTTCTGCCACCGCAGATGCTCCAGACGCAAGTACAGCTCTACCGTCTCCAGCTCTGCCTGCAAGGGAACAAGCCCCTGCTGGGAATTATCCAGAATACGGCGGGTAAGCGCGGCAAAGAGCTGCACAAACTGCTGGGCAGCTTCCAGTTCCTGCCGGAGAAGGAGGCTCTGGAGAGACATCAAGGCGTTGAAGAGGAAGTGCGGATTCATCTGGGCTTGGAGTGCCCGGTACTGCCACTCGACGAGCTGCCGGCGGAGCTCTTCCTGTTCCCGGCGGGAGCGTTCCAGCTCGTAGCGTGTCTGCACCTGTGTCAATGCTTGCTGCGTGCGTTCATCGAGGAGCTGCTCCAGGAGCGTGATCGTCTGCCGCGCAAAGTGGAGGGCTCCGCTGATATCCTCTTCCGCCTGGCACAGGAGTGAAAACCACCGAGAGACTTCCAGCTGGAGAGCCGCTTCGTGGAGCTCTTCGGCAATAGAGAGTGCCTCACGCAGCACCTGGCGAGCGCGCTCGAGCTGCCCTTGGCGGTAGTAGAGCTCGCCCAAGTTTGTCAGGACGTACCCCATACCGCGTCGATCGCCGACGCGACGGCGCAGCTCCAGCGATTGCCCATAGGCACGCTCTGCCTCCTCCTGGGCGCCCATCCGGGCATAGAGGTACCCCAACGTCGCATACGAGATTGCCAGCCCGTAGGTATCACCCTGCTGCTCTTTGAGGCGGGTGCTTGCCTGCTGGTAGTGCAGGGCGCGGGCAAATTCCCCGCGGGTTGCCAGAAGGAGTGCAGCGTTATTATATGCCCGAGCTAATGACTGGAGTGCCCCCTGCCGTTCTGCTTCGGCAATGACTTGCTCGAAGGTTTGCAGTGCCTGCTCGTGCCGCCCCAGCTCAGCAAGGACGATGCCCAGATTCTGGAGTGCTTTCAAGTACAGTGCCGGGAATTCACTGACTCCGCTCTCCAGTGCTTGCTGGAGCCATTCAAGCGCGCGAGCATGGTCGCCAACAGCATGGTAGGCGAGCGCCCCATTGACGAGGGCTGCGAGTGCCTTTTCCCGCTGTCCAAGCTGAGTGAAGAGCTCATGCGCTTGAGAGAACCACTGTTGGGCTTCCCCGTAGCGCCCCGCAAAGAGTGTTCCAATCCCAAGGAGACGACACGCTTCGGCCAAACCAGCATGGTAGCCACCCTGAAACGCCCGCTCGTACGCTCGCAGAGCGAAGTCGAGAGTCCGCGCCGGCTCCTCCTGTGAGGCAGCTTCCGCCAGCTGGTTCAGGTAGTCAACCGCTTCCTGCGCTGAAAGCTGCGCCAGACGCTGTTCTAGCTCGGTTTCTGTCGGGAAGACGCCTATCATGGACGCTGCCAGCCCTGAGTGAGGAATGCCAGCAAGGACGGGAAGCGCCGCCGCGAAACCGGCAGAGCATCGCCGGTAGTCAACAATACCATCCCTCCGCCGGCTTCCTCATCGCGCCGGATCTGCTTGACGTACTTCATATTGACCAGAAACGCCCGGTGGATGCGGAAGAACCCCGAGGGTGTCAGGAGCTCGTCCCAGTCCGCTAGAGGACGGGTGGTAAGCAGGCGCTCCGCCGTTGTGTAAATGCGGCTATAGCTCCCCTCGCTCTGGAGGTAGATGATGTCCCCCAGCGCCACAATCTGGTAGCCTTTCAGGATTGGCACCACCAGCCGTTGCTCGGCTTGGCTTGCCAAATTGCTCAGCAGGACTTCCAGGCGCTCTCTCTGCTGCTGGCGCTGCTGCCAGAGGCGCATGACAGCCTCTCTGAGCTCGTCGGGATCGACAGGCTTGAGAAGGTAGTCCATTGCGCTCATCCGCAGCGCCTGGATCGCGTAGCGGTCGTAGGCGGTCACGAAAATGACGGCGAAATCCCGTCGGGGCAGCGATTGCAGGAGCTGGAAGCCGCTTTCCCCGGGCATTTCGACATCGAGGAAGAGCACGTCTGGGCGAAGTTGCTGGAGCAGCAGGCGCGCCTGCGCTGCCGAATGTGCAGCCCCTTCTATCCGGAGAAGGTCACCGCACACCTGTTCCACCAGCACCCGAAGGGCTTCAACAGCTGCCGGCTCGTCGTCCACTACCACCGCCCGAAGCACCGAAGCAGCTCCCCTGGTCCTCACCGACTGCTGCTTGACAAAGATACGCTGCTGCATCGGAATCCCAAGCACTGACTGCCATCCCTGCCCGCTTGTAGCTGTCCTTGCCGGCACTGGTTCCCATCACACTCCGGAATGGCGGGAAGGCGCACGGGAACATGTCCGCCACACTGTTCCATTTCGGTTACACTGGGCACACACCGGCTCATGGTTGGGATTCCACCTCCTGCGCAGCAGCTTTCCGGAGACGGTCTGCCAGAGCCGGCTGTGAGCGAATTGCAGCCGTGTAGAGGACCAGCACGTGGGTACGCCCCTCGGTATCGCTGCGGCGGAATTCGGCATAGAGCGTCGCCGGCTGCAGCGGACGGATCGGGACAGGGAGAGCCAAGGGTGGAGCCTCTGCTGCTAACACCACAGGGTCTGCCGTCGGATGCTCCCGAAGCCAGTGCTGGAGCGCCTCCCAGGACGGCAGCAGCACAACCGCTGCTCGCGGCGCATAGTGGCGGTACTTCATGCCTGGGGATGGAACAGCGCCTTGTACCGGTCCACGCCAGTACTCTACCGGCATTCCGAGCACCGCGCTGATCTCCTCTGCGGTGATCGCTCCTGGACGCAGAATACGCGGTGGCTGCGCGAGCACATCGAGAACAGTTGACTCCAGCCCGATTTCGCACCTTCCCCCATCGAGGACAGCAGCGATGCTCCCTGCCAGATCCTGCAGAACGTGCTCTGCACACGTCGGGCTTGGACGTCCCGAGCGATTCGCCGAAGGAGCAGCAATGGGCTCGCCGACCAAGCCGAGGAGCTCCAGCGCCACAGGATGCCGGGGCATGCGGACAGCGACGGTATCCAGCCCAGCAGAAACCACGGCAGGGACCCGCGGATGCCGCCGCAGCACAACCGTCAGCGGTCCCGGGAAGAATCGCTCCGCCAGTCGCCAGAAGCCTTCAGGAATGGCAACAGCAACCTGCTCAACGTCCGCCAGCACGCCAATGTGAACGATCAGCGGATTATCTACCGGACGCTCCTTGACGGCGAAGATGCGCTGCACACACGCCTCGCAGAACACCCGTGCTCCCAGCCCATAGACGGTTTCGGTCGGGAAGGCAACTAACTCCCCGGCACGCACGAGAGCAGCCGCGCGGACAAGCGCTGTAGCATCACGGCGGGGGTCAAGGAGCAGCGTTCGCACGGTCTGAATCCTGCAGCTGAGGAATCAAATCCGGGACCTCGCGCCAGCTATAGGCGATGCAGTCCGCCGAAGTGCGTTCCGGCGGCGGGAATTCACTCTCCGGATCCCCGAGGAAGAGAATCGCCTGCATCCCTAGCCGCTTCGCGCCACGGACATCTGTCTCTTCCAGGTCACCAATGTGGAGCGCTTCCTCAGGACGTGCCCGGAGTTCGTCCAACACCGTCAGATACGCTCGGGGATGCGGCTTGGCAACCCCGGTCTCGTCACTGAAGCTATACGCAGAGAAGAGTTCTGCCAGCCCATAGCGGCGAAGCAGCTCCCGCAAGACACAGCCGGGAGAAAATGCCGTGTCGGAAATGAGCGCAAGCCGATAGCGCTCCGCCAGCTGGGGCAAGATCTCCCGCACTGCCGGCAACAGCGGTGGCGGGACTGCAAGTACCCCTTCGGCAAGCTCTTCGGCAAGCTGCTCAATGAGACGTGGCTCTTCGGGCATACCCAGAGAACGCCAGACAACAGCTGCAAGCTCCCGCGGGACCGGCGTCCGATGCTGCCCACGCCACAGCGCATTGTAGTAGCGCCACGCCTCCCGGAATGCCATCGCAATCTCATCATCGGAGAGCTCCCTGCCCAGCCGCTCGGCATAGCGCCGAACACTCCGCTGCCGTTCCGCCTGGCGCTGTGTATTCCCAGCAGCCCCGACCAGGGTATTCCACAGGTCAACGGTAATGACCCGCACTGCCATTGCCGCCACAGCTACGCTGCGACGCACAAAAATACCGAACCCGGGCTGCGTCTTCTCTGTCCAGAGCCGCGCTGGAAAGCCGTATTTTCGCGCCGCTGTATCGGTTGTTCCACACCGGAAAGGGTCTTCCAGTGCCGCCGAAGCGTCTACGTCAGCTGTGGGGAAAGTGGGCATTGCTGATTCTGCCACTGGGACTGGGTCTTTACATCCTCTACCCCACCTACCGAGCCTGGACCCTGGAAAACCGCAAGGCAGCGCTGCAGGCAAGTGGGGACTCAGTCCAGCTGGCAGAATTCGACCAGCTCTACGGTGCTGCCCTGCAGAACGCCAAGCAAAACGCTCTGAAGCTCGGATTGGACCTGCGGGGCGGCATGTACGTGACGCTCGAAGTTGACGTGGTCAAGCTCCTGGAAGAGGCTGCCGAACGGGAAGCTATTGACGACCTCTTCCGGCAAGTGCTGGAAGCAACCCGCCAGGAAGCCGAGCGCAGCGATGAGCCCGTGTTGAGCATCTTCCTCCGGCACTTCGACCGGATTGCCCGTCCACAAGGGCGGTCGCTCATCTCCTACTACGACGTCGGCGACCTGCGGGAGATTAGCGAAGAGAAGATCCTCGAACGCCTCCAACGGAACATCGACGACGCCATCAACCAGGCACAGGAGGTCATCCGCCAGCGCGTGGATAAGTACGGCGTTGCCGAAGCCAATATCCAGAAACAAGGTACCCGACGCTTGGTGCTGGAGCTGCCAGGCGTCACGAACGAAGCCGAAATGCGCCAACTGCTGCAGACGACCGCGCGGCTGGAATTCAAACTCGTACGCAATAACGAAGAAGCTGTCCGCGCCTTCTCCGCCATTGACCAGTACCTCAAACGCCAGCGAAGTGGACAGAGCCACTCTCTGACACCTCCCGACACGCTCCAGGCACAACCGGCTGCTCCCGACACCCTCCAGTCCGATACAGTACGCTCCACCTCCGACACCACGACTGACCCCTATGCCGGGCTCTCCGACGAAGAGCGCCAACGCCGCTTCAAAGAGGACTTCCCCTTCACCTCGCTGTTTGTCACCTACTACATCCAGAACGAGCGCTTCGTCCCCGTTGATTATCGCCGCGGCGAGTTCCCTGAGGGCGAGTACTTCTTCCAAATCCCCAAGGCAAACCTGGCTGAGTTCGAAACCATCCTCGCGCGCCCGGATGTCCAACGCCTCATCCCCGCAGAGTACGAAGTCGCGCTCAGCGCCAAACCCGATGAACGTCTGCAGCGCCAAGGGTACGAGATTTACACTCTCTACGTGCTCAAGCGCGAGCCGGAGCTGACCGGCGACGTCATCACCGATGCCCGAGCCACCTTCGATCCAACAACGCATGCCCCTATCGTGCTCATGGACATGAATACCGAAGGGGCAGAGCGCTGGGCACGCATCACCGGGGCAAATGTGGGGAAGAAAATCGCCATCGTGCTCGATGGGCGAGTGTACTCTGCTCCCGTTGTCCAGACCAAAATCACCGGCGGGCGTTCTCAAATCACGGGCATGAGCAGCGTGCAGGAAGCTCACCTTCTGGAAATCGTGCTCAAAGCCGGCGCACTCAAAGCTCCGGTGAAAATCATCGAAGAGCGTATCGTTGGACCTTCACTCGGGGAGGACTCCATTCGACGTGGGCTTCTGGCCAGTGTAGTTGCCTTCCTGCTCGTTGTGCTCTTCATGGTCGGGTACTACACCGCCGGTGGAGCGGTCGCTGTCTTTGCCCTGCTGGTCAACGTTGTGCTGATCCTCGCCTTACTCTCTGCCTTCAAAGGGACCCTGACGCTGCCGGGAATTGCTGGCATTATCCTGACGATGGGCATGGCAGTGGATGCCAACATCCTCATCTTCGAACGTATCCGAGAAGAGCTCCGGCGCGGACGCTCGCTCCGCACCGCCGTTGACGAGGGGCACAAGCGAGCGCTCTCAGCCATTCTGGACAGCAACATTACAACCTTCATCACGGGGCTGATCCTCTACTTCTTCGGCACCGGACCCATTCAGGGCTTTGCCATCACGCTCATGATCGGCATCTTGACAACCCTCTTCACGGCACTGATCGTCGCCCGTGCCTTTATTGAAATCCTGATGGCATACGACATCCACCTCACCTACGGACTGCCCCGCAAGTGGCTGGTTGCACCAACGAGCTAAGTTGCCTCAATGGAATTCTTCACAAAGGCTAACATTGACTTCCTCGGAAAGCGCCGGGTTTTCCTGGTGCTCTCTCTGGTGTTTAACATCGTCGGCATCCTCGTTACGGCGATGTTCGGGCTAGAGTACGGCATCGACTTCGAGGGTGGCACAGAGATCGCCGTCCAAATCCAGCCCCCGCCCGAGGTTGGAGAAATCCGCGCAGCAATCGGTGCAGCAGGCTTCCACGGAGCGGAAATCAAGTCGTACGGACGTCCAAATCAGTTCCTCATCCGGGTCAAGGAAAGCTCAGGGCAGACGGAGCCCTCGACAGCTATCTTGACGGCTCTCCGTGAGCGCTTCCAGGACCGGCAGCTGACACTGCTCAAGTCCGACAAGGTCGGACCCAAAATCGGGGCTGAAATGCGCCTCAATGCCGCCATTGCTGTTGTGATCTCCATCGTCGCCATTCTCCTTTACATCGCCTTCCGCTTCGAGTTCATCTACGGACTGGGAGCCACGGTAGCCCTGGTGCATGACGTCATCGTCGCTATCTCTGCCATCGCTATTGTCCACCACCTTGGACTCTTGCGCATTGAGGTCAACCAGTCCGTCCTGGCAGCGCTCCTGACAGTGGTCGGATTCTCCGTCAACGACACCGTCATCATCTTCGACCGCATTCGGGAAAACCGGGAACGCCACAAGGGCATGAATCTCATCAAGCTGATGAACCTGAGCATCAATGAGACCCTGAGTCGGACAATCAACACCGTGCTGACTGTCGTGTTGGTTCTCTTGGCGCTCCTCATTCTGGGCGGCGAAGTCCTGCAGGGATTTGCCTTCACAATGCTTGTGAGCATCCTCACAGGAACGTACTCCTCCATTTACATTGCCAGCGCCTTCGTCATCTGGTTCCTGGAGAAAGTGCGCAAAGTGGACCTGGAGGGTGAGTATCGCCGCCTCAAGGAGCTGGAGCGGCAAGCTGCTGTGCAGACGTAAGTTCTCTCATCGAGGCTCTCCCTCCCGTGCCCGTCACCGTTGTCGTCGGCGCCCAATGGGGTGATGAAGGCAAGGGCAAGATTGTGGACGTCTTGGCCCGCGATGCTGATATCGTTGCTCGCTACCAGGGAGGAGCAAACGCCGGGCACACGGTGACCTATCGCGGGCAGCGCCTGGTCCTGCATTTGATTCCCTCCGGGATTCTCCATCCCCACGTTCGCTGCGTCATCGGCAATGGCGTTGTCATTGACCCGGTTGCCTTCCGCGAGGAAGTCCAGATGCTGGAGGAGCTGGGCATTGAGACACGCGGACGGCTCTACATCAGCAACCGGGCGCACCTGATTATGCCCTACCACAAGCTGCTCGACCATGTCCAGGAACAAACCAGTCCTCAGCCAATTGGGACAACCGGTCGCGGTATTGGTCCGGCCTACATCGACAAATTCCGCCGCACGGGCATCCGCATTGTTGATTTGCTCTATCGGGAGGTCTTCGCGGCAAAACTCCGAGCAAATCTGCAGGAGAAGAACACCTTGTTGCGCACGCTCTACAACGCCGAAGAGCTCGACGTCGAGGCTATTGTGCAGGAATACCTGGACTTCGATGCCTTCATCGATCCGTACGTCACCGATACGGCTGCCCTCTTGGCAGAGGCTCTGCAACAGGGCAAACGCATCATTGCCGAAGGAGCGCAGGGTGCCCTCTTGGACATTGACCACGGAACGTATCCGTACGTGACCAGCTCGAACCCAACCAGCGGTGGCGCCTGTACCGGTTTGGGCATTCCCCCGACAGCAATCACCACCATCATCGGCGTGGCAAAGGCATACACCACTCGGGTCGGGCACGGTCCCTTCCCGACCGAGGTAACAGGGGAGCTGAGCGAACGTCTCCGCCGCTTCGGTGGGGAATTTGGCGCCACTACAGGACGCCCACGCCGCTGTGGATGGCTGGATTTGGTAGCGCTGCGGTACTCCGTCATGGTCAATGGCATCACAGAGCTTGCCCTCACGAAGTTGGATGTCTTGAGCTCCTTCGCTGAAATCCCCGTCTGCGTTGGCTACCGCATTGGGGAAAAGCGTCTGCGCTTCTTCCCCCCGGACTGCCCGACGTTGGAACGCGTTGAGCCCGAGTACGTCGTCTTTCCCGGCTGGCAGCGACCGCTCAATGGGATTGACCGCATCGAGCTCCTCCCCGATGCAGCACGCCGCTACATTGGCTTCATTGAAGACTTCCTCGGCATCCCTGTGCGTATGCTCTCACTGGGTCCGGACCGTGAGGAAACGCTCATCTGTCCGTAGCTTCCTGCCGAGCGCAGAGCTTCTGGAACTGCTCCAGCGACAACGTGTTGACCACCTGTTCCGGCGGGAATAGAGCCTTGCGAGCCAGCATGATACCGAGCTCGGTGTACTCCAGTTCAGCAACGGTGTGGGCATCGGGATTGACGGCAATCAGCAGTCCCCGGTCTTGCCACCGCCGCAGGACTTCCCAGGACACGTCGAAGCGGTAGGGCTGTGCATTGAGTTCAACAATCTTCCCCAGCCGGAGCGCTGTCTCCAGCACCGCGTCGAGATCGAGCTCGTAGGGCGCCCGCGCCAAGAGCAAGCGTCCTGTAGCGTGCCCGAGAATCTGCACAGCGGGGTGCTCTAAAGCCCGCAGAATCCGTGCTGTCATCTCGTGGCGCGACTGCCTGAAGTGGGAATGCACGGAGGCAACGACAAGCTCGAGCTGCTGCAGGACCTCGTCGGGGTAGTCCAGCGTGCCATCGGGGCGAATATCTACTTCAGCGCCTTTCAGGATGCGGATGCCAAGATTTTCGGCATTGAGGCGCTCTATTTCCCGATGTTGCTGGGCAAGGCGGTCACGGTCCAGCCCTCCAGCGTAGTAGGCTGCGGGGCTGTGGTCACAGATGGCAATGTAGCGATAGCCCAGCTTCTTGGCTGCCAGCGCCATGTCCCGGATGGAGGCTTTGCCATCGCTCCACCTCGAGTGCACGTGGAGCATTCCCTGGAAATCCGACCGGGAGACCAACGGTGGCACTCCCTGCTGGCGAATACGGGCAAGGAGCGTTGCCTCTTCCCGAATCTCCGGCGGAATGACCGGAAGCTGCAGCAGTGCGAAGAGCTCCTCCTCTGTCCGGGTAGGCACGCGAGTGCCCTGCCGGAAAAGTCCGTGCGGCGTAGGCTCAAAACCCCGGGCACGGAACTCCTCCCAAAGGGCTGCCACGAAGGCATCCGAGCCCGTGGTCACCAGGAGCATCCATCCGACGTTGTCCGTGGAAGTGAGCTCCAGACGGATACGGACTCCTCGCTCGCCGCGGGTAGTCAAGCGGGACTCAGCCTCTTCAGTGACGGTTGGGAGCTCCTTGCGGAGCGTTTTGCGGAGGCGTTCCAGCTGAGGGGTAACCACAAGGAAGGCAAGCTCCTCGACCGTCTCTGCGAAGCGACGAAGGGTCCCTGTTGGGATCACCGCTGTCACATCGGGCAGCGCCAGCAACCGTTCCCGCCACTGCTGAGCCTCCTGCAAGGCTACATGGAGATGGAGCCGAAAGCGAGACTGTTTCCACTGCTGAATCGCACCCAGCAGCGCTTGCTCCGTTTTGCTCCCAAACCCTTTGAGTGCAGCAACCCGGTGTTCTCGACATGCCTGCTCAAGCTCCTCGATGCTCGTAATGCCGAGCTGCTCATAGAGCTGACGAGCACGCCGAGGACCGACCGCGGGAAGCTGCGTCAGCTCCAGCAAGCCTTCAGGCAATTGCCTCCGGAGACGCTCGTAAAGGGAGATAGTGCCCGTTGTGACATACTCCCGGATTGCTTCCTCCAGCGAAGGTCCAATGCCGGGCAGCTCCCGCAACTTCCCCTCAGCAACAGCACGGCGGACATCGACTTCGTACTCCCGCAAGGTACGGGCAGCCCGGGCATACGCCTGGGCTTTGAAAGGATTCTCCCCACTGAGCTCGAGCAGGAGAGCCAGCTCTTCGAGCAACTCCAAAAGCCGAAGGTCCATTGCCTCAAATGCACCGGCGCTTGCGTAAGAGGTACTCTACGGAACACGCAGACGGTACTGGAGCAAAAGCGCAACCACCACAATCGGGACGTAACTCTCCTGTGTTTCGGTCAGTTTGACCGGGGTCAGCAGCTCTCCCCGCTCCGGACGGCGCCCGAAGAGGTTGAGCACACCGAAGCCCACATTTGCCCGGAAATACCACGGATCGGACAGCTCTCCGCCGATCCCGACGCGTGCAACAATCCCGAACCGATGTACGGGCTCGGGTGGCTTGCTGATCAGCGTGTCGAGTCGCTCTATCACCCGCCCCTGCCGGGTATCCACCTGCTCGTAGGTGTAACGTCCGCGGGAGACCACACTCCAGCGTGGTTCCAGACTCAGAAAGGCATATCCCCGCGCCAGGGGAAAACGAACTGGCACGTACTCCAGCACCGCTGCAACAGTGGTCACCGTCTGGCGATAGCTCAGGTAGATGTCCACAACACGCAAGCGGAAGCGCTGCAGCCCTTCGAAGTACGTCTGCTCTATGCCCAGCCCAAAGCGCCAGGCAGCAGAGAGTGGATGCAGGAGGTGGAAAGTCACCCCGGGCTGCACCCCAGCAAACCCAGCACCGAGTGCACCTTGCGCAGTGTCACGTGAAATGATAGCACTCCGCGCCGGATTATTGCCCACCAGCCACGTTGTTGCCAGACCGCTAGTGAATTCCACCACTGCTTGCGCGTGAACAACACAGGGGACGAACACGCCGACCAGAATCTCCCGGACCCGCATTCTCGGGAAGCGCCTCATAGGCGTTCGACAATGTTGTAGTTCCCGTGCGCCAGAGAGCCTTTGACCACTAGCTCTCCGAGCAACCCCAGGGAGACCAATTGCACCCCGACGATGATGAGCCCCAAGCCGAAAAAGAGCAGCGGGCGATTGCTCAGTGCTGTCCGCCCAAGCCACCACTCCACGACCAGGTAGGCATCTACCAGTAACCCTGCCACAACGAACACAATGCCCAGGGTCCCGAAGAGGTGGAGTGGACGCCGGAGGAAGCGGGTTGTGAAGATGAAGGTCAGCAAGTCCAGAAATCCCTTCACGAAGCGGCTGGCACCGAACTTGGAACGCCCGTACTTACGGGGATGGTGGCGCACCGGGAGCTCCGTTACCCGAAAGCCTTCCCAGTGAGCCAGCGCCGGGATGTAACGGTGCATCTCTCCGTAAATCTGCAGCGTTTTGACCACCTCGCTGCGGTAAGCTTTGAGTCCGCAGTTGAAATCATGGAGCCGGAGTCCGCTGACTAGAGACACTACGGCGTTGAACAGCCGAGACGGCAGCGTCTTACTCAGCGGGTCCTGTCGGTGCCGCTTCCAGCCTGAAACCAAATCGTAGCCCTCCTCGAGCTTGGCAAGGAGCCGTGGAATCTCTTCGGGCTCATCTTGGAGATCAGCGTCGAGCGTGACCACATAGCGCCCCTGCGCCTCGGCAAAGCCTACCGCAAGGGCTGCTGACTTGCCGTAGTTCCGCCGAAAGCGAATCCCATGCACCCGCGGATTCTCTTGCGCAAAGCGCCGCACGACCTGAAAGGACCCGTCGGTGGAGCCATCGTCAATGAGCCAGATCTCATACGCCTGTCCTGCAATCTGCTCAGCAACAGCGATCAGGCGGGGCAGGAGCTCGGGTAAAGACTCCGCCTCGTTGTAGAAGGGGACAACGAGCGAGAGTAGACAGGGATCGTGCGGCACCCTCTCCATCGTTTACGGTGACTGCTTGAGAGCTTTCAATGCAGCGCGCAGGTTGTTGTCAATCTGGCTCTTGAGCCGAGGGTCCCGCGGATCGAGAATGGTATTGCCCTCTCTAAAAGCCTGCTGAGGCTCAAAGCGGAGCAGGAGCTGTAACACCTCGCCGGCAGCAACAGGTGCGGGAGGCTCCAGCGTAAGAGCAACGTTGGCTGTGATATCGCTTCGGTAGATAAACGGGACAGCGCTGTCCCCAACGAAAACCGTGCCCTCGATGAGGAGGCTGGGTCGGTCCGCGGTAGCAAAGTCCCGGAAGAGCGAGTCGGCAGCGTACCGCGCTGCTTCCGAATCGCTGAAGCGGTGGAACTCCAGTTTAAGCCAGCGATATGTCCCGGCAGGAATTTCCGCCCAGCCGAGAAGTTGGACCGCAGCATTGAACACCGCGACAAATGGACCCACCTTCACATCCCGTCCCCCCGTGAGCGTGTCGTCGCCCGCCGCGTGGAGCTTGAGGCGTTTCAAGAGAAGGCGCACCCGCTCAATCCGGAGCGAATCCACCGGAGAATGCCCCTGCGGCTTAACCCCGTGGAACGCGGCTGCACGGACTGTGGTCAAACCCAACTGTGTGCGGATCTGTACAGTGCTCCCCGGTGAGCTTGCCTCCTCCGAACACCCTAGCAGCAGCCCAAGCAGGAACAATATAGAAGCACCGCCTCGAAAAGCTGTCCTCATTTGTCCATCCCGGCTTGGAAACTGGTGCAAAAATAGCGCATCCTGGAGCACGAGAGCCATGCGCCTGCATTCAGCGTAATTTTGCCCTCTGGCACGTGCTGCAGAGAGCTTCTCAATGTGTCGCTTTGTTGCCTACATCGGACCCCCGGTCTTAGCCGAGGACCTGCTCTATAAGCCGAAGCACTCTCTGATCCGCGCCCAGACTATCCATGCGGAGGAAATGTCCATCACCGTCAATGGGGATGGTTTCGGTGTTGGCTGGTACGTCCCAGAGCTGGACAACGAACCGTGTGTCTTCCGGAGCATCAAACCCGCGTGGAGTGATTTGAACTTGCGCAACCTGGCACGCAAGATCTATTCCCCACTGATCTTCGCGCATGTCCGGGCTGCTTCACCGGGTTTCATGGTCGAGGAAGTCAATTCCCATCCGTTCTGGTGTGGGCGCTTGATGTTCATGCACAACGGCGTCGTAGGAGGCTTCCGGGCAATTCGGCGCAAGCTCCTGCGCCAGCTCAATGACACAGCCTACGACGCCATCATGGGGTCAACAGACTCTGAGCACCTCTTCGGGCTACTGCTCAACTCTATCCGCGACCCCTTCGGAGAGGTCAGCTGTGAAGAGCTCGTGGAGGCTCTCTGGACAATGCTCTACGAACTGAGTCGCCTCCTCATCGAAGCCAATGTCCGAGAACACTCGTATCTGAACCTCTGCGTGACAAACGGGACCTCACTTGTGGCGACACGCTACACCACGAATCCGAATACGCAGCCAGCAACGCTCTACTACATGTACGGTCGGCGCTACTACTGCAGCGGCGACTGGTGCGGGATGGAGCCTACGTACGGACACCCCTCCGCCGTGGTGATCGCCTCCGAACCTTTCACCGGAAGCCATTCGGACTGGATCAAGGTAGAGCGCAATACGATGATGGTCGTGGACGAGACACTACGCATCCAGTTCTATCCCATCGAGCTCCCCTTCGAACGCTTCGTAACCGAAGAGGTGGAAACACTGTGAAGGAGCCTGCCATGGACTTTCTCATCGCCGCCATCCCCTTGTTCCCCTTACTGGGGTTCATGCTCCTGGGAATTTCCGGACGGTGGTGGCGCTCAGAAAAGCTCATCGGTGCTGTGGGAAGCGGCGCTGTTGGGATTTCCTTCCTGCTCAGCCTCATCGTGCTGAGCCGGCTCCTCCAGTCTCCGGAAACCGAACGCGTGCATACAACAACACTCTACCGTTGGATTGCTGCCGGGACATTTCAGGTTGATATCGCCTTCCAGGTTGACCCACTCTCCCTTGTCTTCACGCTGGTGGTGACAGGGGTCGGCTTCCTCATCCACGTTTATTCCATCGGCTACATGCATGGAGACCGAGGCTTCTGGCGCTTTTTCGCCTACCTGAACCTGTTCATCTTCATGATGCTCGTGCTGGTCCTTTCCAACAACGTGCTGCTGACCTTCGTTGGCTGGGAAGGGGTTGGACTGTGCTCATACCTGCTCATTGGCTTCTGGTACGACCGCCCCTTCGCTGGGGTAGGCATCCTGTGGACAACCGATGCCGGGCGCAAAGCCTTCATCATGAATCGCATCGGGGATGTCGGGATGCTCGTGGCGATGTTCCTGCTGGTCAAACAGTTCGGAACGCTGGAGTATACCGCCATCACGACGCAGGCTGCTGCTACTCTGCCGGTTGGGTCGGAGGTAGCTACGGCAGTCACCCTACTTCTGTTCTTAGCCTGCACGGGGAAATCGGCACAGATTCCGCTGGCGACCTGGCTTCCCGATGCCATGGCGGGTCCGACCCCGGTCTCCGCACTCATCCATGCTGCCACGATGGTCACCGCAGGGGTATTTCTCGTTGCCCGCCTCTCACCGCTTTTCGCTCTGGCGCCGGCAACGATGACGCTTATCACCCTCATTGGAGCACTCACAGCCCTGACCGCTGCGACGATCGGACTGGTGCAGACAGATATCAAAAAAGTCCTGGCATACTCCACGGTGAGCCAGCTCGGCTTTATGTTCACTGCCGCGGGTGTGGGTGCCTTCTCGGCGGCAGTGTTCCATGTCGTGACTCATGCCTTCTTCAAGGCACTGCTCTTCCTGGGTGCCGGAGCAGTCATCCACGCACTGCATGAGCAGCAGGATATTCGGCTCATGGGGGGTCTGAAGCGGCATATGCCCACCACATACCGCACGTTTCTCATTGCTGCCTTGGCAATTGCCGGCATTCCTCCGCTGAGCGGCTTTTTCTCCAAAGACGCCATCCTCTGGAATGTCTTCGAGGGCGCTGGCGCTATAGGATGGCTGGTACTGGCAGCAGCGGCGTTCTGCACTGCTTTCTACTCTTTTCGGCTCATCGGGCTTGTCTTTCACGGCGAGGAACGCTTTGACCGGCACCGCATCCATCCGCACGAAGCCCCTCCTGTTATGCGCATCCCATTGGTCATCCTGGCGTGCCTCTCCGTGGTGGGCGGTCTCCTGGGAATTCCCTATGCCCTGCTTCCCATCGGGACAAACCCCAATGTGCTGGAGAGGTGGCTGGAACCGGTCTTTGCCCCGGCACTGTCTCTGCTGGGGAAGGTACCCGTTTTGACCGTCCACTGGGAGGAGTACCTTGCCATGTTGGTGGCAACGGGCATCAGCGCAGCTGGCATCGTGCTGGCATGGCGTCTGTTCGTCCTGCGGGGCATTGCAGGCGAACGGCTCCTGGAACAGCGGCTTGGAGCGGTCTATACCCTCCTGTGGCGGAAGTACTACCTCGACGAGGCATACCAGAAAGGGGTCGTAGAACCGGTCGAGCAGCTCTCCGAGCGCGTCCTCTGGCGTATTCTGGACGTTGGCGTCATTGATGGCTTTGTCAACGGCATTGCTCTCGTGGTTGGACGCTTCGGAGCGGTTCTCCGCCGCCTCCAGACGGGGATCGCACAGACATACGCCATGCTGATGCTTGCTGGGATTCTGGCGTTGCTCTCGTGGTTAGTGCTCTTCTGAGGACAGGTGTGGCAGCATGGAATTTCTCCTGGTTGCTCTGCTGGCAGTGCCTCTGCTCGGGTTCGGTACTGTTCTGCTGATCCCACGCGAACGGCTTGGTTGGATTCAGGGAGTAAGCCTGGGAAGCAGTGTGCTCACGCTCTTGCTCGCCATTGGGATCTGGCTTGGATTTCATCCCGAGAAGCCCGGCTTCCAATACGTGGTCTCGGTGCGCTGGATTGACTCGCTCGATATCGGCTTCCGTATCGGAGTTGACGGGGTCTCGCTCCTGCTGGTCCTGTTGACTGCCTTCCTGATGCCTCTGGCGCTGCTGGCATCGCTGGAGCCTATCCGGCACCGGCAGAAGGAGTACTACGCCATGATGCTGTTGCTGGAGACGGCGATGCTGGGCGTCTTCGTGGCGCTGGACACGTTCCTGTTCTACGTCTTCTGGGAGCTGGTGCTCATCCCGATGTACTTCATCATCGGCATCTGGGGTGGGCGCAACCGCGTGTACGCCGCACTGAAGTTCTTCCTCTACACACTGGTCGGCTCCTTATTGATGCTGGTCGCCATTGTCTGGCTGGGGGTCTACGCTGAACAGCATGCGGGCGGATTTACCGCAGACTACGAACGGCTGCGACAGCTTGCCCCCACAATCCCGCTCGAGTTGCAGCGCTGGCTCTTCTGGGCGTTTGCGCTCTCGTTCTGCATCAAAGTTCCGCTCTTCCCCCTCCATACCTGGCTTCCCGACGCACACGTTGAGGCACCCACTGCCGGCTCGGTCATCCTGGCGGGCGTCCTGCTGAAGATGGGCACCTACGGTCTGGTCCGCTTCAATCTGGAGCTCTTTCCGCAAGCCAGTTTTCAGTACGCCACGCTCCTGGCATGGCTCGGGGTTGTCGGGATCCTCTACGGAGCGCTGGTAGCTTTCGCACAGACAGATATGAAGAAGCTCATCGCCTACTCTTCGGTCAGCCATCTGGGCTTCATCGTCTTGGGGATTTTCTCCATGACTGTGGAGGGCTTGCAGGGTGCACTCATCCAAATGGTCAATCACGGGCTCTCCACCGGGATGCTCTTCCTCTGTGTCGGGCTCCTCTACGAACGGCGGCACACTCGAGAACTGGCTGAGTTCGGAGGGCTGGCACGGGTCATGCCTCTTTTCGCCGTTCTCCTCCTGCTAGCAGTGCTTTCCTCCGTTGGGCTGCCGGGTTTGAACGGCTTCGTTGGAGAATTTCTCAGCCTGCTCGGGGCAGCACGCTCGCGGTTTTTAGACAATTTCCTGCTGGTTGTGCTGGGAGCCTGCGGCGTCATTTTCGCTGCGGCATACCTGCTGAAGTTCTACCACAGCCTGATGTTTGGCGAGGCACGCAATCCGGAAAACTATCACCTGCGGGACCTCACCTGGAGTGAGCGCCTCCAGCTTGTGCCGCTGGTGCTGCTATTCATCTGGATCGGCGTCTATCCCCACACGTTCCTCAACACCAGCGAACTGGCGCTGCGGGGTCTGGTAGCGAAGTTAGAACAGCTCCGCTTCGGCGTGACCAACATCTCGGTTCCGCCTTCCACGCCGGCTCCGGAGAGACAGCCGCCTGCAACACCGGCACCTGAGCCGCAGAAACTCCTGGAAGAGCAGCTCCGTCGGATGCCTCCGCCGCGCCCATGAGTCTCCCGGCTGTGCTCTTGGCAAGTCTCGTCCTGCTCAGTCTGGCTCTGGAGGGATGCGGCGAACCGACCGCGTCCCGCCCAGAGATTACAGGTCGCCACGGTGTCTACGTTCTCTGCGAAGGACTCTGGGGACAGAATAATGCCACGCTGGCACGCATCGAGCTGCCCGAGGGGCGCATTATCCCTGATGTCCTGGCGGGGACAGGCATGCAGCTGGGTGATGTGGGCAACGACATGAGGCTGCGCGGAGATACGCTCTACGTGGTCGTCTCTGGCTCCCGTAGTATTGAGTGCTTCCGCGCCAGCACCGCCGAATGGCTCGGACGCATCCGCCTGTCTGAGAACCTCTATCCCCGGCAGCTCTGCATTGTCAACGATACTCTCGGCTTAGTCACCGACCTCTACGGTGATGCGGTGACCGCCGTCCATCTCCAGCGCTTTCAGGAGCTGCCCGTGCGGTATCCTGTCGGACCAGCACCGGAGGGGATTGCTGCCTTTGGAGACTACGTCTTCGTTGCCAATTCGGGATACGGTGACTACCGGGCTGCGGAACCGAAGGCAGGGACGGTCTCGGTGCTCTCGCTCCAGCGCGGGACAGAGATTGCTACTTTACCAGCGGGTCCGAATGTCGTCACTGTCGTGCTGCATCCCTGGAGGCAGTACCTCTACGCCGTGTATCTCCATCTGCCGAGCCTATGGCAAGCCGACTCGCTCGGGGGAGTTGTTGAGTACGAGCTGCCCTCGCTGCAGCGCCGGCGCAGCTGGCGGCTCCCCGTGGGCAGCTATGACGTTGCCTGGTCTTCCCGCGCAGACACCCTCTTGCTGCTGGGGAACGGCGGTATTTGGGGAATTGCAACCACTGCTCAGGAAGCTGTTCCGCAGCTGGTGTGGCGCAATCCTCAACCGCAGTTCGATGCCTGGTACACGATCGCTGTTGATGGTAGCGGCGATATCTGGATCGGGAATGCCCGCTCCTTTACCGTTGCCGGCGAGGTGCTTCGGCTCCGCCCTGGCGTGGGCATTCTCCAGCGCTTCCCGGTCGGTCTCAACCCCGGAGCGCTGCTCTTCTTCTGAAGTCACACGGAGCTGGGAGATGCAATGGAAGTTGTCAGCCAGCTGTATGCGGCTGCGCCGGTTGTCCTCATCGGGTTACTGGCACCGAGCGTCATGCTCCTGGATGCCCTGATTCGGCAGAGTTCCCGGATCAGCTTCTGGACTAGCCTTGGAGGATTGCTCGCGGTTGCAGGGACAGGACTCCTGACACTGCCGGCGTCGGGCAAGGTCTTCCGCGGCATGCTCCAGACCGGTGGGACTGCTGCCCTCTTCGACACCCTGCTTGCCATTGCTGGAATCCTCACGCTCCTGGCAGCTCGCCCGTACCTGCAACGGGAAGGACGTGAGTATGACGAGTTCTACACACTCCTTCTCTTCGCCCTTGCCGGGGCTATCATCGTAGCACACGCTGCACATTTGCTCGTTTTCTTCCTGGGCATCGAGCTGATGTCCGTCGCCTTCTATGCTCTGGCGGGCTACTTCCGGACGCAACTGCGCTCAGTGGAGGCAGCACTCAAGTACTTCCTCCTCGGGGCATTTGCCACAGGCTTCCTCCTCTACGGTATCGCGATGGTCTATGGGAGCAGCGGCGCTTTGGGATATGAGACAATTCAGGCTCAGTTGCAGCATGGGACAGCCTTGCCAACGCTTCTCTTGATCGGCACAGGACTGCTCGTGGTCGGGATCGGCTTCAAGATCGCCATTGTACCGTTCCACCAGTGGGTTCCCGACGTATACCAAGGAGCACCGACCGTGGTGACGGCGTTCATGAGTACGGTTGGGAAAGCAGCTGTCATCGTGGCGTTAGTGCCTCTCTTCCAGGCACTTCAGCCCGCTATTGGGACCAAGCTCCAAGCAGCTCTTGCGGTTCTCTCGGCAGCAACCATCCTCTTGGGCAACATCATTGCTGTGGTCCAGAGCAACATCAAGCGGATGCTTGCATACTCCTCGATTGCCCACGCCGGCTACCTCCTGATGGGGCTCGTCGCGCAATCCGAGCGCGGTTGGGCAGGGATGCTCTTCTATGCGGCAGCGTATCTCTTCATGCAGCTAGGTGCCTTCATCGTGGTAGCAATCGTGGAGCGGGAAAACGAGCAGCGGCTGGAACTGAGCGATTACGCCGGACTGAGCCGCCAGCATCCCGTGCTGGCAGCCTTGATGGCGGTGCTCCTCTTTTCCCTGACAGGGCTCCCACCCTTTGCCGGCTTTTTCGGCAAGTACTACCTCTTCACGGCAGCAATTGAAGCGGGATACACCTGGCTTGCCATCGTTGCTGTGATAGGAACGATGATTTCGGCGTACTTCTACCTTGGCGTGCTCGTGGCAATGTACTTCCGCGAGCCACGCGAAGCCCTTGTCCCTGTCCACGGTGGAACAGCCACAGCATCGCTCTGGCTGAGCACTGCGGTGGTTCTGGCATTGGGGATCTTCCCCAGCTCCTTGCTGCAGCTACTGGAACGCTTCCTCTGAACCGAAAGCATTGCGATAGAGCCGGATTACCGGCGGCGTCCTGCGGAAGTCAAGGGCAACAACATCGAAGCGGCACGGGACATCGGTGATGCCATGGAGGCTCATGTACGCCTGAGCAGCCCGCACCAGGAAGCGCCGCTTGCGAGCCGTGATGTGTTCCTCCGGAACGCCGAAGCGAGCTGACGAACGCGCCTTGACCTCCACAAACACGAGCGTCTCCCCATCGTAGGCAATCATATCCAGCTCCCCAAAGCGCCCAACGCGCACGTTCCGAGCAACGATGCGGTAGCCCAACGCCTCCAAGTATCGAGCAGCTACCTGTTCTGCCTCCCGCCCACGGCGCACGCTCGCTGACATTCGCCTGGTATCAGCATTGCACTATTTTTGCTGTGGCAGACGAAGGAATCGCTACTGGAGTGAAACCGCGGATAGCAAGCGAGTGTACTACAGCACGGGTTTCCTCTCCGCACCACACTCTATGCGACGCTACATTGAGAAATCAGCCGCCGGCACTCGCCTCTCGCACGAGAGCATTCGCGTCGTGGTAGCAGACGACCACGAGGTGGTTCGCGTTGGGCTCCGGCACCTTCTCAGCCGGCACCCCACGATCGAGGTCGTCGGTGAAGCCGCCACAGGGGAGGAAGCCATTGCTCTGGCACGGCACCATCGTCCCGACGTCGTGCTGCTGGACATCGTAATGCCCCGGTGCAACGGGATTGAGGCGGCGAAAATTCTCCGCTCCATCCTCCCGGAAACCCGTGTTGTCATTCTCACCTCGTACGAAGATGCCTTCCACGTCGAGCAAGCTCTCCGAGCTGGAGCCCATGGCTACTTGACCAAAAACATGCGCCCGGAGGAACTCGTGGAGGCAATCACCGCCGTCGTTGCCGGCGAACAGGTTTTCAGTCCGACAATCCTCGCCTTTGTCCAGGACCTCGACATTGCACACCTGCCTGGCTCCCTTGAGCAGCCTCTGGTTCGCCTCACTCCGCAGGAGGGTCGCGTCCTCCAGCTCATTGCCGAAGGGCTCACCACCAAGGAGATCGCCCACCGCTTGGGGATTAGTCCCCGAACGGTGGAAACCCATCGCGCCCACCTCATGGAGAAGCTCCGTGCCCGTAACATCGCCGCACTGGTTCGCTTCGCCCTCCTCAATGCCGATTACCTCGCCCGGCTCCAGGAACAGGGAGGCTGACCCCAGCGGGAAAGTTCGTAATTTCCGCTGCCATTTGCATGGCACCGACTGCAATGGTGCGGTTCCGACCCCTACTTCTCTGCGCTGTCTGCTCGCTCTGGGCACAGCCTCCTGCCGAGCGCCCCTCGATGTTCGCCGGAACCCACTTTTTCCTCGGCTTTATGGAAAACGAAATCGAGCGGGGTTCTTCCCTACGCCTCCAGCTAAGCATCGCCGCACGGGCTCCCACAACAGTTCGGGTCCGTTTCCCCACCGAGTCACAAGAGCGCATCTACCGGCTGAATGCAGGAGAGTACCGCTGGATTGCTGTTCCTCCCGAGCTGGAGGTCCGCACCCGGGAGCAACCGGTCGCCTCTGCCATTGAAATCCGCTCCGATGCCCCTATCGTGGTCTATGCCTTCAGCAGCCAAGCAACGACAACCGACGCCTACACAGCCATCCCGGTAGTCAATTGGGGCACAGAGTACCGGATTCTGTCTTTCCCCAACGACGCTTACACGCCGCGTCCTGGGGATACAACGATCAACCGCCTGCGCGACCTCATCTTGCGCCGCAGTGAGTGGATGGTTATCGCCGCTTACGACTCCACCGTTGTGACTTTCGTCCCGCGTGTCCGCACCGCTGGTGGCAAAGCTGCCGGCATTCCACACACCGTCGTCCTCAACCGCGGGGAGTGCTACCTGGTCCAGTCCGATTCCACCCCGAAAGGGCTCGGCGACATGACAGGAACACTGGTGCAGAGTTCGAAACCCATCGGGGTGCTCTCCGGGCACGTGCGTGTCTCGCTCCCGCTCAATCTTCCCCCTGAGGCTGACACGAAGGACCACCTGGTGGAAATGCTCCCTGCCCTCCCCAGCGTTGGGAAACGATACATCAGCACGCCTTTCGCCATTGGTACAGGCGATTGGTTCCGCGCCGTTGCCCTCTTCCCACAGACGCAGCTGAAACTGACACGGGCTACAGGCTCTATTGTCCAGACCACGCTGCAGAACGCCGGCGATGGAGCAGACTTCCCTGCAGAAGCTGCGCCGATCCTCTGGGAAGCAGACAAGCCCTTCCTGCTGGTACAGCTGATGTACTCAGCTGTCACCGGTGGACCACAGGCGCTGGTGAATCCCTATGTGAGTTTCGACCCCTGCATGGTCCTTGTTCCACCCCTGGAGCAGTACGTCCAGCAAGCCCATTTCTTCGTTCCCGACACAAGTCTTGCCGGCTTCAATCAATTCAAGCGCCACTGGATCAATGTAGTCGTCAGCGCTGAGGCGTTGGCATCGCTGCAGCTCAATGGGACGCCTCTGTCGCAGCGCGCCCCACAGCTGCTCACCCAGCAACTCCCGTGGACTATCAACGGGATGCGCTACCACTGGGTGCAGTTGCCCGTTTCTCCCGGCATGGTCGCTGAACTTCGCTGCTCGCAAGGCGAGTTTGCCGGCATCCTCTATGGAACCGGCTACGTGGACTCCTACGCTCTGGTCCTGGGAAGCGGGCTGCTACCACCGGGGACAAGCGATGCCCGCGCCCCGGAGCTGCTTCCCCAGCCCGGGACCTGTGGGGAAATCACGCTCTCCTGCAGCGATACTGGCTCCGGTATCGCCTGGATTGAGCCTCTACCGGACAGCACCTGGAACTACACCTGGGACTACGTTCAGCCGAGCCGTACGGAAGCCATTCTCTCTGCCCGACCCGTAGACCTGTCCCGAGACGGGCAGCTCACTGTTGAGATTCGAGACAATGCAGGAAACCGGCGGTGGTATCGCCACCAGTACTGGGCACCGCGCCTTTCCTGGCAGCCGACCCTGGTGCAGTTCCTCGGTGTCGGACCGAGCGAAACCCGCTGCCAGTCCGTGCTCCTGACAAACACCGGACGCGACACGCTGCGAATCACCGCACTGCGTGTGCAAGACGTGCGGCTCTCCCTCCAAGCGTCACCGCCCTTCAGGATAGCTCCCGGTAACTCGGTTCCCATCCAGCTCTGCTTCCGCCCAAACGGCACAGTGGCACCGCTTGTGGATAGCATTTGGGTGATCACCGAGTGTGCTCTCTCCTTCTCCATCCCTGTGGAAGCCACTGTCGACTCCGCGGGGTTGCTGGCTCGCGGGTGCTCGGTCGGCGCCGTACTCGTCGGCGAGGAAGGGGAATGCCAGCTCCGGTGGATCAACACAGGGAATCGCCCAGTGGTCATCCGTGCGGCACAGGCACGTCGAAGTGTACCGGCATTTCTCCTGGACACCGCTGGTCTTTTCCCTCGTACTCTTGCTGCCGGGGACACACTCTGGCTGCGGGTCCGCTTCCAACCACCGTACCGTGGGGTCTTCCAGGACACGGTCGTGCTGGAGACAACACCGCTGACCTCTGCCGGTGCCTGGGTTGACGGACGGGGTATCGCCCCGGAAGTCCACAGTGCCCAGCTCGACTGGGGACGACGGCGAGTCGGTACACGCTCGGACTCCCTCTTGCCGCTTGTCAACGTTGGCGATGCTCCCACACAGCTCTCTATCCTCGCCGATGACAATGTCCCTGAGCTTGGACACGGGCTTCCCCTTCGGACAACTCTTGCCCCCGGGGATACTCTCTGGATTCCCCTCTGGTTTACCCCGACACAGCGGCAGTACTATATCCGACGGGTAACCCTCGAGAGCTCCTGGCGTCTCCATCCCCCAATTCAGCTCACCCTGACAGGCGAAGGCAGTGCACCGGAGCTTCAAGCTACGGCTGTTGACTTCGACACCCTACAGCTTGGGACCTGGCGGGATACGGTCGCACTCCTCCTCCGCGCTGCTGGGAATGAAGCGGCTGTGCTCGACAGCATCTGGCTCGACGGTCCCGAAGCCGCCGCGTTCGTTGTCCTGTCCCCTCCGGCATTGCCTCAACGCCTTCCCCCGGGAAGCTCACTTTCCCTCCCGCTGCGCTTCCAGCCGCAGAGAGTCGGGCTCCACCGAGCATGGCTGGTGTTTCGCCACAACGGGAAGCCTCCGTCTGCCAGTGATACTCTCCACGTTCTCCTCCTCGGCTACGGGCAAGCCCCACCGCCGGTGGACACGTTCACAGCTCGATGGGACACCCGAGTCGAGGCACCCAATGCTGTGCCTGCCTGTGAGGATTTCTCCGTACGGCTTTGCGTGCGGAATTCGGGCAATACCGTTCTGTTCTGCTCGGGCGTGCAGCTCCAGGGTGCTCCTCTGTCCGCCGTAGAGCCGCCTCTGCCGCAGCAGCTCTCACCAGGCGACTCCCTCTGCTTTTCTCTGCGCCTGGCTGGGATACCGGCAGGGCAGACAGTGCTCATGCTCCAGCTACAGCTGCGTTCGGAGTACGTTTTCCAAGACACGCTCCACACGGCGGAATTCCTCTGGACACAGCGGCTCTTGGTGCAGGCACAGCCACACCCATGGCGCATTGAGCACATTGATACCCTCGTGCTCCAGCCTGGTGAGCAGGGGAGCGTGACCATTACGGGCACACTCTCGAGTGTTGCCGGGAGTACCCCTGCTGGAAGTCTCTGCCTGCGGGTACCGCCCAACTGGCGTCTGAATGCTGCCGGCGCCGAGTACACCGTCTTCGACGAGCGCGGACAATCTCAGCAAGGCATCATTGATGCTGCAGCGGAGTATTCCTGGGGGATCTGTCTGCACGTCGTGGGATTGCCACTTGCACGAGCAGCCGCATGGCAGCTCCGGCTCCCCGTGGGAGCCTTCGTCGGGGCGGAGGAGCGTGCCCCTATTTCTCTGCGCATTGAGCCGGATTCACCGGACTGCGTGGTCGGAGACAGTGCGCTGGGAGAGTTGTTCCTGACCGGTCTCTGCGCTGCCCGCCTCCGCCCTGTGCTCCTCCGCCCACTGCCGGCGGTGCACATCCTCCGCTTGATGCCCCAGCCTGCCTCTGAGGAACTCCTCGTGGAGCTGGAAAGCTCGGCAGAGACTGCCGCGCTCATTCAGCTGGTCAACCTCCGGGGTGAACTCCTCGCTGAGTGGAGCGTGCAGCTCGAAGAGGGGGTGGCTTTACGTAAATTTGCCCTCGCGTCTGTACCTCCAGGCGTCTACTGTCTGCGCCTGAACGCGGCAGGCAGTCGCGAGCAGCGTCTACTTGTCATACAGCGATAGGGGATGACGATGCGGTACGTGCTCCTCCTGCTCGGCGGGCTCTCTGCAGGAATCATCTCGACATGGGCTCAGCTGGAGCCGAGCCCTCTGGCGCCGGAAGTTGTGCCTCCGCGCATCTTCATCGGTCCTGCAGCAGGCTACAACCGGAGCTTCCATACGGCAAATATCGCCTCCTTTGCTACGCAGACGGAGTGCCCTGTCTTCGAGCGTGGTTCCGCAAACGGCTTCTTCCTTGGAGTAACGGCAGAGTATATCCTGGGCGACCCGAGGACATCACGCTCGTCGGTTATCATGCGGATTATGTTCAACAACCTGCCTACCTCCTTTGAAGTCGCCGGAGATAACTACCCGAGCCGGCTGACGGCAACCATTGACGGACGCGACACGCAGGTGGTCATCAACACTTCGACCCGTCACGTGGCGGAGGTTTCCTACTACACGCTCGACGCCGAGCTCCTCTACCGGCTCGACATCGGGGAACTGCCTGTCGGGGTCGTCGTCGGACCTACGTTCGGCTTCCCGATCCGAGGAACCTTCCAACAGCGCTACGAACTGACCAGCCCGGACTACGTGGACATTGGTGGTCGGCGTTACATCCCTGTCTTCGCTCGGGATACAACCGACCCAACGCTGCGCTATACGAACAATGACCGAACAATCATCGTCAAAGATGGCGACATCGAGGCGCGAACAGGCTTCCGGCTGGGCATCAAAGCCGGGCTGCAGTATGAGCTGACCGTCGGACGCTGGCGGGTGCTGCCGGGTATCTTCTACACCTTCGGCGTCACGAAGGTTACCTCCCGGGAAAACTGGCGGGTCAATGCACTGCAGATGGGCGTTGACTTCCGGACGGCATTCTGAGACGGCAGACCCTTACACTGTCTGTATTTCTGGGCTTCGGTAGCACAAGCTGCCGAAGCCTTCTTTCCGTTTTCGCACGAGGGCAGCATGGAACGCTTGTGGGCACCGTGGCGGTCGCAGTACGTCTCCTCTGTGGCTGACCCAAGCCAGGAAGGAACTTCGTGCTTCCTGTGTGAGGCAATCGGGAGTGACCCCGGGTATGATCGTGAACTTTACATTGTCGCCCGTTGGGAGCGCTGCTTTGCAATCTTGAATCGGTATCCGTACAACAGCGGGCATGTCATGGTTGCCCCAATCCGCCACGTTGGGGAACTTCAGGAACTGACCGAGGAGGAACTCTGCGACCTTATGCGCAAGACCCGGGACATTGTCTCTGCCCTGCAGCGGGCATTTTCCCCGCACGGCTTCAACATCGGACTCAATCTCGGGCGAGCTGCCGGTGCTGGATTACCCGAGCACCTGCATATCCACATTGTGCCCCGATGGCACGGGGACACAAACTTCCTGCCCGTAACGGCTGATGTCAAGGTGGTCTCCCATGCTCTGGAGGATGTCTACGAGCTGCTCCACGGAGAGCTCCGCCAATAAGCTCACCCCGCGCAAGCGCTGGGGGCAGCACTTCCTGCGGGATGAGCGCCTTGCTCGCCGGATTGTGGAACTTCTCGCATGCCAGCCCGGGGAAACAGTGCTGGAGGTCGGTCCCGGAACGGGCGCATTGACCGAACATCTCCTCCGGCTTCCTATCCGCCTGGTTGCGGTCGAGCTCGACGAGCGTTGCCTTGCCCTGCTGCGAGAGCGCTTTCCCGAATCCGCATTCCCACAGGCTCGGTTCGTACACGGGGACATTTTGGAATACGACCTTGCGGGGTATGCCCAGCAGGTTCTCGAACAGACGGGCAAGAAGCTTGTGGTCATCGGCAACCTGCCGTACAACATTAGCTCTCCGCTCCTTTTTCGGCTCTTCGACACTGCTCGGCTGCTCTCACGGGCAGTCCTGATGGTACAGCGGGAACTCGCCCAGCGGCTGGTGGCGCCGCCGGGGACAAAAGAGTACGGCATTCTCCGCCTTGCCTGCTGGGTGGTTGCCGAGGCACGGCTCTGCTTCCATGTCCCCGCCTGGGCATTCCAGCCAGCACCGGAGGTAACCTCCACTGTTGTCTCCCTCCGCTTTCGTCCCGATGCTTGGAGTGGGGATACCTTCCAGCGTTTCCGACGCTTCCTGCAGGCTGCCTTCGGCAAACGGCGGAAACAATTGCACAATGCCCTTGAAGACTACGTCGCCTCCCTCCTCCACCGTTCTGCCGGAGAAGTGCTCCAGAAGGCAGGGATTGCACCTGAACGGCGCGCCGAAGAGCTCAGCCCGGAGGAGCTCATTGGTCTCTACCGTCTCCTGGAAGCAGAGCGCCTCGATGGTTGTGCCTGAAGCGGTCCGGCAGCTACGACCCCCGGTGCCTGCTCGCCTCCGCCGCTGGCGTTGGTATGGGCACGATCTCTATACGCTGGCTCTCCTGGGCATCTACAGCATCCTGGGGATCGCCTTCTACCCCGCTGTGGAGAAGGCATCGGCATGGTTGCTCCTCAATGCTGTCGTTGCCATGGTTATCGTCGGACTGGCATGGGCAGACCGACCCGGCTCTCCTCGCTGGGTTCGGCTCCTCCACTGGCTCTACATCGCCCCGGTCATTTACCTCATGTACCAGGAGGTGCATGCCTATGTCCCCGCAGTCAACCCACGACTCTATGACGAGCTGCTGATCGCCTGGGACCTTGCACTCTTTGGGACACATCCGACACACTGGCTTGCTCGCTTCGCCCACCCACTGCTGACCGAGTACCTTCAGACTGCCTACATGCTCTTCTACTTCCTGCCGCTGATTCACGGGGCAGAACTTCTCTGGCGGCGGCGCTTCCACGACGCTGCTGAGCTGGCTCGCCTGATGGCGTTCGGCTTCTACGTGTCGTACCTGTGCTACTTTGTTCTTCCGGCAATTGGACCACGCTTTACCCTGCACGACTTCCGCCAGCTAGATCAGGAGCTGCCCGGACTGTGGCTTACCCCACGATGGCGGGCATATATCAACGCGGGAGGCGGCATTCCTCCCGGTGCTCCGGATCCAGAAAAGCACGTCCACCGAGATTGCATGCCGAGCGGGCACACCATGATGACCCTGCTCAACCTGCTCCTAGCATTCCGCTTCCGTTCTCGAACACGCTGGCTACTGGCAGTAGCAGGAATGAGCCTCATCGTGGCAACCGTCTACCTCCGCTACCACTACGTCGTTGACCTCCTTGCCGGAGCACTCTGCACCCTCGGGGTGCTCTGGCTGGAGCCGCGTCTCCACCGGCTCTTGCGCCGAGTTGGTTGGATCCAAGATCACCTCGATGGTCGCCTGGAAGGTCGAACGGTGTAACCTGCGGCGTCAGACCGAGGAGCTGCTCCCGGAGCTGCTCCGCGCAGCTGAGGAAGTTCTACGCAGCGGGGTGTATATCCTTGGACCGCAACTGGAAGCCTTCGAGCAGGAATTTGCCCGCTGGCTTGGTCGGCGCTTCGCCTACGGGGTAGCCTCAGGCACAGAAGCCCTAGCACTGGCGCTGCTTGCCGTAGGCGTGCGTCCCGGTGACGAAGTGATCACCACGCCATTTACGGCAATCCCAACCATTGCGGCAATCGCTATGGTTGGGGCGCGTCCAGTTTTCGTGGATATCGAGCCCGACACCTACACGCTCAATCCCGAACTGCTGCCGAGAGCGATCTCTGCGCGCACGCGAGCACTTGTGCCGGTCCATCTCTTTGGACACTGCGCCGAGATGGAACCGATTCTGGCAATTGCCCGCTCGGCAGGCATTCCCGTCATCGAGGATGCAGCCCAAGCCCACGGGAGTCTCTACCACGGCAGACCTGCAGGGACGTTCGGAACCATCGGCTGCTTCAGCTTCTACCCCACGAAGAATCTCGGAGCATACGGCGATGCCGGTGCCGTTGTCACCGACGAGGAAGAACTCGCTCACCGCCTTCGCCTCCTGCGCAACTATGGGCAGGTATCTCCTTACCGGAGCGTGCTTCCGGGCTATAACAGCCGTCTCGACGAGCTCCAGGCAGCCTTCCTGCGAGTCAAACTCTCCTACCTGGAGCGCTGGAACCAACGCCGGCAACAGCTGGCACAGCTCTACCGGCGTTCTCTGACCATCCCTGAGATTCACCATCCAACCGTTCGCCCCGGACACTGCCCGAACTGGCATCTCTACGTTGTCCGCGCGGAACGGCGCGACGAGCTCTGGCGCTACCTTGAAGCAAACGGCATCCAGGCCAATGTGTACTACCCTCTCCCGGCTCACCTCCAGCCTGCATACGCACACTTAGGCTACCGGGAAGGCGATTTCCCTGAAGCCGAACGGGCAGCCCGGCAGGTCTTAGCGCTGCCGATGTATCCGGAGCTTACAGAGGAAGAAATCGAGCAGGTTGCCTTGACGATCTGTCGTTTCTACGGATACGTGTAGGCTCCATGCGGTGGGCTTTGCTGGCACAAGTATGGGTAGATGACCCCACCGTGGTTGTCTCAGGGTCGAACGTGCAAGTTTACTACATTGCTCAAGAGCTGGCCCGACGTGGGGAGGATGTTCTGGTTCTCTTGTCTGGGCATCCAACAGCGTGGGAACGGACGGAGGGAAAGCTCACGCTGATCTCGCTGCCTGCTTGCGGCAGGGGTCTCCGAGGCTGGTTTCACCCACGCTGGATGCGCCGAGCCGAAGACATCCTGCGAGCATTTGCCCCGGATGTGCTCTACCAGCGAGGGAAGTTACCCGAAAGTGTACTGGCAGCCCGATATAGCCGCCGGCACGATGCGCTTTTTGTCTGGTGCAGTAACGCCGACAATAGCGCCCGCCGCTGGAAGTTCGTGCGCAAACGACTGCGATACCGCCGCTCTCCCTGGTGGTTACTGCCGGCACGGCTCCTGGAAGCCGCCGCGGCAGATTTCGCCATCCAACGGGCAATACGCTCAGCTGGATTAGTCCTTGCCCAGACCCGCTACCAGCGAGAAACCCTCCGTGCCGTCCTTGGGAAAGAGCCGCAGCTTCTCGGCTCGGGGCATCCTCTGCCTCCGCCCCCTCCCGAACGCACAGAGCTTCCCCCCGTAGTGCTCTGGTTAGCAAATCTCACACCGATGAAACAGCCGCTGGTCTTCGTCCGCATAGCACACCGGCTTCAGCACTGCAACGCCCACTTTCTGATGGCAGGGGCTGCCCCGAACGGAACGCTTCGGGCAACTGTTGAGCATGCGGCACGCCAGCTGGCGAATTTCTCTTACTTCGGTCCGGTCTCTTTCCGAGATACGGCAGCACTCTTCGCCCGTGCCTCGCTCTTTGTGCTGACCTCCGAATTCGAATTCGAAGGAATCCCCAACACAGTCATCCAGGCATGTCTCCACGGGGTACCCACTCTCAGTTTACGGAATGATCCCGATGAACTCATCCGCACACACCGCATCGGGGAGGTTGCTGAAGACGAAGCCGCTCTTGCCGCCGCTGTAGAGCAATGGCTCTCCGACCCTGCTGGTCGGCGCGAAGCTGGTCAGCGTGCGTATCTGCTTGCGCGCTCCCAGTTCGATATCCACCGTGTGGTAGACCGCCTACAAGAGCTGGTCCGAGGAGCCCTCCGAGGGAGAGCCTGACGCTAATAGGCGCTGGACAAAGACGGGTAAAGCGAAAACAGCCCGATGGAGTCCGGGGTCGTAGTAGTGGAGCGTGCCTTGAAGATTCCGATACCGCTGCCAGGCATCCTCCGGGACGAAATCGTCAACGGGGTCCCACCGCTTCGAGGCGAGCGTGAAGGACCACAGCCCCGTTGGATAGGTCGGGATCGGCGCCAGATACGAGGCAACATGCGCAAAAAGCGGGCGCAGTAGGCGATGAACCCGGGGCAATGTCTCCCGATAGACCGGATGCAGGGGGGATTCAGACTGGAGCGCCAAGACTCCCTCCGCTGTCACGATGCGGCAGCAGTGCCGGTAGAAGGCTTCGTCGAAAAGTCCGCCAGCGATTCCGACGGGATCCGTTGAATCTACGAAGATCGCATCGTAGCTCGCATCGGGTGCCTGCGCTACGAACTGCGCACCATCTCGGTAGTAGATGCACACCCGAGGGTCCATCAGTGCTGCACTGAGTGCCGGGAAAAATTCCCGGGCAACAGCAACCACCTCGGCATCGATCTCCACCAGGTCAACATGTTCCAGCGAAGGGTGACGCAGGATTTCCCGGACTGTGCCTCCATCTCCTCCGCCAATGACCAGCACACGCCGCGGCTGCGGCAGGAGGAATAGAGCAGGATGGACAAGCATTTCGTGGTAGATGAACTCGTCCCACTCTGTGACCATCACCGCACCATCCAGCAGGAGCATGCGCCCGACGGCACGGGATTCCACGACAGTAATCCGCTGGTAAGAGCTGCGGCGGTCACAGAGGATGTTCTCGATATCTGTCGTAAAGCCAGCGTGCGCGGTATAGTACTCAGCGTAGCGGAACTCTCCGCCCACGGGATTCCCGTCGTTGATGGGACATGTCCAGAGCCGGGGAAGACCCCTTATGGCAGAGCAGGCTCCTCGGTCGGGAGCGGTTTATGCCGCACAGGCTCGCGGAAGAGCCCCCGCTTGAGCTCCATCGAGGAGCTGCTCTGCGCCCGGAGTTCCCGGCGGAGGTAGTCCGCGATAATCCACGGATCGATGCGCTCCCCACACGTGAAGACATCAACAGCGGCATAGCCGTACTCAGGCCACGTGTGGATGGAGACGTGCGATTCGGCAATGACCACCACTCCGCTGACCCCGTGAGGACTGAAGGTATGGAAGGTGTCGGAGACAATCGTGGCGCCCGAGCGGCGCGTTGCCTCTACCAGAATCTCCCGAATGCGCTGCTCAGAATTGAGCACTTCGGGATCGCACTGGTAGAGCTCGATGAGCACCTGTCTTCCGAGTGCCTGCATCGCTACCCCTCCATGCTGTTGCACCCCCTGCTCCATACCCGGGAGCAGAGCATATCATTGTGCTGAAGTAGCCAGCACAACCGCAGCCCTGGCAGGTGAAGGGGAGTGGGACGCCGGAAGACAGTCCACGAGCGTGGAACAGCTTGTGACATCCCAACGTCAAGTCTCAACCTGCCAGCCGCTAGCGCATGGGCAACACTGCCCAATATGACAAACAGCACCGCTGCCTGCGGAGGTCAACGGTGCTGCTCAAAGGCACGCGAAAATACAGAGCCTCCGGGAGACAGCGAGGCTTTGCCACCGCAGATACCTCTTGCCCCCTGCAGGAGGGGGAAAGCTGTAATTTTGTACGCCTCATTGGGGCGTCGCCAAGCGGTAAGGCAGCGGCCTTTGGAGCCGCCATGCGTAGGTTCGAATCCTACCGCCCCAGCATGCTGTGGGGAGCCTCGAAGAGTCCATGGAAGAGCTCAAAATCGTCGCAGGGCGCTCAAACCCTGCTCTCGCAGAGCGAATTGCGGAGGCTCTGGGGCGACCGCTGGCACAGGTTACTATTCGCAACTTCAGCGATGGCGAAATCTGGGTCAAGTATGAGGAGAACATCCGGGGCGTGGACCTCTTCATTATCCAGTCCACCTTCGCCCCGGCGGACAATCTGCTGGAGCTCCTCATCCTGATTGATGCCGCACGGCGTGCCTCGGCGCGCCGAATCACAGCTGTTATCCCCTACTTCGGTTACGCCCGGCAAGACCGCAAAGACCAGCCCCGAGTCTCCATCACAGCAAAGCTTGTCGCGAACCTCATTGCGGGAGCAGGTGCAGACCGCGTCATCACTATGGACCTGCATTCGCCGCAAATCCAAGGCTTCTTCGATATCCCGCTGGACCACCTCTACGCCTCCACCATGCTCATCAAAGCCCTCTGGGAGGAGCACTTGGACAATGTGGCTGTCGTCGCCCCAGACGTAGGCAGTGCCCGCCTTGCTCGCTCGTACGCCAAACGACTCGACGCGGACTTGGTGCTCGTTGACAAGCGACGCCCGACACACAACGTCGCCGAAGTCCTCACAGTCATCGGCGACGTCGCTGGTAAAAACGCCGTCATCGTCGACGACATCATTGACACCGGTGGCACTTTCGTCCAGTGTGCCGAAGCGCTCAAGCGTGCCGGTGCCCGCCAGGTCATCGGTGCCTGCACCCATCCGGTGCTCTCCGGTAACGCCATCGAGCGCATCGAGCAGTGCAGCGCTATCTCCCATATCTATGTCACAGACACGATCCCGCTTCGGCGTCCTTCCCCGAAGTTGCGGGTCATCTCTGTTGCCCATCTGTTTGCCGAAGCAATCGTGCGGACGCACGAAAACACCTCTATCAGCTCTCTGTTTGAAATTGTGCGATAATCTCCCGAGGCAGCGATGGCAGAAACCCTCAGCCTGACCGTTCAACGGCGTCCCAGCGGGCGTGCGGCAGCACGCGCGCTCCGTCGCCAAGGGTTTGTCCCCGGAATCCTCTACGGCAGCGGTATCACTCCTATCCCGATTGCTGCACGGCTCCACGGACTACGTGCTGTTCTCACCTCCCGGGGGACCCACGTTATCCGGCTCTCCATCGAAGGCGAGGCACAGACCTATGAGTGCGTCCTCAAAGATACCGCCTTCGACCCCGTGACCGATGTTCCCATCCACTTCGACCTCCAGCTGGTGACAGCTAACCGCCCGGTGGAGGTCGAGGTCCCCGTTGTCCTGACAGGAACCCCCGTTGGGGTCACCAAAGGGGGGATTCTGGAGCACTTCATCCATGCTCTGCGCATTGAATGCCTTCCCAAAGATCTCCCCGAACACATTCCCATTGACATCTCGGGGCTTGAGATTGGGCAATCGCTCCACGTCCGGGACCTCTCCTTCCCCACCTTCCGCATCCTGGAACACCCGGATACTGTGATCGTCACCGTGGTAGCTCCCAAGGTATCGGCGGAAGAAACCGCTGAAGGTGCCGGCTAGCGCCACCAGCGATAGAGCACCCCAAGGCGCATGCCCAGCTGGTTGAGCCGCCAGCGCCCAACAGTAACCAAATCCGATAGCCCCAGCCGGTAAAACGCCTCGACCAGGAATGACCAGCTCGTGGTGAGAGGATAGGAGAGCCCTGCGCCGAGCGCCGCACTGCCATAGAAGGCACGCAACCCGGAAAAGGTGCCCACAGACTCCTCAAACTCCGGTGTCTGCGTTTGGCTGTACACATACCCAGGCGGCTGGAGAATGCGCCGCTGCAGCGTAATGGCACTCCCGAGCCGAACGTGGAGGACAAGCTCTCCCTGAAGATAGAGTCTCCCGAGACCAAACCACAGAGCGCTGATTCCAACCCCGAGATACGGCGCCTTCAAGGTCAACAGGCGTTCTTCCTGGAAATTCGTCACACTCCCATCGGACTGGCGCACTCGCCGCAGCACAGTATCTGGCGCTGCCAGCGTGCCTCCGTATAGTTCCAGGCTCACCCGAGCCGCTAGCCCCCAGTCCGGCGAAAGCCGTATCCCAGCCAAAACTCCACCAATACCTGCCCATCCAGTCGCATCACGGAAAACCCCGTCCATCGGCGGGAGATTTCCCGCCCGCGGTACCGCCGCACGGTGGTGTACATTGGCAAGCTGGAGGTACCCACCTGCAAACCACAGCCGAACCGCAGGCACACACTCTGGATACTCTCCGTCACAGAGCACAAACAGGAAGCTCTCTTCCCGCAGATCATACGTATAGCAGAGCGTGACCACCGACCGATTACCCGCCACATCGGTGAGCGCCAGCACCGCATAGCCGGAACTCTTGGGATTGACTGGTGCAAAGGATGCCTCCGCCCGCAACATCCCCGGTGTAATCAGCGGGAGCCTGCCCTGCAAGTTTTCACTGCGGAGAATCCGAACCTCGGACAAGCCACGGTCCAACGGACGATCGTCGCGCATGACTACCTCAACTCGATCCCGCTGCTGGGAAATCTCCGCAATCGGCGGCAAGACATCTTGCTGTTGCTCCACCGCGCGGAAGGCTTGCCCGACAGGATTCCCATACGCATCGTAGGAATCCGCGCCATAGCCGAAGCCATACGCGTACAAGCCAAATGGTTCATCTGCTTCTACCACATGGGAACCGTACGGGATTTCAATCTGGGCAATGGCATAGGAGCTTTTCCCGACCGGCTCGAAATTCGCCCGAATCGGCGCTCCATCGAATCGCAGAGAGCTAACTGCCGAAAGCGGTACTACGAGGTTGAGGAAATGGCGCCATTCGCCCTGAACGGGAGTGGCAAAGCGATATGACGGCAGGAACTGCTGGCTCGGGGTCAAGAGCAGCATCATCGGATCGCCAACAGAATCCCCGTTCTGGTAGCCCTCAGAAAACTGCGCCAGCAAGATGGGCTTGTCTGCCGTGATTTGCACGTTCTCGGTGAAGGTCTGCTCCCAAAACTCGCCGGCACCGAGGCGGAGTATTGGGCGGTCGTTGATGAAAACTTGCGTGTTTGGATAGTGCGCCACTACACGGACGACATAGCGCGAGCGCCACCGCAATTTGCCCACGTAGTAATGGCGTCCCCAACTCTGCACCGGCGGGAGTTGCTCGACCAAATGGTTGCACGCCGGAACGGTAAGCGGCACATAGGCGCAGACATGCCCGCTGAAGACCGCCACCGGGCGTGAGGCTCGAATATGCAGCCCGGTAAGATCCGCCGGCTCCCCGGAGGAAGGTCCCCAAACCTGATAGACCTCACCGCGATTGAGCACAATACGCCGGGGGCTTAGAAACTCCTCGTTGACCCGAGTTCCCAACTCCTTAGCTCTCTGCACAAAGGGCTCAGGCGGAGAGAGTATAACTTCGGTGCTATCAGCTGTCCCAACGATAGCGATCTGCGGCACGAAAGCAGCCGAAAGCCGCGGATAGCACACCGCGCGGTATTCCGTTCCCAATGCCGTCAAGGGAAGCGCCATGTAGGTATCCGTGCTCTGCCGACGACGGTTCAGGGCGTAGACAGCTACCGGGGTATCTGCCTGGATATGGACGGCTCTGACCTCCACCTGATCCGAGCTGCGCAGTTCCGCAGCTGGCGGGATAGCAAGAGGCACCACCGTCCGTGCAGGCAGCTGAAGCAGCGTGTCGAACCCAAGCCCGGGGATCGTCACGCGAACCAGTGCCTCCCATCGGCTGGTCAGGAAGAGCATGAGCGTGAGGACCTCGTTCCCACTCTCCTCGTGGTTACGCTGGAAGCAGAGCCAGAATTCCCGTCCCTCCGAGCTGATCTCTGCTCGAAGGCTCGGGGCAAGACCCCCTACGAGCACGCCCACCAGGAGAGCACGGAAAGCGCGCAACGCATGCAGGCTCATTTCACACACATCACCGGAAGGAGGTAGACGCCGCCGGACTCCGTTACCATCTGCACGACATAGCCGCCGCTGGCAACTTCCCAGGGCGGGAAACGGAAGCGCAGCGTGTAGGTCCCCATCCGCGGGACTTCAACGGCGGAGGGCTCCACTGGGATTTCCTTGCCCGAAAGAGAAAAGATCCGGAACGCAACCCGCCCCGAGCGAGCAACACTATAGCGAAGGACAAGCTCCTCCCGAAAGGGATTTGCAGCCCCCACCCACACCCCTTCCATTCCCACCGGCTCCACAGGAGGTCCCCCCAGAATGCGGATGCGTCCCCCGCGTCCGCTGACCGAGAGCGGAGTCCCATTGCCGAGGAGCTCCAGAGGAGAAATCCAGGCAAGCGTATCCCGCCCTGCCAGCACTTCAAGCTCCAACCAGGCAAAGACCCCGCGGTACTCTCCGATCTCAACAGAGGGCGTGCAGATCAGCTCCAGTCGCCCCGTATCGCCAGAGAGCAGCGTATCGTGGAAGCTCAGCGTAGAGCAGAAGCCCGACAGTGAATCAGGGAAAGCTCTCAGCATGCGCAATCGGTGAGCGCTGTAGAGGAGCACGAGCTTCAACGGGGCGGAGTTCTCCACAAGGTGCAGCTGGCTCCAGACCGGGAGTATTGCCCGTTGCCCCTGCCAGAGGGCTGTGTCCGGCACCACGATTGTCGACTCCGCCAGCACAGCGGGACAGCACCCAAGGATGCCAGCCAGGACAGAGAGGTATCGGCACGCACACACCACAATCTTCCCCCGAGGCTATGGCGAACAAAATTACCAAAGCTCTTGCAGCTCGTATGCCAGCGCGCCTTAGAAGGGCTTGCCAGCTCCGTATATTTGCAGTCCGAGTAGCGAACCGCAGCTGCCCGACCATGGCATCCGCGCTTTCTATCCGCATTCAGGGGCTCCGTGACGGTCACTACGAGATTTTCCTGACCGCCCCAGCAGAGAGTATCGCTGATATGGCACCGGAGTTCTTCGGTGAGATAACGTTGACGGGGACACTGGAAAAGGTCGGACGCCGCTACACGTTCGTCGGTGTTGCCCGCTGCCAGGCACATCTCATCTGCGACCGCACATTGGAGGAGTACACCGAATGGGTCGAAGCCGAAATCGAAGTTGCCTACCTTGCCGATACAGACCTCTACCTCTTGCGGCAGGGAGAGCAGCGTGACCGCACCTACGAGCTGCAGGTCATTCGCGAAGACGACACGCACATTGACCTTGCCGAAGAGGTACGGCAAGAGCTAGCGGTTCACCTGCCGATGAAGCGCATTGCTCCGGCATACCGGGATATTCCCTTCGAGCAGCTCTACCCGCAGTACGCAGCACCCCCGGCAGTGGAGGATGAACGCTGGGCTCCGCTGCGCCATTTGTTGAACAAACCGGAGTAAATCGAGCGATGCCGAACCCGAAACGCCGCCATTCCCGCTCACGGCGAGACAAACGCCGGACACATTACAAACATCCCCAGCTGACCGTGGAAAGCTGCCCTCAGTGTGGAGAAGCCAAAGAGCCCCACCGAGCTTGCCCTTCCTGCGGGTTCTATCGAGGTCGGAAAGTGCTCGCGCTGTGATGCCCACACGCCCGCTTCGAATCGCTCTCGATGTGATGGGCGGGGATTTCGCCCCGGCTCATGAACTGCTCGGCGCCGTCCAAGCTCTGGCAGAACTGCGTCGTCACGGTGTGGAAATCCTCTTAGTCGGGCATCGGGAGCGCGTCCGCGAGGTTGCTCAGCGCTTCCATGTGAGCCTCGACCGCTTGCCGCTTCTGCATGCTGAAGAGGTCATCACGATGGAGGATGACCCGACCAGCGCCGTCCGGCATAAGCGCAACTCTTCCCTTGTCTTCAGTATCGAGCTGCATGCCCGCGGCGAGGTGGACGCCGTTGTCTCCACAGGAAACACCGGTGCTGTGGTAACTGCTGCCACGCTACTTCTGGGAAAGGTTTCCGGCGTCTCTCGTCCGACCATCGGGACACTGGTCCCCACGGAGCGGCATCATCCATCTATCCTGCTGGATGTCGGCGCAAACGTAGACTGCAAACCCCGCCACTTCTATGAATTTGCCCTCATGGGCAGTGTCTACGCCCGGGAGCTGCTCGGCATTGAGCGCCCGCGGGTTGCGCTGCTCAATATCGGCGAGGAGGAAAGCAAGGGCACGAGCACGCTTCGTGAAGCCTACCGACTCCTGAAGAGTCACTGCCCGAACTTCATCGGCAATGTTGAGGGGCGGGATATCCTGCGCGGGGCTGCCGATGTAGTTGTCTGCGACGGCTTCGTGGGCAACATTCTGCTGAAGTTCGGGGAAAGTCTTGCCGCTGCGTGGCGAGCACGGCTCCGCTCGCTGGCAAGTCGGGACCTATGGCGACGCGTGTTCTTGTGGTTCTTCCGCCCAACGCTGCGGCGTCTACTGCGAGAATTTGACTACCAGAGTTACGGCGGGGTCCCCCTGCTGGGCGTCCGAGGAGTTGTCATTGTCGGACACGGACGCTCAAGCCCTGTTGCAATCCGCAACATGCTCTTGCGAGCGCACGAAGCCATCCAGCGCGCTCTGGTCCAGCGCCTGGAAGCCGCCCTCCAGGTCAACCCCATCAGTGCCTAAAGCTGGAGGATTCCCATGCCGCGCGCAGCGATCACTTCGGTTGGACACTATGTGCCCGAAACCGTTTACCCCAACAGCTACTTCGAGCAGTACCTGGACACCAGTGACGCCTGGATCGTGGAGCGAACCGGTATCCGGGAACGCCGATTTGCCTGCAACGGGGCAACATCCGATCTGATCATCCCTGCCGCCCGTCAATGCTTGGAACGCCGGGGCATCTCGGCAGAAGACATCGATTGCATCATCGTTGCTACGGTCACGCCCGACTACTTCTTCCCCAGCACCGCTGCTGTGGTCCAGCGCAAACTCGGTGCAACTCGGGCATGGGGCTTTGACCTCTCGGCAGCCTGTTCGGGCTTCATCTACGCCCTGGTGGTAGCGGCAAAGCTGGTCGAGGCTGGATTCTCCCGCCGACTGCTGCTCTGCGGCGCCGATAAGATGAGCTCTATTGTCAACTTTGACGACCGCGCAACCGCTGTGCTCTTCGGTGACGGCGGGGGAGTTGTCTTACTGGAGCCGTCCGACAATCCTGATGTCGGCGTGCTGGATGCGGTTCTCTACATGAATGGCGAGGGTGGGCAATACCTCTACATGCCTGCCGGCGGAAGCGCAAAGCCGCCCTCGCTGGAGACGGTCCAGAACAAAGAGCACTACGTCTTCCAGGAAGGGCGCACGGTCTTCAAAGAAGCTGTCATTCGCATGGCGGAAGTAACCCTGCAGATCATGGAGCGCAATGGGCTGCGTGCCGAAGACATCGCTTGGCTCGTGCCCCATCAGGCGAATCTGCGCATCATTACAGCAACGGCTGAACGTATGGGACTGAGCATGGACAAGGTCATGGTCAATATTGACCGATACGGCAACACCACCGCCGCTACGATCCCCTTGTGCCTCTCGGAGTGGTACCAGGCAGGGAAACTCGATTACGGCGATCGGCTTATCCTGGTTAGCTTTGGCGCTGGCTATACCTGGGGGGCTGTCTACCTGCGTTGGAGTCTCCCGAAGCCGGACTAGCGATGCGGGCGTGGCTCTTTCCTGGGCAGGGCTCTCAGTACGTGGGCATGATTCGGGACCTCGTCGAGGCATTCCCGAGCGCCCGGGAGCTGCTCGAGCGCGCAGAGTCTCTGCTGGGCTTTCCGCTCGGCACCCTCTGCTTCAACGGACCGGACGAGCAGCTCCGGCAGACGCAGTACACACAGCCTGCGCTCTTCGTACACGAAGCCATCCTCGTTGAGCTCCTCCGAGATGTCCTTCCCGCCGATGCTGTTGCCGGACACTCGGTGGGAGAGTATGCAGCCTTCTATGCCGCCGGCGTTCTCTCCTTCGAGGATGCTGTACGCCTGGTCCGGCTCCGTGGGCAGCTCATGGCTGACGCAGGCTCGCACTCCCCAGGTATGATGGCTGCAGTCATCGGTTTGGAGGACGAGCGTGTCGAGGCGCTCTGCGCTGAGCTCTCCCAGAGCAATGGGATTGTTGTGGCTGCCAACTACAATGCTCCCGGACAACTTGTCATCTCCGGCTCTGCCGAGTTGGTTCGCATAGCCGCCGAACGCCTCCGCGCCGCTGGGGCACTCAAAGTCCTGGAGTTGCCTGTCAGCGGAGCTTTCCACTCCCCGCTGATGGAGCCTGCTCGGGAGCGCCTGGCAGAAGCCATTCAGCAAACTCCCTTCCAGCGTGCGAGGATCCCAATCTACTGCAACGTCTCGGCCGAGCCTCTTCAGGAACCAGACCAGCTGCGACACGCCCTGATTGCTCAACTGACTTCGCCCGTACGCTGGAAACAAACGCTGCAGCGGCTCTATGCCGATGGAGTCCGGGAATTCGTCGAGGTCGGTCCGGGCAAAGTCCTGCAGGGGCTTGTCAAGCGAACGCTTTCCGGAGTCAGCATCCGGGGCATTGATACTGCCGAAGACGTGCGACGCATATGGGCAGACTCATCCTATGAGCCGACGTCTTGAAGGGCTTGTCGCGCTGGTCACCGGCGGAAGTCGGGGTATCGGCGAAGCGATTGTGCGCCGCTTCGTTCGCGAAGGAGCGTTCGTCTACGCAACCTACCATACCGGCGCAGACCGCGCCCGACACATCGAAGACGAACTCAATCGCGACGGTCGTTGCGTGATCTTCCTACCCGCTGATGTGACACGGGAAGAGGATGCGGAACGCTGCTGCGCCCACATTCAGCAGGAAAGCCAGCGCCTGGATATCCTGGTCAACAACGCCGGGATTACCGCTGACCAACTCTTGGTCCGGATGAGCACCGAGCAGTGGGATCGCGTCCTGAATACCAACCTCCGTGGTGCCTTCCTCTGGACACGAGCAGCAGTCCGTCTGATGTTGCCTCGCCGCTCCGGACGGATCATCAACATCGGCTCCGTTGTCGGTATCATGGGCAATGTGGGGCAAGCAAACTACGCGGCGGCGAAGGCTGGTCTGATTGGGCTGACCCGGGCTCTGGCAAGGGAATTGGCGTCGCGCAATATTTTAGTAAACTGCGTCGCGCCTGGTTACGTGGAAACAGCCATGACGGCTCAGCTCCCCGAACAGCAACAGCATGCCCTCCGGCAGGCAATCCCACTGGGGCGTGTTGCTTCGGCAGAGGAAATCGCTGCCGTGGTCGCATTCCTGGCCTCACCAGAGGCATCGTACATCACAGGGCAGACAATCGTGGTGGACGGCGGACTCTCGCTCTGAGCCCGCCGCGCCACCTGGAAGAAGTCGGTGGTTCCATCAAGTTGTGGAGGATACGCAACAATGACGGTCGAACAGCGTGTTCGCGACATCATCGTCCGGAAGCTCGGCGTGGAAGAATCCCAGGTCACTCTCGAAGCATCCTTCATGCATGACCTGGGGGCTGACTCGCTCGACATCGTGGAGCTGATCATGGAGTTCGAGCGGGAATTCAACCTCACCATCGAGGACTCCGACGCGGAGCAGATCCGGACCGTTGGAGACGCAGTCCGCTATATCGAACAGCGACTCGCCGAGCAGGGTAGTGGGTCTGGCGGATAACCTATCGGGGCATGGCACAGCAGCATCGACGCCGAGTCGTTGTCACGGGCATGGGAGCAGTGACTCCCATTGGGAACAGCGTTGAGGAATTCTGGCGCGCGATGATGGAAGGGCGCAGCGGTGCTGCTCCTATCACGCGCTTTGACGCCTCGCAGTTCGACACCCGCTTTGCCTGCGAGGTCAAAAACTACGACCCGCTCCTCCACATGAGCCGCAAGGACATCCAGCGGATGGACCTCTTCGCGCAGTTTGCCATGTCTGCAACCGTCATGGCGGTTGAAGACGCCGGGCTGGATTTCAGCCGGCTCAATCCCTACCGAGTCGGGGTCGTGGTTGGTTCTGGCGTAGGCGGGATGTGGACGTACCACGAGCAACAGCAGCGGCTCTTCGAGCGCAACGGGAAGCCTGACCGCATCTCGCCGTACTTCGTCCCCATGTTCATCGTGGACATTGTCCCAGGGCTCATTGCCATCCGCTATGGGCTCAAAGGACCGAACTACAGCACGGTCTCTGCCTGCGCGACCTCCGCGCATGCCATTGCTGATGGCATGATGCTCATCGAGCGCGGGCTGGCTGATGTAGTCATCGTCGGGGGCAGCGAAGCGGCCATCTGCCCGATGGGTATTGCCGGCTTCAATGCAATGAAAGCTCTCTCTACACGGAACGATTCGCCCCAGACTGCCAGCCGCCCCTTCGATGCTGAGCGGGACGGCTTCGTCATGGGCGAAGGCGCCGGCATCTTGGTCTTGGAAGCTCTCGATCACGCCATTCGCCGCGATGCTCCGAAAATCTACGCTGAGCTCAAGGGCTTCGGGCTCAGCGATGATGCCTACCACATCACCCAGCCCATCCCGAATGGCGAAGGAGCAATCCTGTCCATGCGCTGGGCGCTGGAAGATGCCGGTCTGCAGCCAACCGATATCGACTACATCAACGCCCACGGGACCTCGACACCGTACAACGATAAAACCGAAACGCTGGCAATCAAAACCGTCTTCGGTGAGCATGCGTATCGGCTCGCTGTCAGCTCCACGAAATCCATGACTGGGCATCTGCTGGGAGCTGCCGGCGCGGTGGAAGCCATCGCCACCGTGCTGGCAATCGCCCACCAGACGCTGCCGCCGACGATCAACTACCGCACCCCTGACCCCGAGTGCGATCTCTTCTACGTTCCCAATACCCCTGTGCAGCGGCGTGTCCGCGCCGCCCTCAGCAACGCCTTTGGCTTCGGCGGCCATAATGTTACGCTCTGCTTTGCGGAATTTCAAGAGTAGCCTACACAGAGCGCTCGATGCTCTCCGGCGCTGGCTCTGCCCGCAAGAGCGCTCCCCTATTGAGCAGGTGCACTCCCGGCTCTTCCCGCCAATAGGGACGCTTTCGCGCGCATCCAAGCAGGAGCTGGAACAGAGGCTCGGTTTCCCTATCCGCAAAGCCCCGTACTATGAGCAAGCCCTGCTGCATCGTTCGGCGCTGCACCGGTTTGCCCGCCCGGGAGTTGTCTCAAACGAACGCTTGGAATTCCTCGGCGATGCCCTCCTCGGTTTCCTGACAGCGGAGTACCTCTTCGAACGCTACCCCGAACTTCCAGAGGGGGAGCTAACCAAGATGCGAACGTGGCTAGTCAATCGGCGGACCTTGGCAATTTGTGCCCGCAAACTCACTCTGGAACGCTGGCTGACTGCCAGCCCCAGCGCCCGCCATGCTATCGAACGTGGCAGCGACGCTCCCCTGGCTGATGCCCTCGAAGCGCTCATTGCCGCTGTCTACCTTGACCACGGTCTGGAGGCTGCCCGCGCTCTTGTACGGGACCGCTTACTTCCCATCGCCGAGGAGGAACATCTCCTGCAAGACACCAACTACAAGAGCCTGCTGCTGGAGTACCTCCAAGCCCGCGGCGAAGCTCCCCCCCAGTACAGGGTTCTCTCCGAACGTGGACCAGCACATGCCAAGGAGTTCGTCGTCGGTGTCTACGTGGGCGAGCACTGCCTCGGCGTTGGGAGAGGTCGCAGCAAGAAAGAGGCCGAGCAGCACGCTGCCCGCAAAGCCTTGATGGAGCTGGAACGTGTAAACACAGACACAGACCACGATGGAGCCCCTCATCTTTGAGAAGAGCCAACCGGGACGGCGAGCATTCTCGCTCCCCCCGCTGGACGTCCCTGAACAGCCACTGGACGAACTGCTCCCGGCACACCTCCTGCGACACCAGCCGGCACTACTCCCTGAGGTGAGCGAACCAGAACTGCTGCGACACTACGTCCGCCTGTCGCAGCTCAACTATTCGGTCGATACGGGCTTCTATCCCCTGGGGTCCTGTACGATGAAGTACAACCCGAAGCTCAACGAGCGCGTCGCTGCCCTGGAAGGCTTCCGGCACGCGCACCCGCTGCAACCGGAGGAGACCGTCCAGGGACTGCTCCAGCTCATGGACGAGCTGGCAGAGGCGCTCAAGAGCATCACGGGGCTTGCTGCCGTCTCGCTCCAGCCCGCAGCGGGCGCACACGGCGAACTGACCGGCATCTTGATGATCCGCGCCTATCACCTCGACCGTGGAGAAGCTCAGCGACGGAAAATTCTCATCCCCGACTCTGCCCACGGCACTAATCCCGCTTCAGCAGCCATGGTGGGCTTTGAAGTAGTCACCATCCGCTCCAATAGCGCTGGACGCATCGATCTGGGTGAATTAGAACGCCACCTGGGCGATGACGTCGCCGCCCTCATGCTGACTAACCCGAACACACTCGGTATCTTCGAGCGGGACATCCTCACCATCGAGCGCCTCGTTCACCAGGCAGGTGCCCTCCTCTACATGGACGGGGCAAATCTCAATGCCCTCATCGGGCTTGTCCGCCCCGGCGATATGGGCGTGGATTGCCTCCATGTCAATCTGCACAAGACCTTCTCCACCCCACACGGTGGGGGAGGACCCGGAGCAGGTCCTGTCTGTGTCAGCGACCGCCTTGCCCCGTACCTGCCTGTGCCGCGCATCGTTCGCCGCGGTGAGCGCTATGCCTTGGACTGGGACGCCCCGAAGAGCATTGGACGTGTCCACAGCTTCTTCGGCAACGTCGGGATGTTCATCCGCGCGTATGCGTACATCCGCATGCTGGGCGCGGACGGCATCCAGCGCGTCAGCCGCGATGCGATTCTCAACGCGAACTACCTCCTGAGCCGTATCCGGCACGTCTACCAACAGCCGTACCCAGAGACGCCCATGCACGAGTTCGTGGTCTCCGCCGCTGCTTTCAAGCGCTTCGGCGTGCGCACGATGGATATCGCCAAGCGCTTGCTCGACTATGGATTCCATGCGCCCACGGTCTACTTCCCCCTCATCGTCCCGGAAGCCCTGCTGATTGAGCCGACGGAGACAGAAACCAAGCAGACGCTGGACGCTTTTGCCGATGCCCTGCTTTCCATCGCCCGGGAAGCAGAAACAGAGCCGGAACTCCTGCGTTCTGCTCCCCATCGGACTCCGGTGCGTCGCCTCAACGATGCCCTGGCAGCCCGCCTGCTCAACGTTGCCTGGAACGGACAGGCAAAACACGAAACCGTCCCGTCAGCACCGTCCTCCTGATGAGTTCTCCCGAAGCTCTCGCCGAACACCGATGGCAGGCACTTGTGCGGGCATACTATGCCCTCCACGCCCCCGAGACCGATACTCAAGCCCGCCTGGAAGCCGCTCGTTGGCGCAGTGCTCATCGTGACTTCTACGACACCTTCCTCGCTCAGCTGGAAGAGGTACGCCGCGCTGCGTCGGTGGCACTCCAGCACGCCTGGGCTCCGTACTCTCACTTCCCCGTCGGGGCAGCACTGCTCTGTACCGATGGCACAATCTGGCACGGTTGCAACGTGGAATGTAGCAGTTACGGACTGACGCTCTGCGCCGAACGCGTAGCCCTGGGAGCAGCCGTGGCGAACGGACGCCGAGACTTCGTCCTGCTGGTCCTACTGACCGATACCGATACCCCTGTTGCCCCTTGCGGTGCGTGCCGGCAATTACTCCATGACTTCACCCCTCAGCTCCTCATCCTCGCCGAAGGCATACGGCAAGGGCGCACCGCTCTCTGGTTCCTCTCCCAGCTCCTCCCAGATCCCTTCTCCGGCAAGGATATTTGGGAGCGCTACCGGAGGAGCACCACTGCCCTGACCCACCGCGAAGAGTGACCACTCTCGACCACCAACCAGTAGACCCCGCTGGGAAGCCCCTCGACAGACAGCTCCACCGTTCCTTCAGCCACCCGAACCCCAAGCACAGAGTAGAGTGCCGAGCGTACTGCCCAAGGTTCCGGAAGCACAATCTGCACACGCTGTGGTGCCTCCGGCGAGGGAAGCCATCGTAATTGAAGCGGGGTCAGCTCCTCTGAACGAACACCCACCCGAATCTGGAGCCGACCAGGAGCACTTGTATCGCTTCCGCAGCGGTTCCAGACCACACACTGATATAGCCCCGTATCGGCTACCGTTGCCGCCAGGATGCAGAAGTTTGTGTCTGTCGCCCCGGGAATGGGGACGCCGTTTTTGAGCCACTGATACCGACGGCTTGTTCCCCCCTCAGCACTGATTGAGAAACACGCCCGTTGTCCCGCCTCCACGCTGACATCCTCCGGCATACGCGCAATGCGCGGGCGTTCTTCGACCAGGACAGTTGTTGCCCGGCTGCTCAGCTCCGGAGGACAGCTCCCGCGGACCCGCACCGTATACTGCCCCGCCTGCCCAAGACCAGTGATAGGGAGACGCAGCACTGCTTGCTGCGCGCCGGCAATGGGAGCATTACCCCGATACCACTGGTATGTGAGCGAATCCCCCGAGGCAGAAACCTGGAGCACAAGGGTGTCTCCCACGCAGAGGCGGACCGTATCCGGTGGCTGCTGTGTAATGCTGGGAGGCTGTGCAATGGTGAAGGCGGAATCGCTCGCATCGGAAAGCCCTGAGGCAACGTGGACGATACGCAGCCAGTAGCGCCCCGAAGGCTGTGTTGCGGGAACCGTCCACATGTACGTTGTGGTGCCTGCAACGGTTGCAATAGGTGTCCATTCCTGATGGTTTGCGCTGATCTCGATGCGAAACGTGTCCCCTGGCTGCGTGTTCGAGGTGTTCCAGGAAACGGTAACAGCGGCTCCCGCGCAGAAACGCTCCCCACCCCGCGGGGAGAAGAGCGTCAGAGTTGCCCGCACAAACTTCACCACGAAGGCATCCCAGCCCCCACCAGCGGTGTTCTGAAAGCCCTCAGCGGCGCGGCACAGCTCAGCAGAGTTCGTCTCCCCAGCAAGGTAGAAATCTCCCCGAGCATCCATAACGGCAGCCAGTGGACGCTCATCCCGCGGCGAGCCCAGGAAAGTGCTGTAGCTGAGCTCGTACGGCAACAGATCGGGGAAGACCGTGATGAAGATGTCCTGCCCCCCGATCGGACGCGAGCTATGCGCATCGGGAGTGACGGGAAAGTTTGCCGAGCGGGTCCACCCAATTACGATCGGAGCGTTGTTGAATTCCACCACAGCCCGCGGCTCATCATCGGCAGAGCCGCCAAGGAAGCTCGAATAGAGAAGAGCACCTGTCCCCAAGCCCTGGCTGGTGAAGCGACACAGAAATCCATCCGCGCCACCTGCCAACTGCCTCTGGTACGGTACTGCTGTGACGGGGAAATTCGAGGAGCGCGTAACGCCAACGACCCACACCTCTCCATTGTCCCGGGCAATAATCCCGGTTGCGTAGTCCTCTTGATCCCCGCCAAGGAACGTGCAGTACTGCAGTGTCGCGCTCGTCGGACGGAACTTCGCCACGAAAGCATCCCGAGTCCCACCGTTGTAGTCTCGGTCGTAGGGGCGATTGCCCGGGTTTTGAAACGTAGGGACAGGGTAGTTTGGGAAGTTCGACGAAGAGGTCTCGCCACAGAGGTACGTGTAGCCTTCGGGGTCGGTGTAGACAGACCAGGCTGACTCGTTATCAGAGCCTCCCAGGAAAGTGGAGAAACTCAGCGAGGCGCCTGTATTGCTGACCGCTGTTAGGAAGACATCCCAGTTACCGGCATACGTCCGCTGATAGGCTCCGGAGACTGTCGGGTAATCTGAGGACTGCGTCCGCCCTGCCAGGACAACGATCCCATCCCGGCGCACCGAGCCCGTGGTGGCAATATCATCGCTACTACCCCCGACGTACGTAGACCAGCGGAGCTGGGAGCCTTGCGCTGTCAGCCGTGTCACGAACAGATCCATCCCGCCCCGCAATTGCTGTTGGTAAGGATTGCGCACGGGAAAATCCGGGGAATTCGTCGAGCCGCCCACCAGAATCTCGCCGCTGGACTCAACCCCGACGACAGCTGGGAGATCTGAACCACTGCCCCCAAGGTAGGTAGCAAACAGCAGCCGGCGCAGTGTCGGGTCCAGCTTGAGCACAACGACATCGGCCAAGCCATTGTAAGTCGTATCGTAGGCGCCCGGGGTCATCCGGAAGCTGAGCTCTTCTGCCTGCACAACGGTCAGAATCGAGCCATCGGAGAGGCGCTGGAGCGCCGGTGCCCGCTCATCGGCGGCGGTGCCAATGCAGGTAGCATACACAATGGGGTCAATGACGAGAGGATAGCGCATGTCGTAGCCTTCCAGTGCGAAGCGGAGGCGATATGCTCCCGCCCCAGCTGCTTCCAGCACGAAGCGGACGGGGATCTCCACGCGCTGCTCCCCGATCTCCTGGTACGCCCGCAAGGCTGAGTGGACAACAACCGGTCCGTATGCCCCGTATAGGCGGAGCTCATCGCCCTGGAGAGCAACAAGGGCACGCTCAGCCCCTCGCAGCCGCACGCGCAGTTGCGCAGGATCTGCACCGGGACGCACAACGAAGTCGTACCGAGGTCCCTCGGGCATTGCCCATAGCCGCAAGGTAACCCCAGGGTAGAGCTCCACCAGCTCCACCATCCGGGCAACAGGAACATCGTGGTGCCAGTTCTCAGCAGAGCGCCCGCGGATGAAGTGGAGCACTGTCGGCTCTGCCAGCTGAATTCGTCCCAGCGCCGGCATAGCCCCTTCGAACTCCAGCCAGACAACGTGCCCCCGTCGGTGGATACGCCTCTGCCCTGGGTTGTCGTACCTATCTGGCAGGAATTCGACCCACTGCTCATAGGCATCGAAGACAAGCGCTGTGGGGAGAACCCCAACGGTCAATCCAGCTTTGGCATAGAGGTACAGGCACGGCAGCTCCCACTGCCCACGGTTCTCGACGAATCCCTCTGTCCATCGCAGAGGGAATGCCCCAGCTATTGAGGCACCCCAGACCGCTATGCCCAGCAGTAGGCTACGCCACCCCATGATGCCCTCGGAGGCTATGGAACAGATGCTTACTCAGTGCCAACCCACCGGAGCCCGAACCCAAAACTCCGCGAGGGATGCGGGAACGGGCGTGCTAGGTCATCGAAGAGCTGCTCTCCGTAGCCGAAGAGCGCAATCGGGAGCGCACCGAGCGTGATGCCCAGCTCCCCACGGTATTCGTGCCGCACTACTACCGGCGCTTGGAAAAGCGCCAGCCGATACGCTACAGACCCAAAACTACGCAAATGTCCCAGATGTGCGACGAGGCTTGCGCGCACAGCCAGAGATCCTCGCAGACGCTGCCACCGGAGCTCATCTGTTCCCCGAACGCGGTAATCCTGGGCAATCACGAACCCGTACACCCGCCCTTCCAGCACGGCTCTCCATCCTCTGCCCCAGCCAGAGCGGTACTGCGCCCCTGCGAAGGGTCCGTGGAGAATCAGGACACGCTTTGTCGGCTGGTATCCAGCTACAGGCTCGTCAGTATCAGGAGGGTCGGCATTGTCAATTTCGTGCTTGCAGAAGTGCAGTAGCCCACCGTAGAATTTCCATCGGGAACGTTGCCACAGGAGGACGAGCTGTTCCTCCCACCGTGCCCCACGGGGATTGAACCCAATGTCGTTGAGCGAGTTCGCCTGCAGGAGATGGCTGGCAATGCCGACAAGCCAGAGGCTATCGCGTAGCTGCACTAGTGGCAGAGAGAGTGCCAGGACAACGACCCAAGCTCTCTCATCATCGGCGGAGCGGAATCCGCGGTGGAGGAGTGCTGTAACCCCGTTGGGCGTATAGCTGTGATGAGCTGTCACAAGCTCCTGGGCACAAAGCTCCAGAGAGCCCAGACCGAGCAGGAAGATGCCCCAGCAGCGCATTATTCCAAGTACGTGTAGCCGTAGAGCCCAGACCGGTAGATTGCCAAGAATTCCCGTCCTTCCTGCAGGGAAATGCGCCCCTCTTTGACTGCCGAGCTCACCCACGCCTCCATCGTGCGCACCAAGCGTTTGGGGTTGAACTGCACGTAGCCGAGCACATCGGCAACTGTCTCTCCATCGACAACTTGCTCGATGCGGAATCCTTCCTCGTCCACGCGGATGTGCACCGTGTTTGTATCGCCAAAGAGATTGTGGAGGTCGCCCAGAATCTCCTGGTAGGCGCCTACCAGGAAAACCCCGAGGTAGTAGGGTTCATTCGGGCGCAGCTCGTGGACCGGGAGGTACGAACAGAGGCTTCGGGCACAGACGAAACGATCCAGATGCCCATCGGAATCGCAGGTGATGTCCTGGAGTGTCGCAATCCGCGTCGGGCGCTCGGCAAGGCGATGGATCGGCATGACGGGAAAGAGCTGATCCACAGCCCAGGCATCTGGCAGGGACTGGAAGAGCGAGAAATTGGCAAAGTACTTATCCGCCAGCATACGCGGCAGGAAGCGCAGCTCCTCAGGTGGGTGTTTCATCTCCTGACTGAGCTGGTAAACCTGGCGGGCAACCGTCCAGAAGAGGCGCTCGCCGAGTGCACGCGTACGCAAGTCCACCAAGCCTACGTTGAATAGCTCCAGGAGTTGCTCCCGATACTGCTGGGCATCGTGCCATGCCTCCAGCATCGTGCGGGAAGACAACGTCTGCAGCAACTCGTGGAGGTCATGCACCAGGGGATGGACTTCCCCTTCGGGGAGCGGTTCTGCATCGTTCCACTGGGGAAGAGCCGCCGCTTCCAAGACGTTGAAGATGAGCACGGAATGGTGTGCGGTCAACGCCCGCCCGGCTTCTGTGATGACATGCGGGTGCGGCAAACCATGCCGCGCCGCTGCTTCGCCCAACGCCGAAATGACATCGTTGGCGTACTCCTGGATTGAGTAGTTGGCGCTGCTCGGTGCCGAAGAGCGTGTCCCGTCGTAGTCAACGCCTAGACCTCCACCGACGTCTACAAACTCGATGGGGTAGCCCATGAGGCGAAGCTGAACGTAGAACTGTGCGGCTTCGCGCAGGGCGTTCTTGATGCGCCGGATATTCGTAATCTGGCTCCCGAGGTGGAAGTGGATAAGCCGGATACTGGCGGTAAGGTTGCGGGCACTGGCAAAGTCGAGTGCTTCCAATAGCTCACTGGAGCTGAGCCCAAATTTGCTCTGGTCTCCGGCTGATTCCTCCCAGCGTCCACTGCCAGAGCTGGCAAGCTTGATGCGAATCCCCAGGTTTGGGCAGACGCGGACTCGCTCGGCAATCTCAGCAATGAGGTGCAGCTCATTGAGCTTTTCTACAACGAGAAAGACCTGCTTGCCCATTTTCTGCGCCAGCAGGGCAAGCTCGATGAAGTCGCTGTCCTTGTAGCCGTTGCAAATGATGAGGGCTTCCGGATTATCCATAATCCCGAGCACAGCGTGGAGCTCCGGCTTGGAGCCAGCTTCCAAGCCAACGTTAAAATTGCGCCCGGCACGCACGATTTCTTCCACCACCGGTCGCTGCTGGTTGACCTTGATCGGATACACGTTGTAGTAGTGCCCCTGGTAGCCGTACTCTGCTGCCGCCTGCTGGAAACAGCTCCAGAGCTTTTCGATACGGTCTCCCAAAATATCCAGAAAGCGCACCAGCACCGGTGGGGTAATATCCCGGAGCAGCAGCTCATCCATGAGTTCCTTGAGGTCTACAGCAGCTGCCCGGTCCTTGCGGGGACGCACCACCACGTGACCGCGCTCGTTGATGCTGAAGTACCCCGCCCCCCAGCCGCTCACATTGTAGAGCTCGAGAGCGTCTTCGACATTCCACGGTCGCATGTACATGGCTCCTCGCACTGCAGGACTGCCCGTGTTGACGAACGACATCCACCTCATGGTAGCGCACTCCGTCCGTAGAGTGTGGAGAGTTCTGCCAGGGAAGACCACTGTCTCATGTGCGGCATGCCCGGGGGAAGACGCCAGCGCCAATTGCCGTGCAGCGTCCCTGGGCGATTCAGCTGTGCCTCTGCTCCCAGCGCACAGAGGTCTTGCGCCGCAACTACAACCAGCCACGCTGCCGATTGGAGCGCCAGGCGGAGGAATTCACGGGAAACATTCTCTTCGCGCACTCTCCTCCCGCAATACCGAGCAACGCTGCGGCGGACTTCCTCGGGCTGTTGCGTAAACCAGCCCCGTACCGGTGGTGTGTCGTGGAGACTGGTGTAAGCGACGCAGTCCATGCTATACCGGTGCGGAGCATGAGGGCTCCGCTCCGGATGCGGGAAAGCAAAGAGCAACACCCGCATGGTTGGGAGCTCAAACCGTTGGCGCAGCAACTCAACTTCTGGCGTAATGGTTCCGAGGTCTTCCGGCAAGAACGGCAGTGGCATCCACCGACGCTGGAGCGCGTGTAGGAGCTCCTCCCCCGGCGATGGCAGCCAGACGCCCCGGGCAGCAGTGCCCGATCCCCGAGGAACTGCCCAGCAAGCGGCGTATCCCCGGAAATGGTCCAGCCGGAGCCAGCGTACGAAGCGCATCACATGCGCCACCCGCTGACACCACCAGCGGAAGTGCTCCCTGCGATGGGTCTCCCAGCGGTACAGTGGATGCCCCCATAGCTGCCCTTCCGGATTGAACACATCGGGCGGTGCCCCGCTGAGGTATTCCGGACACCCATCGTCGGCAAGCAGGAAGTATTCCGGGTATGCCCAGACCTCCGCACTGTCGTAGGCCACAAAGAGCGGCATATCCCCGATGAGCTCCACCCCATGCTCACAACACCATTGCCGCAGCAACTCCAGCTGACGGAAGAAGAGGAACTGTACCCAGCGGTGGAAGTGCAACCGCCGCGCACAGCGCCGCTGAAGCTCCCTGAGCAGCCCTGGATGGTAGCGCCGATACGGCGCCTCCCATTGGCTCCACGGCATCCCACGGTGCATCTCCCGCAGGGAAGCAAAGCACGCCCAAACGTCAAGCCATTCGCTCTGGTCTTCACAGAAGCTCTCGAACTCTGTCCAGAGTACATGCCTCCGCGGCAGCCGCTCAAAACACTCCTGCAAAAGCCCCTGGCGCTCCTCCATGAGCTGCTCGTAGTCAATCCGGGGTGTATACGGGCGTAGGCGCTCGAGCTCCGCTCGTCCGCAGATACCCTCCCGCAAGAGCAGCTCCGGACTGATCCAGAGCGGGTTCCCTGCAAACGCCGAGAGAGCGTTGTAAGGCGAGTTATCCAGTCCCGGAGTTGTCGGTCCCCACGGCAGAATCTGCCAGTAGCGGATGCCGGCAGCTGCCAGCTGACGGACAAACGCATGCGCTGCCGGACCCAAATCCCCGATGGCAAAGCGCGACGGCAACGCGGAAACCGGCAGCGCAACTGCGACACTTCGCACCGGGCTCATCGCAGAGTCCGGAAGAAGGCAGCAATACAACTCACCACCGCCTCTTGCTGCTCGGGCGTCAGTTCGGGATAGATCGGCAGGGCAAGAACCTCTGCTGCCAACCGTTCAGCGACGGGGAAATCTCCTTCCCGATACGCTAAGCCCTCGAACGCTGGCTGCCGATGGAGCGGGATGGGGTAATAGACCTCCGTGCCAATCCCACAGTCGGTCAGGTAGCGCCGCAGCGCATCACGGTGCTGCACTCGCACGACATATTGGTGGTAGACATGCGGGACCTCGGTCTGCCCTGCGTAGAGCTCCGCTGGCAAGAGGACATGGTCAGACGGTGCGAATTCCGCCGTGCCGGGCGCCTGCGCCAGCCCATAGCAGCGAAAGAGCTCGGCGTAGTGTTGGGCATGTGCTCGGCGGCGTGCATTCCACTGCGGCAGATGCCGCAGCTTGACTCGCAGAACAGCTGCGTGGAGAGCATCCATGCGGAAATTCCCGCCGACGAGCTTGTGAAGGTAGCGCTGTTCCATGCCGTGATTGCGCAGCAGGCGGAGCTGCCGGGCAAGCTCATCGTAGCGGGTTACTACCATCCCCGCATCGCCCCAAGCGCCCAGGTTCTTCGTGGGATAGAAGGAAATGCAGGCGCACATGCCGAAGTGCCCAATTCCTCTGCCATCACGGTACTGTGCTCCAAAGGCTTGGGCAGCGTCTTCGATGAGCGCAATGCCACGCTGCTGGCAGAGCTCGGCAATGCGCTCAGAGTCTGGGGCAATCTGCCCGTAGAGGTGCACCAGGATAACCGCCCGCGTCCGGGGTGTTAGTCGGCGCTCGACTTCCTCGGCTCGCAATCCGAAGCCGAGCGGTTCCACATCAGCAAAGACCGGGCGGGCAGCAAGCCGTGCAACAACTCCTGCGGTCGCGAAAAAAGTCCAGGTCGGGACGATGACCTCATCGCCCGGACCAATCCCAAGTGCCATCAAAGCCATGAGCAACGCATCTGTCCCGCTGGAGACGGCAACAGCATGGGGCAGGCGCAGGTACGCTGCACACTCCTGCTCGAGCGCTTCTACCTCTGGACCGAGAATAAACTGCTGTGTGCGGACAACTCGCTGGAGCGCTTCCTCGAGCTCCTCGTGCAGTGCCTCGTGCTGGGCTGCCAGATTCACGAAGGGGACGGTAAGCCGGACGCCTCCTGGTGTGTCCATTGGGGTTGGAGCATCTCTTCCACATCCACCCATGTTCCCCGGCGGAGTGCCTCTTCAATGGCAAAAGTAGTTGCCGTCACTGCTCGGAGCTGCTCGTACGGTATTGGGAATGGCGTGCCCGAGCGAAGCGCCTGCAGGAAAAGCTGCATCTCTTCCCGATGCCCCTTCGAGCCATCGTATCGCCGTACGCTCCGGTGTCGTCCGTGCAGGAATTCCACTCGGCGGAAGTCCTCCATACGGGCAACACGCCCCTGGCAGAAGACCTCGCAGAACTCCTTCCCCATCGCAGAAGCCCCATTTGTCAGGTAGAGCAGAGTCCCCACAGAGCCATCCTGGAAGCGGAGGATCGCACTGATGCTTTCCCCTGCGTCCGGCTCTGGCAATTGGAGCGAGGCTGCTGTCACGGCAACAGGGAGCGAATCGGTCAGAAACACCATGCAGTCGATGAAATGGCACGCTTCCCCGATGATGCGTCCGCCCTGCCGGGGGTCTCGGAGCCAGTGGTCGCGGGGAAGTTCCCCTGCATTGACTCGGTAGAGGATCGCCATCGGTGTACTGCGCCCGTGGAAAAACGCTTTGATGTCTCGGAACACCGCGCTGAAGCGCCGATTGAAGCCCACAAAGAGAGCCCCTCCACGGCGGGCAAGCTCCTGGTCGATCTGATGGAGCTCCTCCGGGGTGATGGCGAGCGGCTTTTCCACAAAAATCGGCTTGCCTGCCTGGAGAGCACACAGCACATAGGCGGCATGCGAATCGTGGCGGCTGGCACAGACAATGGCATCAACCTCGGGATGGGCTATGACCTCCCCGCCCTGCGTAGTAACGAGGGAGAATCCAAAGCGCTCGCCGACCGCTCGTGCCGAGGCTGGGGTTGCATTTGCCAGTGCGATGAATTCCGCTCCCGCCTGTTTCAGCGCTGGCAGGAGGTACGCTTGGGCAAAGCTGCCCGCTCCAATCACCCCGAGCCGGACTGCGCCGGAACGCTGCCGAGGCGTCTGCAACACCACCGATCGACGGGGCGGTTTCTCTGCGCCGGGATATTCCAACACAATGCCAATGACCCGTTCCTGCCCGCGACGGAGAAGCTCGTATGCGTCCGCTGCCTGCTCCAAAGGGAAGCGGTGGGTTGTCAGCACATCGGTCCGCACTCTCCCGGCGGCAAGCAGCTGGAGGAAGGCTTCCATATTGCGCTGTTCGGTCCAGCGGACGTAGGCAAGTGGGTAGTCGTGCCCCCGCTCTTCGTACTCAGGGTCATAGCGTCCAGGTCCGTAGCTCGTTGCAATCCGCAGCTCGAGCTCTTTCTCGTAGAACGGCTGTCGGGGGATATCCATCCCCACGGCGCCGACGACGACAATCCGCCCGCGCTTGCGCGCCGCTCCAATCGCCAGCTCAATAGGCTGGTTGCTGGGGGTAGCAGCAGTGATGATGACAGCGTCTACCCCGACATTGCCTGTCCACTTCTGGAGGTCGGCAACTGCTTCCCAGGTGTTCAGAAGTACCCGCTCGCAGCCCAACTGTTGCGCCAGCCGGAAGGTGGATTCCTCTCTATCCATCCCCGCCACACGACACCCAGCGGCCTGCAGCAGCTCGACGGTCAGCAGCCCGAGGAGCCCCAAGCCAATGACGAGCACGCTCTCTCCGAGTCGCACATCGGCTTGCCGCACCCCATTCAGCGCAATTGCTCCCAGCGTGGTATACGCGGCTGCCTCCAGCGTCACCTCATTCGGCACCCGAGCAACAAGACGGCGCGGGACGGCGATGTACTCGGCGTGGACGGCGTACCCTGCACCAGCGCAGGCAACCCGATCCCCTGGAGCGAACTCCGGCACCCGAGATTCAACGACGATCCCAGCAGCACTGTAGCCCAGCGCCTTGTACGCATCGAGCCGCGCCCGGACTTTCTCCACAGTAGCCCGCAGACCTTCACGGCGGAAGGTCTGCCATACTTGACGCACCAGGTCAGGGCGCCGGAACGCTTTGCCCAGCAGCGATGCCCGCGCCGTGGCAATACTTGCACGCTCGGTACCAGCGCTGATAAGCGAGTAAGCCGTGCGTACCAAAACCCCCTCGGGGAAGCACTCCGGTACCGGCACTTCCACAAGGTGGATCTCCCCCGTGCGCTGGTGTTGCAGAACTTGTAGCATCCACTTCAGGAGCTGTAGCGGAGCTTCTGCCGGATGCGCTTCTCGGACATCTCGCGGATGAAGTAAATCCGTGCACGCCGCACCCGTCCACGACGGAGCACCCTGACGCTCTCAATGACGGGGGAATACAGCGGGAAAATCCGCTCAACCCCAACCCCATGCGAAATCTTCCGCACGCAGAACGTCGTGCTCGGTCCCTGCCCACGCTTGTACATAACGATGCCCTGGAAGTGCTGAATCCGCTCTTTATCCCCTTCAACCACGCGAATGGCAACATCGACGAAGTCGCCGGGACCGAACTCTTCGATCTGTGCTTGCTCACCGGCAGCTGTCCGCCGAAGCTCTTCCCCTTCGGCTTTGAGCATCTCCTCGACCAGCATCATCTTCGGCGAAGACATGGCACACTCCCTGCTGGGACACGGCTTCAAAGCATGCAAAATTACAGGTTACGGACGGCTCTACCGATAAAGCAGGTAACGCTCCCGCCGCAGCTGGAAGGCTTCTACCCCTGCAGTCAGCCACGGTTGGAGATCCCCGGCACGACAGAGCGACTCGACGAACTCCCGCCGTCCGAGAACTCTCTCCAGCATTGTCCGACTCGCCGGGGACAACTCTCGGCAGATTGCCGGGAACAGATGCCGGAGCGCCTCTGCCACCTCAATGAAGGCAGCGAACAGACGCCCGTCGTGACGCATCTCCGGCACCAGGAAAATCCCTCGGCAGAGCTGCTGCGCAAAGCGTCCATGACGTGGAACGAACTGGGTAACACCGACTCGCACGCCGAGCGCTCGAAGCACTCCCCGCAGTCGCTCGGCAAGGGTTTCCGCTGGGAAGTCAGGGGCACCCAGAAGCTGGAATGGCGTTGTAGTACTGATCCCGACACTCCAGAGTCCCATTTCTCCAAGCGCTCCCGTGATGACTGCTGCCCGGGCTGCTGTCGGGCTTGGGATGTTGGGCGAGGGCGGAAACCATGGCAAGCCTGTTTCTTCCCACACCATAGCTCGCCGCCACCCTCGCATGGGCACCACAGTCAACGAGCATCGGTGTAGCACGCCCTCTCCTGACCGCGACAGCCATCCCTCCCCGTTGAGCATTGCAGCAAGCTCCCCGAGCGTACACCCATGCCGGTACGGAATGGGAAGCATCCCGACGAAGGAGCGCAGCACTGTGTCCAGCACCGCTCCCTCTACCACCGTCCCTCCCAGCGGATTTGGACGGTCGAGCACGTAGACAGGAACTCCCCGCTGGGCACAAGCGTCCATGACCAAGGCCAGGGTGCTCACGTACGTGTACGGGCGTATCCCCACGTCCTGGAGGTCCACCACCACCGCGTCTATCCCTCGGAAGAGCTCCTCCGAAGGGCGCCGTCGCGGTCCATAGAGCGAGTAGACAGGAAGCCCCATCAGAGTGTCATCGGGCACAGGTGCGCCAGCCGGGGCTGTTCCCCAGAACCCATGTTCTGGGGTCCAAAGAGCAGCAATGCGGAAGCTTTCGCGCAAGAGTTCCACACTCAAGCGCCCATCGGGGAGCCGAGCTGCAGCGTGAGTCAAAACCGCCAGGCTACGCCCCCGCAGGCTATCCCGATAGAGCTCCACAAAGCGCTCTACCCCGAGTTGTACCCGCGCTGCGTGTGCTCCCACCGCACTGCAGAAGCCCAGCAGGAGAATCCAGCGCATGGGCTTTCATCCTCGAGGATGGAAGCTGCGGTGTACTTCCCGCAGATAGAAACGGTCCAGATGCGTGTAAATCTGCGTGGTCGTAATACTGGCGTGTCCGAGCATCTCCTGTACGGCGCGCAGGTCTGCTCCCCCTTCCAGCAAATGGGTGGCAAAGCTGTGGCGCAGCGTATGGGGATGGACCCTCCGTGCAATTCCCGCACGTCGGGCTGCTTCCTGTACGATCTTCCAGACCGCCATCCGGGAAAGGGCTCCGCCGCGGGCATTCAGGAACACTCGATCCGTCGGGCGCCGGAGCAGAAGGGGACGGACCCGCCGGCAGTACTGCATGAGCCACTCAAGGGCATGCGCCCCGATTGGCACCAGACGCTCTTTGGCGCCCTTGCCCCGAACGCGCACCAACCCCTCCTCCACGAAGATGTCTCCGAGCCGCAGCTGACACAGCTCGCAGACCCGTACGCCACAACCGTAGAGCACCTCCAGAATGGCTCGATCTCGGATCCCACGCGGAGTGCTGACATCTGGTTGCTGCAGGAGCCGCTCGACTTCCTCGACGCTGAGAACTTCGGGCAGTGGACGCTGACGGCGGGGGAGCACGAGCAATTCGGTGGGGTCTGCCGTCGTCTGCCCCACAAGAGTGAGAAACCGATAGAGCGCTCGCAGAGCCGCCACATACTGCGCCTGTGAGGAAGCAGCCAGCCCAAGCTCGTGGAGCTGTCGGAGGAAGGCTTCAACATGGGGAAGTGCCGCGTCAGCTGGGTGCTCTATCCCGAGCGCTTGCAAGAAGCTGGAGTAAGTGCGGACATGGTGCAGATATGCCCGCAGCGTGTTCTCCGCCAGCCCATGCTCGAAGCGTAGATGTGCAGCGAACTCTCGGACCCAGGCTGGCTCACGGGACTCGGGGCGATGCCGCTGCATGAGATGCGGTCTCATAGGAAACCCGCCGATGGTGGATGCCAATCATCCCCTCAAGGAGCTCCCCGCGGATACGGCGCAGCTCAGCAAAACTCAGCGGGCACTCATCGAACTGCCCGTCGAGGATCCGCTCTCGGATCACCTCATCCAAGGCAGCTGCCAACCGCTCAGGCTCCGGAGGAAGGACATGCGTGAGTGCCTCAGCAGCATCGGCCAGCATCAGGATTGCCGCCTCTTTGGTCTGTGGCTTAGGTCCAGGATAGCGGAAATCCGCCTCTGCCGGTGGGTTGCCCCCCTGCTGGCGTGCTTGCTCGAGAGCCTTCTGCCAGAAAGCACGGATGAGCATGGTGCCGTGATGTTGCGGGATGAAGTCCACAATCTGCGGGGGTAATCCGTACGAGCGCGCCAGCTCGATCCCCTCAGTGACATGCTCCCGAATGATGGCGGCGCTCTTCTTCGGTGGCAGACGGTCGTGCTTGTTGTCCACCCCGAGCTGGTTTTCGGCAAAATACTCCGGCTTGCTAAGCTTGCCAATATCGTGAAAGTATGCACCGACCCGTACCAGGAGCGCCCGTGCGCCAATAGCCCGCGCCGCTTGTTCTGCCAGACGAGCTACATTGAGCGTGTGCTGGTAGGTCCCCGGGGCTTTGTGTTGCAGCTCGCGCAGGAGAGGATGCTCCAGCGAGCTGTATTCCAGCAGCCGCATGTCCGTCACCACGTTGAACCCCCGCTCCAGGAGCAGCAGGATGCCGAATGTCACCACCGGTGACACTGCCGCATTGAGTCCAGCCATGCCACACCGCAGCAGTATCGCATCCCAGCGCTGCCCTTGCGCAGCACTGAAGACCAGTACCGCCACCCCCATCCCTAGCAGGATGAAGAACATCGAACGGAAAAGCTGCCGCCGGCTCTCCAAATCCCGAACGGTATAGGCAGCCAGCATCCCCCCGAGCATCAGCACCAGACCCGTCGAATAATCCCCATGCCGAATCCCGGCAACGAGCAATGCCGCCGTAACGGTTGCATAGAACGCCGTGCGCGAATCCAGTAGGATCGCCACCACCATGGAGAACGCCGGTAGGACAACGAGTAACTCCAGCGGGAGCACGCTCCCAATGGACTGAGACGCCCACCCCAGAAGAGCGATGCAGACAAGCCCCGTAGCAAGCCCAAGGAGTTGCAAATTGTCTCGGAAAATTCGGGGACGCAGAAAACCCAAGTACACGAACAGCACCGAGCAGATCAAGGCGGCATGTCCGAACCCGCTTGCCAATGTCCCAATGCCCAGCCGTTGTTCCCGCTGGAGTAGCCGGGCATTGGCATAGGAACGCAGCCGAGCCACTGTGGTATCGGTGACGATCTCGCCCGGTGCAACGATGACTTCTCCCGCACGCACAATCCCCCACGTCCGGGGAATGCTGGCGCGAGCAGCTTCCTGCAGTGCCTTGGTCAGCTCGGCATCGTAGAACAGCGTCGGGCGCAACAGTCGCAGCCCAAGCTCAAATACCACTCGCTGCAGAGGTGGTGACACTGTTCGACCGACCAGCGCCTGGAGCGCCGATACCGCCTCTGCTGAATCCAGCACCTCCTCGATTCGGACGCTCCGGTGTGCAAAAGCCGCCGAACGCACCGTTATCCGCTCTGCCCCCAAGCGCTCTTTCGGCACATCCGTGATGTACCGCTGCCCGAACTCCGCCAGCAAGGCGAGAACCGTCCGGCTGATCTGCCGGCGAGTCCCCTCATCGGCGAGCATCTCCCTGAGCTCCAGCCCCGGCACGGAGAAAGGAGGCTGCGGGAAGGTGTCGAGCAACGCCTGGAGAGCCTGCTCCAGCTCTGCGCGCCGGTAAGGACGCCAGGCAAAGACGGGAAAGAGACTATCGAGCACCTGCCGGAGCTCCCGTTGGTAGACCTCCTCGGGCTTGCGCACAACGAAGGAGTACTCAGCTCGTACCACTGGACCCTGCCACCGCTTTCCGAGCTGATCTGGGCGCGGCATCCACTCTGGAGGGACTTCCTCAGTGCGCCATGGGAAGAAAAGCCCGCAGAGTACTACCGTGGCAACGATGAGCATCCCCTTGACCCACGGAGAAGAGCGCAGCCCACCTTGTCCCTGAGCCGGGCGCAACCGGTTGCGAAGCCGGGAAAAAAGGGTCGAACCGTCCATTCCCATGCCACGTGCTTACCGCTACGTACGGACGCAGCCTCTCCGGGCTTCGTGCACTCACCTCCGTTGGAGTTCACCCCAGAGTGCCCGCAGAGCTGGCTCATAGGTGGGGGCTGCAACGAAACACCGAAGCTCTTCCCCCGTATACCAAAGCCGCAAGAGCTGCCCTGCCGAGAGGAGCCGTCCACACAACGGCAGCAGACAGGCTACCTGCCGTTGCTCGGCTGCAAGAACAGTGAGCAGTGCTCCCTCTGCCACAGCTCGGGCATACGGCGGGATATCAGAGCTTACCACAACAGAGCAGCTCTCTGGGTCTTCCCAACGGGCAAGCACAGTGCTGCCATCAACAGAGGAAAGCGGCAACACTGCCTCCATCTCTGCCGAGGTTCCTGCCAGTAGCCATACTCCTTCCCGCCCGATAACCATCGGCACGAGCTCTCCCGGCACTGAAGACACCACCGTCTCCCCAGCCTCTGGAGTGAACGCCGAACGAATCCGGAGACAGATATTCCAGCGCTCAGCGCATGCGATTGCCGCTGGGTAAAGCAGTCGCAGTCCCGCCTGCGCAATTCGCCGTGCTTGCCCATACGACAACGCCGGAAGCAGCTCTGCTTCCGGTACAACGCTCGGGTCGCAGGTGCGAACTCCCGGAACATCTGTCCATACCTGCAGCTCCTCAGCTCCTACCAGAGCAGCCAGTAGCACTGCCGTCAGTGCAGAGCTTTCCTGCCCCATTGTGGTAATCTCCCCGCGGAGAGATCGGGCAATGAAGCCCTGCGTTAGCACGACTTGCCCTGGGCGAAGAAGTGGGCGCAGAGACCGCTCCACACTCTGCGCCGTTTGCTCCAGAAGTGGACGTGCCATCCCATGGCGGGCATCCGTACAGAGCAACTCCGTTGCGTCGACCGCGACTACGGGAAAGCCGCATTCTCGCAGAAATGCTGCAACCAGCGCCAGAGCCCATCGCTCTCCAAATGACCGCACCAGATCGAGCGTCCGAGGGGTCAGCTCGCCAGTGATAGCAATGCCTTCCAGATACCCTTGCAGCTGGGCGGCTGTCTCGTCCAGAATCGCGGCAACGTGCTGCTGTCCCTGAGAGCCCAGAAGCTGCGCGGCATAGCGCTGATGTTGCTCCACAAGGCGATGGAGCCGTTCGAGCGCCCGACCGTACTCGCCGCGCTCGGCATCGGCAGCCGCCTGTTCAAGCTCACGGGTAACCCGCCCGAGCGCTGAGATAACGACCAAGAGCGGCTGACCATCGGATTCGTGCAGCCGCTGCGCCATCGCAGCAAACCCTTCAGGAGACCGCAAAACAGCGCCGCCAAACTTGTGGACCAGCGGACGCTCTGCCATCACAATGCCTCCAGTTCGCCAAACGGACAAAATTAGGCACCCAGCTTTCGGTCCCAGCTAAACCTTCCTGCATCCGCCATGCCTCTAAGAGCACGGTGCTTGTGTCACAATCGTGCACTGCTTCCCATGCTTGCCTCCCGATGGCATCTCGTTGCTCTGCTCGGCATTGGACTATGTGCCCCCACTGTGGTACCGGCACAGCAGACACCGTCTTCCTCCCCACCGGAAGCACGCTGGAACCGCTGGATCGAACGCCTGAGCAAGCAGCTGGACCTGACTACACAGCAGCAAGAACAGCTCCGCACACTCCTCCGCCAACGGTGGGAAGAGCAGCAGCGCCTGCGCGAACGTTTCCGGCAACAGCTCAAAGAGCTCCTCACACCCCAGCAGTGGGAGAAGCTCCAGGAACTGCGCCGCGAGCATCGGGAAAAACTCCGTGAGCGGGTACGCCAGCGCCGCCTCGAAAAGCGCTCGCCCCACTCTGAGGGACCTCCCTACCAGTAGGGGATAGCCTCCCTTCGCTATTGCCCTTCTGCAGGTGGCTGGAATTCGCTGTCTTCCAATGACGGATTGAGTTGGTAGGCATTCTCCAGCCGAAATGTCCCCCAGGGGCTCTCAACCGTGACTTCCTTCGGAAGGCGGAGTCCACCGACCTCGATGTAGTCCCTGTAGGTCTCTGTCACAGGTTGGTCCCCTTGGGGCGAGGGTTCCAGCTTCTCTGCTCGCTCCAGCAGGAAGGAGCTGGCATTGAAGTAGTAGAGATGGTCTCCGCCATACGGGGCGCGTGCTTTGAGCACGAGGTAATCCCCCTTCTTGCCAAGCACCTCGCACTGGAAGCCCAACTCCGGCAAGAAGGCAACGTAGAACGGGTGCGCCTGGAGCTTCTCCTTCTGTTGCTCCCGCGGCGTGATTTCATGGCGCACTCCGTTGAGCTCTACCCAGACGTTGCTGCCGTCGCTCCAACTCCGCTGCTGGAAGTAGGCCGTTGTCAGCTGGGAAAACACCTTGTTCGGGGCTTTCCATTTGCGCACCAATTCACCCTCCACCGTCATACCCTGCAGCTGCATGGAAATACGGGACTGCTGGATAAGCGAGCCAAGTGATTCGAGCGCTTTCTTCCCTCCAACAGCGGCACTGTATCGCTCGAGCACCTGCTCGACACTCAGCCCGACGGGCTGGTAGGTTGGCGCTGGTTCCAGCTCGGTGGTGTATTCGTAGACTACACCGAGTGCTTGAAGCTTCGGCAGCACCTCTGGTGCGCCCACCACAACGGTGCGGAGCGCCATCGGCTGAAGATACCGTGCTGCGGCATCCCGGATCTGCCACGGAGATATCCCCATGATGCGCTGCGGATAGGTCCGCAGCTGTTCCTTCGGGAGCCCGTAGAGGTCAGCTCGTTGGAGGAGTTGAGCGACGAACTCTGGACGCTCGAACGAGCGCAGGTAGTCCCCAACCATCGCTTGCTTGATGCGATTGAGCTCCTCCTCTGTGGGCGGATTCTGGCTGAGCTGCTCTAGCTCACGCCGAATGACTTGCAGAGTTGAATCGGTCACTGGAGTACGCACATCAGCCCCGAGAGCAATCCGGTTGATCACCTTCGCCCCCGTCTGGAAAGCAAACGGAGCGTAGGTGTAGGCATAGGTCTCCCGGAGCGTACGGAAGAGGCGCCCCCCGAAGCCCGAGCCTAACAGCTCCGCGAGCACATCCAGCACGTCATAGTCCGGGTGCACGTACGGCACAGTGACAGCCGTCAGCACAACCGAGGACTGCACCGAACCCGGACGAGCGATGAAGTATATGCCGTTTGGCATTGGTCGGACCTCGGGAAGCTGGGGCGGTGGCAGCTCCCGAGTCTTCTTCCATCCGCCGAAGGTCTGACGCAGCAGCGGGAGGATCTCTCCGGGCTTGACGTCGCCGACAATGGCCAGGCTTGCATTCTGGGGCTGATAGTACCGCTCATGGAAGCGGCGCAAGTCTGCTACCTGGATGCGTTCGATGTTCTGTTCCGTGCGGTGCCGAGCGTAGGGATGGTTTTCCCCATAGGCGACCTTACGCGCCATTGCCTGCGCCAGCGACATTGCCCACGCCCGTTCCTGGCGAATCTCCGCAATCAGTTGCGGACGGAGCTTCTGCAGCTCACTTTCGGGGAAGGTTGGATGACGCACGACATCGGCAAAGATATCCAGCACCAGGCGGAGATGCTTCTTGAGCGTAGTTGCTGCCACGCTGGAGAAATCCCCCGAGGAAGACGCGTCCAGCGTTGCCCCGACGCTATCGAGGGCGGCAGCAATTTGCTGGGCAGAACGCTTCCCTGCTCCCTTCGTCAGCATCAGCGCCGTCACGTAGGCAACGCCTGGGATATCATCGAAAGCGTCCCCCGCAGCAACCTGCAGCCGGAGCGTTACTGTTGGCTGCTCATGGTCCTCGATGATGAAGACCTTCAGCCCGTTGGGAAGCCGTTCCTCCGTGTAGGAGGGGAAGCGAAACTCCTTTACCGGCAAAGGCTCTGGCGGACGGCTCCGGTCAGGGCTTTGTGCCAGCAGGAGATGAGCAGCGAGCACGAGACACACATAACGGAGATTGCGCATGGGAATATCCGCCCGTGATCAGACCTACTGCTGTGAACGGGTGGGGAGATACCTCAGCACGACACGGTCCGCCGTAAAGTACTTCTGCGCCACGCGCTGGAGATCTTGCGGCGTGATGCGGAGATAGCGTTCCAGCTCCGTGTTGATGAGATTCGCATCCCCAAACGTTGCCCAGTAAGACGCCAATGACAGTGCCTTCTCCAGGGCAGCTTTCTTCCCCATCACGAAGCGAGCCTCCCGTATGTTGCGCGCCTTCTGGAATTCCGCTTCCGTAACCCCCTCACGCTTGACGCGCTCGATAACTGCCAGGAGCTCCCGCTCAACCTCCTCGATTGACTTCCCCGGCGCCGCAACACCGATGGAGAGAATTGCGCCGGCATACTGAAGGTCGAAGAGGAATGCCGATGCCTGCACTGCCACCTGCGTTTCGTCCACAAGTCGCCGGTAGAGCCGAGAACTCTCTCCCCGGGCAAGGATATCGAGCAACATTTCCATCGCGTAGGCATCCGTATCGCCTGCCTTCGGTCCCCGCCAGCCAATGAAGACAGCCGGTTGCGGCGCTTTCGGATCGAAGACCGTATCCCGCTGCTCTCCCACAAGCGGGGCAAGCTCAAAGCGCAGTGGCGGGAGCTCCGGTCCAGGCGGGTACTGACCAAAATAAGTCTGCACCAACTGCCGTACCTGCTCCGGCTCGACATCCCCGACAACGGCAAGCACGGCGTTGTTCGGATGGTAGTACGTGTTGTAAAACTGCACGAACTCCTCGATGCGGGCACTGTCAATGTGTTGGGATGCGCCTATCGGTGTCCACTCGTAGGGCGAGCCGGCAAACAGACGGGCGAACATGCGCTCCATCCAATCGCCGTATGGGCTATTCTCATAGCGCATCTTCCGCTCTTCCTTGACTACGCCGCGCTGCGTCTCCACCCCGACGCTATCAATACGGAGACGACGCATACGCTCCGACTCAATCCAGAGCGCCAAAGGCAATTGGTGAGCCGGCAGACTCAAATGGTACACCGTGGCATCGAAAGAAGTAAAGGCGTTGAGCGAGCCTCCTGCCTCCTGAATGTACTTATCAATGGCTGCCCGTGGGATGTGTTCAGTCCCCTCGAACATGAGATGTTCGAAGAAATGGGCAAAGCCTGTACGCTGCCGCTCTTCGTTGCGGGAGCCCACCTTGTAATGGAGCACCGTGGCAACAACGGGGGCGGAGGTATCCCGCTGCACGATCACATGGAGCCCGTTGGCAAGTGTGAATTCTGTAAAGCGAATCGGGTAGAAGCTCCGCTGCGCCCAGAGAGAGCTACTCAGGAGAAGGAGCAGAAGGGTGCACCGCCGCATGGATATTGTCGCTGCTTCAGACACCAACGTGGGAGGCAAAACTACGCTATTTTTCGCTGCACAGCCTGCCGCACTCCGGTCCCCAGCAGCAGTACTCCACAGAGCACTGCCGCCCCCTGCGGGAGCAGGTCTCCAATCCGCTCGTAGAGGCTCGAGGCGTCTCCGAGTGGGAGCACAACCGGTAGCGCCGCTGCTACGTACTGCGGTAGCTCTGCTACGACCTCACCCGTAGGGAGCACAGCCGCCGTAATCCCGCTATTAGCACACCGCAGGAGCGGACGCCGCAACTCGATGGCACGGACCCGCGCAATAGCGAAGTGCTGCGCCGGTCCCGGGGTATGGTCGAACCAAGCGTCGTTGCTCACCACAACGAGCAGCTGTCCGCCTTGTCGGGCATACGCACGGGCAAAGTCCGGGAAGATGGACTCAATGCAAATTGCCACCCCGATCCTCAGCGTATCGCCATCCGACCGCGACATCCGGAGCAGCCGCTGCTCGCTTCCCTTTGCCCAGCTGGAAATTCCCACGCCCCACTCCACCACGTGCGGCAATCGCCCGAGGAGCTCAGCGTACGGGAAACGCTCTGCAAAGGGCGTCAGGCGCACCTTCCGATGTACGCCCGCAAGCTCGCCCGCCGGCGAGAGGAGTAGCACGGCATTGTAGGCTTCGTAAAACCGTGTGGAATCCCATGGCACAGGCTTCATCAGCGGGGTTGCTCGATGGGCTGGCACGAACTGCATCTCTGCAAACCCGCTCAAGAGGGCGCACCCCCGCTGGCGGACCCACCCCCGGAGCGACTCCCACAGCCAGCGATACTCCGGTGCTGTAATCGGCACAGGAATCGCTGTCTCGTTCCACACAACGAGCTCGGCTGGGAATCGGTGCAGAAGACTGTCGGTCAGTCGCTGTTGCTGCTGAATCTGCTCCACTGCTGTCATCGCCTCCCACTTCGCCCAAGGATTGAAATCCGGTTGCACAAGGATAGCCCTCAGCAGACCGCGCACAGGGGTTGAACGCAGCTGGTGCAATCTCACCATTCCATAGAGCATCGGCACGGACACAAGAGCTGCGGCGAGAACTACCATCCCTATGGTTGCCCGCTGGCGGAGCCAATGGAGGAAGCTCTCTCCCCGTACCCGCGCTCGGCTCCACGAACGTAACAGCTCGTACGCGGCGACGTTGACCCAGAGGACCAGGAAGCTGGCTCCCCATACCCCCGCAAGGTCCGCAATCTGAATCCAGCTCTGGTGCTGCGCTTGCGTATAGCCCAGCAAGAGCCAAGGATAGCCAATCTCGCCCAAACTGTGCAGCCACTCAAAGGCTACCCAAAACAGCGGGAAGCAGCGCACCGCCCAGCGCGGGGAGAGATGCCGGGCAAGCCATCCGACTGCCAAGAGCGGGAGCAGAAAAAACAACGGATGCCCCAGCCACAGCAGCACTCCTGCAACGAGCAGGTACGGATCTGCTTCCGCCTGCCAGCTACTGACCCACCAATTCGCCGCTCCGTGGAAGCAGAAGCCAAACACGTACCCCACCCGAACCAAGTGCGTTAGTGTCGGCGCTTGCTCCAGAACCCACAACAGTGGCACCAAAGCCCCGAAAGCAAGCCCACCTGTCGGGAGAGGCGGAAAAGCAATCCCCATGAGGCTTCCTGAAAGAGCCGCCGCCAGTAAGTGCTGTCGGTGCACAGGCACCTTCATGGAGCACCCGTCCCGGAAGCAGCCCGCCCGAGGGTGTCACAAAAATGCATGCCGGCACGGCATCCCCAGTATCTCGGTGGAATTGCTGTCCCAACATCCCGAACCTGAACGGTACAGCTGTGCGAACGGCGTCACCATCGCGAACTCCCAGGCTTTTCCGGGACATGGTCAAAATTACCGCATGCCAACCAAGCCTTTAGCTCTGCTCCACAGGGACGCTGTAATTTCGCACCGCCTTCTCTGCTCCCATATTCTGATGGAACAGCAACAGCCAGCAACGGCTCTCTTGCTCCTTTCCCCTTCGCCCCTCCGCTGCGAAGCTCTCCGGCTCATGCTGCTCTACCATGCCGATCTCCCCGTGGTGACGGCTACCTCGGTGGTCGAAGCACAGCGTCGGCTCCGTTCGGGCATCTGCCGAGCGCTCTTGCTCGATCAGACCGTGCTCAACCCTGGGATGCTCGCGCTCATCGAGAGTTTGACGCATCAGAAACCCCAACACCCGCTTGGGGTTCTCGTGCCGCCCACTGCTGCCGCATATGCTCCGCTGTTCCTAAGCCTGGGGGTACGAGTTCTGCTCAATACGGAAGCAACTCCGGAGGAGTTCCTCATGGGCATTGGGGCACTGCTCCGGGGCGACAGTTTCCTGAGCCCGCCTTTCCCCGAGGCAATTCGGAAAGCGCTCGTGGATATGCCCCCTCACGGACGCTTGTCCGTACGCGAATGGCAAATTTTCCTGCTATTGCTTCAGGGCAAATCCTACTCAGAAATCGGGCGCCTCTTGGGTATCGAGCCGAAGACTGCCAGCACGTATCGGAGCCGCCTTGCCCGGAAGCTGGGATGTACATCACGAGCGGAGCTCTTCCAGTACGCGTACGCACACAGGCTGCTCCACGAGTTTACCGTAGCAGATGCTTCCGAATAAACTCCCGCGCTCGCCGGCGAGCATCCTCGGCAGCACGGGAATCGAACTGCGGATTGCTCGGGTTGGCGAAAGCATGGTCGGCATCGTAGCTGACCACTGTCAGCTGTTTCCCTGCTCGGCGCATTGCTTGCTGGAAGCGTTGAACCAGCTGCGGGGTAATCCAGCGGTCACGGCGGGCAAAAATTCCGAGCACCGGACAATGGAGCTTCCGGAGACGCTCCAGCTCCAGCTCTGGCATTCCATAGTACATCACGCATCCTGCTGCCTGATCACCTGCCAGGAGAGCCATCTGGAGTGCCCATCCTCCTCCGAAGCACCATCCCAGGGTGGCGATCCGCGCCGTGCGCGGCAGCGCCGCCAAGACTCCCTGTAGGATTGCCCAGATACGCTGTTCAGAGACAGCCTGCATCAGACGCGCCGCCTCCTGCGGGGAATCAGTCTTCTTCCCATCGTAGAGATCAACTGCGACGACAACGGCTCCTGGAAGCTCAGCTGCCCACTGGAGCACTTCCTGCTGGACAGCAGCGGTGAGCCCCCACCACTCATGGAAAATGAGGAGGACCGCCGAAGCCGAGCGCAGGTCTGCCCGGCTGCTATAGAGACGAGCCGGAACTCCTCCGGCTGTCGGGACCGTGAGCCATACCCCGGAAAGCCCCGCAGTGTCTATCGGCTGCGGCACAGGATGAGCTGCCTGAAAAGCCGGATCCTTGCCAAAAGCAGCGAAGTCACCGGGATGGCAGCTTTGAGCCAAAAGCACTGCCGGCATCCCTAGAAAGAGTGTCCCAGCCCAAATCCGGAACAGGCTCATCGAAGATCCTGACCACCGCGCCACAGCTGCAAGCAGAATCGGGCATAGCGGAGTAAGGCTTCATCAGCTCCATACGGTGCCTGGAGCTGGAGCCCTAGTGGCAGCCCACTGCGCGTCTTTCCCGCCGGCAGACTGACTGCCGGTATTCCCGCCAAGTTCGCCGAGACTGTAAAGTAATCCGCCAAGTACATAGCAACGGGGTCTTCCAAGCGTTCCCCCAGCCGGAAGGGGGGCACCGGCGAGGTAGGCAGAAGCAAGACATGGAGCGAGGCAAAGGCGCGAGCATACGCCTCAGCAATGAGGCGGCGGGCTCGCTGTGCCTTACGGTAGTATGCATCGTAGTAGCCTGCCGAAAGCACATACGTGCCGAGCATAATACGACGCTTGACCTCTGCTCCAAAGCCAGCTGTCCGCGTTGCTGTTATGACATCCTCGCCCTCTTCCACCGGCGCCCGAAAGCCATAGCGGACCCCATCGTAGCGCGCCAGGTTGGAGGAAGCCTCAGCCGTCGCAATGACATAGTACGTCGGCACCCAGGCAGAGCTATAGGGAATTTCCACTGTCGTCAGCTGGACCCCGGCATCTCGGAGCAGGGCAAGGTGATGCTGGTAGCACTCTCGCACCTCTTCGTGGCAATCTCGGAGAATGTGCTCGGGCAGTATGCCCACATGCAGCGTTTCGGGCACCTCCTCCAGAGCAGCCAGGCTCTGGGTTGGAGGCTCGGGCAGAGTGGTAGCATCTCGAGGATCGTGCCCGGAGATGGCGTCGAAAACGGCAGCAACATCTTCCACCGTCTGCGCCAGAATCCCAATCTGATCCAGCGACGAGGCGAAGGCAACCAGCCCGTAGCGGGAAATGCGTCCATAGCTGGGCTTGAACCCAATGACACCGCAGAACGCCGCCGGTTGTCGCACAGAGCCTCCCGTATCCGAGCCCAGAGCAACGTGGCAGAGGCGGGCAGCAACCGCTATAGCTGAGCCTCCCGAAGAGCCCCCCGGGACGTAGTCGGGATGATGCGGATTGCGCGCTGGTCCAAAGGCGGAATGCTCGTTCGAGGAGCCCATGGCGAACTCGTCTAAGTTGGTTTTGCCAATAATGACTGCCCCTGCTGCCTTCAAGCGCTCTACTGCCGTCGCATCGTAGACAGGGACGAAGTTTTCCAGCATGCGCGAAGCGCACGTTGTGCGAATACCTCGCGTGGAGATGTTGTCTTTGACGGCAACAACGCAGCCTTCCAGCGCCCGAGGAGTTCCGGCATCGAAGCGGGCATCGGATTCCTCAGCTGCCCGGAGGGCATCGTCTGCTGCCACTGTGATGAAGGCATTGAGGTCCCGATACTCCTCAATGCGGTGGAGGAATGCCTCCACCACGTCGCGGCAGCGGAGCTCTCCTGCTTGACGGCGACGCCGAAACTCGGCGTAACTCCCCGTCATTGCCCATCGTGTCTGGACGGTGGGACCATCGGTGGAGTCGAACGCCGCTCTGCTGAGTCTGCAAGCTCGGCCGAGAGCTCTCGCAGCTGGTGGCGCAGCTCCTCTTGAGCTTTCTGCAACTGCCTCCAGCCCTTCCCCAGCATGCGGGAAAGCTCAGGCAGATGCTTTGGTCCGAACAGGAGCAGAATTACCAGCACGATCAGCAGCAGCTCACCGCCGCCGACATCGAACATGGAACACCTCAGAGCGTCCAACCTACCGCGCTGCAGGAGGCTGCTCGGAAGAGGCAGCAGAAGCCGAGGGAGGCACGCTCGACGTGCTGGAACGGGAGACCGGCTCCTCCTCCAGCGATGCCGCCCGCTTGAACTCCCGGATACCAGAGCCCAACCCCCGCATCAGCTCCGGAATCTTCCGCCCACCAAACAGCAGCAGGAGGACCAGCGCAATCAACAGCAGTTCTGTCGGTCCGAGCCCGAACATGGCTGTGCCCTGAGATTATGAAACCAGCGCAACAGCGTGTCTAGCAGAACACGCATGGCGTATCGAACGGAAGATGCCCAAACCATCCACGCTGCCCAGCAGTGCCTCGCAGGCACGCTCGGGATGGGGCATCAGACCGCAGACATTCCCTTCCCGATTGAGCACTCCAGCAATGTTGTCCACCGACCCATTCGGGTTGGCAGCCTCCGTCACGGCGCCGTCGGCTTCGCAGTAGCGGAAGAGAATCTGCCCATGCTCGTGGAGCTGGCGGAGCGTCTGCGGCTCGACGTAGTAGTTTCCCTCGCCATGGGCGATCGGAATGCGCAGGACTGTCCCCGCCGTGAGCGCATTGGTGAACGGAGTATCTTCCCGCTCCACGCGGATGAACACCGTGCGACAAATGAAGCGGAGCGAGCGATTCCGCAGAAATGCTCCGGGCAAAAGCCCAGCCTCGCAGAGAATTTGAAAGCCGTTACAAATCCCCAGAACGAACCCGCCAGCACGGGCAAAACGCACCACCGCCCTCATCACAGGAGAGAACCGAGCAATAGCCCCACTCCGAAGGTAATCCCCGTAGGAGAAACCACCGGGCAGAATCACGCAGTCCGTCCCGCTGGGCAACTTCTCCTCCTGATGCCAGACAAACTCCGCATCCTCACCCAGGGCTGAGCGGACCGCCCAGTAGGCATCCCAATCGCAGTTCGAGCCCGGGAAGACAACAATGGCGAACTTCATTGCGGTTCCCCTACAGCTACCGCCGGAACAGGTTCGACTTCCACGATGCGGTAGTCTTCAATGACAGGGTTTGCCAGAAGCCGCCGGCATGCTTCCTCTCCAACCGCTCGGGCTTCTTCGGCAGAGGATGCCTCCACCTCCATCTCGATGTATTTGCCGATGCGCACTTGCGCAATCATGGGAAAGCCAATTGCCTGAAGGGCCTGCTCGACCGTTTTCCCCTGAACATCGAGGATGGAGCGTCGGAGACTGACAACCGCTCGGACAGCAAAGCGCCTCATTTCACTTCCCCCGGGAAGCTCTCAGCATCCCACTCCTCGGCATGGCGCTGCCGCCACCGCCGAACACTATCCCGCACAATGCTGCCGAGGATGTAGAGCAATAACAGCGGAAAGAGCGCATACCCCTTCGTTCCCACCACTACGAGCACACCGAGCGTGAAGACGACCGTTTCCACCGGATGTTGGCGAATGTAGCGCCGGGTATAGCGCGGGATATTCAGGAAGCGCATACGACTGACCATCAGCGCAGCCAGCCCGAGGACCAGCCCAACCAGCGCAGCGGTGTCCCACGGAGCCGGCAAGGATTGGGGATGGAAGAAGACCAGGTAAGCACTCAAGGTCAACGCCGCTGCCGGGATTGGCAACCCAACAAATTCGGGCTTGTCCGCCAATGTGGTCAGCTGCACATTGAAGCGTGCCAGGCGCACCGCCCCTGCCAGAGCCGGGACAGCCGACACCACCATCCCAATTCCTCCAAACTGGTGGAAATGGACCGCATAGGCAAGGTATGCCGGCGCCACACCGAAAGAGACTACATCGCTGAGCGAATCCAGCTCGACCCCGAACTCGGAGGCAACCCCAACGGCACGCGAGAGAATGCCGTCGAGCATATCGAAGAGCGAGGCGAGTACAATGAACGCAAACCCTTCCATGAAATGCCCTTGGGCAATCACAACGATAGCGTGGAAACCCGAGAAGAGATTCGCCAGCGTGAACAGGTGCGGCACCAACTGCCGGAAAAGCCTCATCCTGCTGGACTCAGGTATCCCTCTGCGACAGCCCCGCCGACTCTGGAATAAGGTATCCGAGAATCGTCTGCCCTGCCCAAACTCGCATCCCCTCGCGCACACACAGCTCCGCCCGCAGCGCAGGGAGGAGCACATCCATGCGAGAACCGAACTTCATCATTCCGAAACGCTCCCCCGCTTGCACTCGCTGCCCCTCCTGGAGAGTGCAGACAATGCGCCGCGCCAACACACCGGCAATCTGCTTGAAGAGCACCTTCCCACACGGTGTTTCCACCCCGATGAGTGTCTGCTCATTCTGCCGGGATGCCTCTGGACGGTACGCTGCGAAAAACCGCCCCGGAACATACCGGAGGAAACGGACAATCCCCGAGACCGGAACCCGGTTGACGTGGACATCTAAGGGTGACAGGAAAATGCTCACCTGGACTGCCTCCTCACCCAGGAATTCCGGCTCCTGTAGCCGTACAATCTGCACGACACGCCCATCCGCTGGGGACAGCACCACCCCGTCCCGCTGTGCCTCTGCGGGAATTGCCCGGTCGGGGTCCCGGAAAAACCACAGCGTCAGCCCTACCAGCGCTCCCGCCACCACACCGCCAATCCAGCTGGCAATTCCCCCGAGGCTGCCGCCGACAAGCGCGGCAATAGCCGCCAGACCGAAAAGCACGGCAGCGTTATCCCGCCCGTACGGAGAAACCACTGGCATGCCCTGTTCTCTTCAGGAAGTGCTTGCAAAATTACACTCCTCTCTCCCATGCCCCCGACAACAGGCAAGGAGAGCAGCAATTCGATAAGTTTGCACTCGTCGTCCGTGTACCGCTCGTTCCATCGCGGTGAACGTTCCTCATGAGCGCTGCTTTGCGTCTCCACATTCCTGTCTCCGCCTTCAGAGATGCCCTCTCTGAGGTTCTCCCTGCGGTCCCGAGCCGGACAACGTTGCCGGCGCTAGAGTGCCTCCGCCTCGCAGCACACGATGGGATCCTTGAAGTGACGGCAACGGATTTAGAAGTCCGCATCACCCGTCGCCTCCCAGCAGAGGTTGTCACCTCAGGCGTTGCTCTCGTGCCGGCAAAACTCCTCTCCGACATTGTGCGTTCGCTCGACAAATCGGACGCTATCCAGCTCGAGTGCCATGACACCACGCTGACGGTAGAGACCCCGTATGGGCGATACCAGATCGCAGGGCTTCCTGCCGGAGAGTTTCCCCAGGGCGAGGAAGTTCCGGAAAGCGTCCTCGAGCTCGGAGCAGAAGCCGTTGAGCACATTGTCCGCTCTGTTCTTTTCGCCGCCTCCGATGATCCGCTGCGCCCGGCACTGACGGGTGTGCTCTTCGAAGGGAAGCCTCACGAGCTCTGCGTCGTTGCAACCGACGGCTACCGATTGAGCCGGCTCCGGATTCCTCTGGAGACAGCCACAGCGGGAACATGCCTTGTGCCTGCAAACACCGTCGAACTTCTGCGCCATGCGCGCGAGCCTGTCCGCATGGGATGGAACGAGCATGTTGTTGCCTTCTCTACCGCGGAGCTGACCATCGTCGGACGCCTCCTGCAGGAGAAGTTCCCTGCCTATGAGCAAGTCATCCCCAGCCAGACAACGAAGCGCTTCCGGGCAAACCGCCAGAAGCTCCTCGATGCGCTCGGACGTGTCTCGCTCTTTTCCGGAACTCAGCTCCGGATTGTCCGGCTCCGCTTCACCCACGGCGGAGTGACGTGCGAGGCGGAAAATGAAGAGCGCGGCGATCGAGCATACGAGCTGGTCCCTGGCGAGTACACCGGCGAGGAGTTCCTCATCGGCTTCAACGCGCGGTACCTAAGCGAGGCACTCAGAGCAGCTGACACGGACGAGATCCTCTTGGAGTTTACCGAACCGACCAAGCCTGTGGTCATCCGCCGGGTTCAGGAAGAAGAGCTCCCGATTGCAGAATCGGGGCTTGTCATTCTCGCGATGCCGGTGCGGCTCTAGACTCGATGCATCTGGAATGCCTGCAGATTTCTGATTTCCGCATTTACACGGCTGCTTCTCTGTCCTGCGCACCGGGGATGAACCTCCTGGTTGGGCACAACGGCGCGGGCAAAACAACGCTGCTGGAAGCCATCTGCGTAGGTGCTTGGGGACGGGCATTGGATGCTCCCGATGCTGTCCTCGTGCGCCAGGGTGCTTCCCAGTACTGGGTACGGCTGGAAGCCCGCTCTGACCATGCGGTGCCGTACTGGGTGGAGGTTACCTACAGTCCTACAACGGGCAAGCAGATTCGCTCCGCGCATGGGGCAAGCCTGCGCCCTGGCGAGCTCATCGGCGTCATTCCCGTCGTCTTCCTCTCAGCAGCAACGAAGGAAATCACCATGGGAGCGCCCCAGGAACGGCGCCGCTTCCTCGATTTGACCCTCTCCCAGAGCAGTCGGCTCTATACCGAGCTCCTCCTCCAGCACCGCCGGGTCTTGCGCCAGCGCAACATCCTGCTCCAACATCAGCACGCCACCCCGGACTTCTGGCTCCAGTGGAAGAGCTGGACTGCCCATTTCATCCAGCTCAGTGCGGAACTGGTCTGGCGCCGGTGGCACTTCCTTCGAGAATTCGAGCCTCTCGCCCAGGCGTACTACCGCCGCATTGCACCCGAAGAGCTCCAGCTGCGCTACCTTCCGGACAGCCTCCCGGAGGAATGCCTGGAGGAGGGGGTTGAAGCAATCGCTTCCTGCTTCCGCCAGCGCGCTGAGCTCCTCCATGCCGAAGAGCTGCGCCGAGGGCAGACCCTATTCGGTCCGCAGAAAGACGAGCTCCTCTTCCTGCTCAACGGGCTGAATGCTCGGGAAACCGCCTCACACGGGCAACACAAGTCCATTGCCCTCAGCCTCGGGCTGGCACAACTTGAATACATCCGCCACAAACGGAGCGAAACCCCAATCCTCCTGCTGGATGACATCTTTGCAGAGCTCGACGAACGCCGCACCGCCGATACCCTGGCTGTCTTGGAAGAGCAAGCTGTCCAAACCTTCATTACCTTGACTGAACCCCACCGTGTCCCCGCACACGCCCGCCACCGCTTCCACTGGGTGCGCGTGGATGCCGGGACGCTCCTGCCCCTTTCCCCTCAGGAGACACCCTCAGAATCGTAGGAGTTCCCGGGCTGCCGCAAGTACTGCCTCTACGGACGGCAAGACTGCCCGCTCCAGTGATGGCGCGAACGGCACCGGGGTATCCGCCGCTGCTACTCGCAGAATCGGGGCATCCAGCGCCGTAAACGCCTTCTCAGCTATACGCGCCGCGACCTCTGCCCCAAAGCCGCATGTCCGATTCGCCTCATGGACAATCAGAACTCGACCTGTCTTGTGCACGGAGGCAAGCACCGTCTCCTCATCGAAAGGGACTAACGTCCGCAGATCCACCACCTCCACTTCAATTCCCTCAGCAGCCAGCCGTTGCGCAGCCTCCAGCGCCTGATGCACGGCACTCCCGTAGGCAATGATGCTCATGTGCTCGCCATCTCGCACTACCGAGGCTTTCCCCAAAGGTACGACGTACGTGCCAGAGGGGACCTCTTGGCGCACTCTACGGTAGAGTCCCTTGTGCTCCAGGAACACCACAGGATTGGGATCCCGGATCGCCGCGATGAGCAAACCTTTAGCATCCGCTGGGAACGCAGGGTAGACGACCTTCAATCCCGGTGTATGGGCGAACCACGCTTCGGGATTGCGCGAATGGAAAGGTCCACCGCCTACCCCAGCACCCGCAGGTCCCCGGATCACGATCGGCACTGGAATGCCCCACCGATACGCAATGGTAGCGGCAACGTTGACCAGCTGATTGAAGCCGTTGGTGATGAAGTCAATGTATTGCATTTCTGCGACCGGCCGCAGTCCATTGAGCGCCGCTCCGATGGCAGCCCCAATGATAGCAGCCTCCGAAATCGGGGTGTCCACCACGCGCCCTTCCCCAAACTCCGTGAGGAATCCTTTCGTGACCTTGAAGGCGCCTCCATAGACGCCGATATCCTCTCCGAGCAGGAACACGCTCGGGTCACGCCGCATCTCCTGCCGCAAGGCGTCGGAGATTGCCTCCAGATACGTCATCTCGGGCATGGGATAGCACTATGGAGTCTGCCGCTCCCTTTCTGGGAAAGGAGGCAGTGGAAGCGAGCCCGGAATCCCCATGACAGGAAAGTCCTTCCGGAGCGGGTAGAGCGGTTCCCCAGTTTCCGGATGGACGAAGTCTTCCGGCATGTAGAAGCGCCGCAGGTCCGGATGTCCTTCGAAGAGGATACCGTACATGTCGTACGTCTCACGTTCGTACCAGTTCGCGCTCTCCCAGACAGTAACCACCGAGGGACAGCGTGGATCGCTTTCCGGTACCGGCACCTTCAGCCGTAGCCGGGCTTTGAAGGGATTCGACCAGAGGAAGTACACTACCTCGAAGCGCTCCTTTGGGCGGTACCAGTGAATGCGCTGCGGCTGGTACCAGTCGATTGCCGTAATGTCTATGAGCATGTCAAAGCGTGTCTGTGGGTGATCCCGCAGCTCACGAGCGACCTCCACCACATGCTCCCGCGGCAGAATCAGCGCAAGTTGCCCGCGATGTTCGTATGTCTCCACCCCCGGACACCACGGCTGGACAACCTCCAGAATGAGCTCCTTCGGCAACGAGGGCATACTGGCTCGCTTGCTGTAGGACAGACTCAGCACAGGTCCGAAATTAGGAATACCCGCCCTACCCCACCGTGCATCCTGGTCAGCACAGGTTGCTCCAGCTCATTTCTACGCTGATTCCGTCTGGCGCTTCTGTGCCTGGAGAGCCTTGACCGGCTGGTATGTCCCGAAAACCCAGTCCCACAGCGGCGTGCTAATACCGAAGGAACGGTCCTCATCCACGTAGTGATGCCGCATGTGGTGCGCCTTCAAGAAGCGCCCAATGCGCCCACGCATAGGCAAGTGATGGGTCGCGTAGTGGATGGAGTCATAAATCACGTAGCCCAACACAAAGCCAGCAAAGACCGCAGGATGGTAAGCACCGAAGAGCCACCGAAAGAGACTATAGAAGAGCACCGCCAATGGCAGACTCACCACCGGTGGCATGACCAGGCGAGTGCTGTCCCGTGGATAAGCGTGGTGAACACCGTGCATGAGGAAGTGGAGTCGCTGTCCCCATGCCGATTTCGGCTCATAGTGGAAGATTGCCCGGTGAATCCAGTACTCGGCAAAAGTCCACAGAAGCATTCCGCCGAGGAAACAGCCTACGAAGATGTACCACGGCAGCGTTGTGAGCCCGTGGTAGCTGAAATACCCGACCACCGGCAAGTACAGCACCAGCGGTGTTATTGGATGTACGTGGGTAAGCCGATCCAGCCAGGGATTCTCGAAAAGAGGGACGGTCTCATCACGGTTGGAAATCACTCGGTTCGCCATGGTTCCCCCTCACAGTGTGGAACACATCCGGGCTTGTCAAATTTAGCAAATCCTCAAGTGACCTTCACTGCGCACTGTTTCCCCCCGCGCCCGGTCCGAGATAGCGCTCCAGGAAGCGCTCCATCGCCTCGTAGAATTCGAAGCGGTGCTCTTCGTTGCGGAAGCCGTGCCCCTCGTCCTCTTTGACGATGTACTCTACTGGGATTCCCCGGCGGCGGAGGGCTTCCACGATTTGGTTCGACTCATTGATATTCACCCGGGGGTCGCGTGCCCCTTGCGCCACTAGCAGTGGAGCTCGAATACGATCGGCGTGGAACACCGGCGAGACCTCCCGGAGGGAGTCAGCCTCTGACTCCGGATCACCAACCATGGCGTAGAGCATCGGGCGTAGCGGCTCCCAGTACGGCGGGATGGTTTTCATGAAGGTCAGGAGGTTTGAAACCCCCACGAAGTCAATACCGCAGGCGTAGAGTTCAGGGGTAAATGCCAGCCCTGCCAGTACAGCATACCCGCCGTAGCTTCCACCATAAATCGCAATGCGCTTCGGATCGGCAATCCCCTGCTCGATGAGCCAGAGAACCCCATCGGTGATGTCATCCTGCATGGCACGCCCCCACTGCTTGAAGGACGCCTCCCAGAAGGCGCGTCCGTAGCCGGTTGAGCCTCGGAAATTCATCTGGAAGACCGCGTATCCCCGATTTGCCAAGAACTGTACCACAGGATTGAAGCCCCACGTGTCGCGTGTCCACGGACCGCCATGCGGATGAACGACAACGGGCAAATTCCTCGGCTCGACCCCAAGTGGGAGAGTCAGGTAGCCATGAATCGTCCATCCATCCCGGGAACGGTACTGAACCGGGCGCATCGGAGCCATCCACTCCGTCGGGAGCCACGGACTGAGTTCCGCCAGCTTCTCCAGTCGATCCTCACCAGCGTCGTACAGCCAGTATGCCCCCAGCGAACGATCGCTGTAGGTACGGATGACGTGGAACCGCTCCTGCCGATCGTGCGAGACGAAAACAATCTCCTCCTCGGTTCCCAGTGCCTGCTGCAGACGCTCGTAGAGAGCTGCCATTACTGGATCGAAGAAGGTGTACTCCCGCTTCCAGGTCACAAAGGAAGCGTAGGTAAGCACCTTCCGCCTCCGCGAGTACCCCGCTGTGGCAACGTCAACGTCGGGATGCTCGAAGAGAACCTCTTCTTCGGCTGTTTCCGGGTCTAACAGTACCAGCGCGAGTTTATCCCGACCGCGGTTGGAGAGGGCGTAGAGCCGGCGGTTATCGAAGCTGAAGAAAAGCGGCTCACAGCGCGTCCGGAAGTCTACCGTCAGCACCCTCCGGAAAGGCTCCTCGGGTGTTGAACGGAAGAGCAGGTGGGACTCAATACCGTGAACAGCAACAGCGGCGCGCACCTGCCCATCGTGGTCTGTCAGCCAACTGACAACTCCCCCGGGGTTCTCTACCACACACTCCCGTTCACCCGAGGGTAACCGAAGGCGGTAGACATCGAAGAGCTCCGGACGGCGCTCGTTGGTGAAAATCAGCGCCTCGTGTGCATCATCCTCGCGGGGGTCAACGATCCCGGAACGGACACCCTCGGGGGTTACCCACCGGAGCGGAATTTCTCCGGCAGCATCAACGAGTGCCAGACGGAAATTCTCATCCCCACCCTGGTCACGCAGGAAGAGGAGCAGGCGGTCGCTGACCCAGTCATAGGCATGCAGATCGCGGTCACGCTCTGCCGTCAGCCGATACTCTCGACCGGTGTACCGATCCTGGACGAAGAGATTCATACGCCGCTCAAACGGTGCCAGCCATGCGAGGTATCGCCCATCAGGAGAAATCGTGTAGGCTGCTCGTTCGGGATTGCGGAAGAAATCGCGCAACGGGATCCGCGGCGGTCTCGGCATCAGAGCCTATCGAGGATGTTGAACTTCTACCGATCGGTGCTTTCCTCGTGCCGGGTGTGGTGCTCCTCTCGACTACCAAAAGTCGCTTCCAGTCCTCGCAGGAGCTCTTGCCGCTCCTGCTCAGAAAGCTGTGCCCGCGGATGTGCCCAGAGGTAAAGCCGCGGCGGCATCGAACCGGAGCGATACTCCTTTGCTGCCTCGTCGGCATCTTCCTGCTTGCGGTGCCACTCTGAGACATTGAAATGCTCCCGACCCTCCCGGACGTCATGGGCAATGAGCCACGAAGCAGGAGCAATCCAGGCGTACCAGGGATACTCCGTCTGGTTGCTATGGCAATCTTTGCAGACTCGGAAGAAGAGCTCGCGCGTCCGCGGGCTATCCCACAGCGGCTCCTGAACAACAGGTGGGTTGGTAAAGTCCCGTCCATAGGGAACCAGCTGGAGCAGGAGAAAGAGGGCACCAGCGCCAATCCCGACGCGTTTCCAGAGCTTCTGCATCGTCTTGCCTATTGACCGAGGCACCGCAGCGGAAGACGAAGATAGCATTCTGCTTCGTCAGTAGCCGACGTCCAAGACGAGGAGTCTGCTTACAAAGAGCACCGATGCCGCGGGTAGCGTTCTACACGCTGGGCTGCAAGCTCAATTACGCTGAGACCTCGTATCTGCGTCAGCAGTTCGAGAAGGCTGGCTACACCGTGGTCCCGTTCGGGGAGCGTGCTGACGTGGTTCTGATCAATACGTGCACCGTGACCGAGAGCGCCGATGCAGAATGCCGGAAGATTATCCGCCGCGCTCTGCGGAGCGCTCCTGGAGCTTTCATCGGCGTGACGGGCTGCTACGCCCAGCTCAACGCGGAGGAGATCGCCCGCATCGGAGGGGTCTCCGCTATCTTCGGCAATCAGGAAAAAGGCTTCTTGGTCGAGTTGGTAGAACGGCTCCGGCAGATGGGCGGCGGACCGCATGTCATGGTCTCGCCGTTCCATTCCCCGTGTTTCACGCCTGCCCGCTCTGCCGACGACGACAGCCGCACTCGAGCCTTCCTGAAAATCCAGGACGGCTGCAGTTACCGGTGCAGTTTCTGTACGATTCCGAAAGCGCGGGGTCCCAGCCGCAGCATGCCCTTCGAGCAGCTGGAGGAACACATTCGGGCGCTGGAAGAAGCAGGATACCGTGAGGTTGTGCTCACAGGTGTCAACCTGGGCGAGTACCGAGCTCCAACAGGCGAACGCCTCATTGATGTCCTACGCTTCCTGGAACGGCGGCGCCCAAGCTTCCGCGTGCGCCTCTCCTCGCTGGAGCCGAACCTCGTCACCCCGGAGCTCATCGAGCTTGTGGCGCACTCGGAGCTGATCTGTCCTCACTTCCACATCCCTCTCCAGAGCGGTTCGCCGGAGATCTTGCGCCGAATGCGTCGCCGCTATACTGTTGACCGGTACCGTCGAGTCGTCGACCTCATTCTCGAACGCATCCCTCACTGTGCCATCGGGGTTGATGTCCTGACAGGTTTTCCCGGCGAGACGGAGGAACACTTTGCGGCAACTTACCGCTTCCTCGAAGAGCTCCCGATTGCGTACATCCACGCCTTTACCTACTCGGAGCGGGAAGGCACGCCAGCAGCGACGATGTCTGGTCGTGTTCCCATCCCCGTCCGACGGGCACGCACTCACCGCCTACGCCAGCTCTCTGACCGAAAGCGCCGTGAGTTCTACCGCCGCAATCTAGGAACGCTCCGCACCGTCATCCCAGAAGTGTACGATGCCGCAACGGGCACGTGGGAAGGGTGGACAGAGAATTACATCCGTGTCCGTTTCGCTTCCCCTCCGACGCTGCCGCGGGAGCCACGGAAGGTGCGTCTGCTGCAGCTGGACGACGGTGTGGTACTCTCCTGCAGCGAGGATCCCGTGCCAGACCTTGTGGACGAAGCAGAGCCTGTAACTCCATGCGTTGTGCTCTTGCCGGTGCTTGCATCTGCGTAGTGGTGCTGGGGTATGGGTGCACTGTTCCCACCCTGCCGGTGGCAACCTCGCTGCGGCTTTACGATACCTTCAGTGTTGGCGGTACTCTGGTGGTGCATGTTTACGAGTGCTGGGATTCCACGCAGTTTGTCTCGCGCTATATCCCCGTGTTCCTCTTTCGCCCTCTCGATCCACGGGCACCTCTGTACGTAGCTGCCTGGCAGGAATACCTAACCCGCTTTGCTGGACCGCTCCGCCGGGCGCAAAAGGAGCTGGTGCAGATTGTCCTTGACCGGGAACGCCTCTCCGATTCTGTCGCATGGTGGCGTGCCCCCACCTACCGTGGGGAAGTCTCCGACCTCCGCCACGTCACTCCGGTACGTAATCGCTACTGGTCGCTGGAGCGCTACCACGAGGGAGAGGTCTCCGAAAGCGCTATCCTCTGGTTGCGTTCCTCTCCGCAGGAAGAGCCGTGGGAGTGGCACCAGCGACCACCGGGCTTCTGGCATCACCTACAGCGTGAAGCGCGGGAACTGTATCCAGAACTCAAGCGCCACGTCGAGAAGGAGCTACAGCAGTATGTGGCGCACTCTCCTCTTGCGCCTTGAGTACGACGGGACGCGCTACGCTGGCTGGCAGCGCCAGCCGCAAGCGCTGACGGTCCAATCCGTTGTGGAAGAAACCCTGAAGCGCCTCTGTTCGTGCCACCTCCGCGCCGTCGCAGCAGGTCGGACGGATGCCGGGGTCCATGCCCGAGGGCAAGTCGTACATGTTCGAATCCCGCCGAGCTGGCGGATTCCTGAAGAGCGTATCCCCGCTGCTCTCAACAGCCTGCTCCCGCCGGATATCCGTGTCCGCCGTGCCCAGCTGACAGAGCGCCCCATTCACGCTCGGTACGACGCCTGTGCGCGGGAGTATTCCTACACGCTGACCCGCTCGCCGTCTGTCTTCGGACGCCACTTCTGCTGGTACGTGCCATTCCCTTTTGAACCAGCATTGCTCGCAGAGGCAGCCTCTCTCTTCGTCGGGCGGCAGGATTTCACGACGTTCTCCAAACACCATCCGCAGACACGCTCATACGTCTGCACTGTCATGGAGGCTCGGTGGGAACAACTCTGCGACCAGAGCTGGCGCTTTCACATTCGGGCAGACCGCTTCGTCTATGGCATGGTGCGGGCGCTCGTTGGGGCAATGCTCCAAGTTGCCCGCTATCGCCGAACGCTGGAGGAGCTGCGCCAAGCCCTGGCAGCCCGTGACCGCCGGTACGCCAGTCCGCTGGCTCCTCCGCACGGACTGGTGCTGGAACGGGTGTTCTATCCAGAGTCGCTCGGTGTACACTTGTGGGATTCAGAGAGTGTTCCATGTGGTGTGCATTTGCGCTCATCGCTGCGCTGAGCCTGCCGGCATGTGTTGAGATCAATCTCTTCCCGCCCTCCGAGGATGTCCGGCTCGGTGCCGAGCTGGACCGGGAAATCCGGGCAAACACCCGCCAGTACCGCATCCTGCAAAACCCCCAAGCCCAGCAGTACGTGCAGTCTATCGTGGATCGTCTCATCGCCGCACCCGACATCCGCTACCGCGGGACATTCGCCTATCGGGTTACCCTCCTCCAAGATGACCAAACCATCAATGCCTTCTGCACCCCCGGCGGCTACATCTATGTCTACACCGGGCTGCTGAAATTCCTGGACAACGAAGCAACGCTGGCAGCCGTGCTGGCGCACGAAATTGCCCACGCTGAGCGGCGTCACGCTACGGAGCGCATGACAAAGGCGCTCGGCGCCCAACTGCTGACAGATATCCTCCTGGGAAAACGTCCTGACCGAACAGCTGAGTTGGTAGCCAATCTCTTCACTGGGCTGGCACTCCTGGCCAACAGCCGGAGTGACGAGGCGGAAGCCGACGAGTTTTCCTTCCGCTACCTGCGTAGCACTCCATGGTATCCCGGAGCACTGGTGTTCTTCTTCGAAAAGCTGGCGCAGCAACGTCAGAGCCGCCTCCCAGCTCTGGAACGACTGCTTTCCACCCACCCTTTGCCGGAAGACCGCGTAGAAGCAATGCGGAAGCGCATTCGCGATGCCGCTCTCCCACCACCGACCGAGCAGAACCTGCGAGCACAGCCCTATCGAGAATTTCTCCGCACGCTGCCCTGATGGTATCGGCCACGGACAAACTCCGCCAGCGCCAGCAGCAGACCCGGAGTCGGCTCTGCATCGGGCTGGATCCCGACGAGCGCCTCTTACCAGCCCCTCTGCGGCGAGAAGCTCAGCCCTGGAAGCGCTTCCTGCAAGACATCGTTGCGGCAACACTCCCCTTCGCCTGCGCCTACAAGCTGAACTTGACTTTCTATGAGCAATTCGGCGCCTCAGGGTGGCTCCTGGTGGAAGAGGTTCTCGCTGCAATTCCGTCCGACGTCTGTGTCATCGCCGATGGTAAGCGCAACGATGTCCCGCACACAGCCGAAATTGCCGCCCGGACCTTTTTCGAGCGCCTGGGCGTAGATGCCATCACGGTCAACCCTCTGCTCGGCGCCGATTCCGTTGCCCCGTTCCTGGCATATGCCGGGAAGCTGGTGTTCGTGCTGGTCTGGACCTCGAACCCTGGTGCCCGGGATTTCCTTGCCCTGCCGTGTGCTCACGGACAGCCGTTGTCCGTCCACCTTGTCACCTCTGCCCTCCGCTGGAGCCGCCAAGCTGAGCTGGGTTTCGTTGTCGGGGCAACACTACCGGAGGAATTCGCCCGCCTGCGCCACCACGCTCCCCAGGCGTGGATTCTCGCCCCAGGTATTGGAGCACAAGGGGGTGATAGCGACGCTCTGCTTGCCGCCAATGGTGCTGCCCCCCTGCTGGTCAACGTCGGACGCTCGATTCTCTATGCCTCGCGTGGGAGCGACTTTGCCGAAGCTGCTGCCCGCGCAGCAGCGGAATTTGCCCGCCGCCTTGGTTTCCCCACAGAGGAGAGATCCGATGCTGGAGCTTCCTGAACGCCACCTACAACGCGCCGTCTGGCAGCTGCTCTCGGATCCTGCCCGTGTTTGGCAGACCCTGAGCGGGAAACGGCTGCAGGTCCTGGCGCCCGGTGAACTCAACGTCTACGAGGGACCGGATTTCCGTGACATGGTCCTGCTGCTCGAAGGCACTATCCTCGTTGGCGATGGAGAATTCCACCGGACAGCTCGGGAGTGGCTCCGACACGGTCACCCCCAGGATCCTCGATATGCCCGGGTGCTCCTCCATATCGTCACCAATCCTGGTGGAATCCCGCCGGGAGGCATGCCAGAGGTTCTCGTCATTCCGGAAGCGGAGCTTACGGCAATCCTCCACACTCTGGCTGCCCAGGAGACCCCGACGGAGGCACTGGTTTCCTTGCAGGAACTGCAGTACTTCGCATTACTGCGTCTTCTTCGGCATACAGTTCAGGTGCGCCAGTACACCCAGCAGTGGGAATTCCCTGAGAGCTTCCAGCGACTGCTGATGAGCTTCTTCGAGCGATACTTGCGGAAACGGCGCCGTCCGGTTCATACAAGCCGCACTCTCCAGGCGCTCTTGGAGGCTTTCCCCTCCTCAGCGCTGATGGAGTTTCTGCAGGCATTTCACAGGGGCTCGGCGCATCCGCTCACGCTGCGGCTGTACGAGCTAGGGCAGCGCCGGATTGCCACCGAAGGCGCCCACCTACGGATGGAAATCCTGCTCAACTGCGTCGTCCCCTATATCCTGGCACATGCTACCGCCGACCAGCGCGTGGAAATCCTCAGCTGGTACTGGTCTGCCCCGGCACGAGTCCGCTACGGGCAGCTCCAGCGCCGCTTTCCGGGATTTCCCCAGCGGTACATGTGGCAACAACAAGGGATGCTCGAATTCCTCCGGCAGTCCGGCAGCGGACTTCTCTGCCGGGAGCTGCTGCTCTCATACCGATTTGGGGATCTGCTGGAGTTTTACCAGACAGCCGAGCGCTTGCTCGGCTACTGAGCAGGCAACAGGCGGCGCAGTGCTGTACGTATTCCCTCAAGCTCCTCTTGCGGCACGTACGGGCTCCCTTGGACAACAGGAGAATCCAAGAGAGTGAGTGCTTCGGCAAAACGGCGCTGTTGCAAAACTGCTGCCGCCAGAACGAAGCGGCGTAATCCCTCCAGCTCCGGGTCAGGTAGGGGACGGGCAAGCAGTTGCTCTACTTCCGCAATACGGTCCAGGCGCAGAGCCGCTTGAGCTGCCCGCAGGCGCGCCCACATGCGCTGTTCTGGCTGTAATCCTGGATGCTCACTGCACGGACGGAGCACTTCCAGCGCTTCCTCATTCTCCTCCAACTCAAACAGCGCCATCCCGAGATGGTACCGCAGCCAGACGTCTGCTGGAGAATGCTCGAGCTCCCTGCGCAGGAGCTCGGCATTGCGCTGTGCTTTCAGCCGAACGCGGTCCGGGGTGTACCCATAGTGCCAGATGAGGATTGGTGCCCGAACAAGCTTCCAACCGCGCGCTTCCAGCGCCGGGCGAATCTGCTCATGGATGCGCCCGCAGTAGCCTATTCCTTCGGCAGAACGGAAAAGGCGAACAGCCCAATGGCTATACACGAAGCGGTGCCGTGCTTCCGGCGAGACAACGCTGCGGAGTTGAACCTCGATTCCGCCAATTCCCGGATCCTCCAGCAGATGTGCCTGGGCAAGGAGCGTAGTGCCTTCGAGCTCCTCGTCACTATCGAGCGCTAGAACCCACGGCATGCGCACATGACGCAGTGCCAGATTCCGCGCCGCGGCGAAATCCCCCTCCCAGCGGGCAAAGTAGACCTCTGCCCCCAAACGCAGTGCCTGACTCGGAGTATCATCGTCAGACCCTGTATCCAGTACCACGATCTGCCGGGCAATAGGCTGGACGGAGCGAATCGCCCGCGCAATCGTTGCCGCACTGTCGCGCGCTAAGATCGTGACCGCAAGGGGAAGCATCGGAGAACGTCCTGCTGCGGAGAAGGTCTCCTGCCCAAGCGTCGCTTACTCCTCCTCGGCTGCTGCTCGGCGCTGCCGGCGCCGGGCACGAATCATCTCCAGGCGGCGCTCTTCGGAAGGCTTCAAGTACACAGTATGGCGCCGGTACTCACGCAGAATCTTGCTGCGCTCGCACTTCTTCTTGAAGCGCCGCAGCGCCCGGTCAATGGACTCATTCGGCTGAATTGTGATGCCAACTGCCATGCTGCTCTGGTTACTGCTGCAACCGCTCTATGAGGCGTTTCTCTTTGTTCTTCTTGAACTGGACAACGATAGCGTGCAACCCGTTCGAGAGCACCTCTTTGCGCCGCACAATCCCGTAATCATCCCAGGCAGGGTGGTAAATAACATCGCCGACCTGATATTCGCCGTAGGGGACGTAGCGTTTTGAATCCTCCGGAGTCAGCGGAACAATGGCGCCATCGTTGCGCCCGTTCCCTTCCAAGAGGTCTATGTTGACCAGCTGGACGTGATGCGTGGTCATGCAGCGCGCCCACTGGTGGCGTCCGTTCGGTGTATCGATTGGCTCACCAATGAACTCATGCCTTGTGTGTCGCATCAGGACCGGGCAGTAGAGCATTACGTACTTGCGAGGACGACGGCGTCGCCGCACAGCAGCCATCCCTATTCTCCCCAAGGATGCGACTTTTTGCAAGCGCAAAATTACGGCTTTCAGGCGGCTTATCCCCTCTTACGGCTTCCACCAGAGGAAGCGTCGCCACCGCCCCTGGTGCTGCTCAACCCCAATATACAGCCCTGAGGCGATCTCGGGAATTCCTCCAGCCGGTGGGAAGTGGTTCCCATACCAGCACAGTCGTCCTAAGAGGTCATAGAGCCACACAGCCCGTTCACCCACGGCACCAAGTCCGGGCTCCTTGTGCGCGTCCCAAACTGTCACCGGAAAGCGATACCAGACTCGCAGCGCGAACTCCTCCAGAAATTCGTTCGTGACGGTACCTTCTTGCGCCCCATCGAACCGAATCCGGACAAGGCTCCCCGTCACTCGGTCGGAGAGGACCGCGGAGTCTATTGCCTCAGGCAGCGGGTAGCTCCAGCGGAGCACTATGTTCCGTCCGCTCCCGCGCTGCACCAGCAGCCGGTACTCTATGGAAAACGTGTCTGTCTGCCGCAGCGGGCGGAAGTCTCGATACGTCCACTTCCACTCCCCGTCAGCACTATCGTAGAAGCGGAGTACTGCATGGAAGACATCTCGTGGCGGATGCATCGGTGGCAACTCTTGCTCACCCAGCAGCGTGTCTATGCGCTCTGTTGCCCGCTCGTCTACCCCGACGACGAGCGTCAGCGCTTCGCCCAGCTCATTCCCAACCCGAAAGGGAAGCTCTACATGAGACTGGGCATAACACAGAGTGCTGAGAAGCCCACCGACGAGACCCCAGAGACACGCTTTCATCGTTTTCCCCGAAAACACAACTGGGTGGATGCCCCTTGGAGCACCCACCCAGCCTCCACTTGTCCGGTTCTCAGCGGACCACAACGAGCGGCAGCACGCGGTTGTCCAGCCCAATACTTGCCCGAATGAGGTATTGCCCGCTCGCGAGCGTCTCCAGCGATAGCGGCAGTGTGTGAATCCCTGCCGGGAGTTCACCCGAGTACAGGGTCATGAGCTCTTCACCGACAATGCTGGAGAGCGTAAGGCGCACAGGAGCTGCGCTCGGCAGCGTCACCGTCAGCAGTGCCCGATCTGCCGCCGGCTGCGGCGCGATGCTGAGCTGAATGCCTGCTGCAGCGCTGCTCCGCTGCAACAGCTGGACAGCTGTCACGCCCGGGTCCGTAATGCGCACTTCTGTGCCGTTCCGGAGCACTCCCCAGCTCCGCCCGGCAGCATCAATGACGGTGTACTCCGCTGCTGCGGACCTCTCTAGGCGCAGAGTAACGGGATGCTGCACACCTTGGAAGCGAACGATGGGTGAAGCACCATCCTCAACGTACGTTCCGCTCGCAAAGCGCACATCGAACAGCTCGGCCGGTGGCACCGGCGGCAATTCGAAGCGCTCCCGGTCAATGGGCAGCGAGCTCAAATAGAGCGTTGCCTCCTTCCCCTCTGCATCCCGCACAGAGACAGGCACGCTGGTGTTCAGCACTCGCTCCCGCTCCTCATCCCGGACAATCCCCGTCCGCGGAGTTCCAGGAGCTTCCAGCTTCAGGTACCCCTTCCCCCGAATCTTGATCCAGTAGCCCAAGCCGGGGGTAAGCTCAGAGACTTCCACGAAGCCCCGATCAGTCCTGTAGCCATAGACCCCGCTGACCCGCTGTGGGAGCGGCTCAGCACCGTAGTTCTCAAACTGGATCCGCTCAATGCTGACCGGTACCGACAGCCCACCGATGGTATTCCACCCATCGTAGAGCAGCACGTTATCATTCCGGTCAATCCGCAGGAGCCGCACCCCAGCAATCTGTCGGTCAACCGAGTCGCTATACTTGACATAGTATCCATAGCCGACGCTCAGGTTCTCCGAAGGCTGGTATTGGTTCTGGGAAAACCAGAACGGAATGTTGATTGCCCGCGGGTAGACCATGCGCCAGTGATTGTTTGCCGGGCGCACGGGCAGCGACAGCAGATTCCAGCCCTTCTGGATGACCGGGTACTGCACCACGAGTGGGTAGGTGTACTCGATCACGAAGGAGCGGATACGAGCATCGGTGATGGTGTAAGACATCCGCGTCCCACCCGCGGGGGTTGCCTGCCGCATATCTACCCCGAAGATTGTCCCGTTGAGGGTATCCCGCAGGAAGAGGCGAGCACCTGCCGGGAAGTCCGTTGTATCCCACGTCAACGTCACGGGGTAGTTCTGTGCTCCCCCTGCATCGAAGCGACAGAGGAAGACCACGGTAGAGTCGGAGAAAACGTTCCGGATGTCTCGCGAGGCGTAGATCCCCACTAAATCCCGCAGCCCGTTGGGAGCTGTTCCTGGTGGCACATTCGCAACCCCATCCAGGTACCACCGAGCGAAGAAGCTTCCCGCAACCGGCGGGGCATCGTAGATAGTTTCCCCGAAGAGCGTATCAATCCCGTCTGTTGCCCGAATCCCCAACCCGAAGAGCAGCGTTGTAGACTGCGGTGTTGCGGCAGAGTTCGTCACCGTAATACGGATTCCCCGACCGAGTGCCTGGAGGTTCCGCGGGTCGTTGTTCGGCTCCACGGGGTTACGCACGTAGATAAAGGTCACCCGCAGCCGCACGGGAGAGACAGAAGCTGAGAGTGTCCGGAAGGTGATGTAGCCCACGTAGATGCCCGCCGCGTCTGTCTCCTGCGGTAACTCCTGCGGGTCGCATAGGATGCGGAAGTTCTGGGGACGGGAGGGGGACTGTGGATTGTTCTGAATGTCTTGCAGGATAGTTTCTCCCAGCGTGCGATCAATGTAATCAATCACACCAGAACGGGTGATAGCTGGAATGGGATTGCGGTCACCTGGAGCAGCGGCGAAGGTTTGGAACTTGAGCCATCGGGCATTGGACTCCACCACAACGTTTGTCAGCCGGGTTCCTTCAACCTCGTTGGTAACGACTAACTCTCGCCGTCCGTAGAAAACACCCCGAGTCCAGGAGGCCGAATCGAGCACAATCGGGTGGATGACCTCCCACTCATCTCCGCTCGGCGAGACCTGGCGTACAACAGCATCCACTCCGATCCGTGGCTCAAAGCCAATTTGCGGCAGGTCGGTGATAAAGACATAGATCATCCCCGGCATGCTCGGGTAGAGATTCGCGATGGGCAGGAGTCCACGATTATCAACGCCTTCCAGCCCTTCGTACGAGACATTTCCCGTTGCCCCACCCGTTCGGTAGGTCACAAAGTCGCGATACCGGGATCCTGAGGGATTGCCCGGGAAGGGTTCTGCTGGGAAGACGCTGAGGTTGAGGTCGTTATACTTCAGCGTGTCATTGGAGAGGATGAGCCGTGCGATCGTCCCGACAACACCTGTTACTCGGAACCGCAGGTAAATGACCGGGACATACTGCCGCTGGTCGCACTGAATTGTGGGGTCCCACGGGTCTTGTCCAGGTCCTGCCGGGCTGGGCGGGAGTGGCTTTGCCGAGCTAGCAACAATCCGGACTCGCCGCGGATCGTAGGCCGTGGGGACACTTCCCAGGTTATGCCAATCAACTAGTGCCTGCAGCATATGAGACGCTGTGATCGGCACGTCATCGAACGCAAAGGTGAAGTCCTTTGCCAACACGCTATCACCGTTCGGACTCACCTTCTGCACTCCCAGGAACTCCAGGAAGCGCCCATCATACTTGAGCTTGAACTCAAAGCTGTAGATTGGCCACACCTTCCCCCACACGGGATGGTTCGATGGGACCCAGCAGTTCCGGATGTAGACCGGGACCAGCAGCTCTCGAGGCTGCTGCGGGCTTGCCTGCTGAGGGACCACAATGAAGCCTGCTGGGTATGTCCGGGAATCGTATCCAGGACCGCTCCCTGTCAGGCTCAGCACAGGGAGCTTTACATCGTATGCCTGCCCGTAGGCAGCACCACCACCCAGAAGCACAATCGCCAGTGTTGCAATCACATTCCACAGAGACAACCACCGTCGCATTGCCCTCTTCCCTCGTAGAGCAAATTCAACAGACCTTCATTGCACACAGAAGACCACGGGGAAGCTCTCCCCGAATCGGTGCCGTCGTCCAACGTAAACCCCTGGGGAGAGGCTCTGCAGCGGGACGCAGCGCCGTCCTTCCAGCGCTGTCCCCCGCCATTGTTCTCTCCCCAGAAGATCGTAAAGTTCCAATGCTTCGCCAGGCTCCAGGCAGAGATGCCCGCTCATGCGGAGCACGGTGCGCCCACCCCACTCTGCCACTGATACGCCGCTCGTATTGAAGATGCGGACACTATCCCCTTCCCAGCGGGTCACACAGCTACACGAATCGTGGGGTTCTGTCAGGAATGAGAGGACGGCTGTATCCGTTTTTCTCTGCTGTACCTCAAACCTTATGGCAAGCTGTGCCTGCCCTTGAGGGCTCCACGATACCGTCGCTGCCTGGCCCTGCTGTTCCCAGCTCTGTAGCGTTCCACTTGTTACAGAGACATCACTGATGGACAGCCACTCAGGTATCCCGCCGATCACCGTCCGCGCTGCCGCCAGGCGCAGCGTTGTATCGTACTCAACCGCCAGTGGGAGTACAACACTGGTGTTTCCCTCCCGGATCTCCCACTCCCGCACCACTGCCCGAGTTCGGAGGAGACGTCCAGGTACGTCCACAGCGCGAGCAACGACGGGCAATGGCAGAGTATCAACCAGCACCGTCCGCTGGCGCTCAAACTCCTCGTTGAACTCCACGTAGAGAAGCTGCACTCCTGCTGTATCCGGACACTGCTGGCGATATTCGCCCACGAACGCCACCAACGGCTGTGCCCCGGAGATCGTTCGGGTTAGCGTAAAGGCGTAGGCACGCAGCTCGCCCGCCTGAGCTCCAAAGCCGCGCTGGTCCATGCCTTCTGCCAGCGTTCCACTGGTCAGCATTGCATGGAAGATCAGCTTCTCCGGGTTGAACCGTATGGCAAGATTGAACCCCATCAAGCTATCACGTGCCTGAACAGGACTGAGAGTGACAACCAGCACACACTCGCGCCGCCCACAGACATCCACCGTATCGAGAACCTGCAAGGAGACCCGGGCAGTATCGCCGGCAGCCAGCGCTACCGTCGTAGCTGCTCCCAGACCGAGGAACCATATATGCTGCCATCGCAGCCACACGCCTGTCTCCTGCAGAGCACCTCATCACCGTATCCACACAAACGGCTGGCTTACCCGCTCACCTGCGCCTTCTACCTGCAGTATGTACGTCCCAGTACCAACCTGCTTCCCAGCATCACCCAAGCCATCCCACTGGAAGTGATAGAGCCCTTTCTGGTACTCACCTTCGGCGATGACGCGCACGCGCTTGCCCATGAGATCGTAGAGAGCAACCCGATAGTATCCCGCCTGAGGCAGCACCACCTCGATCGTTGCTGGCATGCTGGAAGGATTCGGGGTGATCACAACCTGCAGCCCAGAGGCGTCCGACACCGCCAACGGGCGAGCCAAGTCCGGCATCTCCATGTCATTGAAGCGAATCCGCCGCATCTGTACAGTGGATTCCTGTGTCTGAAGTGTCACCCACGCAAGTGGCTGCCCAGGCTCGCAGTCAACCACGCCAGCGACAGCGATCCGCCCACCATCGTATGCCACCACGAGCTTCTCTGCAAATTCCGGGGCAACTTCCACGGACCGGATCGCGCCGTTGAATTCCGCTCGGAATCCAAGAGCGCCCCGCCACATCCCGTTGAGCATAAGCGGAATGCGGTACGTGTTCGGAGCAATCCGAGACACTTCCGGGAGCACAACATTAGTTGCAATCTCTGCAGCCGCCGCTCCACGCCCGTACGGTGGGAGCACAGTCAGATCCAACAGCCACGGCAAATAGGGAACTCGAGCCGCCATATAGAGCATGATGATTGCCGCGTCGTATTCCGTTGCTTCAAAGAAGAGGACCGGATCACCTCCAACGTAGGGCAGGGAGTTGTCCGACGGAAGGTCTTGCCAGTAGTAGAGCGAGCGCGTGGGAATTGCACGACGATGGTACGTCGAATCAGCACTGTTGTCCAACGTACGGGTAGAGTAGTAGTAGCGTCCGTTGTGGTTGACGTCACCGTGGTATGCTTGCCGTCCTTTCAAACTATCCAGGCGCCGATCCGTAGCCACAGAGCGGAGGATGAGCATCACATCGTTGACCGTCACAAACCGGTCCTGTCCCATCCCGGTATGTTTCCCCGCTTGGGAGAAATCCACATCGCCGTCACCCCACCCCTCTAGGAAGAGCCGCGGAATAGCGTTGAAGCGGATAACCGTATCGCTCCCGCCCGAGGGCTGCCACGTCGTGCTCAACTGGGTCGAGGTCCGTGCCTGATTCACATCGCCGGTGAAGACCAGACCATTGAGGTAATCGCCAAACCCTCCCTTGATTCCAATCGCCGCCCCCTGAACTTGAACAGGACCACCAGAACCAGTCAAACCGTAGGCAAACTCAATATCCCCCTGGAAGTTCCCCGGACGTGCGGACTCATAGAGCCAGAGCTGGAAGCTGGCAACGCTAGAGGGAAGCGACTTGTCGTTGATGTTGAGATTCTTCCACTCCACCACGAACGCTCGGTTTGGCGCCGAGCCGACCACTTTATAGGAAATCTGCGAGGGGGTGTAGCCGGGCTCGGTCGTCCGGTAGTAATGATCACCCCAGAAAGGAGCGATCACGTTGAAGGGCTCGGTATTCACGAACAAGCGTCCCGGGATGCTGCCTCCTGTCAGTGGGGGATTCTCTCCTGCGCGGAGCAAGAGGACAAAGCCATTGACCGAGATTGCCAACCGGCTGTATCGGTACCCCTGGTACTCAAAGAGAAACGGCAGCACGACGATAGCGTAGCCATTGTCGTGATCGGGATTATTCGTCGCTGGATCGAGGAACTGGTCTGCATCGAGCACAGTTGCTCCGCTCAGCAAGGCAAAGGGCTTGCCTCCAATCTTGACGGCAGGCTGGAACTCAGCGTAAACTTGCGCCTGCACGAATGACCAGCTCCCTACCAAGAGAACCAGGCTGCTGATCAGCGTCCGCATCGCCATCATCATTTCTCCTCTTTCCTGAGTTGGACCTCTGTCATCCGGACTACTCACGGGATTCAGGGGCTCCCCTGGCAGCAGGAGAGCCCCCTTTCCCTATCGTCTTTACCGCACGAGCACCATCGGTTGGACCACCGTTGTCCCGCCGACAGTGATCCGGTAGTAGTAGACCCCGCTCGGGAGCTCTACCCCGTCGGTGCTAGTCCCATTCCACGGGACGGTGTATTCATTAGCCGGGTAGAAGCCCTCGAGGAGGGTTGCAACCTTCTTGCCCAGAGCGTCGTAGACCTCCAGGCGCACCGTCGCCGGCTCGGTCAAGCGGAAGCGGATATTTGTGCTCGCCCCGAACGGATTCGGGGTATTCCCGAACAGCTGTACCGGACCGGCGGAAGCCACGGGAGGCTCGGAGACATTGCTAATCCAGTCGTACACGATGATGAAGTTGGTAACGGCATCCGTGTAGATGACTACCGAGAGCGAATCGCCATTGCGCTCCAGGGTTACCGCCGGGATGGAATGCCCTTCGCCAGTGCGCATATTGAAGCTGAAGATATTGCCGTTGGAGGCACCGTCACGGATGTACCAGGTGGAGCCTGCCGGATTCCGCTGGGCATCGGTCCGGTCCGGTACATCCTGCGAGTTCCAGGTAATGCGCACCGGATACGCTTCCGACGCATTCCCTGTCACGCTCCCTGCCTGGAAGCGCCCCTTGTAGATGCTCATACCTTCCACGCCCTGTACTGCCCGCGGGAAGATGTTGCGGACAGTCCCGTTCGTCGAGGCGACAGTCCACCGAGCGTCGAAGACGTCGTTCGGTGGGATCGGCGGCAGCTCGTACTCGCAGTAGTTGGAGTCAAGCTTGCCGATGCCGCCACGGTTGGGATCATCGCCCGTTGTGGCAAACGGAGCCGTTCCCCACTCGAGCACTTGGAAGGCGCCGAAGCGGTTCGTAATCCGCATCGGGACAACGAAGTCTGTCGGGTCAGAGACATTGAGCTTGTAGGTCACCTCGTGCTGCGCACCTTGCCGATCTGTGACCCGGACGCGGACGGTGATCTTCCCGTCAGGTCCTGGTGTCGCATTCAGAGCCGGCGTGCTGATGACAACCCGTACGGTATCCGAAGACTGCGGTCCACTGATAGTTGCCGGGACAACTTGCATTCCCGCCGGCTCGATGACCTCTACACTGAGCTGTTCAAGCGCATCGGGTGGCTCTTGCCGCAAGAGGTCCCGATCAATGACCGCAATGGTATCGATGTACGGCTTCCCTAGCTCGACACACTTGACCGCTGGAAGCTGTGCCAAGCGTGGCGGATGGTTCACTGCCCGGACGTTGAGGTCAATGACCTTGACATGCGTCAGCCCAAACTCGTCGGTGACCAGTACAGTGACCTTCTCTTGGCGTGGGGCGTCGTACACGCCCGGTGTGCCGTAGAGCAACCCGCTGACCGGGTCAATCTTGAGCCACCGCGGAGTTGTCTTCTTGTCTCGCAGGTCCCACGCACCGGCTTCGGGGAAGCACGGATCACGCGGGACGAAGTCTCGCGGGTCGCCCGGATAGATCAGCTCAAACTGGTGGGCTTGCCCGAAGTTCGGGTCATAGACCACAATCCGGCGGCTGGAGTCAAGCAAGGTCGGGTTATAATCCTGGTCCTCGATAGCGTCGGGCAGTGTACTGGTGACGATAACGGGCGCTACGTTGACCAGTACTCGCCGCGTCAGGTAGTTGACCCCACCGTGTCCATCATTGACCACGATGGACACCACCGTATCGGTGTTGAGGGCACCATGGTGCTGGCTCGGCGGGGTCAGCAGTTGCCAGGCGGTAGCGGAATCAATCCGCACGTTGAGCTGCCCACGGAGGCTGAAGTCAATGGCAAGCGGGTCGGGTTGTCCGCTATTGTCGTAGCGACGCAGGTACTGATTGCGCATCCACACCGGGCGCACCTGCGTAGCCGGCTCGATCACCGTATCCGGCGGGACCTCACGGAGATTGATCGAGGCAAAGCCGTACGTCGTCCGCCCATAGCGGAAGTCCCATCCCCGAGCACCTGCTTCAGCGTCTTCGAGCTCATCATCCGTATTGACATCCACCTTGAAGCGGAGGCTATCGGTGAGGTTCGCCAACCAGAGACCGCCCCGTTCACAGGCGACATCGAAGCCCGTAAACTGCGGCGTGCTATCGATGACGAAGATGCGGAACTGGTACGTCACCGTAGTCGCCGCAAGATTGTCATAGCCAACCGTGTCCTGCTGGAGGAAGCGGGCATTGCTTCCATCGTATGCCTGGGCATTGAAGTACGGCGGGTAGAGGTAGATGTACTTCGCTATCACGCTATCGCTCAAACCTGCCGCCTTGAGAGAATCCACCGTTCGAGCTCCCGGTGGGTAGTTGCGCACGGCAACTGTGACGACCTCACCACCGGGCACGACGAACGGATTGGTCGGACGCCCTTTCAACACGATGTATCCACGGGCACCGTAGTATGGTCCATACGTTGCCGGCAAGGTATCGGCTTGCAACCAGTAGGACAGTCCCGAGCCCGGTGGTACGCTCCAGAAGTACGCCAGCTGTGGATACCGGTCAGGGAACAGGACCGAGCGCGGGTCATAGAAGAGATTGGAGTCGATCGCCGTGATCGTGAAGATGGAATCCCGCCCCGGTCCTGTCGGAGGACGCGGATAGCTAATGTCCTCCATCAGGAAGATCATGTTCCGCAGCTCAGGTGGTGTGATGTTCTCCAACTCGACCTTGTTCCCGGTGAACACCGGCGGATCCACAGTAGCCCCGACCTCGAAGATGAGCGCACCGTTGATTGCGTCGGCAACCGTTCCCTGCCAGAGCACCGTTCGGGAGACAACAGCAATGACGTCCCCCACACGCACCGGGAGCGCTGAGTACCGCTCACCGGCAAAGACAGTGACCTTCTGCGGATTGATTGCACCGTCAGCGGGGAAGACTCGATTCATGTATCCGAACCCTGGTCCACCGAGCTCGCTGACGAAGCCCTCGTATTTCCGTCCTTGTAGAGCCGCTAGGTCTTCCACATCCGGTGCCCGGCGGAGTGCAGCGAGGATTGCTCCGAGATTCGTACCGATATTAGCCAACCCCTCAATTGTCCGCCGGTCCTGCGGACGACGGTTGACAGAATCGGGGACCAGCTCCACACGTGCCCGGAAGATTTCGCTCGTCGGGCTGGTCTGCCGGAGATTGACCCGAATATAGTCGCCCGTGCTCGTGTTGATCACGAAGAAGACCGTCTCGTTGATTGCCCGCGGGTCGTTGTTATTGAGCTCGGCCGTTCCGGTGTAGTCCGCCTGAGCCTCCAGGAAGAGCGGGTATCCAATTGGATGCTTGGGGCTTCGAATCTCGGTTTGCAAGGCAGCAACATTCGGATCTCTCGCCGCCTCGAAAGGATCCCGTGCCCAGCGCCGCACGTACTTCCGATACGAAGGCAGGGTCGGATCTGTGTAGGTCCGGAGCGTCTTTGGAATCCCGACGGCAAAGTCTTCAATAGGCGCCATGCGCCGCTCAGAGTAGTCTGCCGTCTTGATGTCGGTCCCTTTGTCGAAGATGTCATAGATGAGCCCCTGCATGAGCAGCCGTTCCGGAATGCTGCTCGGGTCTGGGGTATTCTCGTCACCCGCGTTCAAGACCGGAATCGGGGTGTAGGTATAGAGGTGACGGGACTCAAACGGACCCTGATTCTTCCCCGTCCCACCGCGGACAAAGCCCAGCTGCCGAGTCCCATCACCGGCGATGAAGAAGGTTTCTTGAACCCGACCACTGACCGGGAGGATAGTTACCACGTTCGCCTCAGTCCGCCCCCAGTAGTTCCCCCGCAGCGTGTCAACGCCACCCATTCCAACTCCGGTCCCTGCACGACCGCCCTTCGTATCGGGATAATCCGGCAGACGGATGAGGAAGCGGGCGCTGTTGTCGTAGATGGAATTTGCCGCCCAGTGGTATGCCGCATATGGGAGCGGTCCGACAACATCGCCGTAGAGAATTGCCCCTGCCAGGTCGCTCGATGCTATGTTCGTTCCCTGCACGAGCGGACCAGTGATCGCATTCTGTTGCGCTCCGACGTCGGAGGTTGCCACGTTGTTCGTAATGAGGCTACGGGTGAAGACTAGCTGCAGGTTATAGTTGTCCGAGTACACCGCCGCTCCTGTATAGGCCCGGTTGCCCTGAATGCGGACCCGATTGAAGAAGATGGAGTCGGTTCGTCCCGCCCGGTCGAGGCTGACTTCATCGAGGATGAAGAGTGCCCCACCGAGCCCTGTTCCGTTTTCCCGCAGCGTCGTGCCCGGATGTGTCCGCCGGATATCCCCGATTTGTGTCGTCCCCGAGCCCATCTGCGCCATATTCGGGATAGCCTCGTTATCGAGGAAGCGGGTCAGCATCCGGACATCAGGTACTGGTGCTGCCGGGTCCCACGTAAAGATGTCGTCCCGCGAGCTGAAGGCTGTCGCAACCCCCGAGGGCAGGACCGTGATATTGTCAACATCGGTTAGGAAGAAGCGATGCGAGGAGGTCTGTGGGTGCACAATGCAGACCGCTCCACCGTTACCGTTGTATGCTTTGTTAGCACGGAACTCGGTGCCCTTGACTACATTCAGGTCGGCGTTGAGCGTGTAGACAGCTCCACCCCCACGCACCTGGGCTTCATAGCCCGATTGGACTTGCCCGACAATGTTGTTGGTAAACGTTGCCCGGACAAGCCGGATATACCGTCGTTCAATTGGCAACCCTCCCGGCAGGTGGACTGCAATTGCACCACCGGAGAACCCTGCCGTGTTGTTGTCGAATTCCACCGGGTAATTCCCCCCGTAGAGCGAGAGCGGTCCAACTGTCCCGCCGGCACCATACACGGTGAAGTTCTTCCCTGAAAAGATTGCCCCACCGTGGTCAACTGCACGGTTATTGCGGAATTTGATGTTGTACCCGTAGTTACGCGTGTCTATGAGCGCATCCGAGCCTCCGATAACTGGCGATGGGCGTGTATCAATGCTACCGGCAGCCACGTAAATAGCGCCGCCTCGCCCCGACTGATTGCCAACAAAGTATGTCTCCTGCCGTGCTTCCCCGCCCTGGCGACCACGGACCTGGAGCCGCCCTGCATCGGCGCTGACGTAGATTGCACCGCCCTGCGAGAGTGCTCCAACCTGGTTGGGATCGGAGAAGAACGGCACGCTGGTCTGGTTCGAAATAAAGCGCCCACGAACAGTCACCGAGGTCCCTCCACCGACGTAGAGAGCCCCGCCGCGAGCTCCTCCCGTATTCGGGTTGTTCTGCAGGTTCGAGGCACTGTTGCCGTCGAAGAAAGCATAGTCGTACACATTCGGCGCCTGATAGTCGTTCATGCCCAGCCCAACTTCCAGCTGGGTGCGCCCGGCAATGTAGACCGCCCCACCGTAGGCTTGATTCTTCCACGCCTGCGGTTCCAGCGGTGCCGGATTGTTCACATCATCCACAATCGCCCATACACCCGGAGCAATCTGTTGGAGGGAAACCGCGGAGAGCAGCACGCGATTCCCCGTAAAGGTCAAATACCGCACACGTCCCAGCAGGAGTGCCAAGCGCCCATCATCGTAGGCTTGACGATCGGCATTCGAGAGAGGCTCAGGATTCGAGCTATAAACTTGGTCAATCGCCTTGACTGCCTGGGAAATCGGCGTCGCCGTTGCCTGGTCTGTCAAGTAGGGGTTGATGGCACCGTAGTTCGGCAGCCCAGAAATGTCCGGCGTTGGATACACACCTGTTCCCACCGGTGCCTGCAAGAACTGCACAGCCCCACCCCGGTAGCGAGCCATGTTGTTGCGGAATTCGCACAGGAGAAGCCATGTCCGGGAGGAGAACGTCGTGATGACGCCACCGCTCCCATTTGTCTGCTGGAGGAGCTGTGCATTCAGGGCTGCAACAGCACCCGTATTGGGCTGGTAGATTGGGAAGCGGTCAACGGTGGTATCCTTCCGGAAGTTCTCGAAGACGACGTTGCGGAAGAACGCAGCCCGTGCCCCAGGCAGGACGATGATGTGTCCCCACTCCCGCGAGAAATTGTTGACTGGGCGCCCCCGGAAGACAATTTGCCCCTGGGTGACATTGACACTGCCGCCGCCGACACGCCGCCACGCCGTCTGGTTGATGTTCGGATCGCTTCCGGCAAACTCTAACCGCGCTGCCTTATACATGATTGCCTTGCCCGGCGGCAGGTTCTGCAGCCGCGGGTCTGCCCCAAGGCTTACAAGGAAGATCTCACCATACTTTGCAGGATCAATGGTCGGATCTCCAATGATACTGCTCTGCGCAGCATCCCGGAAGTAGTTTAGGTCAGCATACCCTGTGTAACCACACGGATTGAAAGGATCCACAGGGTTGCATCCACCCGGGTACTGAACGTACGTTGCCGAGACATAGCCATCGGCAATGATACGCCCCCCCACTGAGTCAATGATGCGTCCATTCGGCAGGAATTCCACCGTGGTACCAGGCTCAATGAGGAGTGTCCCGGCAACCATGAGCGTCCCGCTGATGCGGTAGAGCGTATCCTTGAGGAAGATGCGCACTTCGTTCGGCGCAATGCGCCCACTGACTTCCTTGACCGGCAATTGGGCATAGCCAATTGCAACCGCTGCGAGCAGTCCCACAACGGTTCCATACAGGCGCAACCACCGTTCCATGATTCCTCCACCTGCTAAAAACCACTTGTTCTGCAACGCCATGAGAAGCTTGGACTCCTGTATTACTCAACTACTATGCCAAGGCGGGCAAGCCCCGCTTTCGCCTCATTCGCGAAGTCGGAGAACTCATTCTCCGTGAGAATCTGCCGGTAGAGCTGGGCGGCTTTCTGGGCATTGCCAGCCAGCTCGTAGCAATACGCAGCGAAGAAGCGGTACCGCTCTGCCATCCCGATAGGGGTTCCTACCAGAGCGGCACGCTCGTACAGCTGAGCCGCTTCTGCTAGTTTCCCTTCTTCCTCTCGGCAGGCGGCCAGTCCTGCATACGCTCCTACCTGAACAAGCGGAGCTTCGGACGCTGCTGCCAGCTTGAAATACGGTTCTGCCTTTGCGATCTGTCCGAGGAGGAGATACGCGCTGCCAGCATAAAACGCTGCAACCTTTCCGGATGGAGTTCCACCGTACTCTTCAACAATTGCCAGCAAGCCCCGAACTGGCTCCCCCCGGATGGTTTTCGTCGTGTCGCCGAAGAGCGCACGCTCGTAGTCGCCGTTATCGTAGTAGGTATACACCCGCGACAGCCACAGCGCTGCTTCCTCAGCGCGCTTCTGCTGCGAGAGATGCCAATAGAGAAGCCCACCGGCAAGTACAAGCACTCCTGCTCCAATCCCGAGGAGCAGTCGTTGATGACGAAGAGCCCACTGTTGCACACGCTCTATCCCCTTGACAGGTGGAAGGGGAAACACCGACGGGGTTTCACGCTGCTCCTGCCCAACCAGCTGCTCAGTCTGCTTTTCCATTCCTCTCCCCACTGTTGTGCGCCCGGAGGGGCTCGAACCCCCAACCTTTGGAACCGGAATCCAACGCTCTATCCAGTTGAGCTACGGGCGCAAGGTCCCGCTTTGGCAGCACAAAATTACGGAGAACTCGGGGACCCCCCACAGTACCAGCATTGGCGGTACAGTGTATCATTTGTGTCACAGTGTTCCACCGACGATACACTCCGGAGCCCCCTCAGTAACGCACCAGCTTGCGGATTGCTTCCGCGATCTCCCCTGGCTGCAACATGATGGCTTGCTCCAACGGCTTGGCAAAGCCAATGGGGCAGTCGCGCGAGCCCAACCGCACTACCGGCGCGTCCAGGTAGTGGAACGCCTCTTCCGCAATGACCGCGGCGACCTCCCCTCCGAAACCACCGGTCCGCTTGTCCTCATGTGCTACGATGACTCGGCTGGTGCGCCGCACCGACTCGATAACCGTTTTCTTATCCCACGGCGCCAGTGAGCGCAGGTCTACTACCTCGACCGAGATTCCTTCTTTGGACACCTCCTCAGCGGCCTGGAGCGCCCAGTGGACCGCGGTTCCGTAGGCAACCACGGTAACATCGGTACCTGAGCGTCGGATCTTCGCTTTCCCAAACGGGATGATGAAGTCGTCAGGCGGTTTTGAAGCTGCCGCGGGGCGATAGTTGTAGAGGAACTTCGGCTCCAGGAATACCGTCACCCCACGGGAACGCATGGCGTTGCGCAGCAAGCCTATGGCATCATCCGCAAAGGCAGGGTAGACAATCCGAATCCCCGGCAAGGTCACCAGCGCCCCTTCGATGCTCTGGGAGTGATAGAGTCCGCCTTGGATGTAGTCCCCGCTCGGGATGCGGATGACGATGTTGGGCACGTACTGTCCCTTCGTTCGCCAATACTCATGGGAGCATTCCACCAGCTGGTCCATTGCTGGCCAGAAGTAGTCGGCAAACTCGGCGCCTTCAACCACAACCCAAATGTCCTCCCGATAGCGGCAAAAGCCATTCGCTGTGCCGAGGATGAAGTTTTCGGCAATAGGAGCATTGAATACCCGGTCGTTCCCGAATTCCTGCAGCATCCCTTTTGTGACGTTGAACACCCCGCCCTTGTCCTTCGAGGCAACGTCCTGTCCCCAGAGGAAAGTGTTCGGATTGCGGCGGAATTCTTCCTTGAGCGTGATATTGATAGCCTCCCGCAGCGTCAATTGCGGCTGGCTTGGGTCATTCTGGTACCGCTCCTCGGAACGGTCTTCGTAGCCGACGTACGGCTCAGGCAGAATGTACAGCGACCAGGAGTTCGGGTCGGGATCCGGAGCCGCCTCTGCCCGTGCCGCTGCCTCGCGAATGGTACGCTCGTTATCCTCTTCCAGCGCTCGAATCTCCTCCTCTGTTGCCAGCCCGTACTCGAGCAACGTTCGGCGGAACCGCGGGAGAGGATCCCGCCGCCTGACCTCTTCGAGCTCCTCCGGGCTGCGATAGAGGCGATGGTCGTCCGAGTTCGAGTGGGAGCCAATGCGGTCACAATCAGCGTGGACCATCGCCGGACCAGCTCCGGAGAGCACGTACTGGCGCGCTTCCTGCATTGCCCGGTAGGAGTCGAAGGGGTTCCGCCCATCGCATTTGATGATCTTCAGATGGCGGAACCCGACGAAGTTATCAGACACGTCCGGGTTGGCTGTCTGCTCCGTGACCGGGACAGAGATGCCGTAGCGATTGTTCTGGATAACGAAGATGACCGGAAGTTGCTCTCTCGAGGCTCCATTGACCGCCTCGTAGAAAAAGCCCTCCGAGCAGGCAGAATCCCCACCGGAGTAAATCGCGATTTCATCACCACCGTACTTCTTGATTGCCCGGGCAACCCCAACAGCATGCTGCGCGTGATTGCCGGTGGTGGAGGAAACGTTCTGGATCCGGATGGCGGGCTTTGCAAAGTGATTGCTCATGTGACGCCCACCGCTAGCGACATCGGTATCCTTGCTCAGTCCGTTGAGGATGATTTCCTCCGGCGTGACACCTGCCGCCAGGCACGTGAGCAAGTCACGGTAGTACGGGAAGAGGAAATCCTTCCCCGGGCGGAATGTGACACCGATTGCGAGCTGGATACCGTCGTGTCCGGCAAACGGGGCATGGTACGACCAGCCCTTGCCGATACGCAAGTAGTACTGCGCCCGTTCATCCAGACGGCGCCCTAGATGCACGAGCTTGTACCACTTGAGCACCGTCTCCCGGTCAAATCCCGTTGGGTCAAAGGGACCGTAGGGATCGGCAACCGGTGTTGGGCGGGCAACTGTCCGGGCATTGCGGGAAGCTTTCGGTTTCGGCATCTTCGTCCTGGGCATGGGCTAGCGCGGACGGAAAGCTGTGACACTTTTCCTTACGGAACGCGCTTGCTGGAAGCGCGGAGAAGACGTGCGTGCCGGCACAAAGGTGAGCCAGCCATAGGGATCTTCTGCTTCACGGACAACCCGGGCGAACCGGTGCTGCATCAGGCGCGTTATTGGACCTGGCTTGCCCGAGCCGACCGGAATGCCATCAACGGAACGGATCGGAACAATCCCCGCGGCCGTTCCGGTAAAGAAAAGCTCGTCAGCCGCGTAGAGCATGCCCCGAGGAATGGCTGTTTCGACAACTGCAATACCTTCCTCGCGGGCAAAGGTCAAGACCGTCTGTCGGGTAACCCCTGGCAAAATCGAAGCAGATAGCGGCGGCGTGTAGAGCACCCCATCGAGCACCAAGAAGACATTCTCCCCGCTGCCTTCGCTGACCATGCCGAAGATGTCCAGACTAATGCCCTCGGCATATCCGTGGCGCGCCGCTTCAATGCGAATAAGCTGGGAGTTCAGGTAATTGCCCCCGGCTTTTGCCATTGCTGGCATCGTATTGCTGGCAATCCGATGCCAGGAACTCACCCCCACGTCTACTCCGTACTCTGTTGCTTCGGCTCCCAAGTATGCGCCCCACTCCCACGCCGCCACGGCAACTTCCACCGGACACGCAAAGGGATATACCCCGAGGTCCCCGTAGCCCCGGTACACGATGGGGCGGATATAGCACTCCTGGAGCTCATTGCGGGCAATGAGCTCGACACATACTCGGGCAAGCTCGTCAAGACCGTAGGGTAGCTCCGTATGGTACATCCGCACGGAGCGCTCCAGTCGGTGCAAATGGTCGTGGAGCCGGAAAATTGCCGTCCCTCGCCGCGTTGCATAGGCGCGAATCCCTTCAAACCAGCTCGACCCGTAGTGGATGACATGGGAGAGGATGTGGATCCGTGCCTGCTGCCAGCGCACAAAGCGCCCGTTCATCCAGATGTAGCGGGACGGTTTCAGCGGCATGGCTCTACCCGAGTGTTGAACTTTCTTGTTTCTGGAGGCGCTCTTGCAGCAACTGCGTGACGAGTTTCGGATTGGCTCGCCCTTGTGAGCGCTGGAGCACTTGTCCGACGAGGAACCCTAAGACATTGGTGCGCCCGCCCCGGTACTTGGCAACTGCATCAGGGTGTTCGGCAAGGACGCTCTCCACCAGCTGGCTCAGCCAGGCTGTGTCAGAGACCTGGACGAGATTGCGCTCCTGCACAATAGTGCGTGGCGACTTCCCTGTCTCCACCGCTTCCGCAAAGACGTCCTTAGCGATGCGGCTACTGATAGTGCCCTCAGCGTATAGCTCCACAAGGTCTGCCAGATGCTCGGCAGGAAGCGGGATGTTCGATGGCTCTTCAGGTTTTTCTAACAGGCGGAGGACCTCCGTCATAATCCAGTTGCTGACGAGCTTGTAGCGTTCGATGCTCGGCTGACGCAGTGCCGCACAACACGCTTCGAAGTAGTCTGCCACGGCACGCTCCTCACAGAGAACCCCGGCATCGTAGGCAGGCAAGCCATACTGCGCCATGAAGCGCTGTTTGCGCTGGAGCGGGAGTTCGGGTAATTGTGCCCGTACCTGTTCGAGCCACTCCTGGGTCACGACAACCGGCACCAGATCAGGCTCGGGGAAGTACCGGTAATCGTGCGCCTGTTCCTTGGTCCGCATCGGGCGAGTTTCCTGCCGAACGGCATCCCAGAGGCGGGTCTCGGGCTGAATCTGCCCGCCCGCTTCCAGCACCGCAATCTGGCGCTGAATCTCGTACTCGAGCGCCCTTTCGAGATTGCGGAAGCTGTTGAGGTTCTTCACTTCTGTCTTCGTCCCCAGGCGTTCTTCCCCCCGACGCCGCACCGAAACATTTGCATCACAGCGCAACGACCCCTCTTCGAGATTCCCGTCGCAGATGCCCAAGTATCGGACCAGACGCCGAATTTGCCGCATGTAGTGGTACGCCTCCCGCGGAGAACGCAGGTCGGGTTTGCTGACAATTTCGATGAGCGGAACTCCACATCGGTTCAAATCAACAAGGGTATCCACATCGAGGTCATGGATAGACTTGCCGGCGTCTTCTTCCATATGGATTCGGGCAATCCCCACACGTTTGAGGCTCCCGTCATCGAGCTCAATGTCAATCCAGCCGTCTGTACAGATAGGCTCCTCATACTGCGAAATCTGATACCCCTTCGGCAAGTCGGGGTAGAAGTAGTTCTTCCGGGCAAAGAGTGAGCGCAGCCGAATACGGCAATTGGTTGCTAGCCCGATCCGGAGGGTAAACTCCACAACCTGGCGATTCAAGACAGGAAGCGCTCCGGGATGCCCCAAGCACACTGGACACGTGTTCGTGTTCGGCGGTGCTCCAAACTCTGTGGAGCATCCGCAGAAGGCTTTCGTACGAGTCTTGAGCTGCGCGTGGACCTCCAAGCCAATGATGGCTTCGTACTCCGGATGCATCACCACGTCTCCTCCAGTTTTGAGCAAAGTTACTGAAAAGCCCGCGGAACAACCGTTGTCTTTCGTCTCTGCACAATGCTATACCGCTCTCGGAAGCACCATGTCCCAGAGTATCCGCAGCTTCGCTATCGGAGACGTTCACGGCTGTATCCGCACGCTGGAAACTCTCCTCTGGCAGCGCCTTGCGATCACGCCGGCAGACCAGCTCTACTTCCTCGGGGATTACATTGACCGAGGTCCGAATCCAAAAGCCGTGGTAGACCTCTTGCAAGAGCTCCGCCGCGCAGGCTACGCCCTCATTGCACTCCGTGGGAACCACGAACAACTTCTCCTCGATTCGCTCTCCTCGGAGGAAATGTTCGAGCTCTGGCTCCTCAACGGTGCGGCAGCCACCCTGCGAAGTTTCGGGGTTCGCTATCCCAAGCAGCTCCCAGAATCGTACATAGACTTCTTCGCCGCGCTTCCCCTCTACGCCGAGACAGATAAAGCTGTCTTAGTCCACGCTGGGCTGAACTTTGCCGCTGCCGATCCATTCTCGGACACGGAAGCCATGCTCTGGGACCGCAGCTTTTCCGCCAGACCAGAGCGCATCGGAGGGCGCCGCCTCATTGTCGGACACACTCCGCTGCCGCTCACAGTCATTCGCGAGAGCCTCCACTGGAACAAAGTGTTCCTGGACGGCGGGTGTGTCTACGGGCGGGCTTCTGGATACGGCTACCTTTGTGCTCTGGAGCTCTCCAGTTGGGAGCTTATTGCCCAACCTAACGTCGAGACACGAATGGTTGCCCTATCGTAGGTGCCCGCAAGCATGCCGGAGAACTCCTGGCGTCTCTTCATCGGCTGCTTTGTCCAAAGCGAAGCGCTCCGGGAATACTACCACCGACTCAAAACGGCGTGTTCTCCCTGGAGCCGAGCGAAGTGGGTTGCGCCAGACCAGCTGCATTTCACGCTTGCCTTCCTTGGAGAGATTCCACGCTCGCATCTGCCGGAGCTCCTCCAGCCCCTTGCCCCAATACTCCACGAATACGCTTCTCCCATCGTACTGCGTGGCGTTGGCGTCTTCCCGAACTGGCGTGCACCACGTGTTCTCTACATCGGCGTGGAGAACCCTGGCGGAGTACTCCAGGGAGTTTACGCTATCCTGCGGGATTCCCTTCTGGCAGCGGGTTTTACCCCTGCGGAGAAGGAGCGCTCTTTCGTCCCCCATGTAACGATTGCCCGGCTCAAGGAGCTACACCACGCCGATCGCTTCCGGAAAGCGCTGCGTCCGTACGCAGAGCTGGTGTTCGACACACTGCCGAGCTTCCAGCCGGTCTTGGTCCGTAGCATTCTCACTCCAGAAGGTCCCCTCTACAGCGTTATTTCCCCAGAACTGCCAGCTGCCTGATTGCGGTAGAGAGCCAGTGGGAGAGCTTCCTCAAAAGGGGTCGGCACGAACCTCCACCTCTGCCGGGCCCGCTCACAGCAGAGCCCCGAGCGCAGAGGGCGCGGAGCACGTCCACGGTAGAGTTCCTCTGCCGGTAGGGGGATAAGCACACTGGCATCGAGCCCTGCTGCTTGGAATGCTCTGCGGAGAAACTCGTATCGGCTGAGCCACATATCTCCGGCAACGTGGAAGATCCCCTCCTCCCGGTGTTCTGCTGCGCAGAGGAGTGCACGAGCAAGGTCATCAACGAAGATGGGGTTTGTAAAGACATCTACTGCGGCCGGGATATGCTCCCCTCGGCGCACCCGAGCCAACGCCCACCGGAGAACGTCCTCTGCCCACGGCGCTGGGGTTCCGTAAATCTGCGTTGTCCGGAGGATGGTCACCGAAGGAGCTGCTGCCAGGCAGAGGTTTTCTGCTGCCAGCTTTGTCCTGCCGTAGTAGTTGAGAGGGGACGGACGCGCGGTCTCTGGATAAGGACCAGCGTTCCCATCGAAGACGTAATCGGAGGAAAGCTGGAGGAGGTGGCTCCCGAGAATGCGGCATACTCCAGCGAGGACCTCCACGATACCCACGTTGACGCGCCAGGCAAGATTCCGCTCCTGCTCACATGCATCCACGTCGGTCAGGGCAGCGGCGTTGAGGATCACCTCTGGTTCCCAGCTCAGGCAAGCGTTCCTGAGAGGCTGCCGGTCATAGGCAGGGATGACGTGCACTGGATATCCGTGGATGTTCATCGGCTCCGCCCATCGGTGAGAAAGGAGCAAGACCTCCCACGAGGAGCGTCGTCGCCGGAGAAGCCGGAGTACAGCCTCAACAGTTTTGCTCCGTGCCCCAACGATGAGGAGTTTCATGAGGACTGTCACGACGAGCTTCCGAGAGCCTTCCGAGGGAACGACACAATGGCAGAGGAGTTCCCCGATTCCCCTCTCTGCCAAAATGACACTCTCTCCTCCCTCTCCTATCCCGCATCAATCCAGTGTTTCACGTGGAACACCGCCATTTACTGCAGATATAGCGCCAAGACAGCAATATCTGCCGGGGAAACCCCAGCAATCCGAGCGGCATGTCCAAGAGACGGCGGACGAATCCGTTGGAGCTTCTCCAGCGCTTCGGCAGAAAGCCCACGCACTCGGGTGTAGTCGAAGTCCTCCGGGATACGGATCTGCTCGCTCTGCCGCAAGAGTTCCGCCTCGCGGAGCTGGCGCTGAATGTAGCCGTGGTACCGCAGTTCAATCTCTGCTTCCTGAATGACCTGGGGATACCGGAGCGCCCACGCATACCGTTCGCCGTACAACGCTAAGAGAGCAGCAAGAGACACGTTCGGACGCCGTGTCAGCTGAGCCAGGGGGACAGGTTCCTCGAGCGGACTTTCCCCAAGCTCCGCCAGATAAGCATTGACCGCTTCCGGCGCAGCACGCTCGCTTTGGAGGGTGGCTACCAAGCGCTGGAGCAGCTCTTCCCGCTCAAGCAGCTGCTCGTACGCCTGGGCGTCGATCAACCCGAGCTCATACCCATAGCGCATCAACCGCCGATCAGCATTATCCTGCCGGAGCAGGAGACGGTACTCCGCCAGCGCGGTGAACATTCGATACGGCTCATCGCCCATCTTTGTGATGAGATCGTCAATGAGCACACCGATATAGGCTTCCGACCGGTGCAGCACAAAGGTCCCTCTTCCCTGGACCTGGAGTGCGGCATTGATACCGGCAATAAGTCCCTGAGCCGCTGCTTCCTCGTAGCCCGAGGTCCCATTGATCTGCCCGGCAAAGAAGAGTCCGCCCAAAGCTTTCGTCTCCAGCCAATGCGTCAGCTGCCAGGGGAAGAAGTAGTCGTACTCCACCGCATACCCTGGACGCAGAAAGACCGCCCGCTCCAATCCCGGGATACTCCGGATCCCTTCCTCTTGAATTTCCTCCGGTAGGCTCGTCGAAAAGCCATTGACGTAGATCGAATTGCTCCCCAGGCTCTCCGGCTCCAGCACAATCCGGTGTGACGACTTGTCGGCAAAACGAACAATCTTGTCCTCAATCGAGGGGCAGTAGCGTGGACCTCGCCCTTTGATGTGCCCGGTAAACATTGGCGAACGATCGAAGCCGCGACGGAGAATCTCGTGGGTCTCCGGTGTTGTATGGGTGACGTAGCACACGATCCGGTTCCGTACCTGCTTTGTGCGGAAGGAAAACGGCTGCGGCGGATCGTCACCATAGCTGGGCTCCAACCGGTGAAAGTCGATGCTCTCGGCTGCTAATCGGGGAGGAGTCCCCGTTTTGAGGCGTCCCCGCTGGAGCCCGTAAGATGTGAGGAGCTCCGCAATGCCTTCGGCTGGCGGTTCCCCGGCGCGTCCTCCTTTGACCGCGCGGAGACCTGTCCACATCACAGCGTTGAGGAAGGTGCCGGAGCAGAGCACAACAGCTCTGGCTTTCAGGACCGAACCATCCTCTGTCTTTACCCCACAGACCCTGTCATGCCGAACGAGGATTCCGGTCACTGTTGCTGGGATAATGTCCAGATTGGGGAGCTGGAGCAACAGCTCTTGAGCGTAAAGCGGATAGAGCCGCTTATCGTTTTGCGAGCGCAAGGACCAGACCGCTGGACCTTTTGAGCGATTGAGGAGCTTGAACTGCAGCCCGCTCCGATCTGCGAGCACGCCCATCACTCCCCCGAGAGCGTCGATTTCCTTGACCAGATGCCCCTTTGCTGTGCCTCCAATAGCCGGATTACAGGAGAGCCGTCCAATGGCACGGACATCCATGGTTAGCAGAGCCGTCCGGCAGCCCATTCGAGCGGCCGCGGCAGCAGCCTCGATCCCCGCGTGCCCGCCCCCAACAACCACGACATCGTACGACCCCTCTCCTCGGCGCAGAATTCGCCCCATGGGCTGCATGTTCCACGTGAAACACTCCACCCTACAGGAGGTACATCATCAGATGCTCGTCAACGTAGTGATTCTCCCCCAGCTTCAGTGCCCGATACTCCGTGCCATATCGGAGGAAGCCCGCCTTGAGATACAACCCATAGGCGGACTGATTGGTCGTCGCCACAGACAACAGAACTTGCTCGCAGTGGGCGTCTTCCTTGGCAATTTTCAGCAAGCGCTGTAGAAGTTGCTCTCCGAGCCCTTGCCCGCGGTAGTCCGGCGTGATGTACATGCCCCAGATACGCCCTTTGTGACGCAGCTTGGGCTTGGTGTGTTCACAACTAAAGCCAGCCATCCCCACCAACGTGCCGTCAACGAACGCCCCGAGCACGTAGTTGTACGGGTAATGCAAGAGCGCCTCGAACTGCTGCTCCCGGTCCAGCAACGAAAGCGCTTGGTAGGATTCATAGTCCGAACCAAACGCTTCGGGCGCAAGCTGCAAGGCTTCTTGCTGCAACGAAGAGAACTGTTCAAAGTCGCTTTCTTCCAGCGGACGGAAACGGACCTCTCCTGCCATGAATTTCCCCAATGCTGAACCTACTTACCGATGCAGAAGCGTGCAAAAATCGTGTTGAGTACCTCTTCACGCCATGTTTCGCCGGTCAGCTCAGCCAGCAGCTGGACTCCATGCCGCAGGTCAGCAGCGACGAACTCTGCCGAAAGCCCTGCGCGCAGCGCCTCTGCCGCTGCCCCGAGTGCCTGAGCAACGCTCCGCAGAACACGAGCTTGGCGGGCATTGATTAGCACATCAACTCCAAGCTCAGCGTTACGCCGAGCCTGTTCCCCGAGCCAGGCGCGGAGCTCCTCTATCCCATCTCCTCGCACGGCAGAGACCCAGAAGATAGGAACCCCAAGCGTTTCCGGAGACCACCGCGGGAGACCATCTGAGAGCAGGTCAATCTTGTTCTGTACATACGCGTAGAGCGCCTCCGGAAAGCGCTCTCGAAGCTGTCGGAAAAGCTCTATCGAGTGCTCCACCCCGCAGGTGACATCGTTGACTAGCAGGACAACGTTGCACTGCCGAACAACGTCTTCTGCCAACGCGATGCCTTCCAGCTCCACAACATCTTCCGTCTGCCGCAATCCCGCCGTGTCCACCAAGCGAATTGGGATACCGTTGAGGAAGAAGCTCTCCTCCAGGTAGTCCCGCGTCGTACCTGGGATCGGGCTGACAATTGCCCGGCGCCGCTGTAAGAGGGCGTTGAAGAGTGAGGACTTGCCCGCGTTGGGATACCCCACACACCCTACGAAGAAGCCTGAACGCAGCACTTCAGCTGCCCGGTACGAGTCCGCTAGCTGCTGACACCACAGCTGTGCCTGCTCCAGACGGCTGAGCAACTCCGTGCGGGATACAAATTCAAGCTCCTCCTCGGCGAAGTCCAGCTCCAGCTCCAGCAGAGCTGCTGTCTCAATGAGTTGTTGGCGCAACTGGCGTAACCGTTGTGTCAGCCCCCCGACCAACTGCCGTGCTGCAAGGCGCGCTCCTGGAGCCGAGACGGCGTAGATAAGGTCTGCTATCGCCTCTACTTGCACCAAGTCCAATTTTCCGTTCAGGAAAGCTCGCCGAGTAAATTCTCCCGGTTCCGCCAGCCGCGCACCGGCAGCAATGAGTGCTTCAACAATCGTTTCCGAGACCACAATCCCGCCATGGCAGCCGAACTCAACTGTATCCTCGCCCGTGTACGAGTGTGGCGCACGGAATATTGCCGCTGTCACCGTGTCAATGAGCTCCTCTCCCCATACGAAGCGCCCATAGTGAATTGTGTGCGATCCTGCCTCACTCAATGGCTGCTTCCCCCGAAAGCACTGGTCTGCAATGCGGAAGCTCTCCGGTCCCGAGAGGCGAACTACCGCCAGCCCACCCACCCCGGGTGGGGTTACCAGCGCGCAGATGGTGTCGTTCCGATACATCCCTGTCTGGAAGCTCTCAGCGGCAGATACGAAGTAGCTTCCCTGCTTAGTGTGGCGTCATTCGTCTATGCACCATGCAAGCCATGGGCTTCCCGCACTTCCGGTACCAGACGGTCTCCTCTACCAACGACGTTGCTCGGGAATTGCTGCGGCAGTTCCCTTGTGTCTTTGTCTCTGCTCTCTTCCAGACCCGCGGGCGAGGACGCCACGGTCGGAGCTGGTTCGGGGAATTCGGGAACAATGTCTACTGCTCCCTGGGCATCCGGCATGCTCATCTGCTCTCCGCCAGCGAAGCTGCCTCATACTTGGCACTCGGAGCACTGGCGCTGTGGGAAACGGTCTCGACTCTGACTACCGCTCCGGAAATGTTCCGCGTCAAGTACCCCAACGACCTCCTGGGACGATGCCCGGACGGTATCTGGCGCAAGCTCGCCGGTGTCCTCGTGGAGCACATCAGGAAACCTACCGAACAGCTCACCATCATTGGCATCGGGCTCAACGTGCGGCAGACCTCCTTCCCACCCTCGCTGGTTGAGTCCGCAACCTCGCTGGCTCTTCTGGGTTTCGATATTGCTCCGGAGGAGGCTCTCCAGCACCTCAAAGGCTCTCTGGAAGCTCTCTCCAGCACTTCACCGGCGGAGCTTCTCCAACGCTGGCGTGCGGTCTTGAAGCTCGAAGGGCAGCGCTTGCTCGTCCAGGGGAAACCTGGCATCTGGACTGCCCGGAGGCTCCTCGACGATGGACGCCTGGAGATTGAGCACTGCGGCATGCGTACGTTCGTAACGGACGGAGATTCGATCCGCTATGTCTTCGACTAAGGCAGCCCCCTACGCCTTCTGTGAATTTGGCAATACCAGCGTCAAAATCCGGTATCGCCACCAAACTATTACGCTTGCCTACGCCCAGGAATCGAACTGGGCATTCCATACAGCAGCTCTCATCGCATCGCTCCCGGAGTTGCCGACGCTCTGCCTTGCGACCGTTGCTCCGCAGCGGACAGCGGAGTTTCTGCACGCGTTGCATCTTCAGGGGATTGAGTGCTCGGTGTGCTTGCTCCATGAACTACTGCCGCCGGACAATCCTATACTGCCGTATGGGCAGGTCCAGGGTATCGGGATTGATCGCCTTCTGGGTCTCCTCGGCGCCCGTCAGCTCTTTGCCCCACCGATTATTACGGTAGACTGCGGGACAGCCATCACCGTCAACGTCCTCTCTGCCGAGGGAGAATGCCTCGGCGGGGCAATTTTTGCCAGCGCACCCCTCCAGCTCCGTGCCTTGGCTGCTGGTACGGCAGCGCTACCTGTCATCGAATTTGCTGCTTCTCCATCCCTACCCCGGATTGGGAGCACCACGGAGGAAGCGCTGTTGAGTGGGACCTTTGCGAGCGTCCTCGGCGGGGTCCGGGAACTCCTCTACAGCTTTGCTCGTCAGCTCTCTTCGTCAAAGCCACCGGCTGTTGTGCTCACCGGCGGTGGAAGCTTGCCTTTCGTGCATGCCCTCCGCCGGGCATGGCATGGGAAATTCGTCTACCGACCGCACCTTGTGCTTGAGGGAATGGAGTACCTCGTGCAAACGATGGCAGACCAGATTCCGACATATGTTCGACCACTGAACAGCGTCAGCCTATGAAGCGCTGGCTCCTTCTCGTCCATGGCGGAGCAGGAGAGCTCAAGCCCATGAGTCCTGAACAGGAACGCGCTTATCGTCAATGCTTGCGGCACGCAGTTGAAGCCGGGGCGTATCTGCTCCAGCGGGGAGCATCGAGCCTGGATGCCGTTACTGCCGCCGTCCAAGTTCTCGAAGAGTGTGGGCTCTTCAACGCTGGACGGGGCTCCGCACGCACCGCTGAAGGAACTATTGAGATGGACGCTGCTGTCATGGAAGGGGCAACACGGCGTGCCGGAGCTGTTGCAGCGGTGCGGACTCTACGAAGCCCTGTCATGGCTGCACGCCTTGTCGCGGAGCATAGTCCCCATGTGCTCTTAGTTGCCCAGGGTGCGGAAGCCTTTGCCCAAGCACATGGGGCAGAGCTAGCCCCACCGGGATACTTCTCCAGCGTGGCCCCGTCTGCCTCCCCTGAGGATACCGTCGGAGCTGTTGCCTTGGATTCCCAGGGAACCTTGGCTGCCGCGACTTCAACTGGTGGAACACCCCGAAAGCTCCTCGGGCGCGTCGGCGACAGCCCCCTGATTGGCGCCGGTACATATGCCGACAACCGCTCGTGCGCTGTCTCTACCACGGGCACGGGGGAATACTTCATCCGCACCGTCGCCGCCTATAGCGTCCATGCGCGCATTCTCTGGGGCAACCGCACGCTGGAGGAAGCTGCCCGGGAAACTTTGGAAGAAGTCTCTCTCCTGGGTGGTGCAGGCGGGCTAATTGGCATTGATCGCGAGGGCAATGCCGTTGCCCTCTGTACAACCCCAGGGATGTATCGGGCGCTGGGAACCCCCGACGGGCGCATCTACACGGCGCTTTTCCGTACTGAGCCCTGGCAGGAGAGCTGAGCTAGAAGAACATCCACACCCGGGCTGCCCCACCGAAGTGCCAGACCCTCGTCGGGAACAACCAGCTTGACAGCGATTGCACCAGAAGCTCGAACACCGTCCGCTGCCGTCCCACCGCGGGCAGCTCCCACCGCAGTCCCGCCGGGAACTGGGGCGAGCTGGTTGCACTCCACAGTGCCCCAACTCCAATGCCAGGCATCCACGAAGTCAAGGGGTATAGCAAGAGTCCAATCCCTCCGTACCCTCCAGCGCGGCTCCACTCTGCCCCGACCCTCTGCTGGTATTCCACCGACAGCCGCACCGGGAGAGCAATCCCTGTCTGCATCAGCTCCAGCGCTGCTCCAAGACGGACCTCCAGAGGGAGAGCTTCTACCCGTGTGAGGGTCTGCCGAGCCGGTGTAAAGCGCACCCTCACAGCATCCCACGCAGTGCCCAAAATGCCCGAGATTGTGTCATGTTCCCACTGGAGTGTTGCTTCCATCAGCTTCCAGTGGAGGAATCCAGCATGCTCGAGCGACAAGCCAAGAGCAGCAACTACGGGAAGTGTATCCGCTGCCCTCCACTCCCACCGAAGTCCTAGACTTACCCCCACTCCCCACCCCACCGCTGGTGCCACTCCGAGAGCAAGCCCTAACGCGGAAGCTCCCGCATCGGCATGCCGCCACAGCAAACGCCCGGAGACATCCCAGCTGAAGGTGCTATCCCATGAGGGCGACAGAAACGGTTGGAGCTGAAACCAGGCTCCGGGAAGCAGTTCCTCATACCTGTGCCCACGGTAGAGATGGACAGCAACACCGCCTACCAGCTCACCCCACCGCAGCCGTGCGCTCGGATCCGAAGCAAGCTTGCCGTGCCAGAGACGGCGGGCATACCCGAGGGTAGCCATCGAGTACAGCCGCAGCTGTGCTTTCCCACCACGGAGCTCTGCTCTCTCACCGCCAATCACTGGCTGCCGGGCTGCCGCCGTGGCTCCTTCAAACGCCTGCGCCTGCATCCAGAGCTGAACACTCATCCCAAATGCCAGCGCATGCTCTGCCGAGGGTTTCCAGAGAAGAGCCAGCGGCTGCGCGGCTGCCTCCACGAATACCGGCTGTCGCTCCAGCAGAGCGACAAACTCTGCCCGCTCCTGCACGGTGAGCCGACGCGGTTGGTAGCCAGCAGGGGTTTCCACCCCGCCGAAGAAGGAGGTATATTCCCGCACCGTCATCCCCACAAGCTGAGCGGAAAAGCCCGGTAGCGAGAATTCCCACCGACCCCGGCTCTGGAGCAATCCCGCAGGATTTTCCCCCAGCGCCTCGATCCCCTGGGCATTGACGCTCCCTGTCCCTCCCTGTGCCTCGCTGAAATGCTGTCCCTGCAGAGAAGCCACTGCGGCAACAATACTCCAATACCGCCACCACATTGCGCCTCCATGGCTGGTTCTACGGAAGGCTCATCTCTGCCCGCAGCATAACCCGCAGGTGAACGTAGTCAGAGCTCCGCACGCGGACGTAGTCCGCTGCCTCTGTCCTGCCAACGAGCGTAAGGGCAACCTGCTGCGCATGGAGAATTCCCGGAAGATGCCGCTCGTCGAGCTCAATACGCTCAATGCTGTGTTGCTCCCGCACCGCTACCCCAGAGGCTTCTACGGGTGCCGCGCCGAAGACGAGTTCTCCTTCAGGCGGAACACGGACGGAGCCGAGGCTATCAGAAAAGACCACGAACAGCTGCAGCCCCACAGGGAAGCGATTTTTGACCTCGACAACCAGTGTTGCCCGCTCCAGCTTCTGCCCTTGTCGGCGCAGCACCTCCCCGCCAGTCCATGCCCACTGATTCTCGTACCGCAGCTGCTGAATGCGCATCCGAACCGGTATGAGCACTGTAACGTTGCCCCGGAGCCGGCTCGTATCGGCAAAGGCCCACCCTTGGTCAGCCTCCGGCACAACGGTCCAGAGAAAGCGGACAAACCGAGGGCGCTCCGTCAGACGAACACCCGTATAGCGGAGCTCCCATCGAGTCTGCTGCCCACGGAGTATCCCTGCTTCCTTCACTGCCGGCTGCACAGTCTGGGGCGGTACCGGCAAGCGCGCTAGCACACCCCTGTTGCGATCGGCGACTTCTATCGTCCCCTCAACGCGGAACCCTACCGCAGCGGTGTTCTCCAGCTGTGCCTCAATGAGAAGCTCGGCAAACTCCACTTCCACCTGTGAGAGCAAGCCCAAATTGCCCTGGAGCCAAACCTCCGATTCCGCTTGCGCCGGAAAGCTCGCAACCGGGAGTTGTCTTCCCTCTGCCCACGCAATGGCAACGGTGTCCACAACAACTCGGACGGTCACCCCGTGCTCCGCCTGCAGAGTAACCGGCTCAGCCGCGGGCGGGAGCTGTACCCACGACCGCAGGCGCAGAGTGCGGATGACCCCTTGATCCTCCGTCTCCGGCACCAATGCCAGCGGTCCTTGGAGAACTAGCTCATCCTCCCGCCGCTCACCTGCGCCAAGGGAGAAGGTTTGCCGAACAGGGGTCCCGTTGCGTCGCAGCTGCCCGAAGCGCCATTCTCCACGCAGGGCTATGGGAAAGCCGTTTTCCACCTCAGTCCGGAGGGCAAGCAGGTGGAATGTCCCGCCGCTGAGCGCAGCATCGTTAGGCAGGGGCACCTCTACCGGGAGCTCCGCCTCCCACGCTGAAGAAGGTAGTACCCGTGCCCAGACAAGCTCTACTCCGCTCGGCTGCAGCACAACACGCAGTACACTCTCCGAGCTGTACGCCACTCTCTGTCCTCCACTGCCTGGAGAACTCAACGACAAGGACAGCTGGGTTTCTGCGCTGAGCACAACTCCCGCCAAGGGTAAGTGCAGTGGACCGCCTGGATCTGTGCTCTGCCCACGGCTTTCTCCTGGCGGAATTACCTGCTGCGCTGCTGATACGGGGACAAACCATTCCCCATATCCCGGCGTGCGGAGGACAATACCCGGTTGCGAGTAACCTGCGGGAGCCTCTATGCGGATAGGCACGGGATAGCGGTTCTCCACACGGAGCTCCGCTGTCCCCGCTCGATAGGCAACAGCGAGAATTTCCTCAGGTAGTCGGAGGATGGAGTCTATCTGAACTGGTGCTGCTATCGGAGGGACAACCGCCTCTGCCGGAGGCTGGGGTATCTGTGGGAAGAGGCTCCGCAGCGGAAGCTCCAGCGCTCCATGCGACCAGCCCTGAAAATGCTCTCGAAAAGCGGCGATATCGTTGAGCTGGAAGCTCCGTTCGAAGCGAAGCGTATCAATGCGCCCAAGCTCCTTGCCCAGGATAACCGGAGTCAGCTCCCCAGCAAGGGCAAGCGAGAGATTCCCGCTGCCAGGCTCGATGTGGAGCTGTGTCGTGTCGGCAATGAGCTCCTGTAGCGTCAGGAGTGAATCTACAAGCGGGAGTTGTACAACCAGGGGCACCTCCGGGGCCAAGAACCGAGTGGGCATATCCGAACATGCCCCAACTCCCAGAACCAGTGCCATGACAATCCCCCAGGTCCTCCGTGCCTGCATTGGTGATCCCGTGAAATGACCTACAAGCGCACTAGACTCTGCAATTCTGGACCACTCCCCACCTTCCCCCGCTGGCGCACATAGAGCAGTGCTGTTGGACGCCAGCGGATCCGCATCCGCTGCATGAGTTCTTCGACGGAAACACCGCTCTCCACCAGCAGTAGCCCTGCCGTATGGCGGAGCGAAAACGGGGTCAATTTTCGAGCTCGCTCCCGCTTGATGCCACTTTCACGAAGACGCTGGTTGACCACCTCCCGCATGCCCCGGACGCTCATCCGCTGCCCACGCCCACGAGGGCTATAGCTGACGAAAAGCGGTTCTGCCGGGTCCTCCACCCCCCTTGCCGCAAGATACGCCGTGAGCGCTTCGTATACCTTCGGGGGGATTGGGACCACCTCGTCTTTCGCCCGATGTCCCTTGCCCTGCAGGTAAATCACCCATTTGCCTGCCTTCCGGCGAATGTCACCCACATCTGCGGCAGCAAGTTCCCGCTCCGAACATGCGCAGCCGAGCATCATCAAGATGAGCGCTCGGTCCCGCAATCCCACAAGCGTCGATGTTTCAATGCTTGCCAGCAGTTGCTCTATCTCCGCTGCCGTTAGAAACAGACGGCTATGCTGCTGGGCACGACGTGCTCCCAGAACTCGGCGCGCAGGATTGCGCTCCAGCACCCCACGGTCTACCAGGTACTGACACAGCCGCCGCAGTGCCGTCATGTACGTTGCCACCGATGCCGGCTGGAGCTTCTTGATGCGTACCAGGTACGCCCGATACCGCTCGACATCCCGCGGACGAAAGAAAAAGCGCCGGTCACGAGTGAAGAAGTAGAGAAACTCCCGGAGCGCACGGTTATAAGTTGCGCGGGTTTCCCAACTCTTCTGCTCGTACGCCGCTAGAAATCCCGCCACATATTCCATCAGCTCCTGTAAACGCAAGCGCACGGGGGCAAATGCCTCCGCTCCCATCATACGCCCTTGTCTGAAAACTCCCGACAAAATTAGCCTGATGTGCTCTAACTCCACCTCACCAGACATTCCCACGAAACCGGTGGCACACTTTGTCCCCAGGGCTCATCTAGACTGGGGACGGTGGACGCTCTGTCCCGGACAACCACCGCCACGGAACCCATATGTCAACCAGCCGAGAGGAACGCCATGCGCTCTCTCAGTGTGGCAGCCCTCATCGCGTTGCTAGCAACAGCGGCAAGCCATGCACGGGCCATTGTCATCATCAAGGAGCGGGGCGGGATTTTCGGATACCTCTACGTCAACGAACGCCACATCGAGGAAAGGGGTCAGGACTACCACGAACTCAAGTGCACCGAACCTGGTTTCACATCGTGTAGGTGGACCCATCCTCCACAGATGGTTCGCGGCTTCCCCCGGCTGATAGAGTATGCCGAAGAGCGCATCGCCGCCGGGGAACTTACAGGCAGTTACAGCGAAACCATTGACGGCGTGGTGTGCACGGTGCGGTGGGAAGCCCAGGATACCCGAAATGCAACGATTACCCTGGAGGATTAGTCCTTGGTGGCGCGTGATCGGGCTGGGAGTGGCTCTGCTCAGACCGCTCCCAGCTTCCTTTGCCCAAGAGCCTCTGCCGTGTTGGGGACGCCAGGAAGAGGTGCTGCGGGGCATCCGGGTGTTCCGTGCCCCACAGGCGCTGTCTATAGAGCAGGATGTCGTCGGTGTCGTTGGAATTATCGACACCCTGTTGTGGTGGTGCCAACCGATCGGAGAACCCCATCAGAGCCTCCGAATCTGGTGGTACCGGCTGAGCTCAGGTAAACTCTCACACTCTGAGGAGCTTCCTTTACCGGAAATCCCTCCCTCTGCCGAGAAAATCCGCCGCACCTTGTGCGGTTTCCCTCCACAGCAGCTCTTTCCTGCCACTCCCCGAGAACGTATCCAGCAGTGGGACTCCCTCCAGCAACTTCTCTCCACATGGAGTGACGAGAGCCTTGTCCACGCCATTGCCGATGGTCGTCGAGAAGTTTCCTCTCCCGACGGGTTCTGGCACGCTGTTGACGTCGGGCGGGTATACGCTGCGGCGCTCCTTTCCTCCAACGGCACCCAACACCTTGTGCTCTGGCAGCGCACGTCACCCGGCTGGCGGGTAGATACAGTCATCTTCGTCGTAGGCGGGGCAACAGCTCTGCGCTTCCTCGACGACTCAACGCTCGCACTGTGGCGCTGCCAGAAGGTCGGTCTCTACGTTCCGTACACCTTCTTGCTCCGGCTCCAGCGAGAGAGCGGAAGATGGAGGAGCCTCGGGGAACACGCCTTGCCCAATCCCGAAGGGCTCATCTTTACTGTCTTCCAGCCCCGCCGCCTGATGGACCTCTCGCGCAGCTGGATTGCTATTGCCGACGCTGTCCGCTATCGGATACGCCTCTACCGGTGTGGCTCGCTGCAGACCCCAGCTGCCCTCATCGAGCACCCTGCGCCGTTTTGGAAGCCCATAGCTGACACAGTATACCGCACGCTCGACCGCGATCCCTACCGCTTCGACATCAAGGAACTCATGGACACTGTTCGCGTGCATGCATACACGGCATCGCTCATCCAGTCGGTGGTCTTCCTCGACAGCATAACCCTCGGCGTATACTGGTACGTCCGGCGCCCGCTGCCCCACGATTCGGGGACTGTTCTGGAAAACAGCAGTCGCCGCGGCTACGTCCACCTTTTGGACATCTGGCAGTACCATCGCGGGGCATGGCAGCTCATCCAGGAAGGGCTGTGTCCTGCCAATCCACTGCGGAACGCCCACTTCTCTCCTGCCAACGCTCCCCCTGCTCCCAGCACCTTCTGTGACGGGAAGGGGAACTGTTTCTCGCCCCTGAAGCTGCCTCCGGGCGTTATTCCAGAGGAACATCGCTTCGGTGAGCTCGATAGCCTCTTTGAGCAGCACTCCCGAGATTCTGACTCCGTTTCCATGGGCATTCTCTGGTACCGATGGACTGCGGCTTTGTCTCCGACACTCCCCCGTCCTCCGGAACCTCCCCGTCGAATGCTCGGAACTCCTCCACCTTCCACTCACCCTCCGGTACCCGAGATCGCACACACTTGGAAAGCGGTGACTCTCCAAGGGGAGACTCTTACCGTTGCGACCCTGGCTCCAGTTGTTGCCGTACTCTTCCTCTCAGGCTACAGTTGCTTTGAGTGTATCCCAGACGCTGTAGATTCTCTCTCCGTCCAGGTGCAGGGCTTCTCCGATGCGGTTCGCTGGGTTGCACTCTGCCTGACTCATCCGAGCACTCTAGCTCGGCGTCGGTTTCACACCATGGTGCGCAAGGCTTTACCCAGAGAGTACTCCTGGATGATTCTCTTCGACATCTGTTCGGATATCCTCCCACCGGTTCAGTGCGCCTCCGCCACTTCGGACTTCCCGTGTACGTGGTGGCAGAGCCTTCAGCTGTGCCGCACTCCCGCGCTTGCACTCTTTCACGGCGGGAAGCTCGTACGGGTGCAGCGTTATGAGGAGCTCGGGCTGAAACAGAAGTAATCACCCGTCCTGCCCACGCAACTACCACCGCTGCTGCTTCCCTGTGGCACACTAAGAGGCAGAGGGTCATCTATACTGTGGAGCAGCACCCCAGTTTGGGTGGGAGCCTCCGCTCGGGAAGGCCAGCAGCTGGCATGCCCCGGCACCCATGGCAGAGCTTGGCTTCCCCTGCGGACGCGGTGCCGGTCCCACCAGGCTGCGGGTGGCGAAAAAAGTCAAGTAGCACAAAAAGTCGAGTAGCACCATGAAAGCGCATCTGTGGATCTTCGCTCTGCTTGCCCTCGGAACAGTAACGCATGCTGCGGAGCCCTCGAAGGCGGCGAAGACAGCTCCGGGCATCAAAGTGCTCATTTGGTGTGAGCCTGCCCCAGACCACATATGCTTTGAGATCCTCTGGGGACTTTTCAGAGCGCGGGGCTTATTCAGATCCTCTATTTCCTTCGATCATCCTGCCGCTACCGAAGATGACTGCGAACCTGGGGAAGCTCAGGCTTCCTGCCTCTTCGGCTTCACGAACCCCGACAACCCTGACGAAGGGATTGGTTGGACGAATGCCCGAGTGTGCTACAATCCTGAGGCTGCCACGGCTACGGTCTATGTGCTGCCCGAAACCCAGGAGCACCGTTCGTACAGTGTATGGCGACAGGCATGTCCGGAACCATGAGATGCTGGAACACTCTTCCCCATCCGGTGCCGCCTGCTCCCGGCACCGGGTGGATTCATTGCGTATGTCTCACCTCTCCATTTCGTGCCATGCGTCGTGTGCTGCTCCTCTTTCTGGTCCTCATGATCGGAGGATGCAATCTCATCAGCAAGCCTGAGAATGAGAAGGGCAATCCAGACATTGCCCGTCAGATCCGCCAATGGGGGAAGCAGCTCGAGGACTTCAACCCTGAGCGCCCCACCGTCCTGTTCGCAACGGACGTCTCAACCTGCTTCGCCTGCGGTGGCGCTGGCATCAACGAAGCTCTTGAAGAAATCAAGCAGTCGCAACTCAATGTCAACACGATGGTCGTCATCGCGGTAGAAGCTCAGGGAGAGGCGGAGGTCTTTCGAGAAGCATTCCGCACGCGGAATATCGTCGAAGACCTTGAGGGCGCCCTCGAGAAACTCTTCAAGCTTACGGTTTTCCCAACTGCTGTAATCATCTCTCCGAAGGGGGCTATCCTCCATACGCACCCTGATCCAACACATAATCCCCTAACAGTCGGAGTGCTCCTGACCTACCTTGACCAGAAGCCGCAAACTCTCAGTAACGGTCAAAAGCTCAGTGCTACTGGCGGAATGCTCGTTGACATCGACTGGGCTCTACCCCAGCCAGAGAGAAACCGGGTCATCCTCTGTGATCGCTCACAGAATGCCCTCTTCCTCTTCGAACCAGACCATGCCCGGTACCGGCTCCTGTGGAAATCCCACGACTCCCTCCTCTTCTCCCCTGTCATAAGCCGCTTTCTGCAACTCCCCAATTCCCCGGAAGCGCGAGCAAAACTCCAGAGCCTCATAGCGAAAACCAGGAAATTTTACCCAACACCATTTGTCTCCCTTTCTTACCCGCTGTACATACGAGATGACACACTGTGTGCCACACTTTCCCTGTCTTACCCAACGGAGAACGGTGCTGCCATAACTCTCGAATCCTCTAACGCGCGAGCACTATTCCTCCTCCGGGAGCATACTGCAGAACTGGTACATCTGGATTCACTTCCCACCTTCCCTAGCTCACTTGGGGCTGCTCACCCCTTTCTCTGGCAAGGCGAGCTTTTCGTCACTGGAGAAGCGTCCACAGAGTTCCATGTTGCTCTCTATCAGTACCGCCAAGGAAAATGGACCGCGTTTGCTTCTTTCCCGTTTGCTCCATCTGATACTCAGCTCTCCCGCCAATTCCAGATTCAGCCACTTCCCCTCACGACTCCGAACCTCCTCGCCCTTGTGAGTCCTAGACTCCCTGCCATTGTGGGATTCATTCGCCATCACCAGAAACTCGACACCCTCTACATCCCTCTAGCGGGGAAGCTGGCACGAATTTCTACCACATGGCAAGAAAAAGCCCGCGAGGCTCTGGAAGAGGTCAAAAGAATCGCCAAGCTCCTCGGTGTGGATACTCCTAGGGTAGCGCTTTCTATACCGCTCGACGGTATGATTGTGAACGATTCAACGCTATGCGTCATCGTGTATCCCTCCCAAGAGTTGAGGATCGACTACCCCGCGGTACAGTTTTACTCACCTTCTGGCTTCCTTCGGGAGATTCTGTACGCCGTCTCTCCGCCAGCCGAGAAAGAGGTACGGACTGACAGCAAAGCGTTCCTCAGTGGACGCGAACTCCTCATGCTTGTAAAATGGAAACCGAGTGGATGGTACATGTATCGGGTCAATTTGGCTCCATAGGATCGGAGATGCCCTCGCATTTGCCGCTTGATACCGGACACGTATCTTCGCTGGTGCACCAATACCGTTTCCTTACGGCACACTTCGAAGGAAATGCTCAGTAGGGCACCATTCTGGCTTTGGTGGGAGCTGCTGTTCGAGCCCCTAGCAGCTTGGCTTCCCCTGTGGACGCGGTGCCGGTCCCACCAGGGGGAAGGGAGAAGTCAACTCACTCAGGAGAAGAACTACGTCCCGCTTACCACTTGGCTTACCGACGCTCCAGTGTTTTCGACAAAGGCAGTGCTGCAGGATGCTCTCCGCTCTGCCTTCGAGGCAACCGAGGCAAACAACTCCAGTGACCGCCTCCGCTGGGCAACGGCGTTTGCGCACGAATGTGCCCGCCTGAGTCAAGAAGAGCAGCCTTCGAGCGTGTATCCCGGCAGTTGCCCGCGTGTGAGAATTACTGTCAAGCCGACTGCGGAGATTCAGTGTACGGATGGCACAAGACCTCGATGTCAGTGCATCGTCTTCTTCGCCGAGTAGGCATGCGAGCAGTAGCCAGCGCGCAGTGGCTGGGATTTGGCTGCTATTTGTATGCGCAGCGGGGGTTGTGTGCGCTGGTGGGCAGCATGGAGTTGAGCTACAGGTGGCGCAGCGGGCGGTACGGGACTGGCGTGAGGGAGAACGCATGAGCCTAGAGGGGACACTACGGCTGGAATACGCTCCTGAGCTGCGGTGGGGGCGCTGGCAGCTTCAGCCGGGGATGCGGCTGCGCTACGGGGTGCAGTACCTGGAGCTGGGCGAGGAGCTGCCGAGCCTTGTGATACCCTCAGACAATGAGCTGCGGCTGGAGGGGAGACTGCGGTGGCGTCGGGGCTGGATACTGGACCCGTACGTGACGGTCGGTTGCAGCACGGCGCTGGGGCGTAGCTGGCGGCTGCAGGGACTGCGCCGGGTGGAGACTGCCCGCTGGGGGGACCCGCTGGTCTGGTGGCAGAGTCTAGGGGCTGGCTACGGGGGGGGGGGGACAGTGGGAAGTACGCTTCGGGGCGGTTCTGCAGCAGGTGCGGGCACAGGCGTTCGTGCAGCTGACGGATAATCCCGGCACACCCCAACGGGAGCGGGTGCGGACGGAGGCAGCAGTGGAACTGCAAGGACGCTGGGCTTGGCAGCTGGACTCCTTACGTCTGTGGCAGGGGGAAGGGGGAGTACAGAAGGCGGTGGAACCGCCTGCCCCCTGGAGGCTCCGCCTGGAGCAGCGCTTCGTGCACCGCCTCTGGAAAGTGTTCGAAGTGACCCTCCGACTGGAGCTGGCATACGACCGACAACAAAACGCGAAATTGCAGTACAAACAAACCCTCTCTCTCGGCATCGCCTACCGATGGTGAAGGCATCGGATCATCGGGCAAATAAACTGCGTTCGCACACGATAAGTATGTCCCACCTTCTGCACCACCTATCATGCCACAAAGGATACTACCGACGGACGAGGAGCTCCAGGCTGCCCGTGAAGCTGTAACCCGCTGGCACCGGGTACGCTACCGTGCTCTGCGGGATTGGGTCGCGCTCCGACTCCGAGCTGTACCACCAGCCTTCAAAGCCGAAGACATCGTGCAGGAAGCGCTGGCTCGCCTCTGGGAGGGGATCGTCAGCGGGAGAGTAGCATGCTCCGTGTGGGGGATCGAGAACCGGCTGGATTGCTGGCTCCGCCACACGTGTGAGCATATTATCTCCGAGTTCCGGCGGAAGGCACAGAAGGTGCTGTCCACCGTCTCCCAGCCTCCTGTCAGGGAACAAGGAGAAACCCTTGCGGAGGACGATCGTCCAGGAGGGCTGAGCCTCTACCAGATGTCCGAACTGAGCCAATGGCTCGGGCAGCAGTTCTATAGCCCGCCGGCGGAGGAGGCGCTGGAGACAGAGTACATGGAAGCCATCGTCAGGAAAGTGCGAGAGGACGTCTGGTGTCTCCCAGAGCCACATCGCACTGTAGTACTGCGCCGGTACTGGGAGGCGACACCCTGGCAGGCAATCGCAGGCGAGCTAGGGCTTGCGCTCCGCTCACTCTACCGGCGGCATCGAGAAGCGCTCGACATGCTGCACCGCCGCCTTGCTTCAGTGGTCTGACTCGCCCACGATTCTCGCTGCTGCTACCTGCCCGCTGCGGGCTGCTCCCTCCAGCGTACAGGGCAGTCCCGTCTGGAGCCAATCTCCTGCCAGGACAAGGTTGTCCCAAGGCGTTTTCCCAGAAGGGCGAAGCGCCACCAGTTCCGGGGTAAGCCGAGCAGTTGCCGTCCTCTGCACCATCACGCGCTGGTGGAGCACGAGCGCGGGATGGAACGCAGGAATTACTGTTGCAAACGCCCGAAGACAGCGCTCCAGAAGCTGCCGATACGGGAGATCACGTAGATGGTCGGCAGCACTGACCACAAGGGAGACTTTCTCTGCCCCGAACCTTGTCGGATGGCGGAATGCCCAGTGCAGATCAGGATGCGCGAAGGCACACACCGGCGCTGGCAGCAGTGGCTCACGGAGCCAGAGGTAGAGCGTGAGGATAGGCGAGGAGCGCAGGGTATGGAGAAATCCAGCATATTCGGGCACCCTCCGGAGCACCGGCAGAATGCGCACGAGCGACCATGGTGGGAGTGCCAGGACAACGGCATCGGCAGGGATCTTCCCATCCGGACTCACACGGACAGCCCGAACAGTGCTTCCCTCAAACTCAAGCCCCGTAACCAGTGTATTGAGCCGCAACTCACCTCCATGGTCTGCGAGCCATCTCCCGAAGGGGTCCAGCACCTCATGGAGACTCCGACAGGGAACCAGAAACCGCGCTGCTTCGGCATCCCGGAGAAAGCCCTCCCGAAGCACTGTACGCAGGAGCGAGAGGGCGGCTTCCTCCGGTGGGGCATTCAGGGTTGCCAGTGTCAGAGGCTGCCAAAAAGTGCTGGAAGCTCTCTTTCCTTGCCGAGAGCGGTGGAGGAACTCGGCAACAGTCATCTCCGGGATTTTCCCAGTAAGGATCTGGCGCAGTGCCCAGAGCAAGCGGAAGCGTTCCCACCGTGAAAGTCCCGGGATGCCCCAGAGTGCTGCCACGAAGCCGAGCCTGCCGGGAAGTCGTCCTGCATCGAAGAGGAACTGCCCTGACTCCTCACAGAAGAGGAAGCGCAGAGGCGTCTCAGCACCCAGTAGCTGGCGAGTTCCCAGAGCCTGTAGGGTCGCGAAAAACGCCGTATAGGCACCCAGGAGCACGTGCTGTCCACAGTCAACGAATTCCCCAGCCGTTGCATCCCAAACCGAGCTAGCGCGTCCTCCGACCGAGGAGCGGGCTTCCAACACGAGGACCTCCCAGCCACGACGGACCAGGGACACCGCTGCCGCAATCCCCGCAACACCAGCACCGACTACAACCACCCGAGGCATTGGAGCTTCCTCCGGGGAGGCACGACGGAAAGGGCACTGCCTCCAGTGCACGAAAGCGGCTCTCTTCGCCGTCTTCACATGGCGCATTCTGTGCGGGCGTGGCGGAAGTGGTAGACGCGCCAGACTTAGGATCTGGTGGGGCTTGCATCCCGTGGGAGTTCGACTCTCCCCGCCCGCACGGTAGGAAGCTTCTGCAACAGCCAAACAGGTGGACCGTGGAACACCAGGTAACGAAAATCGCCGACTGTGAACACGAGGTACGCATCGAGCTGCGGTACGACGAAGCCGCTCCCGTTCTGGAAGAGGCGTATGAGGCTGCTCGGCGGGATATCACCATCGAAGGCTTCCGCAAAGGCAAAGCCCCGCTGGAGCTCATCAAGCAGCGATATGGGGCCAAGATTGAAGCCGAGGCGCTGGAAAAGCTCGGCAAGCAGATGGTCCGAGAGTTAGCGCGTCAGAACCAGTGGGCATTGCTGAGCGAACCACAGCTGATCGACCTCCGACGCTCGCCCGAAAGCATCGGGTTTACCTTCCGCTACTACACCCTCCCGGAGCTGACCGTTGACCTATCGGGCATCACGCTGCAGAAGCCTGTCCGGGAAATCTCAGAGGACGAGGTTGAATCCCAGCTAGAGGAGCTCCGTCTGCGCTACGGCACCGTCCGTGGGGAAGTAGACCGCGTTGCAGATTACTACCACGAGGTCACCCTCCACTTCCAGCCTGCAGACCCGCAGACCGGCATGCCGCTGGTCGGGGAGGAAGCCGAGGAGCTTACTCTGGCGCTCTACGACCCGGAGACGCTCCCAGAGCTGCGCCAGCGCTTGCTCAACGCTCATCTCGGGGAGAGTTTCCTCTACACCCTCCCGGAAACCGAAGCTGGGCATTCCCCGCAGACGTACCAGGTGACGGTCCGCTCTATCCGGCAAATTCAGCCTGCGGAGTTCACCCCGGAATTTGTCCAGCAGATCAGCGGTGGACGCCTCCGGGACGTGGACGAGCTGCGGCACTACATCCGGCAGGAGCTCCAACGGCAGCATGAGCTCTATGCCCAATCCGTCTTGCGCAATCAGCTGGAGCTGGAGCTGTCGCAGCGCTACCCTTTTACTCCCCCGAAACCCATTGTGCACAGCATCATCCGTGACTTGGTCACCTCACTGCAGCGGGGCGAACTCCGCGTTCCGGCAGAGTACATGCAGGAAGGCGAAACGGGCATTTACCGCTTCCTGGCACATATGGCGGAGTTCCAAGCACGGCTTGCCATCCTGGAACTCCTCCTGCTCCAGCAGTACCAGATTCAGCTCACCGCGGAGGAACTGCACAATCTGGCGCGCTCGCTCAGCATGAGTGTGTCCGAGCTCGAGAAGCGGCTCCAGGAAGATGTTGACCTCGAATACGACCTACGTCGCCGGAAACTGTGGCAATTTCTCCTCCAAAACGTCCATGTCGAACCAGTGACTATGGATACTAATGCTGGACACGCTCCACACGCCTAATCCCAGCCAGGTGCTCTGGCTCCACTCCCATCTCCTCCAGGGGCAGCTGGTCCCCATTGTGGTTGAGCAAACCAGTCGCGGGGAACGAGCCTACGACATCTACTCCCGCCTGCTCAAAGAGCGCATCATCTTCCTAGGCTCGCCCATCGACGACTACGTTGCCAGCCTGACCATTGCCCAATTGCTCTTCCTGGAGAGCGAAGACCCGCACAAGGACATCTACCTCTACATCAACTCCCCTGGTGGGAGTGTCACTGCTGGATTGGCGATCTACGACACAATGCAGTACGTCCGCCCCGATGTGTGTACTATCTGTATCGGGCTGGCAGCCTCAATGGCACAAGTACTGCTCTGCGCGGGGGCAAAAGGCAAGCGCTTCGCACTGCCTCACTCCCGGATTATGATGCACCAGCCGCTCGGCGGAACTCAAGGACGCGCTGCGGACATTGAAATCTACACCCGCGAGATGCTGCGCATCCGCGACATGCTCTACGAAATCATCGCCCACCACACCGGGCAACCTCTTGACAAGATTCGGCAGGACGCGGACCGGGACTACTACATGTCTGCCCACGAGGCACTCGAGTACGGCATCATTGACAAAGTGTTGGAGCGCCGCACCGAGGAGAAGAAAGTTGCCGGAGAAAGCGCATGAGTGCCCCGCCTCGCTACCCGAGCTTCCGTCCCGAAGAGCTGCGCTGTTCTTTCTGCGGGCGCTCCTCGAGCGAGGTCACCAGCCTCATTGCCGGTCCGGACGTGTACATTTGCGATATCTGCATCCAGAACTCCGTCCGCATCCTCCAGCAGAGTGCCCTCCAACGGGCACGCCGCAGTCTGGCAGAGCTTCCCAAACCCTCGGAAATCAAAGCCAAGCTGGATGACTACGTCATCGGGCAGGAGCACGCCAAGCGGGTTCTCTCCGTGGCAGTTTACAACCACTACAAGCGCATCCAGGCCCAGAGCCTCCTGGGAAGCTTCGATGAGGTGGAAATCGAAAAGAGCAACATCCTGCTCATCGGTCCGACCGGCACGGGGAAGACACTCTTAGCGCAGACCCTGGCACGCATCCTCGATGTTCCCTTCGCCATCGCTGATGCGACAACCCTGACCGAAGCTGGGTACGTCGGGGATGATGTCGAAACAGTCATCCTCCACCTCTTGCAGAATGCCGATTACAACGTCGAGCGTGCCGAGCGGGGCATCGTGTACATCGATGAAATTGACAAAATCGCCCGGAAAAGCGATTCCCCCAGCATCACGCGAGATGTCTCCGGAGAGGGTGTCCAACAAGCGTTGCTGAAGATCCTGGAGGGGACTCTGGCTGGCGTTCCGCCGAAAGGGGGCAGGAAGCACCCCGAGCAATCCCTCATTTACGTCAACACACGCAACATCCTCTTCATCTGTGGCGGCGCTTTCGAGGGCATCGAGCGCATTATCGCCCGCCGACTCCGCAGGGGAAGCATTGGATTTACGGCAAAGCTTGCAGACCCGGTCGATACGGAAGACCTCTACGGACTCCTGCGACAGATTGAGCCGGATGACCTGCTCAAGTTCGGCTTCATTCCGGAATTCATCGGACGCCTGCCGGTCATTGTCCCGCTTCACCCCCTGGACGATACCGCACTGATGGACATCCTGGTGCGCCCGAAAAACGCGCTCGTCAAGCAGTACCAGAAGCTCTTCCGCATGGAGGGGGTGGAATTAGAATTCACGCCCGAAGCGCTCCATGCCATTGTCCGCCGTGCCCGAGAACGCGGTACCGGTGCCCGAGGTCTGCGCGCGATTATGGAAGAGGTCATGCTCCCCATCATGTTCCAGCTGCCTGACCGGCGCAACATCCAACGCTGCATCATCACGGCAGAGACCGTGGAACAGGGCGCCGAGCCGCTGTACATCAGCACCACGGAAGAGGGACAATCTTCTGTCGGCGTGACTCTCTAGTCCTCCTCATATCCCTGCACCTCGTCGCCGACCTCCTCGCAGTGATACAGACGGCGCTTCTGCAACGCTGGAGGGCTGGGCTTTCCTCCTTCACGCAGCGCACGGAGTGCCCTCTGTTCGAGCTCTCGCCGCAACCGTGCATCACGTTGTCGCAGCTGCTCATCGAGGCGGCGGTCAAAGTAGAGCCGCCCATCAACGTAGGTTTGCTCGACAACAGCTTTCGAGGATAGCGGCGCCTCAGACCAGAGCACAAGATCGGCGTCCTTGCCTACCTCGATACTGCCGACGCGATGGTCAACGCGGAGCATACGGGCAGGGTTGAGCGTGATGAACTTCAATGCCTCCTCCTCTGGGACACCACCGTACTTGACCGTCTTGCCGGCTTCCTGGTTGAGGCGGCGCCCCATCTCAGCGTCATCACTGTTGATGGCAACCAGCACGCCCTGCTCATACATGAGTGCAGCGTTGTACGGCGTTGCATCGTAGACCTCGAACTTGTACGCCCACCAATCCGAAAAGGTTGAGGCACCGGCACCGTGCTGTGCGAGCTCCCGGGCAACTTTGTATCCTTCAAGGACATGCGTGAAGACATTGACACGGAAGCCAAACTCCTCGGCAAGGCGCATGAGCATGAGGATCTCGCTCTGTACATACGAGTGGCAGTGGATGAGCCGTTTGCCGCGGAGGATTTCCAGCAGCGCCTCGAGCTGAAAATCCCGTCGGGGCGGCACAGTGCGCTGCCGCTCTCGCTCTGGAAGACTCTCCCAACGCTTCCAGGCAGCTTCGTACTCCCGGGCAGCCTGGAAAGCATCGCGCATGATTTCCTCCACTCCCAGCCGCGTCTGCGGATAGCGGCTCGTATAGCGATCACCCCAGTTTGACTGCTTGACGTTTTCACCGAGAGCAAACTTGATTGTGGCAGGTGCTCCCTCGAACTTCATCTCTTCCGCATCGGCACCCCAGCGCAGCTTGACGAGTTGACATTGCCCCCCGATAGGATTTGCCGAACCATGCAGCAGGTGCGCCGCCGTGACACCACCGGCAAGCTGACGGTAGATATTGATGTCGTCCGGGTCCACGACATCACCAATCCGCACCTCTGCCGTCACGGCGTGAGTTGCTTCGTTGACTCCCCCTTCGATGGCAATGTGGGAGTGCTCATCAATGATGCCCGGTGTCAGGTGTTTCCCCGTGGCATCAATGATAGTATCTGCCTGTACGGAGAGACTCGGACCGATGGCTGCGATTTTCCCGGCACGGATCAAAACATCGGTATTGCGCAGCACTCCCGCAGGGGTACACGTCCAGACCGTCGCATTCCGGAAGAGCACGGTCCGCTGCGGGGGTGGGGCTACCAGCCCAAAAGGACCATCGGGGAAGGTCCGAGGAGCGAGAGCAAATTCCCGCTTCTGCTCCCGCAGCCGGGATTTGGGGACAAAGGCAGAATCGCGCCGTGCCGACCAGCGCACTTCCCGTCCATCGGGTAGTAGAGCTGTTCCCGCAGCCGTGTCCCGGTCAACTGTACCGGACAGGCGCACAATGCCAGCTATGCCGAAGGTATCGGCAGCAAACGAGAAGGCAACTTTGTGCCGCTCTTGAGTCCACTGCACCGAGAGCCGCAGCGTGTCTCTCCGAAGGCTTGCTTCCGGTGCTGTCGGCTTTCCTTCCAGCCGCAGCTGGAGCACGGGAAGTCCTTCAATAGTAAGGCTCCATATCCCCCGAGTGTCCACAAAGGGCTCCGATACCTGAGGGAATTCCTCCCCGGCAACGAAGACACTGCGGATGGTGGTCTCTTCCTCGAAGAGCTCACCATCGCAGAGAAGGAGATTTGCCAGCTTCCCTGGTTCTATTGTGCCGACGAGCTCTGCAATGCCGAGGAACTCCGCAGGGACCGTGGTCAAGGCTGCCAGCGCACTCTCCGGCGAGAGCCCTCGCTGCAGCGCACGGCGGAGGTTATCCCAGAAGCCGGTCTTCTCCCGTAGCCCATGTGTAGTCAGCGCGAAGCGGATCCCCGCGGAGTCCACCCAGAAGGGATTCTGCGGCGCGGCATCCCAGTGCTTGAGCTCTTCCAGCGTGATATCAGCTGCCTTCTCGGGTGTAGACACGTCCGGCACGTCCGGGAAGGCAATCGGCAGAATAAGCCGGGGGCGAAAGCGCGCGATCCAGGGCAGACGCCGGTACTCCCGCCCACTCCCCACGAACAGCGCCGGGAGTCCAAACTCCTGCATCAGACGCAGCGCGCGCAGCAAGGTCAGCTCGTTCTCTGTCTCGACGACGAAAGGGAGCTGGCGGCGCAGCGCAGTGGCTAAGGCGTCCAGCGAGATGTTGACTTCCGGACGCGGCTGATGGGGATTGCGCCGGTAGGCTTCCCACGCCTGCCGGTACCACTGTGCGTCGGCAAGCGTCTGGCGCACCAGCGCAAGAGCACCCATGAGCGAACTCGGGTATGGCGTCCGGGATTTCCCTTTGCGGAAGCCTATCCACTGGGCAACATCGGAACGGAGCGCAATCTCGGCTCCTTTGCCCGCTCGGGTCAGAACCAGCGCAGAAAAGCCCCGGAAGATCCCCTCACGGCTGCCACAGTGCAGGAGAGCAAAGCCGAGCCCACGGAGCTCCTCGGCGCGTTTTGCCTCGATTTCCAGCTGCTCAACAACACGCCGTTCCGGACGTACCGCCTGATTCCAGTGCCGATTGCCTTCCGGCGGCGGAGTCTGCACAACTTCCTCCTCACTTTCCACTCCCCGCGCTGGGGGCAAGGGAACTTCGTAGTAGGGCTCGATGAAGGCTGGATAGAGCCACATCCCAGAGCACTCCCGCACGCTCGCCCCAGCAGGGATTGGGATCCCTACACCAACGGCGACGATCCGATCCTCGCGGATGACAACCGTGGCGCGCTCGAGCTTCTGCCCCGGACGTGGAACAACGGTGAGATTGGTCAGTGCCAGAAACCGCACCGGCTTTTCCCGAATCCCCTCGGTCGGGCGCGTCTGCACCAGCTGCGCCCAGCTCTGTGCCAGACTCAGCAGCATGCCTCCGAGGACAGGCAACCACCACATAGAGCGCTCCGTTCGGTTCAGACAGCACGCCACAAAATTAGTCGAGTCATGCATGCCTCCCAAAACTTGTAGCTTTGTATTCCTTCCGGCGGTCTGTCAAGCCTGCTGTCGTGGGAGATGCGTACGTACCTTTTTACGTCCGAGTCCGTCTCCGAAGGGCACCCGGACAAGATATGCGACCAGATTTCCGATGCCGTCCTGGATGCGGTGTTGGAACAGGACCCCGATGGACGCGTCGCCTGCGAATGCTTTGTGACAACAGGGCTTGTCGTCGTCGGCGGTGAAATCCGAACAGACGCATCGCTGGACCTGCAAGCTCGCGTCCGGGGTGTTATCCGGGAAATTGGCTACACACGCCCGGAATACCGCTTCGACAGCGAGTCCTGCTGCATCATCAACGTGCTCAATCGCCAATCCCCAGACATTGCGCTCGGGGTAGACCGCGGCGGCGCCGGTGACCAGGGACTCATGTTCGGCTATGCCTGCCGAGAGACCCCGGAGCTGATGCCGCTGCCGATCATGTTGGCGCACGCCCTGGTGCGGCGTCTGGCACATATCCGCAAACACGAATCGCACCTGATGCCCTACCTGCGCCCTGATGCCAAGTCACAGGTCACGGTCGAGTACGCCGACAATGGCGAACCTCTCCGAGTCGATGCCATTGTTGTGTCAACGCAGCACGATCCCGAAATCGAGCACGAGGAGCTCTGCCGGGACGTCATCGAGCATGTCATCCGCGCTGTCATTCCGGACCACCTACTCGACGAGCGGACGCGCTTTTTCATCAACCCCACCGGGCGCTTTGAGATTGGTGGACCGCATGGTGACACAGGGCTGACAGGACGCAAGATTATCGTGGACACCTACGGCGGACGCGCTCCCCATGGCGGCGGTGCCTTCTCGGGCAAGGACCCTACGAAGGTAGACCGCTCCGGGGCATACATGGCACGATACCTGGCGAAGAATATCGTTGCTGCTGGTCTGGCACGGGAATGCACTGTGCAGCTTTCCTACGCCATCGGGATACCGGAGCCAATCTCGCTCCATGTCAACACGCACTGCAGCGGTTCCATCCCTTCCGAGGTGTTGGAGCGCTTCATTCGTGACAACATTGATTTGACCCCGATAGGCATCATCGAGCGCTTCCAGCTCCAGCGCCCCATCTACCGGCAGACTGCCGTCTATGGGCACTTCGGGCGCCCGGAATTCCCGTGGGAACAGCTGGACCTGGTCCCAGAACTGCAGCGACTTGCATAGCGGTGAGTCTCACACGCTCGTCATCCCCATGGGGTATCCGCCGCGTCGCTCACGAGAACCACTCGAGGAGAAACCGGGCGTGTACTGTATCCGCAGCCTGGCTCTGGCAGAGGAAGGGCGCAAGCTCATCGAGTGGGCAGAAGCCCATATGCCCGTCCTCATGGAACTGCGTCGACGGTACAGCGCCAGCAAGCCCTTTGCGGGGTATCGCATCGCCGGATGCCTGCACGTTACAAAGGAAACCGCCGTTCTCATTCGCACTTTCGTTGCTGCCGGGGCAGAGGTTGCCTGGTCGGGCTGCAATCCGCTATCCACCAACGACGCAGTTGCTGCCGCCTTGGCTGCCGAAGGTATCCGCATCTTCGCCTGGCACGGGAACGGGGAAGACTTCTACTGGTGCATTGAGCGGACACTGGACTTCGAACCGCATCTGGCACTCGACGACGGGGCAGACCTTATCACGACCATCCACGAGAGGTACCCCGAACTGGCAACCCGAATGCTCGGCGGGACAGAAGAAACGACCACTGGCGTCAACCGCCTCCGCGCTCGTGCCCGGCAAGGACGGCTGGTATTCCCCGTCATCGCTGTCAATGACGCAGAAACAAAGTGGGATTTCGACAACGTCTACGGCACGGGGCAATCCACCATTGACGGCATTCTGCGGGCAACCTCCGTCATGCTCGCTGGCAAGGTTTTCGTCGTTGCTGGCTATGGACACTGCGGCTCTGGCGTCGCCCGCCGAGCCCGTGGGATGGGCGCCCGTGTCGTTGTCACAGAAGTCCGTCCCATCGCTGCTTTGAAAGCGGTGCTCGAAGGCTACGAGGTCATGCCTATGGATGAGGCTGCCCGCATCGGCGATATTTTCTGCACCGCAACAGGCATGCGCGATGTTATCCGGCGCCATCACTTCGAGCTGATGAAGGACGGCGCCATCCTCTGCAACACCGGACACTACGATGTGGAAATCAACTTGCCAGAGCTGGAAGAGCTGACGCTGCGCAAGCGGGACATCCGCCCTAACTGCACCGAATACACGCTGCGCAACGGCAAACGGCTCTACCTCCTGGCCGAGGGACGGCTAGTCAATCTCGCCGCCGCTGAAGGGCACCCCTCGGAGGTAATGGACATGTCCTTCGCCAACCAGTTCCTGGCACACCTCCATCTGGTCGAAGCTGCGAAGCGTGGCGAGCGCTTCCCCGCCGCGATCCTGCCAATCCCCCCGGAGCAAGACGAACTCGTCGCCCGCATGAAGCTCGAATCCCTGGGCATCCGGATAGACGAGCTCACCCCTGAGCAGCTTCGCTACCGCGATGACTATCTTGCCGGTACCTGAAGCTCCCCTTCAGGTTTTCGGTATGCGAGCGTTCGCACGAAGTGCACCAGCTGCACCGCATCGGTTATTCCCGTAAGCGTCTCCGTTGCACCCACGAAGAGATAGCCACCCGGAGCGAGCGCATCAACGAGGTGGGAAGCGACACGCTTGCGCACCTCCGGGGAAAAATACAGCAACACGTTTCGGCAGAAGAGCACGTCCACCGGCGCCATCGAGCGCACCGAAGCTTCCTCCAGCAGATTGAGTACCGCAAAGCGCACCAGCGCTCGAATCTCCGGTACGACACGGTACTCCCCACCGCTTTCCTGGAGGTACGGGCGGTACTCTGCCGGCATCCCGTGCAGGCTGGGCGGGAAGTAGCGCCCTGCTTGAGCCGTTGCAATAGCCTCGGAGCTCAGATCCGTGCCGAGAATCTCCACCTGCACCCCTGGGAAGGCAGGCAGGAACTCCCGATGCACAACCATGGCGAGCGAATATGCCTCTTCTCCTGTCGCACAGCCGGCGCTCCAGAGGCGTAAGTGGTGCCGTCTCGCCGCAAGCTCTGGCAGTACACTCCGCACCAGCGCCGTAAAGTGCTCCGGAGAACGGAAGAAGTGCGTTTCGACAACTACGATGCTATTGAGCAACTCCTGCCGCTCACGCGCCGCATCTGGTCCGGGCTCCGTGAGCAAGGCGAAGTACTCCTCAAACGAGCTCAGCCCCAGGACCTGCATCCGCCGGAGCAGCCGCGTCTTGAGAAAATACCGCCGGTTGTCAGCAACATAGATGCCACTGAGCTGGTAGATGAGCTCTCGGAAACGCCGGAACGTCTGCTGCCCAAAGGGTGGCTCCTGCCGCGCAGCTTCAGCAAAGGGGAGGAAAACCTCTGGCGGCGTAAAACGGAGCATTCGCATCACCTCCGTCATGCCCCTTCCGCAGCTCGGGAGACATCCTCATCACTCTGGTCTGGCAACGATTCCAAGACAACCCGCATGCCATCGCTCGTGAAGCGTACAGCAATCAGCTCCGACGGAACCCGGTAGACAATCCCGTGGATGGCAACAATAGTATCGGCAGGGACGCTCTCCCGAACCTCGATAACGGGCTTCCGGGAACCCGTGCCGTAGAGGCGCATCTCAACCTGTTGCACCTGTTCCTGTAGCTGGGCATAGTCACGCTGCAGACGCTGGATTTGCTCCAGCGGACGCCCCCGACGCATTTGGAGGAGGCGCTCCAACTCGTGTTGCAGCTCCTGGAGCTGTCCCCGCAGCTGGCGGAACAGGGTCCGCCAATGCTCCTGCTCGAGCTGCTGCAAGAACGGCGTCCCAATGGAGAGCACCACCGCCTGCTCCCCAAAAGCCCAGCGTAACTGCCGGACGCGAATCTGCTCAGCAGCCATCAGCTGTCCGCCGAATAGTACGGCGTCCTCCGCTGCAATTTCCCGTGCTTGCAGGGTAGTAAACCGCGCTTCTCTCCGCACCGAAAGCCGTGCCCGGGCAAACAGCTGCGAGTAAATCGCCGAGTGGACTTCCATATCGCCGAGGGCAATGACCAGAGCATGCGAACACCAGCCTTCGATACGGACACTGCCAGCAGCCAGGAGCTGGGCATGGTAGAGGTCGGATTCGCAGACAACATCTCCTTCGACAATGAGCGTTGCTCCCTCCATGCGCTCCGGCAAGCGGACGTGCCGGGCATGGAGAGTGCGGATTTCTCCGGGTCGGATTCCCTCCACCGCTTCCTGTTCTCCCTCCAGGTCTTCGAGCTCACCGCTGACGGATTGTAAGCGGCGCAGGAGAAAACGCCGTGCATGCCCGAGCAACGGCTCGGGAATCTCATACACCGTCATTGGAACTGCTTCGGGTCAATGTTGTAGACCTGGAGCCGATATTCCAGCTTGTCCCGCGTAATCTGCAGGAAGCGAGCAGCTTTGCTCACATTCCCACGCGTGATCCGCAGAGCCTGCTGCAGCAAGTCCTTGATGATCTCATCGTAGGAGACCCCGTGGGGTGAAACAGCCAAGAAATGCTTCCCCGGTGGGAGTTCGAAGCGCTTGAGCATGTCAAAGACTTCTGCCGTTGACGCCTCAACCCACGGACGGGTACGCAGGAAGCTCAGCGTCTCCCGAGTAATAACCTCGGATTGCTCCAGGAGGACGGCGCGCTCGATGGCGTTGCGCAGCTCCCGCACGTTCCCGCGCCACGGATACGATAGCAGCAGAGAGACTGCCTCCGGCGAGAAGCCGGTGATGCGCTTGTTGAAGCGCTTGTTGAACTCATTGACGAACGCGGTTGCCAGCGGGAGAATGTCCTCTGGACGCTCACGCAGCGGCGGAACGTGGATCACGGCAACATTGAGCCGGTAGTAGAGATCTTCTCGGAACTTGCCCTCCTGCACCATCTGCTCCAGATCTCGGTTGGTAGCGGCAATGACGCGAACATCCACCTGGATCTCTTCCCGTCCGCCGAGCCGGTAGAAGCTCCGTTCCTGGAGCACCCGCAGCAGCTTGACCTGCAGCTCCAGTGGCAGCTCGGAGATTTCGTCCAGAAAGATCGTTCCCCGGTCTGCTAACTCGAACTTGCCCGGGTGAACTTTCTCGAGAGCCCCAGTGAATGCCCCACGTTCGTACCCGAAGAGCTCGCTTTCGGCAAGCTCCCGAGGGATTGCCCCACAGTTGATGACCACGAAGGGAGCCGATGCTCGCGCCGAATGGCGGTGGATATAGCGTGCCAGCAACTCCTTGCCTGTCCCGGTCTCTCCTGTGATGAGCACCGTTGTATCCACCGCTGCCAGTGTCTGCGCCAGCGCCAGAACTGAGCGTAAACTTTCCGAAACGGCGATGATGTCGTGCGGGTGCTCCAGGCGCAACTGCTCCTCCAGGAGCTGCACATGGCGGCGCAAGTCGTGGTTGCGCAACGCCCGCTCAATGGCGATATCGAGCTGCTCGATGTCAATGGGCTTGACAATGAAATCTTCTGCTCCCAGCTTCATTGCCCGGACTGCCATTTTGATATCGGAAAACGCCGTGATCACGATAACCGGGACGGTGAAGCCTTCCGAGCGCAGCTGTTCGAGCACATCCAGCCCATTGTACTGCCCCAAGAAAATGTCCAGCAGCACCAGATCCGGGCGCAAGGTGGGGAATTGGGCAACCACGTGCAGGGCATCGGTGAGCCAATGGACGCGCCGATAGCGCCGTGCCAGGTAACTCTGCAAGGAAGCCCCCAGTTGCGGGTCGTCTTCCACGATGAGCAGGGTGTAGTTCGCCGTTGTTCGCTTCGTCGGGAGTGTCTCCAACTGCCTCATGAGCGTTCCTCCGCTGCTGGCAGACGGACAAGACATCGGGTGCCTGCTCCCGGTGTACTGTGCAGGAGCAGTTCCCCACGGTGCTGTATGACGATACGGCGGGCAATTGCTAGTCCCAAGCCCGTCCCGTGCGGCTTGCGGGTGAAGAAAGGCTCAAAGATACGGGCAAGATCCTCCGGGGCAATTCCCTTGCCCGTATCCTCGATGGAGACCACTACGAAGCGGGTAGCTCCAGCGTGTTCCTGTGCCGTCTGAATCGTGATGGTTCCTTCCCCTTCGATTGCATCAACGGCGTTGGAGAGCAGATTGATGAACACCTGCTGCAGCTGGCGGGCGTCTCCATAGACTGGAGGCAACTCTGAGGCATACTGACGCTGGAGCACAATATTGCGGTTGTACAGCATCGTCCGCAGCAGCCCGAGCGCCCCTTCGAGGATGGTGTGGATGTCGTGCAACTGCACCAACTGCGCTGTCGGACGGGCAAAGCTGAGAGTGGTCTCGATCAGCTCGGCGATCCGCTCCGTGCCTGCCAGCGCCATTTGGACAAACGAAGCGCACTCGGAGTCTTCCGGCAAGCTTTGCCGAACCAGATGCAAATTGAGCTGGATTGCTGCCAGCGGATTCCGGATTTCGTGGGCAATCCCCACCAGGAGCTGCCCCAGTAATGCGAGCCGATCGGTCAAGACCAAGCGCTCGGTCAACCCCCGTTCATTGACCGGCTCCAGGAGCAGGACCCAGAGGTAGTGCGTCCCATCAAAGGTGACCAGGCGTGCCTGAGCATCGACGGTCTGCGTGCGTCCATCGGGAAGAGCCAACACGGTTTCTGCCCGCACCGCGCCCTGCCCGGATTCCCGCTGGAGAAGCTTATAGAGTCGTCGGAAGCCTGAGAGTACGAGTCCTTTCAGCTCCGACAACCCTAAAAGCTCTGCAGCAGCTGCCGAGGCTTCCACGATTTCCCACGTCTCCGGACGCACAATAACCCAGGCTTGCGCGGCATGCTCCAGCAGGAAACGGTACCAGCGCTCATCCCGAACGTGCTCCCCCGAGCGCTCACGAGGCTGTTCCATCACCCTACCTGCCATAGCGCTTGGCCAGATACTGCTGGAGTGCACGGTCAAAAGGCGTTGTGGTATCCAGCTCAACGAAGTCAATCCCATACTCGGCGCAGCCCACAGCGAGCTGCCGCTGATGGTGCTGGAAAGCGCGCTGGTAGTCCTGGTAGAAGAATGACGGGTGCACGACCATCCGCTCGCCCGTTTCCAGATCGCGGAACTCTGCGGCACGGGCACCGGCAAGCGTACGCTCAACTGGCTCCAGGATCTGGAAGGCAAGTACCTCATGTTTCTGCGCCCGGAGGCGGCGCAGAGCGGCAACACTCTCGGCAGGATCGTCGAGGAAGTCGCTCATTACCACCACGAGGCTGCGCCGGTGAAGACGCTCGGCAAGCTCGGAGAGAGCTGTCGCCAGCTGTGTCTGCCCCTTCGGTTCGGCGCTCTGCAAGAGCTCCAGGAGGACGGAAAAGTGCGATGCACGGGCACTCGGTGGCTGATAGGCTCGGAGCTCTGTATCATACAGCGCCAGTCCAACAGCGTCTTTCTGCCGCAACAGTAAGTACGCCAAGGCAGCAGCGCACAGTGCGGCGTAGTCCCATTTGGACACAGGGCTTTTGTATCGGAAGCCCATCGAGGCACTGCAATCCAGAGCGAGCAGTGTGCGCACATTGGTCTCCTGCTCAAAGCGCTTGACGTAGAAGCGGTCCGTCCGGGCATAGACCTTCCAGTCAATCAATCGCGGTTCATCGCCCGGCTGATACTGGCGATGCTCAGCAAATTCAACGCTAAAGCCGTGATACGGTGAACGGTGAAGCCCGATGAGGAAGCCCTCAACCACTGCCCGCGCTCGCAGTTCCAGGGACTGCAACCGCATGAGCACCTCAGGCTTGAGGTATTCCCGCCAGCGCGTCTCCCCAGGATAGACCGGCATGCTTTTGAGCTGCTATGGAACCGATGGGGAAGGACGGAGCAGATCCAGGAACGGTGTGGCGTCCTCCAGCAGTCCCTGCATCGTTTCCTGATGGATGTAACGAACAACCGCCTCCAGGGAGCCGGTCTCACGCCAGACTCGAAGCTGACGATCAGCCCCCGTGCCCATCTCCAGGATCTCGTAGATGTACTCGATCTCTCGGCGCGAGCCCAGCTCATCGACAACCTCGTCAACGAACTGCAGCAACTCCCGGATCAGGTCCCGGGCAGGGAACTCGCGCTGTTTGCCGAAATCAATGAGCTTGCCGTCGAGCCCGTAGCGGACAGCACGCCATTTGTTCTCCATAATGAGCGAACGCCGGTAGATCCGGAAGCTCATGTTCTTCTCGTAGAGCGAGAAGAGCTTTGCCGCAATTGCCTGGCAGAGGGCTGCCAGCGCAACGGTCTCATCCACTCGCATGGGAATATCGCAGATGCGGATCTCCAGGGTTGGGAAAAACGGATGCGGGCGAATGTCCCACCAGATTTTCTTCCCGTTGTCTATGCAGCCGGTGCGGATGAGCAGCTTGACGTAATTCTCAAACTCCGCCCAGCTGCCGAAGAAATCCGGCAACGCTGTGCGTGGGAAGCGCTCAAAGACTTTCGAGCGGTAGGACTTCAACCCCGTGTTCATCCCCATCCAGAAAGGCGAATTGGTGGAAAGCGCCAGCACATGGGGCAGGAAGTAGCGCATGACATTCATGAGCTGAATCTGGGTTTCCCGATTCTCAATCCCGATGTGGATGTGCAGACCGAAGATAAGCAGCGAGCGAGCCAGAATCTGCATGTCTTCCACAATCCCCAGGTAGCGCTCATCGGGATAGATCTCCTGCTCTTGCCAGCGGGCAAAGGGATGTGTGCTGGCAGCCCCGATGAGCAAGCCATTCTGGCGAGCCAGATGGGCAACCACGGAGCGAATCTTCACCAGTTCTTGCCGCACTTCCTGAATCGTTCGGCAAACCCCTGTACCGACTTCGACAATCGAGCTATGGAGCTCCGGCTTGATGTGCTCGTGAAGGACCATCCGCCCTCGCGAGAGAAGCTCCATCCCAATGTGCGAGCGGAGATCCCACGTCTGCGGGTCGAGCACCATGTACTCCTCTTCGACCCCGATAGTGAAGCTGGGGCGCTGGTATGGATCGTACTCGTCCATCCGTGGGGTGACTTCCTCGGGCTTCATTGCTCGGCTTCCTCCAAGCTAGAGGACCTCAGCCGTCTACTGGCACGAAAGTACGGAGTTTTGCACAGATACTCATGGAGCGCATCTGCTTTCTCGGCGACGTCCATTTGGGCTGTGGCACCCCCTCTGAGCAGCGGGCACAGGCTGCACTGCTGTGCGAGTTCCTCCGCGCTCTGCCCGGACGCTACTCCCACGTGGTCATCCTCGGCGACCTCTTCGACTTCTGGTTTGACTACCGGACGGTGATTCCCCGAGCATTCTGGGACACGGTCGCGGTCCTCGGTGCTCTGCCGCACCAGGGGGTAACGGTGGACTACCTGATTGGCAACCATGATTTTGGGCATTGGCGCTTCTTCCGGGAAGAGCTCGGGATTGAACCATCCACCACCGATCTTGAACGGTGCTGGCACGGGAAGCGCTTCTACATTGCCCACGGCGATGGGAAGATACCGGGCGACTGGGGGTACCTGCTACTCCGGTCCATCCTGCGCAGCCGCCTTGCTCAGAGCCTCTACCGCTGGATTCACCCCGATATCGGCATCGGGCTTGCACGCTGGGCATCGCGGACGAGCCGCCAGCACACCGGGACCCCACCCCGGGACGTGGTCGAAGGATTGGAAGCGTTTGCCGCCCGGAAGCTCGCCGAAGGCTACGATATCGTTGTGCTCGGGCACAGCCACGTCCCCGTCCTGAAGCCTTTTCCCACAGGCTGGTACGTCAATCCCGGGGGCTGGCTAGAGGGTGAACCGCTCTTTGCCTCCTTTGACGGGGAACGCTTGGAATTACTCCCCGTGCGTGGCTTCCTCGCTGCAATGGGCGAAAAATCCTCTTCGTCTGCCATGCTCGCACAGCAGCGCTGAGCTGCCATGGAGTTCAAGGATTACTACGCCATCCTCGGGATTGAACCAAGCGCCTCTCCGGAGGAAATCAAGCGAGCTTACCGCAAGCTGGCACTCCAGTACCACCCGGACCGCAATCCGGGCAATAAGGAAGCCGAGGAGCGCTTCAAGGAAATCGCTGAGGCATACGAAGTGCTGGCAGACCCGGAAAAGCGCGCCAAGTACGACCAGCTCTACGCTCAGTGGAAGGAATTCCAACGCCGCGGCGGGCGCCCGGAAGCCTTCGACTGGTCCCCGTGGACAACGGTAGGTCCGGGCTTTGCCGAAGTGCGGTTCGTCACGGAGGAATTCCCTGACCTGGGGGACTTCTTCAGCAGCGGCTTTTCGGAGTTCTTCGAGCGCCTCTTCGGTGGATTCACAACCCAGACCCGCCGTACACGGCACTCGCGCACTGCCGCGGTTGGACTCAAGGGAGAGGATTACACGGCAACGCTCGACCTCACCCTCGAGGAAGCCTTCTCCGGTACCCAGCGTCGGCTGCGCTTCGGGGATAAAACCATCGAAGTGCGCCTCCGCCCTGGCATTCCGGACGGGCACCGCCTCCGCATCCCGGGCAAAGGCGCCCCAGGCTACATGGGCGGTCCCCCAGGTGACCTGTACTTGACCGTCCGCATCCTGCCGCACAGCCGCTTTGAGCGCAAGGGCAACGACCTCTACACCACGCTCACGGTTGACCTCTACACCGCTATCCTCGGCGGGACGGCAACGCTGCGCACACTGGATGGGAAAACCCTGCAAATCCGCATTCCCCCGGAATCCCAGCCGGGCACGCTCCTCCGGCTCCGTGGACAAGGCATGCCCGACTACACAAACCCGAACCAGCGTGGCGACCTCTACGTGCGGCTGGAAGTGGAATTCCCCCGCAACTTGACCCCACAGGAACGAGAACTCTTCCAGCAACTGGCACGCCTGCGGAAGACGATTTCCTGACAAGCAATGACACGTCTGCGCTTGCAACAGCTGACGAAACTCTACGGCACCACCCCTGCTGTCCAAGAACTCTCGCTTACGGTCGAGCCGGGTGAATTCCTCACGGTCGTTGGTCCATCAGGGAGCGGCAAATCCACGCTGCTGCGCCTGATTGCCGGGCTGGAGATGCCCTCCACCGGGGAAATCTTCTTCGATGACCAGCCGGTTACCCACCTCCCACCGCAGGCGCGCGATGTCGGCATGGTCTTCCAGAATTACGCCCTCTATCCCCACATGACCGTATTCGAGAACCTGGCATTCCCTCTACGGCTCCGGAAGTGGAAGCGGGAAGCCATTCGAGAACGCGTCCACAGCGTGGCGCGCCTTCTAGGCGTAGAAGATCTCCTGGCGCGCCGCCCCGGAGAACTCTCCGGCGGACAACGGCAGCGGGTCGCTCTGGGACGGGCATTGGTGCGCTCTCCACGGCTCTTCCTCTTCGACGAACCACTGTCCAACGTGGATGCTCAGCTCCGCGCAGCAATGCGTGCGGAACTTGCAACCCTGCAGCGGACGCTGGGCATTACCGCTCTCTACGTCACCCACGACCAGACCGAGGCTCTCTCGCTGGGCGACCGGGTTGCCGTGCTCATTGCCGGACAGCTCCTCCAACTTGCGCCCGCTGCAGAGCTCTACACCAAACCCGTCTCGGTCACGGTCGCCCGCTTCATTGGCACCCCCCCGATGAACCTGCTGACCGCTACCGTAAGGCACGGCAAGCTCTCGATTGGCTCTGCCGCTATTCCGTTACCCGACTCTCTATGGCTACCCGAGGATTCCCACTGGTTACTCGGTGTACGCGCCGAGGCGCTCACCCTCTCCGCGAGCGAAAGCATGCACCCTCTGGGCGAGGTCCGTGTGCGAGCGCGGGAATACGCGGGGCATGAAGTGTTGCTGGCACTCGAGCACCCGGCAACGGCGTGCTCTCCTTTGATGCTCCGCGTGGCAGCAGGGCAGCCATGCCCGCAGCCCGGAGATGTGATCCCGCTTTTCCTCCCACCGCAGGGATGGTGCCTGTTCGAGCCGGAATCGGGCGCACGGATCTTCCCACCCTAGAGCTGCACTGTGACGCCGAAAGTCGGCAGGATTGGGAGCATACGGATAGGGTTCGGCTCGATGGCGAGCGTCTCCGGATTGACCCGGTACGTGATTGCCAGGATATTCGCCCGATTGTAGAGGTTGACCACATCCAGGTAGAGACTCCACTGCTTGCCAAACCAGGTCGTGTACGTGGTCACCCGGAGGTCCAACCGGTGATAGTCCGGCAGCCGCCCACGGTTGAGGTTCTCCAGCCCTCCACGATCGACCACGAAGCTCACTCCGCGCCAGTCCGTATCAATGCGTGCCCGGGGATTGCCCGAGGAGTCTTGCTCGACGACAATCCGCGGCTTGATCCCCAGGGGCTCTGTCCAGGGGAAGCCCGTCCCGTAGGTCCAGGTCACGTTGAGCTCCAGCCGCGAGCTAATGCGCCAGCCGAGCACGAGATTGACCACATGGCGGCGATCGTAGCTGAACGGGTAGCGAATCCCATTCTGCTGGCGGTATGCCCACGCCAGAGAGTACGACACCCAGCCATAGACAGGCAGTTCCGGGGTGAAGAACTTCTGGAGCAGGAGCTCCACGCCGTACGCCTCGCCTGTTGCGCCGTTGACCGGGATCACCGTCAAGGAATCCCCAGGCACGGGCACCGGTGGCGTCCAACTCTCGGGCTTGCGCGGATCTTCTCCCGGCGTGAGGCTCGTCACCCACACTGTCCCGGGTAACCGCTCCTGGACAATCAAATTCCAGAAGCGCTTCGAGTACCCCTCCAGCCGCAGGAGCCACTCTGGGGAAAATCTCCGCTCGATGCCGAGCACGACATGGGAAGCTGCTTCCGGCTTGAGACCACGAGCGCGAGGGTGGGTGAAATCGAGGAAGAGCTGCCGGTCTAGCAGCTTCTCATAGCCCGGCGACTGGAAGTAAAGCCCCCAGGCAGCCCGGAGCGTGGTTGTTGACCAAAGGGCATACGACAGAGAAAACCGCGGCGAGACCACCCCGCGGCGCAAGAACCCAAAGTAATCCCACCGCAGCCCCGGCAGGAGTGTGAGTGCGGATGTCAGGCGAATCCGGTCCTGAACGTACACCCCGACGCGCGGGTATTCCACGCTCACAGTATACGACTCTGGCAACCGCGGGATATTCGGATTGCTTGCCTGCAGCGCCTTCAGACGCGGGTCTATCTCGAGACGGAGCCGGAGCTCGTTGCGGATCCAGTCGACACCAATACCCCACTGGAGTGTCTGCCGCGGTGAGGCTTCCCATGTTGCTTCCCAGAGCGCACCATACCGCCGGAAGGCAAAACCGCCGGCGCCCTCGACACGGAACAGCTGCGGCACCTCCAACCCCCGTCGCTGCAAGGAATCCCGCAAGCGACGGAACTCCTCCAGTGTTGGGTCCTCCCGCCCGAGCACGAGCTCGCTCCCGCCCTCTCCTCCGAAGCTACTGGTGCCATGATTGCTATAGGCAGAGAGCAGCAACCGGGCAGACACCCCCGGTCGCGGCTGCCACAGCCAGGTAGCCCCTACAAGCACGTTGTACGACTCGTCGAAGAGGCTGATGCTGTCCGGGCGCGGACGCTCGGGTCCAGCAGTGAGTTCTGTGTTGTCCCGATTGGCAATGGTCAGAAATGACACCGTATGCTGCCGATGTGGGGAGAGCGTGAGCTTGAGTTGAAGGTCTCCAAAATTCGGCAAGGCAACATCGCCCTCAACGAGCTTGAGCGCTCGCACAATCGGTCCGGCAATCAAGTCGTAGTAGGTCCTCCGGGAGCTCACAAGCCAGGAACCTTCCCAGAACGGCAGCCGTCCCTCCAGGACGGTGTTCGCATTGACAATGCTTGCCGCTACATGGGCACGCAGGGGGCGTTCTCGATCCCCGCTCCGGTTTGTCACATCGAGTACCGCCGAGAGGCGGTCCCCGTACTGCGCTGGGAAACCGCCTGTCAGGAGCTGAATATCGGCAACCGTCTCCGGGTTGTACATCGAGACCAACCCATAGAGTCGGTACGGGTTGAACACCTCGAAGCCATCGATGAGGATGAGATTCTGGTCCGGTGTGGAGCCTCGGATAACCAGCTGCGAGGAAAAGTCGCTGACAGCAAGTACCCCGGGCAGAGCCTGGAGAGTTCGCAGCACATCCTCCACTGCTCCTGCTCGGTACTTGACCTGGCGGGGCTCAACGGCTATCAGACTCGGACGCGTATCCTCTGGAAGCTGCACAGGCTGCCGTCCAAGGACCCGCACCTCTTGCAGGGAAATGACTCGTTGCCGCAGGCGGAGAGCAACGCGCTGTGTCTTCCCTGCCTCAACCCGCACGGTCACCCGCCCGGGCTCATAGCCCAACAGCCGTGCCTCAAGACGATAGCTCCCTGCCGGGAGCTCTAACCGGAACTCGCCCCCTGGACGGCTTACCGTCCCAACCCCAAGGGGTTCCACCCGAATGCTCACACCACTGAGCGGGATACCCGCTGTATCCCGGACAACCCCGACCACCGTCCCCTGCTGTGCCAGAAGCGGGCAGGAAACAAGGAGCGCAACAACCCACCACATACTGGGAAGTTCTCACCTCGAACTAGGGCACTGCCAAGGACGAACACGCCCCTCCCCTCATGCTCCGCCGACGGACGAAAACCCCGGCTCTGCCCCTGTCCGAGCCCGAGCGGAAAAGCTGGCAAGGGAACCCTCACCCACGCAGGACAAGCCACAGGTACATCCCAGCTCCGGCAAAGAGCAAGCTATCCACACGATCGAGCATCCCACCATGTCCCGGGAGTACCCTCGAGCTGTCTTTGACCCCGACATCGCGCTTGAGCTGGGATTCTGCCAAATCTCCAAGCTGTCCAACAACCCCGAGCCACATCCCCAGCAGAAGCCCCTCCCCACTGGGGAACGCTGGGACCCACCAGCGGAGACACAGCCAGAACACGAGCGCCGTCGCAACAAAGCAGGCAATTGCTCCTTCCCAAGTCTTTCGCGGGCTTACCCGCGGAGCCAACGCCCGCCGTCCCCAGCGGCGTCCGATAGCATAGGCAGCGCTATCCCCAATCCAGATCGCCCCGAGCAACCCCAGCAGGAAGGCGCCGGGAAGCTCTTGCTCCATCCCGAAATCCCCCTGCCGGAGAGCTACCAGGCAGCTGAGCAGCCCCCCAATGTATCCCACCCCTGAGACAACTGCCGCCGTATTGAGCAGCGCCGAACCAGGGCGTCCCCGCAGTTCCAGAGTCCATGCCAGCAGGACCACAACGAGCACCACAGCCCCAAGTGCCCGGAAGGGTTCCCCCCAGACAAACGTTACCCCGACCTGAAGTCCTGCTCCCAGCACGCCTAGTGACAGAATCGGTGACACGCCGCGCCGGCGCATCAATATCCCATATTCCCATGCCGCTACTGCGGCGACACCCGACACCACCAGCGCGAACACCCATCCCCCGACCAGAACTGCCCCGACCACGAGTGGAATGCCAATCGCAGCCACGATGACCCGCTGCACGAAATTTTTCCGCCCACTGTCCGATAACTCCATTGCGTCCAGTAAGTGCCCAGGACCGACGCCCAAAATTACCGTAGTTTCGCACGGTCCGTCAGCTCGGTTGCGCACGCACAATGCCCATACACGTGCTTCTCGTCGGGGATACAGCGGAACATCCACGGGCAGCTTCGGAAATCGCCACTCGCTGCCGTCAACATGGCGTCAACGTGTACCTCTGGCTCCCGGAGCGCCCGCATACCGGGCAATGGCGCGCGGAATGGCAGGCACTTGCACAGGAATTCCCGCCGGCTGACTCGCTTCCGGAAAGCGTGGTAGACTTCATCATCGATCCCTGTCTGAGCCCCACGGCACAGCGGGCAGAATTTGTGCGCCAATTACACACGCAATACCCTACTGCAGGATGGCTCCGCTCTGGACTGACTGAGACCGCAACGGCATGTGCCAATGCCCTGGATTTCCCCGACGTGGTTGCCTTCAACGGTATGCCTGGTCTCTTCCGGCTACTGGAATCTCTGGAAATTGCCCCTGCGCTCACAGCTTCAGCCGAAGCCCAACAGAGGGCTATGGACTTCTTTGCCACCCTCCAGTTTCGCCCCGAACGGGTAGAAGATCGCATCGGGCTGGTCATCCCGCGCATCTTGGCAATGCTGATCAATGAAGGCGCCTTCGCTGTTTTGGAGCGCCTGGCCGAGCCGCAAGACATTGACACAGCAATGCGGCTGGCGACGAACTATCCCCGCGGGGTTCTAGAATGGGCAGACGAGATCGGGTTGGATACCATCGTTGCCATCCTCGACGCCCTCTATGCCGAATACCACCAAGAGCGCTACCGTGCCTGCGTGCTCCTGCGGCAGTACGTACGCGCTCACCGTCTGGGACGTCATACAGGCAGAGGCTTCTACGCCTATGGTTGAGCTTCCCGGCTCATACCCATTTGCTGGTCAGCAACTGCGAGCCGTCTTGTTCTGCGACTTTGACGGGACGCTGACGCCGGAGGATATCGGTCTGGAACTTTTCCGCCGGTATAGCAGAGGAGAGGTGCTCGAAGAGCGGTTGCGCCAGGGCGAGATTTCCGTGCTGGAATACTATCAGCAGGCATGTCAGCACCTTGACCCGGACATAACCGCCGAACAGATTGCCGAATTTGCCCACCGGATAGGGCTTCGCCCCTCCGTTGAGGCGCTTTTCCGCTTCTGCTCCCAGCATGGCATCGGGGTTGCTATCCTCAGTGACGGGCTCGATGTCTACATTGAGCCGCTCCTGGCTGCTGCCGGACTGGAGATGATTCCGGTTGCGTGCAACCGCCTGCGGTGGGTATGCGGCACTCCCCAGGTGGATTTCCCCTGGGCAAGCGAGAGCTGTCAGTACACCTGTCCCAGTCCGTATCCCTGCGCTGCCTGCAAGCGCGCCGCGCTCTTGAGTTGGACCCCGCCGCAGGTGCCTGTCCTCTTCCTCGGTGAGGGACTCTCAGACTTCTGCCCAGCGTTCTATGCCGATATTGTTTTCGCTCGAGCCGCCTTGGCTGCTTGGTGCCGAGAACACCAGCTCGGCTTCATCCCCTATGAGGAGCTCTCCGATGTCTGCCAGGCGTTGGAACAGCTCCTCCAGCGCCAGCGCCTCTCCTTACGGTATCTCTCTGGACAACGACGGCAGCGAGCATGGGTGGAGGAGTAAACCGTTTTGTGCTCACTTTCCTGCTGGTGGTGCTTCCCACAACGGCGCAGGAACCGGTGCGGCAGACGGTGCTGCGGGCAATCGCCCTCAATGGGATCAACCTCCAGGACCGCGAGTGGGACAGTCTCATTGTCGCTCCTCACGATACGCTCAGCCTTGCCTATGCCTGCCAATGCCCGCCGAGTTCCACCCCACTGCTCTTCCGCCTCACGCTCCGCCGCCATGATGACAACCGAGAGCAGGTTCGCTCCATCGGAGTCGATAGTGTCCTCTACACCAACCTTCCCGAAGGGGAGTACAGCTTCACTGTTCAGGCATTTGCTCCCACCGAGGGCTGGTTTGCTCGCCCTGTGACGCTGCGCTTTCGCGTCAATGCCGCCGAAGCCACAGGCTGGAAAGCGCGGTGGCAGCAACGCCGAGCCTCTGTCTCCCGCCCTTCTGAGACGGTCACTGACTCGTCCTCGCATACTCCCCGTGCAAGCCAGGGCTGGCTCTGGTGGCTCATCGCTCTGGCTGGCGTAGGCGCCCTGCTGCTTGCGGGGATTACTTTGGGATTCCGTCTCAAAACTCGCCGATGGGCACGGACAATGGCACAGCGCTCACACCCTGCACCGATGGACTCCGCCGCCTACGACGCTTTGCTCGCGGAGAACAGCCGTCTCAAGGCAGAGCTCAGTAACCTCCGAGGACAAATCAGCGCACTCGAGGCGCGAAGCCGCCACTTGCAGCAGGAAAACCGCCTGTTGCGCGAGCAGGTCGAGCGCCTCTCTGCTAAACAAGAGGAACTGGAACAGCTGCAGGAACAGAAAGACACCCTCTTTGCCACCCTTGTCCACGATATCAAAAACCCCGCTCTCGTCATCCGGAGTCTGGTCGAACTCTTACGCTCCTACGACCTGAGTGCCCAAGAGCAGCAGGAAATCATCAATGATATTGTGGAGACGACCACCCGCATCGTGGAGCTGTCGCAGGAAATTTCTCGCATTCTCACCCTGGAAGCCAAGGTGCTGCAGCTGGATTTTCAACCGGTAGACATCGCAGAGCTGCTCCGCTCCGTCTGCCGGCAGAATATGCCGTTAGCAGAGCAGAAATCCATCACGCTACGGCAGGAGCTTGAACCCGGGCTTCCCCCCGTGCCGGCAGATCCCCAACGCCTGGAGGAAGTGCTCGATAACCTGCTCAGCAACGCTATCAAGTACTCGCAAAAGGGAGCAACGGTCGTAGTGCGAGCATACGTGCGTGATTCCCACATGTGTCTGGAAGTCGAGGACAACGGCTTAGGTATGAGCGAAGAGGATGTGCGCAACGCCTTCCAGCGCGGAGTCCGCCTGAGCACCAAACCAACCGCCGGGGAACCCAGCTCCGGCTTAGGACTCTGGATTGTCAAGCGCTTGGTCGAAGCACACAACGGAAGCGTCCGCATCCGGAGCGCACTGGGCAAGGGAACCACCGTGTTCGTCGAGCTCCCCCTCGAACAGCCTTCGCGGATGTCCGTTGAGTCAGAAGCGTAGGCAGGGGAACGCGTACTTTTGCACCTCTCCAGTGCGTCCATCCGCTGCCCAGTGGGATGGAGTGTGACCCCGTGGTTGTCGAAGAGTACCGCCCCGAACACCGTGCCGAGTGGGAAGCATTCGTTGCCCGCTCAAACAACGGGACGATGTTCCACCGGCTACAGTTCCTGGACTACCATCCGCCCGGGAAATACCGCTTCCATCACCTGCTTTTCCGCAAAAAGGGGAAGCTCGTCGGTGTGATGCCAGGCGGGCTGACAGACGACGGTCAGGTTCTCTGGTCGCCCGTCGGTGCCAGCTACGGTGGCATCGTCACCGAAGATATCCCCTTTGCGCTCGCTCTCGAGATTGTCGATGCCCTCCTTGACTACGGTCGCCGCCGAGGTTTGCGGGAGCTCTTCCTCATCCCGGCACCGTTCATCTATAGCCGCCAGTATTCGCAGAACTTGGAGTATGCGCTGCTCTACCGGCGCTTCGGCTTTGAGCATCACTACATCTCTCACGCCATTCACCTCAGGCATGGACACAACTTCCTGCGCTTCTTCGACAAGACCGCCCGCAAAACCATCCGCAAGCAGCTTCGAGAAGGACGCTTACGCGTCTGCGAAAGCGAGGACTACGAAACCTTCTACCACATCCTGCTCCACAACAAAGCACGGCATGGAGCAAAGCCCACGCACTCCCTGGAAGACCTCTATCGACTCCGTCAGCTGGTGCCGGAGCACTTGCGCTTGCTGCTGGTTTACGACGGGGATACCGCCGTTGCCGGTTCTCTGCTCTTCCTCTGCAATCCGAAGGTCGTGCTCTGCTTCTACAACATGATGCTCTACCCCTACAAGCAGCTCCGCCCGGTCTATCTGCTGATGTACGAGATCGTGCGCTGGGCTGTGGAGCAGGGATACGAGTGGGTTGACATTGGAGTCTCGCAGGATACCAGAGCCGCCGATCCCATGACGCCAGCGCTGAGCTTGATTGCCTTCAAGGAACGCTTCGATAGCCGGGGCATCCTCCGCAGCACGTTTCACTACCGCTTCCGTTAGCCGGATGGGAGCTCCCTGGGACGTGTGTGTGCTGAGCTTTTCCGAGGTTCTCTACGATGCTCGGACGCTCAACGTCGTGCGGAGTTTTGCTCGAGAAGGATACCGGGTCTGTCTTCTCGGCTGGGGGAATGCCCGTGCCGTAGAAGTGCTCCGCCGTGCTCAGGTACAGCCCTTCCTGCGCCCGCGTCCGGCTCTGCCTCGGGTATGGCAGCAATGGGTGCTCTTTGCCCTATGGGTCCTCGTCCATCGCCGACAGCTTCACGCTCGCGCCTACTGGGCAGCAGACATCTATGGATTGCCTGTCGCGGCACACCTGGCGCACCGCTATCGCTCGTGCCTCTTCTACGATTCGCGGGAGCTCTACTTCGCCCTCGCCCCTCTTCGGGACCGTCCGCGGACGCAGCGCATACTCCAGCGGATCGAAGCTCACTACATCCGCAACGCTCATCGCTGCATTGTCTCCGGTTGGCTGGACGCCGAAGAGCTCCAACGCCGGTATCGTCTCGCGCAGCCCCCGCTGGTGTTGCTGAATGTACCGCCGTACCGTGTGCTGCCGCGGACGGATCGGCTCCGTCAAAGCCTACGTCTGCCCTCGGAAAACCTCGTTTTGCTCTACCAAGGAGCAGTAATGCGAGGACGAGGACTGGAGCACACGATTCAGCTGCTGTGTCGCTTGCCGGAGTCTGTCTTGTGTGTGCTCGGCGATGGGGAGTACCGGAGCATACTGCAGCAGCTGGCCGAACGCTTCAACGTCGCTCAACGTGTTCACTGGCTGGGCTGGCGTCCCTACGATGAGCTTCTGGAATGGACTGCCTCCGCCGACATCGGTCTGGCTCTGATCGAGCCAATCACCCGGAGCTATGAATTGGCTCTGCCGAACAAGGTCTTCGAATACTGCATGGCGGGGATTCCGACTATCGCTACGGATCTGCCAGCACTGCGCACGCTCTTCGAGCGCTACCGTATTGGCATCTTGATCCCGCCGGATTTCTCCCCAGAGGAGCTCCTCCGTGCTGTCCGTACCCTCCGGATTCCCGAAGTCTGGCAACAATACCACCAACGATGCCGAGAAGCCGCTCCGCGCCTCTGCTGGGAAGCCCAGCACTCCAAACTCATCGAGCTGCTCGCGACATCCTCGTGCTGATCCTCCAGCAGGCAATCGGTTCCAGCACGCACCTGATTGCCCAGCATGCCCTGCAGGCACTGCTCCCAGCCGCAGCTCTCTTCTGGCGAGGATTTTTCGCCGCTGGCGCTGCTCTGGGATGGCTCCTGTGGCGCAATCACCTGCGTCGAATGCTTGCCTTGCTATCGCGCTCGGAGAAGCTTCGGCTGCTGTTGCTCGGGGTACTGGCAGTCCCGCTCAACCAGTGGTGTTTCTTCACCGGCGTGCAGCTGACAGCTGCTGCGAACGCTTCGCTGTTCTACGCCCTGACCCCGGTGTGGACCCTCCTGCTCAGCTGGCGCTTGCGGCAGGAGCGCCTCTCTGCCTGGAAGCTGGGAGGCATCGGGCTTGCACTCCTCGGGGTCGGGAGCGTGCTGACAGAGAAAGAATTCGCTTTCGGAGCGGCGCATCTGACGGGGAATCTCCTCTTGCTGACCGCCAGCCTGGCATGGGCAGCCTTCACCGTGCTGAGCCAACCACTCTCACTCCGCTACGGAGCTCTCCCGATCACTGCCGCAAGCATGGTCGCAGGCTGGCTCTCGTATATGCCCCTCTGGCTCCTCCTCGGCGCACCACTCCAGCTGGAGCACATGAGCCCTACCCTCTGGGGCGAGCTGGCATACATGGGGATCATCACCTCAGGCATCGGGTACTTACTGTGGCTCATCCCGCTCCGCCACTTGGAGACAAGCAAGGTTGCTATCTTCTCCACGCTGCAGCCTGTCTTCACAACACTGGCAGCCATTCCGCTCTTCGACTTCACACTCACCCTGGGATTCCTCCTCGGCGGGGTGCTCATCCTGGCAGGTGTTGTGCTCACCCACTCGGGGTAGGATGTGCCGGAGAAGTGGCGCCATCAGTGTATTTTTCCCCTTGCACCGGTGACCTGCCGAGAGGAAATCTGCCATGCATCTCCGCGCCGTAGCTCTCCTTTTGGGAGTAGCCATCCCTTGCTTGGGCAGCGCATTCTGGGAAAATCGTGGACAGCTCCGCGATACGGACGGGAACCCCTGTTCGGAGGTCCTCTTCGCAGCGGAAGCACGGGGGGTGTGCGTTTACATCCGCACTGAGGGGCTGAGCTACGTCTTCGTGCAACCGCTTCCCGGCGATTCCGCGCCGTATTGTCGGCGTTTCCTACTGCGGCGAATTGATCTGGAATGGCTCGGAGCTAATCCCTTCTTCCACTGGCAGGGCGAGTCTCCTCTCCCGATGACCTGCTCGGTCTACCGACCCGGAGCACGCACAGAGGGGCTCCGTGGGTACCGTGTGCTACGCCTGCAAGGGCTCTACCCGGATGTTGAGCTGCGACTGACTTGGACAGAGCGTGGGGAACTCAAGTATGACCTCCTTGCCCGGCGAGCAGAAGCGCTCTCTGCCGTCCGCTTCCGATACACCGGCGCTGACGCGCTCCGGCGTGACCCCGATGGGAGCTTGCTTGTAACCACTGCACTCGGTCAGCTGCGAGAGCTCCCACCTGTGGTGTACCAAGCCGGACGCCAGCTCCTGGGGACATTTGTCCTCCGGGGCGATACGCTCTCCTTCGCTGTCCCGGAGGCATGCCCAGAGGAAGAGCTGCTCTTCGACCCCGGCGTCGTCTGGTCCACCTACTACGGGGGGAGCGCCGTTGAGGAGTTCACCGCCGTAGCAACCGATAACGCTGGTAACGTGTACTGTGCGGGCTGGAGCATTAGCCCGGACTTTCCCGTGCGAAACGCACTGCAGAATAGCCTGGCAACGACTGTCGCCTCCGACGCCGTTATCGTCAAATTCTCCCCCGCAGGTCAGCCTCTCTGGGCAACCTACTACGGCGGGGACAGTATCGAGGTTGCCTCCGGCATCGCCTGCGATGGGGTGGGGAATGTTGCCGTTGTAGGCACAACCTCGAGCCCGAATTTCCCCACCCAGAACGCTTTCCAGAGCACGCTCTCCGGCACCAGCGACGCGTTTCTGCTCCGGCTCAACTCCGCCGGGCAGCGCCTCTGGGCAACTTACTACGGCGGGAGTGGCGAAGAAAACGCCTCTGGTGTAGCAGTTGACCGTACAAGCGCGGCTCTCGTCGTCTGTGGTGCAACCAGCAGCACGAATTTTCCCCTTGCCAACGCCCTCCAGCCAACCCATGGCGGCGGCACGCTGGACGGCTTCCTGCTCAAGTTCTCCGCCGCCGGGCAGCGCCTCTGGGCAACCTACTACGGCGGGAGCGGCGAAGACATCCTCCGGGGCATTGCCACCGATAGTACCGGCGCTGTCATTGCCGTTGGGAGTACCAGCAGTCCGGACTTTCCCGTACAAAATGCGCTCCAGCCGACCTTTGCCGGCGGCGGAACGGATGCCGTCGTGCTCAAGCTCACCGCCACCGGACAGCGCCTCTGGGCAACCTACTACGGCGGGAACCGGCAGGACATTGCTAACGCCGTTGCCACCGACATCCGGAAGAGTGTCATCATCGGTGGCTCAACGCTGAGCGATACCATCCCGATTGTCAACGCTGTCCAAGCCCGCCGAGCAGCCGCACTGGATGCTTTCGTGACGAGCCTCGACAGTGCCGGTCGGCTCCAGTGGGGGACCTTCTACGGCGGGAGCAGCATGGAGGAAATCCGCGGTGTTGCGGTAGCTCGGAACCGCTGGGTTATTGCGTGCGGATACACCTACAGCTCGAACTTTCCCCGCTGGTTTGCCCTGCAGTCATACGCCGGCAACGGGGATGCGTTCGTGGTCATGTTCCACTACGTCGGCACGCTCCAGTGGTCCACCCCTTTTGGAGGTGGGGGCTACGACGTCTTCCAGGGCGTTGCTACCGACACAGGCGTGGGCTTCTACGCATGCGGCTCCACAGCCAGCTCGGATTACCCCACGCGCGCTGCCGAACAAGCGCAGTTGCGCGGGAGCTCCGACGCTGTCCTGACGCGTTTTGACCGGGAAACCATTCGCTGCCGGGTTCTGCGCCAGCCTCTCTGTGCTGGCGATACGCTCACGGTGGAATTCACCACGACGGGCTCCTTCTTCGCCGACAACTCCTTCACTGTGGTGCTCTCCGATTCCTCAGGGGATTTCGCCCGTTCCACCCTCATCGGGGAGCAGCTCGGGCAGACCGGCGGGCGCGTTGTTGCCCGGATCCCCGATACAATGCCGGCAGGCAAGCGCTACCGCATTCGCGTCCTGGCTTCCAGTCCAGTTACCATCGGGGAGCCTACGGACACGCTCGTGATTCTGCGTCCTCCCCTGCCTCCGACCATCCGGGTTGAGCCCGATACAGTGCTCTGCCCCGGGGATAGCGCCGTGCTCCGCATCGACCCAGAGGAGATGGCAACCTATACCTGGCGCCGGAACAACGTTCCTATCAGCGGCTCCAACGCTCCGCAGCTCATCGCCCGGCAGCCTGGCCGCTATACTGTCGAAGTCCGCACCCCATGCGGGACAGCTCTGGCAGAGCGGGAAATCATTCTGAGTAGCGGCGCGCCCCCAGCTGTTCCGGATATCCGTGTCGGCGGACCGACACGCTTGTGCCGAGGCGATAGCCTTGTGCTGTCCACATCGCCGCAGCCTGAGCTCTCTTACCAGTGGTACCGCGATGGGCAGCCCTTCGGCGGCGATACTCCAGCCGTTGTCATCCGCGATGCGGGTGCGTACACTCTGGCAGTCCGGAATCGCTGCGGCGTAGCGTATGCACGAGACACGATCCGGGTCCTGGTAGACGAGCCACTGCAGAAGCCTTCCTTGGTGGTGCAGGGCTCATCCCGCTTGTGCCAAGGAGATAGTGCCGTTTTGGAGACCTCCCCGCAGCCGACGGTACAGGAATACCGCTGGTATCGCAACGGCAACCTCATCATGCGGAATCCCCAAGCATGGCGATACACGGCGCGTCAGCCTGGGTGGTATCGCGTCGAGCTGCTCAACACGTGCGACACCGTTGGCTCCGACAGCATTGCCATTGAAGTTCTCCCGCTCCCCGAACCTCCGCGGCTTGTTGTCCTCGGCGGGGTCTTCCTCTGCCCTGGTGACAGCACCGTGCTCACCACCGCGCAACAGCCCGGGGCACGTTACCGCTGGTACCGCGATGGGCAGCCGGTAGCAGACACCACGCTGCCGCGCTACGTTGTTCGCCAGGCGGGGACCTACACCGTGGAAGTGCTTACCCCTTGTGGACGCGCTCTCTCGCCCGATAGCGTCACCATCCGGTTCCTGGACACGCTCCCGACACCGAAACTGCAAGCCCAAGGGAGTCTGGAGCTATGCGAGGGCGATAGCCTCCTGCTCTGGATTGAGCCTGTCGGTGGTGCCCACTACCAGTGGTACCGGGATGGGGTACCCCTCGGCGGCGATACCTCGGCTCTGACAGTGCGTGCTGCCGGGACGTACTGGGTGCGCCTCTCCAGCCCTTGTGGGGAAGCCGTCTCTGACTCGGTCAGCGTCTCTGTGACCCCCCGCCCAGCGCCACCGCACTTGCGTGTGGAAGGTGCGACGCAGCTCTGCGAAGGCGATTCCGTGCGCTTGTCAAGCGATGAGCAACCGGGTGTTGAGTACGAATGGTACCGTAACGACACGCTGATCGCCCGCGCTCGTTCGGCTGTGACTGTACGGGAAGCAGGCACGTACTGGATTCGTGCCTACAATCGCTGTGGAGAGCGTCTCTCCAACCGCGTCACCCTCACGGTCATCCCCCGCCCTCCGAAACCAGTCATCACGCAGCAAGGGGATACGCTCATTTCCAGCTCGCCCGAAGGTAATCAATGGCTCGACAGCGCAGGCGTACCCATCCCCGGGGCAACCGAGCAACGCTTCGTGCCCCCGCGCAGCGGCGAGTACCGAGTTCGAGTAACCATCGAGGGATGTTCCTCAGAGTCTGAGCCCTTCCGGTTTGTCCGGCGGACGGAGCCTCTTGTGGTACGTCTCCGGGGTGGGCGAGCAGCTCCGGGCACAACCGTGCGTCTACCGCTGCTGCTGCGCGTTCCCGAGGCAGGGATCACTGCCAATAGGCTCCACTGTACGCTCCGGCTCTGGGCACGTCTCTTGGAGCCGCTCCCACCGGTTCCGCCGGGCAATATCTCCGGAGACTGGCGGCGCATCCCATTGGAACTCCCTCTCGGTGAGCTCTCGCCGGGCGAGATTCTCCTGCTGGAACTGCCCTTCCGTGTCCTGCTCGGAGACCGAGACCGTACGCCACTGATTCTGGAAGAGCTCGCCTGGAGCCCGAGTGCACTCCCAACGGAGATCGTTGTAGACACTTTCTTCGTGGACATCTGCCGGCAAGGAGGAGAGCGTCTCTTCGTGCCGACCACAACGGGAGCATTCCTGGAAATTGTACCCCAGCCAGCAACGAAGCAAGCGCTGGTGCGTTACGGTACGCCGGAGACCGGACCTGTGGTCATTCGTCTCTGGACGCTCTGGGGGGAGGAGGTTGCCCGACCTATCGAGGGATGGAGAACGCCAGGTGTGTACACAGAGCCACTGCCTCTCGGGGAGCTGGCAGCAGGTGTGTACCTTGTGACCCTCCAAACTCCGTCGCAGGTTTTGTCTCTCTTGCTCCAATACGTTCCATGAGCCGCCACTTCCGCCTCTGTGGTTTGCTGTTCTTGACTGCCGCACCTGTTGTGACCCATGCGCAGTACGCTGTCGGGGGCGGCGTGCTCGCTGACCTCAATGCCCACAGAGCGAACTTCCGGACCATCTCGCCCGACATTCCAAACTGCTGTCCTGGCTTTGAGAGTGCAACAGGTGTAGGCTGGGGGGTTTTCGCGACCTACGACGGGCTATGGCTTGCCCCTCGGCTCCGCCTGCTCATCGAGCTGAGCTATCGGCGGCATGAAGCGACGTTCCTCCAACGCGAACCAACCACCGTCAGTAGCCCTGAAGGGACTGCCACAGCGGGGATGTTCGAGCACGAGCTGCGAACCCGATGGCATATGCTGACGGCAATGCTCTTCCTGGGCTATAGCCCCGTCGAAGGGCTTCCGCAGTTCCAGCTCCGACTTGGGGTTGCCGCTGGGCATACGCTGGAAGCCACGTTCTGGCAGCAGGAGCGGCTTGTCGAACCCGCATACGGCTACTTCCTCGACACGGGCACGCGCACGCGCAATGAGTATTCCGGTCCCCTGCCCGGCAGAGCTCCCGTCTCGCTCTCCCTGGGTGCCGGGGTTCGCTACCTGCTCCCGCTGCTGCCGCGTGGTTCTCTGGCACTCCAGCCAGCACTGACAGGCTGGCTCGGGCTTACCCGGCTGCTCTCCGGCATCCCCTGGCGGGTTCACGGCGTGATCTTCTCCCTGGGGATTGTCTACGCACCGTTTGAGTTGCCCTCGCCACTCCAGCCAGGGACTCCGCAATGAGGGGCATGAACATCGCGCTGGCACTCCTCGTGCCAGCTTCTGCTTTGGCTCAGCAGCTATGGCTTCTGCGGAGCATTCGGATGTACGGAGGCGAGGACGAGACAGCTCCCCCGGTTCTGCTCCTCTCCCCCGATGCCCAAACAGCGCCTTCTATGGGTTTTCCCTTCGTAACTCTGGAGGTGGATGTGGACGCTTCGGTTCCTCCTGCACTCATCGCCCGTTTCGTCCACTGCCGTCCGGATTGGAGCGAGAGTGGGAATGTCTTCCTCAGCTTTGGCGCCGCCGGCACGAGCCTCTTTTCCTGGGAACCAGCTCCTTCCGGCTCCCGCTTTTACAGCTATCGAGGGCGGCTGAGGATCCCGAACCCGCAGGTTACTATCCCGTACGCCGGGAACTGGAAGCTCCTGCTCTTCGAACGGGGCTCCGAGCAGCCCGTGGGGGAGGCGCGCTTTTTCGCCGTCCAACCTCAGGCGGTCTGCCGCGTTAGCGTCTATAGCGATCTCTACACTGCCCCGCCCGGTATCAGTCCGGCAGCTGTGACCGTTGAGGCAGTGGTTTCCGTGCCGCCCGAACTCAGCGCTGACCAGCGCCTGCAGACTGTCGTCTTCTACCGCCGCCACCGTTGGTTCGAACCCTACATTGTCAGCCACGACCGGACGTTGACAGCAGGGACCCAGCGGCTCTACCGCACCCCGTACCGAGGCAGCATCGCCGGAATGCTTCCCGGGGCGAAGCTCTTCCGGCTGGAACGCATCCCAGCACAGAACGAATACCGCGTCTTGGACCTGAGCAATCCCACCCAATTTCCGCCGTATACAAGCTCGCCCCTCCGCTTCCCTCTGGCAGACCTGCGCCGCAATGGGAGTTTCTGGGATTGGGCAGACGACGGGGCGGCTGTAACCTCGCACCTTGCCCCGTATTTGCAGGATTACGTGCCCTTGGAATTCGTTCTGGATCCGGAAGGCGCTCCACCGCTTCCCTCCGAGGTCTTCGTTGTCGGCTCCTTCAATGGCTGGCGCGCCAGTGCAGAGTGGCGCCTCAGCTATGACCCGGAAGAACGCCTCTACCGCCTCCGGCAGCTTGTCCGACGTGGACGTCACAACTACCTTTATGCCACCGGCTACCTCAACGCTGATACGGGCTCTGTGGAGTCCCTCTCCTTCGAGGAGTGGGAAGGCAACACCACGAGCACCCGGATCTCCTTCTGGGCGTTTGTCTACTACCGATTCCCCGACTTCGGCGGCTACGATGCCCTCATTGCTGTTGGCGCCGCAAACCTCCAGGGACCTCTCCAGCCATAGGCTCGCTTAGCGCTTGAGGGCATTGACCTCTGCCAGAATCTGGTCGCTCACCGTGACGATTCGCGCCGCCGCTTCAAATGCCCGCTGGGTGGCGATCAACTCTGTAAACTCCGTGGTCAGCTCTACGTTCGACTCCTCAACTGCCCCGCCGACGACAGAGGTGCCGGAGAAAAGCTCGCCGGCCGTGCCCAGAATCGGCGCACCACTGTTGGGCGAGACGGCGAAGAAGTTGTCTCCTTCCCGCAGCAGTCCTCCAGGATTGAGGAATTGAGCGAGGACGAGCTGCCCGAGCACTTCTGTGCGCCCGTTACTGAAGCTCCCCAGGAGCTTTCCTGTGGAATCGATCCGCAGGTCTACAAGCTCGCCGATCCCATAGCCGTCCTGCTCAATGACAGCAAGCGTGCTGGGTCCGGACATCTGCGTTACACCCGAAAGGAGACTTCCCTGGGGGGCAAGCTCGATAGTCAGACTCTTGGCAGGGTCGAAGACCGGCGGATTGGCTCCCAGAGCTGTATTGAGCTCGGCACCAGGGATGACGACCGAGAGCGGTGATTCCAATGTGCCATCCCCTCGGAAACGTACGGGCGAGGAACCCGTTGGGAGAGTAAGGGGCTGCTCATCGAGAGTTGCTGTCAGCTCGAATTCACCCGGCGTTGCCGTTTTCCGCAGCTCCAACCGCAAAACGTGTGTTACCCCACGGCTGTCGTAGATGAGGATGCTTGTTGCAATGCTTTCGCCGTCTGCCATCTCCGCACTGAGATTGCCTGACAGCCGTACCCGTTCGGTCTGATGGGCAGGGGACCGAAGTCCTAGCGGAATCCGCAGTGCCCCTACTTGCCGGGAGAGCACTGTATTGCCCGAGCTATCCCGCACGGGGAGCCCATTGGCGTCGAGCACAATCCCATATCCCTGGACCAGTGCTCCGGTTGCTGTATCCACCAAGTTGCCCCGGGAATCCAGTGTGAAGGAGCCCGCTCGCGTGAAGAGCTGCCGCCCGTTGAGTTGTACGACGAAGAACCCATCCCCCCGCACGGCAACATCCAGCGGGCGATTCGTGGGAGTGATTGTCCCCTGCGCCATATCCGCCACAGTCGCTGCCAAGCGTACTCCCAAGCCAATCTGCAGGGGGTCTACTCCACCGATGTCTGCTCCGCTAACTATTGGGAGCGTCCCGATACCCAAGCGCTGGATAACGTTCTCCGCAAAGCGGGCTCGGCTGGCTTTGTACCCGATGGTGTTCACGTTGGCAACGTTGTTTGCAATGACGTCGAGCCGCCGCTGATGTGCCAGAAGCGACGTCTGCGCTGCCGTCAATGACCGTGAGAGTCCCATTATGGCTCACCTCTCGAGTGTTGGACTTCCTACGGACGTTTCCGAATCTCCAAAAGCCCCGATAGGGGCACTTCCAGCTCACCGATGAGCATCATCGCCCCCTGAGCTGTGAAGCGCACTGCCTCCACGACGCCTTCCAGGAACGGGCGAACCTCCAGCTGTTGTCCTGCTGTCCCGACCGCGGTAATCCGGACGGTATACGTCCCTGCTGGGAGCCGCTCTCCCGATGCCGCTCGACCGTCCCACAGAATACGGTGGTCCCCCGGGGGAACGTTCCGGAACTCCCAGCTCCTGACCACGGCACCCGAGGAGGTACAGATTTCCACCCGTACGCTCTGCGCCTCTTCCGGGAGCTCGTATCCAAAGCGGACTTCCGTGGCATCTGGAGAGAGCCGAAGCAGGGAGCTTTCCGCTCGGACATATGCTCCTACAAGCGCTGGTGTAGCAGCATTGCCAACTGTCTCGGCAAGCCCGGAGAGCTGGCTGACCTGCAACTCCAGAAGTTGTCGGACGGAGAGCAGCTGCTCGAGCTGCGAGAAGATCGCCAGCTGTACGGCGAGCTCCTGACCTTCGTAAGGCTTCAACGGACTCTGCATGCGCAGCTGAGCAATGAGCAGCCGCAGGAAGTCTTCTTTCCCACTTCCTGCCCCGTTGGGGATGAGAAGCGTCCCTTGTGCTCCCGTCACAGCTCCAACGGCTTCTGCCATCGTATGCCCCTTTTTAGGATGTTGGACTCCGGAGGCGATGCCAGAGGAAGGAGCGAACGAAGTGCGCTCGCTCCCGGTAGAGCTCCTCTTCCTTTTGCCCTTGCGGGAAGCGGGAGAAGTCACCGAACGCGGCTGCCGACTCCGCAAAGCGCACGGTCACTTCTCCGAGCCGGAGTTGCCGCCCTGAGAGCATATGCTGGAGTCCATCGGCAGCTGCCACAAACTGTCGCGCAAGCTCCGACGAGGGAGTCTCAGCGTGAACGAAAACCTGCTCTCCGTGGACAGCAACGAAGAGGAGAAGTTGCCCCCCGTGGGGAAGCTCCACGTGGAGCTGTGCCACTGTCGGTGGCTCCATTCGAGCTCCGGAGAGTGCTCGCCCCAGCGCCTGGACAAAAAGCACACGCAGCTGCTCCTGAAGCCCATTGACGGGGGAAGTTGAAGTCATCTCTACTCCGGCACGGTGGTGGATATTCCCCGCTGGCGATCCTACCAGCGCGGTAAGCTCACCCCGGAAGAGGAGGTCTGAGAGCTGGGACGACAACTGCCGATCTGCTTCCCGCGCCGACTGCGACGGTGCAGGACCCAAGGAAGCCTCCGGCTCCAGCTTCAAAAATATTGGAGACACCGCCTCTTCCACCACTGCCGGAGTCCCTGGCAGACTTTCTATGCCCCGTTGGAGCACAGCACGGGACAGAAGTCCACTTGCTGGAGCCTCCCCACGCTCCAGAACCTGCAGACCAGAGCGGGACGCCGCGAGAGCGGGCTCACTCTCACCTGTTAGATCGGGGAGAGCCTCCGAGAAATGCGCACCTTGTCCGCATGCCTCTTGAGCCTCTGCCTGCGGTAGTGCAGGCACCCCTCCGAAGAATAGAGCAAGGAGCTCGGCAAAGACCTCTTCGCTGCCCTGCGCTGCGCAGCGTCGGGGGGAATCGGCTCCACACTGGGGCGATACACCCTCTACGGGAAAGGGAGCACCCGCGTGCATCCTGCACCTTCACTCCATCCTGTCGCAGCTGAATATCGGCACACTGGGGTGAAACTGAAGAATCACTCCTGCGGCGACTCTCCTCGGCGGCGGCGCATGTCGTTCTGCAGCTGCTTGAACCAAGACAGATCATGTGCCAGGTCAACCAGGTTCCGAACCGCTCCTTCAGCAAGCCGGAGATAGGTTTCCTGAAAGCGCTGCTGAACCTCTGCTGGAGCCTCCTCCAGAAGCTGTCCCAATAGCTGCCGCAGCGCTGTAATGCTCTCCGAAAAGGTCTCCGTAACCGTCCGGTACCCCTCTGCCGAAGGGGGCAGCCGTTTCCAGACTCGGTAGACTCGCCAGAGTGCCGCCCCAGTGAAGATGATATCGTTCGCGAGGGCGGCAACATTCCGTTGCGCCGCCACCTCAAGGATCAGTCCCACATCCCGCATCTTGCGGAGCGTGTTCCCCGAGTACGCCTGCAGGTATGCCAGAACTGCTTCCGTGTCTGGAGAGAGCTCCATGCGTCAGAACTGGAGTGCCCGAAGAACCCCGTAGAACATGCGTTCGCGCTCCTGTTCGGTCGGCGGCTCCATCGCCCGCAGCGAGAGCGGAAAGAGCGCGAGCTCATAGACCGTTCCGAGCGAAGAGACGAAAACCGCCACCTGCACAGTCCGCCCGCCATCTGAAAAATGGTAGACCACGAACGACTTCATCCCCACCCGCACAACGTTGAAGTCGCTGCTGAGCCGGAGAGCCCCCGCTGACCGCGCCTGGTGCCGAGCAAAGCTCTGCCGAGCAAGCTCAAGCAGGTCGTACTGCCCCGCTGTATCCGCCGGCGCACGACGGAAGAGAACCACCGTCAGAGCCAGAGTGTACTCAGGATTGACTCCCACGACAACTGTCCCTGCCGGCGCTCGTTCCCCGAGATCCAGCGCGAACCACCCACGGGGCAGGAAGATCACCAGATCCCCTGCCGGCGAGAAGACTGGGTTCTCCGCAAGGAGGATCCCAGGCTCTGGAGTGAGCTCTGTCACGACAACTCCCGCCTGCTCCGACATGTGCCAGAAGGCACAGCCAGAGGCTGCTAACCATGCCCCTGTGACGAGCACCCACTCCCTCATCTCTGCTCCCTAGGCGCTTTCTCACCCGCCCGTATGGGAATCGGAAGCACGTTCTCCGGTGGCACTACGGGACAGGCGTAGTCAGGGTTATACGCACAGTACGGATTGTACGCTCGGTTGAAGTCCAGCCAGTACTCTTCCGCCTCGGGCTGCTCTTCTATCTCCAGATACCGCCCCCCAGCGTAGGTCTCCGTTCCCGTGGTCGCATCCTTGAACGGAACGAAGAGCAGGTAAGGGTATACCCCGAGCGGCTTGTATACTACGAGCCGAAAAACCGTATCCGCCCATCCGATGTGAAAGACCCCATAGCGCACCATTTGATGTCGGTAGCCAGGCTTCGTCGAGGGCAGCTCCACTGTATCCTGCTGCGGAAACACCTCCAGCACCGCTGGAAGCACATACTCCCGGCTCGGAGGATAGTAGCGCAACCCGGAGAATCGCCCTCGTCCCTCTGGCGGAATGGGAGACTCAGGAGAAGCTCGGAATAGGCTGTCTTTCAGCCGCCGTTCAGCTAGCAAAGCCAGGGAATCGAACTCCACTTCCTCTCCTTCCCTCCCCTGCTCGCTCCCACACCCACCGGAGAACAACACCACCAGGAGGCACCACGATATCCACAACGTTTTCCCCATTTCCACAGCCTCTATCCACAGCACTGTGGATAACCACTGCGTTGTCCACACTCCTGAGCCCCTTCCCACCGTGCCATCGCTTTTCCACCAGGGAAATCCACACCAGCGAGCGGTCTTCCCACACCCGGAAGAATCCTTCTGCATCTAAGTACTCCAGGCTTGCCCGGAGCGAATTTTCCACATTTCCACACTCTCACTACCACCACCTCTCCTGAGGGACTACTCCGCTGTGATGATGTCGAAACCACAGTAGGGACGGAGAGCTTCGGGAACAACCACGACACCTTCGGGTGTCTGGTACTGTTCCAAGAGAGCAGCCATAAGCCGGGAAGTAGCCAGCCCGCTCCCGTTGAGTGTATGGACAAACTCCGGTCTGGCACCAGGCTGAGGACGGTACCGGATGTTCGCCCGCCGTGCTTGGAAATCCTCGAAGTTTGAGCAGCTGGAGGCTTCCAGCCACCGCTGCTGGCATGGTGACCAGACCTCGATGTCGTATGTCTTCGCACTAGCAAAGCCGAGATCACCGGCGCAGAGGAGAACAACCCGGTAGACCACTCCGAGTGCTTGGAGCACTGCCTCAACCTCGGTGACAAGCCTCTCTAGCTCGTCGTAGGATTCCTCAGGACGGCTGAGGATAACAAGCTCGACCTTGTTGAACTGGTGCATACGCACGAGCCCCCGGGTCTCGCGCCCGTAGCTTCCTGCCTCCCGCCGGAAGCAAGCGGAGTAGCCGCAGAGCTTGATAGGGAGCAAATCTGCTGGGAGGATTTCATCGGCAAAGTAGTTGGTCAGCGGGACTTCAGCGGTGGGAATAAGGTAGAGCTCATCCTGCTCGATGTAGTACATGTCCTCCCGCAGCTTTGGGAGCTGTCCGGTTCCCTCCATCGCTTTGGGCGACACTAGGAAGGGGGGGAAGATCTCCCGATAGCCGTGGAAGCGCACGTGGAAGTCCAGCATGAAATTGATGAGTGCCCGCTCCAGTTGGGCTCCCTTGCCGGTGTAGAAGACAAATCCGCTGCCGCTGACCTTTGCTGCTCGGGGAAAATCCAGAATGCCCAGGGAGCGGGCGATTTCCAGGTGATCTTTCCGGAACTCCTGCGGCTGCGGCTTACCCCAGCGCCGGACTTCGCGATTCTCAGCCGCGGTCGCTCCATCGGGAACGCTGGGATGAGGTACGTTCGGCAGCAGCAGGAGGAGCTCTCGGAGCCGCTGTTCGACCTGCTGGAGCTCATCTTCCAGGCTCCGGACGTGCTCGGCGATGGTACGCAGCTGGGCTAGGAGCTCTTCGGGGTGTTCGCCCCGGCGCTTGGCTGCGGCAACTTGTTCTTGTGCTGTCTTGCGCTCGTGTTGGAGCTGGTCAAGGGTACGGATAATCTGACGCCGTTTGGCATCCAGTTCGAGGATCGGGGCAATGTCGATGGAATCGCCGCGGCGGCGGAGCTGCGCGGCAATCTCAGTGCTTTGCTCCCGAATTCGCTGGAGGCTCAGCATCGGAGTGGAGGGAGAGGCAATGGAACATTGCGGCTCAAAAATACCGAAACTCGGCAGAGGGCAATGCGCTGGTGGGAGAAAGCCCGCGTGGGGAAGTCCGTATTTTTGTCCGGCAGTGCCAGAGAGCTGTGAACTATGAAGCGGTTCTTCAGGAGCATCCAGGGACGGGGTCCCGGTGATGGCAGAAGTGTCCCGGGAAACTGATCCGGAGGATGTGCTCTATGAATGCCCCAGTACAGCTCCGCTTAGTATACCACCGCACGAAGATCCTCTGCACTGTTGGTCCTGCTGTTGCATCGCCGGAGAAGCTCTATCAGCTTCTGACAGCTGGAGCTGACGGCTTCCGGCTCAACTTCTCGCATGGTTCCGAGGAGTCCCACGCTGCCTATGTCCGGTGGATTCGGGAGGCAGAGCAGCGTGTCGGGCGGTTTGTCCCGATTATGGTGGACCTGCCCGGACCGAAGCTGCGCGTTGCCACTCTTCCCCAGGGGGCGCTGGAGCTCCGGGCGGGGGAAGAAGTGGTGCTGGCAGACGTATCCCAGGGAGAGGGTATTACTCCTGGGCGGGGCGAGCTGAGTGTTATCCCCGTGGAGTACCCCACGATTGCCCGGGATCTCAAAGTTGGGGATTCCATCCTGCTCGATGATGGCAAGCTCCGGCTGAAGGTGACGGGGAAGCGGGGAAAGGGAGTCCGCGCCATTGTCGTTGCAGGGGGGATTTTGCAGTCACGGAAAGGCATCAATGTCCCAGGGGTGCAGATTTCCCTGCCGAGCATTACGGAGCGGGATCGCCGGGGGATTGAGTTCGCTGCCCGGTATGCCTGCGACTACGTTGCCGTCTCCTTTGTGCGCTCTGCTGAGGACGTGCGTGCTGTGCGGAGGTTACTGCAGGAGACTGGTAGTCTCGCGTGGGTAATCGCAAAGATTGAGAAGCCTGAAGCACTGGCTGACATTGAGCGGATCCTGCAAGCTGCCGATGGAATCATGATTGCCCGGGGAGATCTCGGAGTGGAAATCCCCGCCGTTCAAGTCCCGCTGGTCCAAAAACAGCTCATCCAGCTTGCTAACCAGCGAGCGAAGCTGGTCATCACGGCGACGCAGATGCTCGAGAGCATGGTCCAGAACCCGATGCCGACCCGGGCAGAGGCAAGCGACGTTGCAAACGCCGTGCTCGATGGGACCGACGTCGTCATGCTCAGTTCCGAGACGTCCGTGGGGGCTTATCCCGTAGAGGCGGTCATGTACATGCGCTCGATTTGCCAGGAAGCTGAGCGCGCACTGACCGTCCACCCGGAAGTGGTCCATACTCTGGTGGGCAAAGGGGAACGACCAGAACGGCTCACCACGGATGCCATTGCGGCTGCAGCGGCAGCTATCGCCGCGGAAGGACACGTCCAGGGCATTGTCTCGCTGACGCTCTCGGGGGAAACTGTCCGCCTCATCTCGAAGCGGCGCCCCCCGGTGCCGATCCTAGCAGTGACGCAGAACCCAATGGTTGCCCGGAATGTCGGGCTGCTGTGGGGAACAACAGGGATGCTCCTCGAGCGGGTTGGCTCTACGGACGAGACTATTGAGGAAGTCAAGCAACTGCTCCGTCAGCAAGGGTACTTCATGCCCGGGGAACGGATCGTCATTACCATCGGGCGTCCCTTGGTGGCGCGTTCCCGGACGAACATGCTCTCGATTGAGACCATATGAGAAACCCCAATATGGCGAGGGTCTGATGCGGGTCTTGGTTCCAATCGCAAACGGCACGGAAGAGGTGGAAGCGGTGACGGTCATTGACCTCCTGCGGCGGGCAGGTATTTCGGTTGTGGTAGCGGGAGAGAGCCCGATCGTTGTCTGCTCCCGCGGGGTTCGGATTGTCCCGGATGTGCTGCTGGAGGAGGTTTCCGAAGAAGAGGAATTCGCTGCCATTGTCCTGCCGGGAGGAAGTCGGGGAACAGAAGCGCTAGCTCACAGCGAACATCTCCAGCGCTTGCTCCAGGCGCAGCGCCGGCGCCAGGGGTACCTCGCCGCCATTTGCGCTGCACCGACGATTCTGGCACGGCATCGCCTCCTACCGGCAAATTCTCCGGTGACGAGCCATCCCAGTGTTGCTGACCAGCTCTCGGAGTATCTCTACCGCACCGAGCCTGTCGTTGTCGCCGATCGTATCATCACCAGCCGTGGGGTAGGGACAGCTCTCGCCTTCGCTCTGGAGCTGATACGGCTCCTCCGGGGTGAGGAAGTCGCTGCCGAGGTTGCTCGGCAGATCGTGCTGCAGTAACGCTCAGGAGGTGGGAGAACGATTGGCGGGCGTGTGGCATCCACCGCGGCAGCTAGAACAGGAGCCATCTCCACGGATGTTCTCCCAAGCGGAGGAGTCCGAGGCGAGCACTCCAGCCGAGAAGCACATCGCCATCGGGGGTAACAGCCGGGACAAGGAGCAGGGGCGGGGCTTCCTGGAGGGAAAGCAGCTCCTGCAGGCTCCCATCCGCCAGCGAGAGGATGTATCCTCCGAGAGCCCCGTTGCTCTGCACGGCGAAGACCAGCAGCGATTTCTTGAACAGGAGGGCAGGGGTGGTAATCGTCGCCTGCAAGTAGAGCTTCCAGCGCTGATGCCCGTCAGCCCCGTAGGCAAGGATACCGCTGATGGGGTCTCCAACCCCACTGCTGTGGGCAATGACATAAGCCCTGCTGGAGTCGTCCAAGGAAACCCACCGCGGTGCCGCCGGCAAAGTCCTCGACCAGAGCAGTTCCCCAATTGCTGAGAAGCAGTGGAGGACGGGGATCGGCTCTTGGGGTCCGTCCCGGACGCCCGCAACGAAGAGCCGTCCGTTCCCAAAGACCACACAGGTCAGCTGTGTCTGGGGCAGTACTCGGGACCACCGCTGCTGCCCGGTGGAATCTAGGACAAGCAGCGTATCGCCGTTGTCTGCAGCAATGCCGAGGGCAAGGAGTCCATCGGCGCTGGTGCTCCAGCTTCTTCGCAGAGAGCCGCCTCGGCGCTGTTCCCAGAGAATCTTCCCCGTGGCAGCAACTCGAACGAGGCGTCCGCCTCCATCGGCAGCGAGGATCCCCTGATGCTGCGCGAGCAGAGGAAGGTATGGACCCCCGCCGTGTGCCAATCCCGGGAAGAGCGGCTCCCTCCAGAGGAGCTTCCCGTCAAAGGAGAGAGCGGAAAGGACGCCGTCACTGCCGAGAAGGTAGAGCGTCCCTGAATCGGCAACAAGGGGGACAGCAGCTACCGTCTCGGCAGGGAGGCGCAAACGCCAGATTGGCTCGGACATTCCAAGCCCGATGAGAGAACCCTCCGCGGTTGCCAGTACGGTCAGTCGGGAGGAGAGAGCCAGCGGGGGCTGGAGGCAGCCGCTGGTATCGGGGGCTGTAATCGGCTGCAGGAAGAGCATGCGCGGTGGATCAGCTGCCCAGCGGGAGTAGTTGTGCGAGCCGGTGGGGAAACCGCTGCCAGAGGTTGGCACACCCCAGCGCTCAGTTTGGCATCCCAAGAGGAACATGGTAGCAAGTACGGCAGCTCGGGGGAAGGACATCAGGACGAGGGTTCCGGCTTCGGGGTAGACTGACCTCGCTTGCGGCGGAAGTGCTCTTCCTGGTATGCAAGAGCTTCTGCCAGGAGCTGCTCCTTGTGTTCCAGCAGGTAAGCCTTGACGGCGTCGTAGTCGTTTGGCACGATGCCATCCAAAATAGCCTCCTCCAGCGCCTTTTTGATGTACCCCACCGCGGGCGAAGGTGGCAGATTACAGAGCGCCATGATTTCATCTCCGCGGACCGGGGACTGGAATGCCCGCAGGCGGTCCTTCTCCTGGACTTCGAGGATGCGCTGGTAGAGGGCGTCGTAGTTCTTCAGGTACTTACGCGCCAGCACGGGATTCCGCGTCGTGATATCGGCTCGGCAGAGGATGAAGAGGTCTTCGAGAGCGTCGCCTGCCTGGACGATCAGGCGACGGATGGCAGAGTCGGTCACACCTTCATCGACCAGTGCTTGCGGGCGCTGGTGGAGGCGCACCAGAGTTTGCACGTACGGGAGCTTGTCCAGCGGTAGCTTCATGCGGCGGAAGAGGCGCTCGACCATGCGAGCCCCAACCTCTTCGTGCCCATGGAAGGTCCAGCCGACGCCCTCGACGAAGCGTTTCGTTTTGAGTTTGCCGATATCGTGGAGCAGGGCTGCCAGACGGAGCCAGACCTGCTCGCTGTGTTGGGCAACGTTATCGAGCACTTGCAGCGTATGGCGGAAGACGTCCTTGTGTCCATAGGCCTGATTGCCCACCTGGACCAGCTCCACACCTGCCAGCCGGTGGAGTTCGGGGAAGATGTACTGCAGCAATCCAGTCTCGAAGAGCACAAGGAAGCCCTTGCTGGGGCGAGGGGTTTGCAGTAGCTTGAGGAGCTCCTCGGTGATGCGCTCTTGGGAGACAATCTGGATGCGCGAGGAGAGTTTCTCCATCGCTTGGCGTGCGTCCTCCGCGAGGGTGCCGTCGAGCGCTGCCACGAAGCGAGCAGCACGCAGCATGCGGAGCGGGTCTTCGTTGAAGGTTACGCTGGGGTCGGTGGGAGTCTGAATGTAGCGTTGGTGCAGATGGCGTAAGCCTCCGAAGAGGTCCAGGAAGGCGCCCCAATATGGCTCGTTGAGAGCGATTGCCATCGCGTTGATGGTGAAATCCCGCCGGCGCAGGTCATCCCAGAGCGTTCCCTCTTCTACCTGCGGTTTGCGGGACTCCGGCTCGTAGGTCTCCCGTCGGGTGCCGACGAACTCGCAGCGGTACTCCCCGATGGGGACCAGCGCCGTGTGGAAGCGCTCGTAGATGACCGCCTTGGAGCGGAAGCGCCGCGCAAGGAAGCGGGCAAACGCCAGTGCATCCCCGACGACGGTGAAGTCGATGTCCTTCCGCTCCTTGCCTAGGAAGTAGTCGCGAACAAATCCGCCGACAACGAAGAGTCCAACCCCCTGCTCGTCGGCGAGCTTGCCCAAGGTGCGCAGAAAAGGTTCCTGCAGCTCCAGCCGCGGGGCTTGCTCGAGGTACTCCCGAACATCGTCCGGCAAGAGGGCAGGGCTCATGGCGCTGTGTCGAGAAGCTGTTTCTGGAAGAGCTCGTAGTGCTGTGCCCGGAAGTGTTCCTGAAGCGCCCCAATGCGCTCCTCCGGCACGCCTAAATGACGCAGAAGCAGTGCCAGGAGGTAGAGCGTAGCCTCGAATTCCTCGGCAACGACAACGGAAGCGCCCGCCGCGTAGAGCGGTTCGATGTGAGCAACGAAGCGGGTTCGAACAGCGAGGAATGCTGACGGATTCAGCGAACGGAGAATTCCCACAGCTTTCGGCAGCAGAAGCGTGTCGGAGATTGCCACCACGATGATGGCAGCACGATCTGCCCCAGCCCGGCGGAGGCTCTTCTCGTCAGTGCAATCACCGTGGATGACCGGTTCTCCCGCTTCCTCCAACCGGGCAGCAGTGAAGGGGTTCAGCTCCATGATGGCGTATGGTAGACCGGCAGCCTTGACGGCAGCGTGGATAGTCTGTCCCGTTATGCCATAGCCGATAATCAGGACGTGCCCTTCGGTGCGCCGTTCCGGCGGCGCGGCAGAGGGGAAAGCAAGGCGGTACTTGCGCAAGACAGTGTACAGCACGGTGGAGCTCAGCATCGTGAGAGCGACAACCCCGGAACCGAACTGGAGCAGATCGGGGCGAAAAAGACCGTGCGACGCCCCGAGCGAGAAGCCCACGATGGCAAATTCCCCTACGGACGCCAGGAGAAGTCCTGTCAGAAGTGCGACTCGCGCCGGGTACCGGAAGGCACGCAGAAGCCCGAACACGATGAGGAGCTTCCCGCCAAAGAGGATACCAGCGACGATGAAGACGGTGCTTGCTTCCTGGAAAAACGCTGGGGTAAGCAGCAGCCCAACAGAGAGGAAGAAGAGACTGCTGAAAGCGTCGCGGAACGGCTCCACTGTTGCCATCAGCCGGTAGCGTTCTCGCAGCCCCGAGAGGAGTAAACCCGCAATGAAAGCGCCGAGCGCTGCCGAAAGTCCGAGCATGTGGCTCAAGAGTGCAGCACCAATCCCAATAGTTAGCCCCATGAACAGGAGCGCTTCGCGAGAGACCGAGAGGCGGAGTACCTGCACGAGAAGACCGATCAGAAGCCGCAGGGAAATAAACAGGACGACTGCAGCGCCGAGCAACAGAGCAAACGAACGGAGAAGCTTCCATACCCCTCCGTGTTGAACATCTCCCAGCAGCTGGAGTAGCAGGAAGATTGGGGCAACGGCAGCGTCTTGAAAGAGAAGTACGCTGAAAGCTGCTCGCCCATGCGGTGCCGCAAGATCACCATGCTCCAGGAGGAGGCGAAGTCCAACAGCAGTGCTGCTGAGTGCTGCAATAAGCCCGACACCGACCGCCTCGGGAATCGGTGCTCTCTGCCAGAAGAGCCAGAGGAGGGATGCGAAGAGCACGGTTGTCCCAATCTGCAAGGTCCCTCCCAGCAGAGACAGCTTCCGCGTTTGCCAGAGAGCATGGAGTGAGAATTCCAGTCCCAGGGTAAACAGCAACAACGTGATACCCAACTCTGCCAGGAGCCGGATAGAGACAGAGCTCTCTACAATGGAGAAGCCTGCTGGACCGAGCAAGACCCCTGTGACCAAGAGTCCAACCAGCGGGGGGAAGCGGAAGCGATCGGACAGAGCGGTGATGAAAAAGGCGACAGCTCCCAGTACCACAAGGTCTCGCAGCGGGGTGGAATCCATTGCAGGGTCTATCCTCCACGCCCGTCCAGAGAATGGATGCCCGGGACATCGGTGACGCGGCGGAGCCCCGTGCTGCCTTTGTCTCGGCGTTCTATAGCGACAAGGGCAGCAGCGTAGATTTGGCGCCAAGTCAGACCGAATTTCTCCAAGAGCTCATCCGGGTCCCCGCTTCCGCCGAAGGTATCCCGAACCCCGACGAATTCAATGGGGACGGGGCAGTTTTTCGCCAGTACCTCCGCTACGGCACTTCCCATCCCGCCGTGGATCTGGTGCTCCTCGGCCGTCACCACAGCACCACACTCCCGGGCGGCTGTCACAATAGTTTCGATGTCCATCGGCTTGATGGTGTGGTTGTTGATGACGCGGGCAGAAATCCCGCGCTTGGCAAGCTCATCGGCTGCCAGGAGAGCCTGCCAGACCATCGAACCGCAGGCAATGATTGCCACGTCGTTGCCCTCTCGGAAGATCTCTGCTCGCCCAAGCTGGAAAGGAGTCTCCTCTGTGGTGAACCACGGCACGCTGGCGCGCCCGAAGCGCACGTAGGCCGGACCCCAAATTTCGCCGATGGCAATGGTGGCTTTCTTCGTTTCCATGTAGTCGCACGGTACCACCAGCGTCATGTTGGGCAGCGTCCGAATAACGGCGATCTCCTCCAGCGCTTGGTGTGTTGCCCCATCGGGACCGACGCTGATCCCGGCATGTCCTCCACCGATTTTGACGTTGACGAAGTTGTAGCAGACGGAAATTCGCAGCTGGTCGGCATTCCGGAAGGCGCAGAAGGTCCCGTAACTGGCAAAGAAGGGGATCTTCCCCGAGAGCGCCAGCCCGACAGCGATGGTAGTGGCATTCTGCTCGGCAACTCCGATGGAGAAGAAGCGGTCGGGGAAGCGATCCCGGAACAGCGAGGTCATGACGGACTCGGTGATATCGCCACCGAGCACGACGACGTTCTCGTAGCGTTCGCCCAGCACGACGAGTCCTTCGCCGAATCCTTGCCGTGTGGGCTTCTGACCCAAGAGCTTGAATTCCGGCATGGCTTATGGTGAGGGTTGGGAGACCTCTCCAGCGCGTATCGGCGGGAAGTAGTCCAGAAGGCGGCTCCAGGCAATTTGAGGAGGAAGGTCACCGCCTTCTGCTTCGAAGAGGAAGCGTCCGGCGCGCAGAGCCCGCAGGCGCCCATTCCGGCTGATAGGGTCCCAGAGCACGTAGCCGAAGCCATCCGGGGGAGAGAGGAACTCCAGAAGCTGGCTTTCGTAGTCTTTGCCAGGCGTGCGGATCAGCTGAGCTTCCTTCTGGAGGTGCGTGGGGGCAGAGGCGTAGTCGCTGACCTGGACGACGAGGTAGCCCCCGTTGCGGAAGCGGAACTCGCGCGAGGCGCGGAAGATCTCATTCCCGTCCCCAAAAACCTGGCGCCCGGTGCTCGGCGGAGGGGCATCCTTCACTTCGGGGAGCGCCGTCGGTGATGGTAGCAGCTCGAGCAGCTGTGTGGGCGAGAGTGCTGTGCGCGGCGATGTCGGGGTAGATGCCGGTAGGGGGGAAACGCGTGTGCTCTCAGAAGTTGCCCCGGAGAGCGCGGGGTGTCCCGGCGTGGAGCGGGAGCAGCCGGACACCAAGAGCATCAGCGGTGCCAGAGCAATCCACAGCATCAGGCTTCGATAGGCTCGATGACAGCGATGTAGGGGTCTTCCAGCTCCTGCAGTGCTTTGAGGGCTTGTTCAGGGGTCGGCGGTTTGCCGTGCCAGCGGTAGTCGTCTTCCATGAAAGAGACGCCGCGCCCCATCTTCGTGTGGGCGATAATCACGGTGGGCTTCCCGATGCTCCGCCGGTGGTTTTCCAGGAACTGGTCGAAACATGCCATCAGTTCGGCGTAATTGTGTCCATCGCATTCCAGGACGGCAAAGCCGAAGGCGTCGAATTTTTTGTCCAGCGGGTAGATGCTCATCACATCGTGGACGCGTCCATCAATCTGGCAGTCGTTGTTGTCAACAATCCAGCACAGGTTGTCCAGCCGATAGTGCGCAGCTGCCATAGCGGCTTCCCAGACAGAGCCTTCTTGGAGTTCACCGTCCCCGGTCAGGGCAAAGACGCGGCGATCGTTTCGGTCGAGCCACTTGTCGCTGAGCGCCATCCCGACGGCAATAGAGATTCCCTGCCCGAGAGAGGCAGTGGAAGTCTCAATGCCAGGCAAGCCCATATCACGCCCGGGGTGTCCCTGGAGGCGGCTTCCGAACTTGCGGAGGGTCCGAAGCTCTTCGATCGGGAAGAAGCCTGCCCGAGCTAGCGTGGCGTAGAGTACGGGGCAGAGGTGTCCGGCACTCAAAACATAGCGATCGCGCCCGACCCACCACGGTTCCTTGGGGCGATAGCGCATGTAGCCGCCGAAGAAGAGCACGGCGTGGATGTCGGCGCAGCCGAGAGGTCCACCGCTGTGCCCGGAGCCGGCAAGGACAAGCATCTTGATGATGTCGCGGCGAATTTCTCGGGCAATTTCCGCGAACTCCTCTGGACGGCGCCGCCGGTTCTCGTACACCGTGGGGCTGAAGACAATGCGCAGGTTCTCGACCTTCATCGGAGAGCAGAGTCCGGAGCCAACAGGTATGCAAACTTACAAAACCGCTAAGCCTTCCAGCCAGGGCATGGAAAGCGAGGTGTAATTTTGCACCGCCTGTGGTGCCGCAAGCCGAGAACCGATGACGCATCCATTCCTGCCATTGACCGACGAGGATCGCCAGCAGATGCTGCAGAGCATCGGGGTACAGGAGGAAGAGGAGCTCCTACGCGCCATTCCTGAAGAACTCCGGCTGCGTGAGCCGTTGCCACTCCCCCGGCGACTCTCCGAGTGGGAGACGTACGAATACCTGCGCCAGCTAGCCAGCCGGAATAGCGGAGCGCATACACACATCTGCTTCATGGGCGCAGGGGCATACGATCATTACGTCCCTGCCGTGGTGGAGTGGATCATCAACCGCTCGGAGTTCCAAACGGCGTATACGCCGTACCAGGCAGAGGTCTCGCAGGGGACGCTGCAGAGTATCTACGAGTTCCAGTCTATGATCTGCCAGCTGACGGGTATGGAGGTTGCAAATGCGTCGCTCTATGATGGTGCCAGTGCTGTGGCGGAGGCGTGTCTGCTCGCAGTTGCGGCAACGCAGCGGCGTCGGATCCTCCTTGCCGGGACACTCCATCCGCATTACCGGCATGTGGCGCGCACGATCACGGCAGGGCGCGGGTTGCTCTTCGAAGAGGTTCATGCAGCCGATGGGACGGCGGATCCCGACCTCCTCGCCCATCGGATTGGAGAAGATGTTGCCGCTGTTCTCGTCCAGCAGCCGAACTTTTACGGTACGGTCGAGGAAGCTGCCCCCCTCATTGGTGAGATTGCTCACCGGGTCGGAGCGCTCTTCATCGTTGTAGCAGACCCGATCAGCCTTGGGGTGTTGGAAGCCCCGGGAGCATATGGGGCAGACCTTGTCGTCGGCGAGGGGCAGTCGCTGGGAATTCCGCTGAGTTTTGGGGGACCGTATTTGGGCTTTTTTGCCGCGCGGAAGCAGTTCATCCGCTTGATGCCGGGGCGCATTGCAGCAGTGACTGAAGATAGCGAAGGGCGGCGCGGGTTTGTCTTGACACTCCAGACACGGGAGCAACAAATCAAGCGTGAACGGGCGACCTCGAACATTTGCACCAATCAGGGTCTGATGATGCTGGCAGCGACCGTGTACCTCGCATGGCTGGGCAAGGAGGGGCTGCAGGAGCTGGCACGGCAGTGCGTCCAGCGGGCGCATTATTTGGCGCAGCGTCTTGCTGCACTGCCTGGGTTTGAGCTGGCAGTGCCGAAGCCGTTCGTCCGGGAGTTCTTGCTCCGGACTCCAGTTGCTGCCGAGCAGATCGTGGCGGCGGGAATTCAGCAGGGCTTTCTGCCAGGAGTTCCCACACGGATGCTCGGAGCGGAACTGGATGGGTTGCTCATCGCCGTCACGGAGAAACGCACCCGGGCAGAGATGGATGCCTTCGTGTCGTTCTTGGCAGGATTCTCAGCAGGGTGAAAGCCACTGAAGCACGCATCTTCCATATCGGCGCGGGTACAGCGTCGGCGCCTTCGCCGCTCATGGTTCTGGGCGGCTGCCCTGGTCGGTCTGGCAGTTCTGGTGTTCGCTCTCTTCTCCCGCTATGGGCTATGGACCCGTTGGCGTGTTGAACAGCAGTACCGGCAGGTGCGCCGTTCCTATGAGGAGCTTGTGCGCCGAGCAGATTCTCTGGCTCAGCGTCTCCGGCAGCTCCGGTCTGACTCGACAGAACTCGAGCGGCTGGCTCGGGAGCACTACGGGATGGCGCGCCCGGGGGAAAAGCTCTATCGCGTACCGGAAGAGCCATGATCCTCGGGGCTGACGTTGGTGCTACGCGGACAAAGCTGGCGGTAGTGGAGCCGGAAACCCTCCAGCTGCAAGAGCGCATGGTCATGCCAACGCCGGCGGGTACCTCAGCGCACGACTTCATGCTCTGGCTCCGGGAGAGCATCGAGGGGCTTGTCCGTCAGCACAGGGTCGAGTGTGTCGGGATCGGTATTGCTGGATTTGTGACATACGAAGGGGTGCTGGTGCACTCGCCGAATATGCCGGCACTCCAGCAGCTTCCGTTGCAAGAGTGGCTCAGCGCAGAGCTTGCTCTCCCGGTTGTGGTCGAAAACGATGCCAATGCTGCTGCCTGGGCGGAGCATCGTGCTGGTGCTGCTCGGGGGATATCCGACGCTCTTTACATCACGCTCGGGACTGGGGTCGGGGGAGCGCTTATCCTCGGGGGCAAGCTCTGGCGCGGTGCCCACGGTGGAGCTGGGGAGTTTGGGCACATGGTGGTGGACATCACCGCGTCAGGGCAGACTGGGATGGCGCCCTTCCGTATCGGAGTGTTGGAAGAGTATGTTGGGCAGGCAGCTCTCCTACGGTGCGCTGCTTCTGTTGTCCGGCGCTATCCGGCGTCGGTATTGGCGTCTCGCCCAATTACCGTGGAGTCCCTGGCAGATGCCTATGCAGCCGGTGATGAAGCTGCCCGCGAGTGCCTGACGTGGGTGGCGTGGATTCTGGGGTTGGGCATTGTCTCTGCCGTTGCACTCCTGGACGTAGAGCTTATCGTCCTGGGCGGTGGGCTGGTGGAGGCATTTCCAGGGATGCTCTCCGTTGTGGAGGCAACAGTGCGCCAACGGGCATTACCGGCGGTGGCGTACCACGTGCAGCTCCGCCGGGCTCACTTCGGCACCTGGGCAGGTGCCCTCGGTGCTGCTCTCCTTGCGTGGGAAAGAAGCACATCTCAGGGGAAGCCCGATGCGTGAGCCGATACACACACCGCATGCTCCAGCGCCCATCGGACCGTACGTACAAGCCCTGGTGACAGAGGGACGCCTGCTGTTCATCTCCGGGCAAATTGGGCTCACACCTGCCGGCTCGCTAGCCGGGGAGGACGTTCGAACACAAACCCGACAGGCGTTAGACAACCTCCGGGCAATCCTGCAGGCGGCTGGCGCTGGGTTGGAGCACGTGGTCAAGACCACGGTTTTCCTCCGCTCATTGCAGGATTTTGCGGCAATGAACGAGGTCTATGCGGAATACTTCGGGGCACATCCGCCGGCACGGACCACAGTTGAGGTCTCCGGCTTGCCTCGGGGAGCATTGGTGGAAATCGAAGCTATTGCCGTCATCCCCTCAGGGGCGCCTCGATAGCGCTGTCAGTCTGGACACAGGAGGATAACCGTGCGCCTGTGTGTGGAATTTTCCTCCGCGGCTCCCGTTGCGTTACCGTGGGATTACCCGCACCACCTGCACGGGATGCTGGTGCAGGCAATTCTGGAGGCGCGTCCTCAGTTGGATAAGCTCCTCCACGGTCAGGGATTCCAGGTAGAAGGGCATCGGTACCGATTGCTGACGGCATCGTGGCTCTTTGCCGAGCGGTTCTACCGAACGCCGGAGAGCTTGGTCTTCGTACCGCCGATTCGGTGGTGGGTGTCCTCCCCGCTGAGCGCGCTCATGGAGGCATTGAGTGTGACCCTGCTTGTAAAGCCTGAGCGCCGTCTCGCGGCAGCTCTGCTGATGGTTTCAACTGTCCGTGTGGAGCCGATGGTTGCCTTTGAAGGGCAAGCCGCTCTGTTCCGCACGATTTCCCCGATCGTGGTCTCCACCGTTGAGCTGCGCCCCGATGGGAAACGGTACCGCCGCTTCCTCTCTCCCGAGGATGCCGCGTTTTGGAGGAATCTGGAGCAAAACCTTCGCCGGAAGGCGCAGGGACTCTATGGGGACGGACAGCAGTTCGGTCCTCTCGCATTCCGTACCGTTACCCCCGGGCGCTCGCGGTTGGTCACCGTTCAAGGGACAAACGTCCGGGGGTGGGAGCTGGAATTCTGGATATGGGGCGATCCCGTACTGATTGCCCTGGGATACGAAGCGGGTTTCGGGGAGCGCAATCAACAGTGTTTCGGTATGGTCCGCCTCCTGCGCACAGGCAAGCCGCCGGCGGAGTTAGAACAGCACGAACCAGGCGCTGAAGAGGCGCCCTCCTCCCCATAGCCGCACCACGTAGACGCCAGAGGCAAGCTCTGCAGGGAGCCGCAGACTGCCGATCCCGTCGCTGAGCGGGAGTGTGCCACTCCAGAGCTGGTGCCCAAGTGGAGTCACGATAGCAGCCCGGGCGAACTCCAGCCCCGTGACAGGGAGCTGCACGAAGAGCTCACCCCCGCGTGGTAGCGGATTGGGGAAGAGTTTCGCAGAGTGTGCCGCTGTTTCGGAGCGCTCCACACCGGAGGGGGTCTTTGGAGCGAATTCGAAGACACGGATCTGGGCAACAGAGAAGCCGTCGAAGGAGAAGGCAGGATCACTCAGCAGACCGAGGCGAAGGAAGAGAGGGCGTCCGACGAAGGCGGACAGATCGCACCGTTGGACGGTCCACAGTGGGAAGTTCCCATCAAAGCCCCAGCTTCCCCGGTTTTGCCGGCTGCCGGGTAATCCCAATCCCGGCTTCATCCGTTCCGAGCGCAGGGGGATCCATGTTCGCCCACTGTCGGGAGAGGCTTCAACCAGAGCGAAGTCGTAATTGGCTTCTAGGCTCCAGCGTGCCCAGAACTCCAGCGTTGCCCGGCTCTGCGGGTCCAGCAGCAGGGGGCGTCGCAGCGTGGCGTAAAGGGTTGCCGAGTCGGGGTAGTTCCCAACCGGACTCTCGGTCAGCGTCCAGCCCCCGAGCTGTGGGTCGAAGACAGGTCCCCAGCCATCGAGTTGCCACAGCGCTGTGTCTGCCGCAGTTGCAAAGAGCGTATGGATGGTCGGGGACGCCAGACGGAACCAGAGCGTATCCCGGCGGAGGACTCCGTGCTGCAGAAGCTGGACTTCGATGCCGGCACTGTCGCCGTTATTCCACGGGCGGTGCAGGGTGAGCTCCCACCAGAGCGACTGGCAGCTTCCCGGCGTTGCGGTCGTGAGCAGTACAGAGTCAGGCGCCAGAGAGATCCCCTCCGAGAGAGGACGCAAGCGAACAGAAGCAGTGTCTGTCAGTGGGGACACGCCGATGTTGCAGATCTGGAGCCACAGCCGCAGAGGTGTTCCCCATTCGATGGAGGAAAGCAGAGGGCGCAGGTTCGCTCCAGCGCTCCAGGCAGCCTGCAGATTGAGCCAGAGATTCTCTCGGGCATGCGAGAGGATACGCTCTGCCGGCGGCCAGAAGCCGTCCAAGGGAGTTCCTACCTCGGGAGTCAGGGCTATCGTCTTCGGTTTGCCATCTGTGGTGTCGTACATCCAATCATCGGAGACCCCTCGGGCTGAATAGCCAACGGTTTGGAGATCACGCCCGCACGAGTAGAGATTCCACCGCGTGGCTTCGGCGCAGAACAGACGGTAGAGGGTCGAGTCCGGAGTCTCAGAGTCACGCGCCGAGTAAGGGTAGATGAGCAGGTTACTGTACGTGTGGTAGTTGACCGCAATGCGGAAGGGATAGTTGAGGCACAGCCGCTGAATTGCCTGGGTTTCTGGCTCCGAGAAGGGCGCCGGACCGCGGTAGACATCCGAGCGTGGATTGGTTGAGGACCCCTGGTTAGGAGCATCCCAGAAGGTGGCGGGACCGTAATTGCGATTGAGGTCTACCCCGAAGGAGCTGTCTGCATTACGGCGGCGATTCTTCCGCCACATACCCCCGCCCTCAGGTCTGGAAGCTTGGTTGAAGGCGTAGCCATCCGGGTTTACAACGGGGACCACGTAGAGAAGGCGGTGGCGCAGGAGGTAGAGAGCTTCCTCGTCGCCAGTGGCAGCTCGTTCGAGCAGGCTCCAGAGGAAATAGACAAGCGTTGTGACGCCCCCGGGTTCCCGAGCATGGTGGAGCGCTGTGTAGAGGACGGCGGGAAGTGCCTCGGGAGTATCACCGAGCGTGAAGCGGTAGCCTACAATTGGGCGCCCCTCCACGGAGAAGCCCAGGGTGTCCGGACCAGCAACAGCCGCGGGGAAGAATTGCTGCATGCGGGCAAATTCCTCCTCGATTTCCTCCAGCCGGTAGAAGCCTCCCATACTTCCGAGCCGGAAGTGACGTGGATCGGTTGCGGTCAGGCTTGGTATCGTGCTCAGGCGGAGCCGCTCGCTGGAGTACGCCGCCATATCGGGCAGGAGCACATCGACGGTAAATCCGTGCTGGCGGAGCTGTTCGATGCCCCAGTGGGGAAGCACGGTCTCCACGCCCGCGCTCGTCCATCGCAAGGCGTGGTCATCGGCTCCAGCATCCCAGAGTGCCGGCAGGGCGTGGGGTCCGGGCAGATGAACCCGGGCGTAGGCATAGCGCTCTTCCGCAGGGGATGTGGCGTACTGGGCGGCTGCCAGCAGAGGGAGTGCCAAGAGAAGGAGGCTACACCGGCGCATCGGGGGAGGAAGAGGCAAACCGACAAACCACCAGACGTTTACGGTTCTCTTCGAACCAGGGGGCGCCATAGAGCTGGATATCGTGGATGGTGCACTGGAGCGAAGGGAAGCTTTCGCAGGCAGCGCGGAGTTCTTCCTCCAGCTCTCCCCCCTTGTAGGCAATCAAGGCGCCGGAGGGCTTGAGCAGCGGCTGGCTCCATTCCACCAGCGTTGCCAACGGGGCAACTGCACGGGCGAAAGCGTAGTCAAAGGCGCTGCGGAAGCTCGGATGGGCGTGTAATTCTTCAACCCGTGCCCGCTTCACCTGCAGGTGGCGGAGTCCCGTATGGGCGGCAAAGAGAGCTACCAGCCGAGCTTTCTTGGCAACGGATTCCACCAGAAGCATGTGGAGATCCGGGCGAGCAATAGCCAGAGGGATACCGGGCAAGCCAGCACCGGTGCCGATATCAAGACAGCGTGCACGCTCGGGAAGGTTTACGTACTTGAGAACGGAGAGGGCATGGAGGAAGTGCCGTTCGTAGAGATGCTCGATATCCCGGCGGGAAATCAGGTTGACGCGTTCGTTCCAATAGCGGAGCTCGCGGGCATAGCGCTCCAGCGCTTGAATTTGCCAGGGCTCCAGGATGATACCGTTTGCCGCACAGATGGTCCAGAATTCCGCGCTGTCCATTGCTGTTTGAAGCGGAGGTGGGCAGACAACAGGGGTTCCTGCTGCCTGCCCACCCGTGGGAGCAGGCTTACTGCGAGGAGGTGGCTGTCGAGGAACCACTGCTGGACTCCGTGGATGCCTTCCCGGCATCCGGGCTTTTGCGGACGTAGTCCGTGATGTAGAAGCCGCTACCGTTGAAGATGAAGCCGACATTGCGACTCAGCAGGCGCTGAACTTGCCCGCCGCCTTTGGCTGGCTGTTCGCAGAGGTCGGGCGGGCAGCTCTCAAGAGGCGGTTGCGTGATCGGCTGGAGGTATTCGAAGCGCTTCCCGCAGGTGCGGCAGACATACTCGTAGATAGGCATGGCTCAGCTCTCCCGAGAAGTTGTTAGACCCACAGCTTCGGGCACTGCCGGCGGCAGGAACCCAACACGGTCGTAGACCAGCTGGAGTGTCTGCTGAGCACGGCTGCGGGCTTTTTCCGCTCCCTGCGCAAGCACGCTGAGCAGGTAATCTTTGGCATTCTGGAGCCGCTCGTACTCCTCGCGGATGGGGCGCAGGAATTCAATGAGCGCCTCAGCGAGTGCGGCTTTCAGATCGGCATACCCAGCACCGGCGAACTCCTGCTCGATTTCCGGGATGCTCTTGCCGGTTGCAACGTGGTAGAGCACCATGAGGTTGCTAATGCCTGGGCGCTGTTTCTCATCGTAGCGGATTTCCCGCCCGGAGTCGGTTATAGCCCGCCGAATCTTGCGCCGAATAGCGTCGGCAGAGTCCGTCAGGAAGAGCACCGCGTTTTCGTTCGGATCGGACTTCGACATCTTCTTCGTCGGCTCCTGCAGACTCATGATCTTTGCCCCGATCGGCGGGATGTACGGCTCGGGGATGCGGAAGACCTGCCCGTACCGATTGTTGAAGCGCTCGGCCAGATTCCGGGTCAGCTCCAGATGCTGCTTTTGGTCCGCACCGACGGGGACCAGATCGGCTTGGTACAGCAGGATGTCTGCCGCCATGAGAATGGGATAGGCAAAGAGCCCGACATTGACGTTATGGCGGTGCTGGGCGGATTTCTCCTTGAACTGTGTCATGCGGCTGCACTCTCCCATGCCAGTCAGGCACGCCAGCACCCATGTCAACTGGAGGTGTTCGGGGATATGCGATTGGACAAAGAGCGTGCTCTGATTCGGGTCAACCCCACAGGCAAGGAACAAAGCCGCCGTCTCCAGCGTGCGTTGGCGAAGCTCTTCCGGGTCTTGAGGAACGGTGATAGCGTGCAGGTCTGCAACCATGAAGAAGCACTCATGCGTCGACTGGAGAGCAACCCAGTTGCGTAGGGCACCGGTATAGTGCCCGATCGTCAGACGTCCAGAAGGCTGAATCCCGCTCAGAATCGTGGGACGCTGCTCCATTGGTCAGACCCGGGAAAACCCAACACTGCTGCGGACTCAGGGGACGAACGATTCTCCATACCTATTGCGCTGTGCAACGGGGTGATGGGAGGGTGGGGGATAAGGAGGTTGGGGAGATGGTGGAGAAATTGGAGGGGGGACCACTCCCATCACCATCGTGGTCGCTGGTGGATTCGAACCACCGACCTTCCGCGTGTGAAACGGACGCTCTCGACCAACTGAGCTAAGCGACCACCGTGCAGGTGCAAAAATACAACTCTGCCTCTCTTGCGGGAGCCACCCAGGTCAAGGGGAGAGCAAGACGGCAAGGCGGAGGCGGAGGAAACGCTTCTCGGAAACGAAGGAGAAGCGGATGGTCAGGAGCCAGCGTGACAGGCTCCCTATCGGGCGCCGCACTAAGGCAAGTTGGGACCGGACATTGCTCGGAAAAGGCTGTCCGCGCCGCCATGACCAGACGCGGCGCAGGATTGCCTGCTCCTCCTGCTCCCAGAACACTAGCCTCAGAGAGCGAAGCGCAGCATTTTCGACCTGCGTGCCGCTCCGCAGTCCGTCAATGGCTATTTCCAGCGTATCGAGCCACAATGGACGAGGGGGACGCGGCTCGGCAGAGAAGACCCGCAGCAGGAGCCGGAGCCGCTCTCCTCCCTGACCAGTGTCCAGGATAGCGTCTTCGAGCTGGAGCATGTAGCGCTTCCAGAGGAGCGTATCCCCACGCTCATCGCAGGTTTCGGATTCGAGCTCTTGCGTGTCCAGCAGAACAAGCCGCACAGAGCCCGGTGGTGGGGTTACCTCTCGGTCGGTGGGAATGTCCACCGGGGAGACACACCCGCCAGCAAGGAGGCAGAGAAGGAGTGCGCTATGGGCGAAGCGTGATGCCATAGGTGAGCCCTATCTTCCGGGTGACAAACCACCGGGTGTCAAACGTGTACGCCAGCACCGTGCCCTCTACCCCGAAGCTAGCATGGAGTCCTGCCCCAAGCGGGAGGAGAATCCCGGCAGTAGCTTTCCCGACAGGACCGATCAGCGTCCCGCCGAGGGTTGCTCGAACGAAGGGACGGGGGTTCCCGACAGGCAGCGTCCACTGGTACCACAATCCTGCCCAGAGTAACGTTGGACGTTGCCGGTAGAGCGTACCGGTGCGGCTCTGGAATTCCTGTGGGAAAGCTTCGCTGCCAATCTCAACGCCGACACTGTGTTCCGGTGAAAGCTCCGAGACAATACCGAGAGCCAGATCTCGCAGACCGAAGGGGACACGACTGGGCAAGGAAACCTCAGGGGTGGTAGCTTCCCAGGCACCGAGCGAGCGGATGGAAAAGGCAAGAGCGGAAGGGGATGCTGCCGGCAAGCTCAGCTTTGGGGCGCCGAAGCTAGGCGGTGCGTACGGGACAGCAATCTGCGGTGTCCGAGACACCGGGCTGACCGGCTTCGTCTCCGAAGGTAATAGCTCTCCCAGACCCATTGGGGAGGGCTCCGGGAACACTGCGGGAGCCTCAGCAGAGAGCATGCCCCCAGGTTCGTGCAGAGAAGCCTCCCGTCGTGCTGATGGAGTTAGGGAAGAAGGCGGCTTCGGGAGTACCATCGCGAGATCCGTTGGCTCAGGAAGCGGTGATGTCAGCGGAGCAGTCTCTGGGCTCCGGAGAGCAAGGAGAAGGGCAACGGTTGCAATGGCGGCACCTCCGAGTGCCGAAAGCAGGAGTCCCAACCACTGGGGGACTCGCCGGAGGACATCCCGGGAACGACCAAGCTGTTGGAGGATCTGCTCCTCCAAAAACGCCGGGACTGTCGGTTGAGCATGGGGGAGAATGCGTTGCACCAGGAGCAGTTGTCGGAAGGCTGTCCGGAGTTCCTCGTCGCTTGCCAATGCCCAGAAGAGTCCCTCTTCCTGGCTCTCGGGCAGTTCCCCATCGAGGAGCTGGTGGAGTTGCTGGAGACGATCCGTGTGAGTCATGGCGTCCTCTTCTCACAGCTGTGAGCCAGACGAGCGGAGTTCCTCGATATAGGGTGCCAGGAGTTGGCGCAACTTCTCCTTTGCCCGGAAGACCCGGACTTTGACAGCGCTTTCGCTGGCACCGACCAGTGTAGCAATCTCAGCGTAGGAGAGCCCGAGTTGCTCGCGGAGAACCAGCGCTTCCCGGTATTCCAGCGGCAGCTGGGCAATTGCCCGGTGCAGGAGAGCAGAGAACTCTTGGCGTTCAACCTCCGCCACAGGGGATGGAGTGGGACTGGCGTAGACCTCCTCATCGAGCTCGGCAACGGGACGGTTGTCCCGCTTGAAGTTGAGACAGAGATTGCGGGCAATGCGGAGGAGGAACGCAGGCACGTTCGTCATGGTCCTCTCCTGTTGGGCGCTTTGCCAAAAGCGGAGGAAGGTTTCTTGGAAAACATCCTGGGCATCGTAGCGGCTCCCTAAGATGCGGGCGCAGTACCCATAGACACGCTGGGCGTAGCGGGCGTAGAGCTCACGGAAGGCTGCCTCTGCCTGCCGACGGTCTGGCGACCCCATCAGCTGGAAGAGCGCCTCGTCAGAGTATGCGGAGAGCTCACGCCTCATTGCGAGTGTAGTAACCCACCGCAGGCTTCCCCTGTTACGCGAGCAAGCTACGAAAAAGCGAGCAGAGCTGAGGAGCTTTCCTCTAATTTTGGAGCTTCTCCGCAGCTGCACTTCGCGAGCAGCTGACTTCTGCATAAGCTTCGGAGAGGACAGAAGCTGCGAGGGAGCTGGCGGGGAGGCTGCGTGGCAGTGAGCTGCTTCCCTCGATGGGTTCCACACAGCTGAGGGCGTCATGCTCAAAGAGCTGCTGAAGCCCGAAATTCAAGAACTGCTGGCCCACCACCGCTGGGCGGAGTTACGGGATATCCTGGCAGATTGGTCCGCCCCGGAGATTGCTGAGCTGCTGCTGGATTTGGATAAAAGCGAGCGTGTTCTCCTCTTCCGGGCGCTCCCGCGGCAGCTGGCAGCAGAGGTCTTCTCCCACTTAGAACCTGAGCAGCAAGATGCCCTCCTTCGGGAGCTGACAGACCAGGAAACGCGGGACCTTCTGCAGCAGCTGAGTCCCGATGACCGCACGGCGCTCCTGGAAGAGATGCCGGCAGCAGTGACGCGTCGGCTCTTGACGCTGTTGGATGCCCAGGATTTCCGTGAAGCCAGCTTCCTGCTCGGATTCCCTGACCAGAGCATCGGGCGGCTCATGACCCCGGAGTTTGTCGCTCTGCGCCCTTACTGGACGGTCAGGGAAGCGCTCGAGTACCTGCGTCGCTACGGGCGTGATAGCGAAACGCTGGACCAGCTCTACGTTACCGATGACGAGGGGCATCTGCTCGGAGGGCTGTCGCTGCGTACGCTGGTTCTGGCAGATGAGCACGCCGTGGTAGCCGACATTATGGACTACTCCGTTGTCAGCCTCTCTGCATTTGATGACCGTGAAAGCGCCGTCCACGCCATGCAGAAGTACGATGTGCCTGTCCTCCCCGTGGTAGACTCCGACGGGGTGCTCCTCGGTGTTGTGACCTTCGACGACGTCATGGATGTCTCCGAGGAAGAGGTGACGGAGGACTTTCAAAAGATTGCGGCGGTTGCACCAATTGAGATCTCCTACCGTGCTGCCTCGGTTCTCCGATTGTGGCGGCGCCGGATTGGATGGCTCCTGTTGTTGCTGGTCTCGGATTTCTTGACAGCAACGGTGATTGCATCGTACGAGCACGCTATCCAGCAGGTGATTGCGCTTTCGTTCTTCATCCCGATCATCATCGGCACTGGCGGGAACGTTGCCACGCAGTCCTCTACTCTCATTGTCCGGGCGCTTGCTCTGCGGGAGATCCTGCCGGCGGACTGGCTGCGGGTATTTCTCAAAGAGCTTGCTGTCAGCGCTCTGCTTGGAGCAGTTCTGGCGCTGGTGGTTTGGGTTCGGGGCTTTTTCTGGCGTGGCGGACCAGAGGTGGCGCTCGTCGTTGGCATGAGCATGTTCTTCATCACGCTGTGGTCGAACGCGGTGGCAGCGCTCTTTCCTCTGGCAGCCAAGCGCATAGGGATTGATCCGGCGCTGATTTCCGGACCTTTCCTGACAACCTTCATTGACGTGACGGGCTTGCTGATTTACTTCAACGTCGCTGAGCTGGTGCTGGGTCTTTCTGGCTGAGTAACTGTGGAGGAACTTCCCGTGCAGACAGATGGTGGGGAAGCCCTATTTTCGCAGCTGCGGACCTCCACTGTGCACCAATGCCTGAGCGACGGCGCCTCCTGCAGCCGGAACGGTTACCCGAAGACGAGCACGATGTCCAGCTCCGCCCGCAGAGCTTTGATGATTTCATCGGGCAACGAGCCGTTGTAGAAAACTTGCGCGTCTTCGTCGTGGCAGCACGGCGGCGAGGAGAGTCTCTCGACCATGTGCTGTTGACCGGACCACCAGGTCTGGGCAAGACCACACTGGCGTCCATTCTTGCCCGGGAAATGGGAGTGGAGTTTCGTTCTGTGTCCGGTCCCATCCTGGAGCGCCCCGGGGATCTAGCGGGGTTGCTGACGACCGTGCCCGAAGGAACGGTGGTGCTCATCGACGAAATCCACCGTCTGCCGGCAACAGTGGAGGAGTACCTCTACGCGGCAATGGAGGACTTTCGGCTCAACATTGTCATCGACGCCGGTCCGGCAGCGCGGGCGGTCCAATTGCGGCTGCCGCGCTTCACGCTGGTGGGTGCCACAACGCGCCAGGGGCTGCTGAGCGCGCCGCTGCGCTCCCGTTTCGGCATTACGGCACGGCTGGATTACTACACGGCGCAAGATCTGGCGGCGATTGTCCGCCGTTCGGCACGCTTGCTCGGTATCCCGATCGAGGAAGAAGGCGCCTGGGAGATTGCACGCCGAGCGCGGGGAACACCGCGGATTGCCAACCGGCTGCTGCGCCGGACACGGGATTTTGCGGATGTCAAAGGCACTGGGGTTGTTACAGCAGAAATCGCCCGGATGGCGCTGGAGGCGCTCGAAGTAGATGAATTCGGGCTCGACGATATGGACAAACGCATCCTGCAGACAATCATTGAGAAGTTCGGCGGGGGTCCGGTGGGGCTGACCACAATCGCTGTGGCTGTTGGGGAGGAGCCCGATACGATCGAGGAAGTCTACGAGCCGTTTTTGATTCAGCAAGGGTTCTTGCGGCGGACTCCGCGCGGGCGGGAGGCAACCGAGCTTGCTTTCCGCCACCTGCGTGGGCAGCATTCTCTGGGGATCCAGCCTCGGCTCCTTGAGTGAAACGATGCTCAGCTTCTGGGAGCGCAGTGAGCTGCTGCAGGCAGATATTGTCGTCGTCGGCGGAGGCTTCATTGGACTGTGGAGTGTGCTGGAGTGTTGTCGGCGCTATCCTCGGCGTCGGATTCTGCTATTGGAGCGCTCGGCAATCCCTCTGGGGGCAAGTACACGGAATGCCGGCTTTGCGACGCTGGGGACCGTTGGTGAAGCCCTCGTGCATGCCCAGCAGGTTGGGGAGGAAGTCGTCGCATCGCTGATGCGGGAACGATGGCTCGGTATCCAGCAATGGCGGCGGGAATTCGGTGACGAGGCGCTCGGCTACGAAGCCGTGGGCGGGTACGAACTTGTCTTTGCCGAGGAGGAGCACCTCTGCGCTGCAGTGGAGCACTGCAACCTGTGGCTCCGTGAACTCATCGGTGGGGATGTCTTCCGAGATGCGCCGGAGCTGGTGCGCCGGTGGGGATTCCCCCCGCACCGGGTCCGGAGCATTATTGTCAATCCGTACGATGGGGCGCTGCACCCGGGGAAGGCGCTCGCTGTCTTACAGAACCGCGTCCTTCAACACGGGGCATTTCTCTGGGGCGGCGCCCTGGTGGAGGCGCTCGAACCAACCTCGGAAGGCATTGCCATTGCGTGCTGGGACGTGGTGGGCAAGCGTTTGCTCGATGTCCGGGCGCAGGTGGTTGCTGTCTGCACCAATGCCTGGATTCCTCAGCTCCTGCCCCAGATTACTGATATCAGCCCCGCGCGTGGGCAGATTCTGCTCACAGCTCCGCTTGCCCGGCAGCCGTTCCCATTAGGGACGTACCACTTCCATGCCGGCTACTACTACTTCCGCTGGGTTGGGCGTCGCCTCCTGCTCGGCGGTGGACGCCACCGAGCCCTCCAGGAGGAAGAGACCTATGAGTTTGCCCTCAACACCGCCCTGCAGGAGCACCTGGAAGAGCTCCTGCGGACACTTCTGCTGCCCGGGACCGACGTCGCCATCGAGCAGCGGTGGAGCGGGATCATGGGCATGCGTCCAAACAAGCTCCCCCGGGTGGAGTACGCCGGAGAGCGCATCGTGGTTGGCTTCGGCTGTAATGGGATGGGGGTTGCCCTGGCTCCGCGGATCGGGACGCAGGTTGCAACACTGGTGGGAGAGTGGCTCTCGTGAGGCATGCCCTCTGTCTGCGCAGAACGCGCTAAAATTGCAGCCCCAAAGGATGCCAACGTAGCTCAGCCGGTAGAGCAGCTCACTCGTAATGAGCAGGTCGTGGGTTCGAGTCCCACCGTTGGCTCAGGTAGATTCAGAAACTTCTCCAGCAGAGCCAGCCCAAGAGGGCAAGGAGGAGGTAGGCGCTGACCGTTGCTCGCCGGGAGGCGGACCAGAGTTTGAGTGCGGAACCCAGAGACCGTTTGGGTCTCAAGCGCATTCCTGAGGCATCCACGAAGGCAAAGAGCTCGTCGAGCAGCAGATGGCTCAAGAATCCTATCCCCGCCGCAGCGGCAACAGCCACCCGGGTAGATAGCGGATTCCCCTGCAACGCCAGGAAAACCAGCGCTGTCCAGATACCACATGCCGGCAGGCTGTGGATCATCCCGCGGTGCACTGTAATACGCTGCAGAAGTTGCCGGAGCCCCCACCGCACTCCCCAGAAGAGGATGAGCAAGAGCCCGACGCTGCGAAGCTCATCCAATGAAGCCTGCAGGAAACGCAGGAAGAAGACACAAGCCAGCACAGCAGCCGTGCTGAGCACGAACTCTGCGAAACGGCTCTGAGGATGATCCAGGTCCGGGGCAATGCCGCCGATGGTGCAGAAAACGGTTGCCACAGCAGCTTCTTGCCACGGCAGATGGAGTGTCGTGTGAGCGAAAATCCCGCAGCCAACGCCGAGGGCAAAAGAAACCGCCACGTGCTGTTCAAACCGAGCCATGGTACTGGCTCCAGAGCACGTGAAGCATGTCCGCCGTGAGTTCCTCTCCAGCGGCAAGGTACCGAAGCACTGTCAGGTTGAGCCGGTCAGCGCGGTCGTCTTTCCCCTTGGGCGTTTCCAGGATCATTGGGATTGGACGCCAGCGGGGATCACCGAGGAGGCGGGCAAAACAGCCAATCCCGCAATGCCCCAGCCCGATGTGTGCGTGGCGGTCCCGACCTGAGGCAGCTGGATATGCACTGTCATTGAGGTGGAGCACGCGGAGTGCTTCCCGCCCGAAGAGTTCCTCGAAGCGAGTCCAGAATGCAGAGTAGCCCTCCTCCGTGTCGAGCCGATAGCCAGCAGCCAGGGCATGGCAGGTATCCACACAGACCCCGAGCCGTTCCGGACAGGAGCTGCTTTCCCGGAGGATGGCCAGCTCTTCCAGAGAGCTACCAATGGCATTGCCCTGTCCGGCAGTCAATTCCAGACACAGGGTGAGAGTAGCGTCACTGCTCTGGAGCACCGTGCGGAGTGCTTCGGCAACACGGCGGAGCCCTTCGAAGCGTTGGTCTGCTGGGCAGCTTCCCGGATGGAGGACGAGCAAGGGGATTCCTAGCTGTCGGCAACGCTCGCATTCAGCTCGGAGAGCTGCTAGGCTTTTTTGGACGAGCTCAGGACGAGGTGAGGCGAGATTGAGCAAATACCCAGCATGGGACACGACGGTGGTTATCCCGCTCTCCTGCACAGCACGGCGAAAAGCCTCGGCAGTATCGGGAGCTACTGGCTGGAGTGCCCACTGACGAGGATTCGCCGTAAAGAGCTGAAAGGCACGGCATCCTAACCGCTGTGCCCGCCCGACTGCGGTAGGGAGTCCGCCAGCTGTGCTGACGTGAACCCCCAGCACGTGCTCTGGAGCCTGCGTCATCATTGCGGAAGCGAAGACGATGGAGAGGGCACCGTGTATTTTTGTCCCCCGTGCAGGATACCGGATGATGGCGTGGGAGCTCGTGCAGACAGCCTTTCCTGATGGGGCAGTCAAGCTGTTCCGGAGTGTCCGTCATCGGGACAAGCGTGGGTGGCTCATGGAGGTTTTCCGTCGTGACGAGCTTCAGCGCTACGGGCTGCCAGAGCAGTTTGTCCAGGAGAACCATTCCCGCTCCCGCCGCGGGGTGCTCCGCGGGCTACACTTCCAGTATGAGCCCCCGATGGGGAAACTCTTCCGGATTAGCCGAGGACGGGCTTTCGTGGTTGAGGTAGATGTGCGGAAAGGCTCCCCCAGCTGTGGGCGTTTCTTTGCCGTGGAGCTCTCTGCCCGGGAGCCGCTCTTGCTATGGATCCCGCCGGGATTTGCCAATGGCTTCTGCGCACTGACGGCGGTGGTCGAGGTGCAGTATCTCTGCACAGCGCTCTACAACCCTGCCGGAGAGGTCGTGCTCCGCTGGGATGACCCTGAGCTGGGTATTCCCTGGCCGATTACCGCGCCGCTTCTCTCGGCTCGGGATCGTTCGGGGATAACGCTTCGGCAGTGGTTGGAGCACCCGGCAGCGGAGAGGTTCGGGCAATCGGGGGGAAGTGGAAGTGCAGGACCTTGATGTGCTCTAGAGCCTGCTGGAGTAGCATCTCCAGCGGCAGCCGCGCTTCTAATGCCTGGATCTGCTCGGGGTCGGAGCGCGTTGCCGAGTGCCGCGCCACGAAGAGGCTGCAGCAATCTTCATCGGGCTGGATGGAAATCTCGTAGGTGCCCAGCTTCCGGGCCTGGGCGATGATGTCCTGCTTGGACATACCAATGAGCGGGCGCAGGATAGGGAGCCGGACAACAGCCCCGATGGTAGCCAGATTGTCCAGGGTCTGCGAGCTGACTTGCCCGAGGCTCTCCCCGGTGATGAGTGCTTTAGCCCCAATCCGGTGTGCCAGACGTTCGGCAAGGCGAAACATGAAGCGGCGATAGAGCACGACGCGAGATGCCGGCGGTGCAACCACAACGACATGCTGCTGGAATTCCGCCAGGGGCGCCAGGAAGAGGCGTGAACGGTACTCGTAAGTAGTCAGCATCTCGGCAAGCGCTTGTGCCTTCTCCTGCGAGCGCGTGGAGACCAGCGGGAAGCTGTGGAAGTGGAGGAAATCCACCCTGCACCCGCGCGACATCATCCGCCATGCTGCCACGGGGGAGTCAATCCCACCGGAGAGCAGCGCCAGAGTATGCCCGCTGACTCCAACGGGTAGTCCACCGAGCCCGGGAATCCGCTCCACACTGAGGTAAAACCCATCGGGGAGCAGGCGGACCCAGAAGGTGCGCTCAGGCTCCTGCAAGTTGACCCGGGCGCCCGTCCGCTCTCCCACGTACGCGCCCAGCCGCCGCTCAATCTCGGCAGAGCTCATCGGGAAGCGCTTCTCCGTCCGCCGGCAGCGGATAGCAAAGCTGGTAAACGGCGGCAGGGTGCTCAGCAGCGCGTCCGTTGCTTCAACGAGCGCTTCCCAGGAGGCAGCTGTCCAGAGTGCTGAACCGAAGGCTTCCACCCCGAAGACCTTCTGCAAGCGCTCTCGGGCATCGGCGTAGGCATCTTCTGGAAGCTGAATCCGCACAGACATTGGGGGCACGAAGGTAACATGGGCAGGCAGTCCACGGAGGGCAGTGCGGATGTTGTGCTGGGCTGCCTGCAGGAAGAAGCGGCGGTTATTCCCCTTGAGGGCGATTTCGTGGAAGAGCCAGACCAGCAGGACCTTCGTCGGCTTATGTGATCCCGCCATCGCAGAAGCGCAGTGCCAGTTGAGAACACAGCGAGCCAGCGGCAGCGCTCGGGCGAAGGTCCTCAAGGCGTCCCCAGCGCCATGCACGGTAGAGCGTCACCTCCGAATACCCGGAGCGCGGGGGGAGCTTTGGCGTTGGGGGCTGGAGAACAGCCTCGTAGAGGCGCATGCGGAGGCGGTAGTGCGGGCGGCGCTGTTCACCTTCCCCGCAGAGATGGGGGGCCAGCAGCGTCGTGCCGAGCTTGGTCGTTGCCAGGCGCTCGAGGGCAGCGTGGTCATCTTCGCCATCCCGAAGGGAGACTGCCGGCAGCCCCCAGATGCCAGGCAGTTCGGGATCATCTTCCGGACGCTGCACCAGGAGAATGCGCTCCGGATGCTCCGGATGGCGGCAGAGCACGGCAAGAGCGTACCGCACGGATTCCATGCTCAGATACCCTTCCTTCACGGCTTCGAGGCAGTGCCTAAGACGTATGTCGGCGCTGGCAGGGGTATCCGGTAACTGTGCCGACCAATATTGAGCAGAACCCCGATGGCAGCAGCCGAGAACAGCACAGAGCTTCCACCGTAGCTCAGGAAGGGCAACGGAATCCCGGTCACAGGCAGTAAGCCGGTTGCTACTCCCATGTGGATGAGGGCTGATAAAGCGAGCGTGGTTGAGAAACTGAGTGCCACCACGCTGCCGAATGGGTCAGGACTCCGCCACGCAATCCGCAGCCCACGCCAGAGAAGCAGGAGGAACACCAGCACCACCGTGGTCGTACCGAGCAATCCGTACTCTTCCCCAATGATGGCGAAGATGAAGTCGCCGTAAGCTTCCGGCAAGAAGAATTCTCGCTGTAGGCTCTGTCCCGGACCCACACCGAAGAGCCCGCCATGTCCGAAGGCAATCAGAGACTGCTGAACTTGATACGGCATCTCGCCCTGCCAGAGTTTCCAGAATCCAAGCAGGCGTTGGAGCCGATAGGGCGCTGCCAGCACGTAGGCAGTAAAGAGACTTCCCCCAAAGAGTGCCAAGACCAGCAGGGTATACCCGCGCACACCGCAGGCAGCGAGCACGAGAAAGCTCAACGCAGCAACCAGACCAGCTGCAGATGCATTCGGCTGAGCGGCAATCAGCCCGCAGCAGAGGACAATCCAGAGCAATGCCTGCCGGAGCGCGGGATGTGAAAGCGTCAGCGGCGGCTCTGCCTCCAGCAGGCGGGCAGCCAGTGCAAGCGGTAAGGCAAACTTGACGAATTCCGATGGCTGAAACTGAACCGGTCCCAGCTGGAGCCACCGGGCAGCCCCCTTGACCGGTTCGGAGAGCACCAACGTCAGGAGCAGCAGCCCAATACTGCCCCAGAGAAGCCCACTAGCGAGCCGTTTCCAGAAGCGGTAGTCCACGAACATAAGGGCGATGATGGTGGCGATGCTAAGCCCTGCCCGGAGGGCTTGCTGCTGCAGGAAATAGTGGCTTGAGCCGAATTTCTCTGCCCCAATAGATGCTCCGGCACTGTAGACGAGCGCGACACTGAAGAGCAGCAGCGCGACGGTCGAGAGTAACACCAGCCAATCAACGGGCGCATCGCTTACCGAGAGGCGTCTGCGCATGCGTTATTCCACAGGATTCTGGTCCAGCAGCCGGAGGAAGTCGTCTTCAGACAGCTCCCGAACCCCCAGCTCCCGAGCTTTGCGAAGCTTTGATCCGGGATTACGTCCGACGATAAGGTAATCAGTACGTCGGCTGACCGAGTCGGTGACTCTCCCACCCCGAGCTTCGATGGCACGGCGGGCTTCTTCTCGGGTCATCGTGGAGAGTTCCCCGGTAAGCACGAAGGTCTTTCCCAGGAAGAATCCCGCCTGCAGACGGACTTTCGGGGCTTCGGCAGCGAAGCGCAATCCTGCTCGGCGCAGTCGCTCCAGAATTGCTCGGTTGTTCTCATCTCGGAAGAAGCGGAAGACGGACTCGGCAATGCGTTCTCCGACACCGTGGATGGCGGTAAGCTCCTCGATGGAGGCGGCTGCCAGCTGGTCCATGCTCGGGAAGGATTCTGCCAGGATCTTGGCAGTCTCTTCCCCGACGAAGCGAATCCCCAGAGCGAACAGGAGGCGATGGTACGGGCGACTTTTGCTTTCCTCAATGGCGGACAGCAGGTTGTCCACGCTCTTTTCGCCCCAGCGCTCCAATTCGAGGAGCTGTGCGCGGTGGCGATGGAGCTCGTAAATGTCGGCGATGTTGCGGAGGAAGCCGGCGCTCACCAGCTGGTCAACAACCCGCTCCCCCATGCCTTCGATGTCCATGGCACGCCGGGAAGCGAAGTGTTCGATGCGGCGCCGAATTTGCCAAGGGCATTCAGGGTGGTCGCAGTAGTAGTCGACTTCCCCCGGCGGACGGTAGAGCTGCTGGCGGTTTGGACAGGGGCATACTGTCGGGAAGCGATACGGCTGTGCCTGAGGCGGACGCTTTTCCAGCACAACACCGACAATCTTCGGGATGACTTCCCCACCCTTTTCCACAATGACCGTGTCCCCAATGCGCAGATCCAGCTTGGTGATGTAGTCCGCATTGTGCAGGGTTGCCCGGCTGATAGTGGAGCCAGCCAGGAAGACGGGTTTCAGCTCGGCAACGGGAGTCACCTTTCCGGTGCGTCCCACCTGCAGGGTAATGCCCTCGAGTACCGTGGTGGCTTTCTTGGCTTCGTACTTGTAGGCAATTGCCCAGCGCGGTGCCCGGGCAACGGTGCCGAGCTGCTGCTGCTGACGGAGGGAATCCACCTTGAGGACGATGCCGTCAATCTGGAAAGGAAGCTGCTCCCGTGCTTCTTCCCAGTAGTCAACGTAGGCGAAGACCTCTTCCAGTGTGTCGCAAACCTTCCAGTGTGGGTCAGTTGGGAAGCCCATCTGGCGCAGGAGGCGCAGGTTTTCACTTTGAAACTGGAGCTCGACCTCATCGGTGAGCAGGTAGTAGCAGACCAGGCGGAGGGGACGTTTGGCCACTTCGCGTGGGTCGAGGAGTTTGAGAGTGCCGGCAGCGAGGTTTCGCGGATTGGCAAAAGGGCGCTCCCCTGCTTGTTCCCGTTCGCGGTTGAGGCGGAGGAAGTCTTCCGTGAGCAGATACACCTCGCCCCGTACCTCAAAGGTGCGGAGCGGCACTCCGTGGTACTCAACAGGTTGGACACGCAGCGGGAGGGAGCGGATTGTGCGCAAGTTCTGGGTGATATCGTCCCCTGTGTAGCCATCGCCGCGGCTGGCACCGAGCACGAAGGTGCCCTCGCGGTAGTGGAGGCTGACGGAGACGCCGTCGTACTTGAGTTCAGCAACGTACCGGTAGGGTTGACCGCCGAGCCCTTCACGGACGCGACGATCGAATTCCCGCAGCTCTTCGCGGCTGTAGGTGTTGTCCAGCGAGAGCATCGGGATGCGGTGCTGGACGTGTGGGAATTCTTTCAGAGGCTCCCCACCGACACGCTGTGTAGGGGAATCGGGCGTGACGAGCTCGGGGAATTCTGCCTCCAGCTGCTTGAGTTCGTGGAAGAGAGCGTCGTACTCTCGGTCGGAGATACGGGGTTGGGCTTCGACGTAGTAGTAGTAGTCGTGCAGGCGGATGAGCTCGCGCAGCTCCTGAATCCGCCGTTCCGCCCAGCGACGGCGCTTGTCTCGGTGTACATTCGAGGGCGGTGGCGGATCGAGCAAAGGGAGTTGCTCGCTCATCGTGGGAGCAGCATGGCATTGACAAGGGGCAAACAAAAATACGCTACGGCTGCGGATTTCGGGAAGAGGGTGGCGTAATTTTGTGAGCAATGGAGCCGATTCGCTTCATCGGGCATTGGACGCTGCGCTTCGTAGGCGGGCTCGGCAGAGTACTGCTCCTACTCGGGAGTGTGCTTCGGTATTTGCCGCGTCTGCCGAAGGACTGGCGTCTGATTGTCCAGCAGATGATGGTCTTCGGGGTAGATTCCTTGCCGCTCGTGCTGCTCATTGGGAGTTTTACCGGCGCCATTGCAGCGCTGCAGGCGACCAACCTCTTCGACAAATTCAACTTGCTGGCGTTGGCTCGCCCGTATTTGGGGAGCTCGATTGCGACGGTGGTCTTCACCGAGCTGACACCGGTGCTGACCGCCTTGGTCATCACCGGCCGGGTTGGGGGCGCGATTGCCGCACAGATTGGGGCAATGGCGGTTTCCGAGCAGCTCGATGCGCTGGAGATTATGGCAATAGATCGCAACCGCTACCTGGCGCTGCCGCGGGTGGTGGCTGCCCTGACGATGATGCCGGTGCTGGCAGTTTTCTCCAACGTGGTGGCTGTGCTCGGGGCGCTGGTATTGACGACACTGAAGTTCGATGTCACCCCGGCACTTTTCTTTGAGTCCATCCAGCGCTTCTTCCGCACCTCTGAGGTGGTGCTCGGGTTGGTCAAGTCTGCCGTCTTCGGAGGGGTAACCGCGCTGATTGGCTGTGCAGAGGGATTTGCAACAGCGGGGGGCGCCGAGGGAGTCGGGCGCAGCACCGTGCGCGCCTTTACCACCTCGGCTGCCACGATTCTGGTGCTGGATGCCCTCTTCGGGTATGTGCTGTAAGGAGGTTTTCCGGACGGCATGGACATTGACCGCCGGAAGTATCCCTTGCCTCGGCGACGGCATCACGGGAGTGCGTATCTGTACGTGCCGCGGAGCCAGTTGCGCGTAGTTCCGCCGGGCTATCCGCCGGTGCCGGAGCGGCTCTCGTGGAGTGAGCTCTTCGCCAATGGCAGACCGCCTTGCGCGCTGGATGTCGGCTGTGGAGAGGGAAGCTTCCTCCTGCGCTTTGCTTCGCAGCATCCCGAGCAGAACATCCTCGGGCTCGAGGTCCGCAGAGCGCTGGCTGAGTGGCTGGCGGGCGTGATTCGGGGAGAGCAGGTCCCCAACGCCGCTGTACTGTGGTACAGTGTCGTCAATGGGCTGCCCTTTCTGGAAGATGCCAGCATTGCCCGGATTTTCTATCTCTTCCCCGACCCCTGGCCCAAGAAGCGACACCACAAACGGCGAGCGCTGACCCCATTTGTGCTACGAGAATTTGCTCGAGTCCTCCGCCCCGATGGGCTGCTCTACATTGCCACGGACTTCCCTGCGCTGGATGAGTACCATCGGCAGCTGCTCGACCAGACGGGGTATTTCCAGTACGAGGAGGTTCACGATGATGCGGACTGGGGACTGCCCCTCACGGACCGTGAGGAAGCCTGCCGTCGCAACGGGATTCCGTACGTCCGGCTACGCTGTTCCAAGCGAGGATGGGCATCCTGACGCCGGAGTTGGTCTTGCGAGCCTACGAGCGGGGCTACTTCCCGATGGCTGATCCACAGACGGGAGAGATTGCCTTTTACTCGCCCGATCCGCGGGCGATTATCCCGCTGGATGGGGTGCGGATTTCCCGCTCTTTGCGCCAGACCATTCGCAAGGGGCTGTATGAGGTCCGCGTCAACACTGCCTTCGAGGCGGTTATCCGGGGGTGTGCCGAGCGACCCCATTCGTGGATTTCCGAGGAGATCATCGCTGTCTACACGGAGCTGCACTATCTGGGCGTTGCGCATTCGGTGGAAGCGTGGTATGGGGGAGAGCTTGCCGGGGGACTCTACGGCGTGGCGCTCGGCGGAGCGTTCTTTGGGGAGTCGATGTTTACGCGCCGGCGCGATGCTTCGAAGGTTGCTTTCGTTGCTCTGGTAGAACGCTTACGGCAGCGGGGATTTGTCTTGCTCGATGCGCAGTACCTCAACCCGCACACTCGGCGTCTGGGAGCCGTTGAGATTCCTCGGCAGGAGTACCTGCGGCGGCTTGCCATTGCGCTCCGTCTCCCGTGTCGCTTTGCCGAGTGAGCTTAGGGGAGCCAGCGTGGGCGGAGTCGCCACGGCATCGGCTGTGGGCGTTCCTCGACCCATGCCATGCCGGGCAGTGTCCACGCAGAGAAGCGCTCCCCGACGAGAAGTTCGGGCACGTACTCGCCGTACACCGCCCCGAGCCAGCGGGCCTGACGGAGGCTATCTCCGGTAAAGAGAAGCTCGATGCGGTCGGCGCTATGCCGGAAGAGCCCGTCGGGTGCTGCGTCGGCGGTGCGGTGACAGTAGAGACTCCGGGCATTGCCAGAGGCAATTAGCTCGGCAAGCGTATCGTTGAGCTGCCGCAGCAGGAGTGTGTCCGACCGCAGCTGGTGAGAACGCCCCGGAAGGTCTGTGTGGAGCCGCAGACGCGCCTGCCCTGTGCAGAACAGTTGCTGGAGCTGTTCCGAACTCAGGACGCCCTGGATACTGTCGGCACGGAGTTCGGCATTACCGTACCAGACAAGGGGAGCCCCTGAGAGGGTGAAGCGTCCCAGGGAATCGTCCCACAGCAGACTCTCGGCTCGCGCTGCCCAGAGAGTGTCGTAGAGGAGCAGAACGGAATCAGACGCCCAGAGCGTGCGCGCACTCCGACGGCGAAGGGTAACACTCTGTGCTGAGAGCATCAGGGTGTCGGCTCGTGGCTCCTTGCCGCGTGCCCACCGCCGGAGGAGAACGGAGCCGCTGAGTTGGAGCAGCCCCGCCGCAGGGTGATAGACAAGGGTATCGGCTTCGGCAGCGAGCTGCTCGATAGAACTCTCCAGGTATACGCCGCCCCAGGCATGAGTCGTGGCGGTAAGGCGTTCGTAGCGCAACGTGTCGGTCCAGAGGGAGAGCGTATCGTCCTGGTACCGGACAGCACGGCGGAAGAGCAGCTGGCGACGTGGGATATCGTAGGCTCCCCACTGGGCTCTGATGGACTGGGCTCCAGTGCGAATCTCAACACCGTTGTCAGCAACGGCAATGCCGGCTGCCGGATCGTAGCTGATGCGCGGAGCCGCAATACGCAATTCGCCCTGTTCGATGCGAACGTTATGCCGCAGGAGAACCACCCCAGTGGCTCGGTACTGCGTTGCCGCACCGCAGGAAATGACGACGTTGCCCTGCTGGAGCCGCACATTCCCCAGCAGTTCCTGGACCTCACCGCTATCGGACTGACGCCCGACGAAGCGATCGGCGTGGTGCACAATGAGCGGGAGGGTAGGACCAACCAGAGGCTCCTGGGCAGACAAGCCCGCCGGTGCCAAGAGCAGGAGCCAGAGTGCTATTGTCCGCTGCCACGGCACAGCTCTTCTACCACGGGCAGTGCTTCGCCAAGGAGATAGAAGGAGCCGACGATGAGCAGTGCTTCCCCGAGCTGCCAGGCTTGACGCACTGCTTCGGCAACGCTTGAGGCTTGCACAATGTGGGCAAAACCCTCCTGCCGGGCGTGCTCGGTAAGCAGCTCCACTGCCAGCGCGCGCTCAGTCTGTGGAGCACAGGCGAAGAGGCGCCGTGTCAATGGGTGCAGGAATCGGAGCATTGTCGCAACATCTTTATCCGCCATGGCGCCGAAGACCACGTTCCAGCGCGTGCTGCCGTAGCCGTGTTCCAAGAGTGTGCGATGCAGCGCAGCAATGCCGGCAGGGTTATGGGCTACATCCAGAAGCACTGGAGGATGGACTTGGAGCAGCTCGCAGCGTGCTCGCAGTCCCCAGGAGCGGAGGCGGCAGAGCCCCTCGGCAAGAGCAGCATCGCTGAAGGGGAAATCGGCGGCAAGGAGTTCGCGCACCGCAAGGACGAGCGCTAGGTTCCAGCGCTGGTGCTCTCCGGCAAGAGGGAGCACGACCTGCATGCCCGAGGGGAGACACAGATGCTGGTGCAGTTCCGGAGAAGCACAGAGCAGCTCCAGTTCCTGGCAGGGGAAGACCACCGTACGGGCACCGGCTTCTCCTGCCCACCGGCAAAGGAGGTGTCGGAGCTCCGGACGACGTTCCCCAATGACGGCACCGCAGCCCGGCTTGACAATCCCAACTTTCTGCCAGGCAATAGCCTCGAGCGTCTTGCCGAGCCACTGCTGGTGGTCAAGGTCAATGCTGGTAATGACCGCTACCAGGGGCAGCACAACGTTGGTGGCGTCGTATCGTCCTCCCATGCCGACTTCGACAACGGCAATGTCAATGGCATGCTCAGCGAAGAGGGCAAAAGCCAGGGCGGTACTTACCTCGAAGAACGTCGCGCCGATGTGCTCTGCCTCCTGCAAGAGCCAGGGGAGGAGAGCAGCGATTTCCGTGTCCGAGACCGGGCGCGTATCAATGCGGATGCGTTCAGCGAAGTGCTGTAAATGGGGCGAGGTGTAGAGTCCGACCCGGTAGCCCTGGGCGTGGAGCGCCGCTGCTAGCATCGTGCAAACGCTGCCTTTCCCATTGGTGCCTGTGACGTGAATGGCAGGGTAGCGGTGGTGAGGGTTCCCTAAGCGGCTCAGGAGGGCTTCAATCCGTTCCAAGCCTGGGCGAATGCCGAAGCGGTGGAGCTGGAAGAGACGCTGCAAGAGAGCCTGGGTTTCCATCAGCTGCAGGGGCTCAACGGCAGAAGGGTACAAAATTACTTCAGCAGGGCGCTCGTCAGCAGAGTCGTAATTTTGCCTGCGCTTCAGTATATGGTCGGCGCGTAGCGCAGCCTGGTAGCGCACTACCTTGGGGTGGTAGGGGTCGTGGGTTCAAATCCCGCCGCGCCGACACAGGGACTGGATTGAGCGGATGCGCATTCCGCTGGAGTCTTACGGCTTTCTCCGCATTGCACTCGTCTCCCCCGAGCTTCGGGTTGCTGATGTTAGCTTCAATGCCAGGCGCATTGCCGAAGCGCTGCGCCAGGCCGCCCAGAGCGGAGCACATCTGGTGCTCTTCCCCGAGCTGTGCCTGACGGGCTACACGTGTGGCGATCTGTTCTACGAAAGTGTACTGCGCCGCGCTGCCTGGGAAGCTCTGCAGGATTTGCTCCCGCTGACCGAGCAGCTCCAGCTGATTGCTATTCTGGGGCTTCCGGTCGAAGCTGGAGGACGCCTCTTCAACTGTGCTGCTGTTCTTGCGCATGGGCAGCTCTGTGGCGTTGTGCCGAAGACCTACCTCCCCAATACGGGGGAATTCTACGAGCGACGCTGGTTTGCTTCCGATCGGGAACGTGTTCAGGATGTGCTCCACTCCGGAGGGCAGACCGTAGCCTTCGGGGCAGACCTACTCTTCCCCATCGAGAACCTCCCCGGTGCGGTTATCGGGATAGAAATCTGCGAGGACCTCTGGGCGCCGCAGCCGCCCAGCAGTGAGATGGCGCAGGCTGGAGCAACGGTACTGCTGAACCTCTCCTCCAGCAATGAAGTACTGGGCAAAGCAGCGTATCGGCGACTCCTGGTGCAGTCACAGTCGGGGCGCTGTTTGGCAGCGTATGCGTACTGCTCCGCCGGAGTCTGGGAGTCTACCACTGACATGGTCTTCTCCGGACACAGCCTTGTGGCGGAAAACGGGCTCCTGCTGGCAGAAAGTCCCCGGTTCTCACTCCGTACGGAACTGTTGCTGGTAGACATTGATGTGGAGCGCCTTCGCAACGAGCGTCTCCAGAACAGCACATTTGCCGTCTCTGTCTCTCGCCGCCGCTACCGTTACATTCCGCTCCGGATTGCCGAGCGTTGGGATGAGCAGCTCTACCGACCACTGTCTCCGACCCCATTTGTGCCGGATGATGCCCAGGAAAAGGCGCGGCGTGCCGAGGAAATCTTCGCTCTGCAGACCCGTGCATTGGCGCGTCGGCTCCTCCATGTCGGAGAACGGACAGGCGTTGTTGTAGGCATCTCCGGTGGGCTGGATTCGACGCTGGCGCTTCTGGTCTCCGCTGCGACAATGGACCTCCTGGGCTGGGAGCGCCGGTTGGTGCACGCCGTGTCTATGCCTGGACCGGGTTCGACACAGCGCACACAACACAATGCCCAGCGCCTGGCTCAGGCACTGGGGGTGACGCTCCACATCATTCCCATCACCGCAGCGCTGCACCAGCACCTGCAGGATATCGGGCAGCCGGAGGGAGTGCACGATGTCACGTACGAGAATGCCCAAGCCCGAGAACGCACGCAAATCCTCTTCGATCTTGCCAATCGGCTCGGAGCCCTCGCGGTCGGCACCGGAGACCTGTCGGAACTGGCGCTCGGGTGGTGTACCTACGGTGGGGATCACCTCTCGTTCTACGCCATCAATGCGGGGGTTCCGAAGACATTGGTGCGGACACTCGTCCAGTGGTGTGGACAGACTCTCTTCGGCGGGGAGGTTGCCCTCATTGTGGAGGACATCTGTGCCACGCCGATCTCGCCGGAGTTGCTCCCTCCGGCTCCCGGAGATCGTATCCGGCAAGCAACCGAAGAGCTGCTAGGTCCATTCGAGGTCCATGATTTCGTGCTCTTCCATATGCTGCGGTATCACTTCGCACCGCGGAAAATCTTCCTCCTGGCACAGCTAGCGTTTAGAGAGCGCTACACGGCAGAAGAGCTCCTGCGGTGGGTGAGCCTCTTCTACCACCGTTTCTTTGCCCACCAGTTCAAGCGTTCCTGTCTGCCGGATGGACCAAAGGTCGGGACTGTTGCACTCTCGCCGCGGGGGGATTGGCGTATGCCCAGCGATGCTCAGGTCAGGCTCTGGCTTGAGGAGCTGCGGGAGCTACAGCCGCTGTGATTACTCCCGGAGCGCCCCGCTGAGGACGCCGCGGAGGAATGTCCGTCGAAAGAGCACGAAGAGCACAATGGCAGGGAGAGCAGCTACGGTGGCCCCTGCCATCAGGTGCCCCCAGTCAATGGTCTGCTTGCTAATGTAGAAGGCGAGTCCCACGGGAAGCGTCCGCCGGGCATCCGACTGGGTCAGCAGGAAGGGGAAGAGGAAGGCGTTCCAGTGGACCAGGAAGCTCGTCAGCGCGACCATCAGCAGCACCGGGCGTGCCAGCGGGAAGACAATCCCGAAGAGGATTCTCCACGGACCTGCTCCATCGAGGCGAGCCGCGTCCTCAAGGTCTCGGGGCACGGAAAGCAGGTACTGTCGCACCATGAAGACGCTCACTCCGCCGACAAGCCACGGCACGATAAGCGCCCAGTACGTGTCAATCCATCCCAGGGCTGTCATCATGCGGTAGAGCGGCAGCATCAAGATATGCGCCGGGATGAGCAGTACGGCAAGGACGGAGGCTTCGAGCAGAGCTCTGCCTGGGAAGGCGTAACGCGCAAGGGCATAGCCTGCAGTGAAACCGAAGAGGACATTCCCGGCAGTCACTGTCCCTGCAACCAGGACGGAGTTGAGCACGTATTGTCCGAAGCTGGTTGTGTGGAGTAAGTCATGGTAGTTTGCCAGCGTCGTCGGTGCAGTCAGTAAAGCCCAGAAGCTTTCGTACTGTTCCGGGTACTGCCGCAGCGACAGCAGGAGCATCCACGCCAGCGGGAACACCATGCTGGCAGCAACCAGGGCGAGCAAGGTGTGAAGTGCAAGCCTACGGAGCTGCATAGAGCTCGTGCTCAGAGATGTAGCGCCAAACCGGCTCGGGAACCAGATAACGTACGGAGAGTCCCCGGGCAAGCCGATGACGGATGTCGGTAGAGGAAATCTCCAGCAAGGGCACCTCCAGGAGAGTTGGTGCTGCGGCCCGGAGCCGAGACAGCCGCCGGCGGAATTCTCCCCGCGGAACGCTCGGGCGCGGCGCAACGCAGAGCCGGACCAGCTGGAGGAGCTCCTTCCACCGGTGCCAAAGGTGGAATTCCAGCACTTGGTCAGCCCCAATCAGGAGGTAGAGCTCTGCGTCGGGAAAGCGTTGCCGGAAGAAGACGACGGTGTCGAACGTGTATGAGATACCCCCACGCTCGATTTCGCACGTATCGAGCCGGAAGCGGGGGTGCCCAGCGATGGCAGCTTCAACCATTGCAAGCCGGTCTCGGGCGGGAGCCAGTTCGGATGCCCCGGCAGGTTTCAACGGGGGGTGCGCTGCCGGAACGAAGTAACAGCACTCCAGCCCGACTTGCTCCACGAACCGGTCGGCGATGATCAGATGAGCGAGGTGGATGGGATTGAAGCTACCGCCGAAAATCCCCAGGCGGGTCATGACGGGGTGGAGCTTACCTCTTTGCCTAAGGGGAAAGCACTCCGCCGCAGACCGTGCACGACGTTGAGCGGGACAAATTCCCGGTGCGGCTTGCAGCGTGCCTCGAACTCTTCGCGGAACTTCGTGACGAAGCCACGCACTGCCCAGGCAGCGGCGTCAGCCAGAGCGCAGATAGTGTTACCTTCCATCTGGTTGCAGATGTCCACGAGGAGCTGCACATCGTGCGAGGTTGCCTCGCCCACAAGGAAGCGATGGAGCACTTTCTCCAGCCAGCCGCAGCCTTCGCGGCACGGGGTGCATTGACCGCAAGATTCGTGGTGGTAGAAGCGGGCAATGCGCCAAGTGACGCGGACCAGGTCGGTGTCCTCGTCCATGACAATGATCCCCGCCGTTCCGATGTGCGTCCCCAGCTGTTTGAGCGACTCCTCATCCATGTGCACGCCCTCGATTTCATCGCCGCGCAGGGGCGGCATAGAGCTCCCGCCAGGGATGACGGCTTTGACCCGCTTACCTCCGGGAATGCCGCCGCCGACTTCGAAGAGGAGCTCTGTCAGCAGCGTCCCGGTCGGCAGTTCATAGACGCCCGGGCGATTGATGTGCCCGCTGAGTCCGTAGAGAATCGTACCGGGATGCCCTGGCGCCCCGATTTTGGCATATTCTGCCCCTCCCAAGCGGATGATGGCTGGCACAGCGGCTATGGTCTCCACATTGTTGATAGTTGTCGGCATGCCCCAGAGTCCCCGTTGGGCAGGGAACGGTGGTTTGAAGCGTGGATAGCCCCGCTTGCCTTCGATGGACTCCATCAGCGCTGTTTCCTCGCCGCAGATATAAGCGCCGGCGCCTTTGTGGAGCACAATATCGAGGCTGTAGGCAGTGCCGAAGGTCTGGCGCATGCGTTCCCCGACCAACCCCTTCTCATACGCCTCTCGGAGGGCTTGTTCCAGGAGGCGGTACCAGCGGTGGTACTCACCGCGGATGTAGACAAACGCTTTCGTGATACCCATCGCATAGCCGGCAATGAGAATGCCCTCGATGAGCTGGTGGGGATTGTGCTCGAGGATTTGGCGGTCCTTGAAGGAGCCAGGTTCAGACTCGTCGGCATTGACTACGAGGTACTTGGGCTTATCGGTGTCCTTCGGCATGAAGCTCCACTTGAGCCCTGTTGGGAAGCATGCACCGCCGCGTCCCCGCAGTCCTGAGCGCTTGACCTCCTCGATGACTTCCTCCGGGGTCATCTGCAGAGCTTTCCGGAAGGCATCGTATCCGCCGTGCTGCAGGTAGACCTCCAGGCGATGCAACTGCGGGATATCCGGCAAGAGGAGCTTGGGTGTCATCAGTGACAACCGTGTGTGGAACGGGCACAAAAATAGGGCTTTTCTGAGCAAGCCTTCCAGCACCGCGCTCACGGTGGGTAGAGGATCCCCTCTTCGGTGATGAGGGCATCGAGAGTGAGGTCGTGAGCTCCGTGTGGGAGCATATCGAACGCCTGGACGGAGAATGCCAGTCCGATGCGGCGAGCAGCGACAAGGCTGAGGAAGCGGTCATAGTAGCCCCGCCCGTAGCCCAGCCGGTGGAGCCATCGGTCGTAAGCCACAACGGGGACGAGTACCACATCGTGTGCGCCGAGTCCCAGGGCTTCCGCGGGCAGGAGCTCCTCTGGGCTGACCTCCGGTTCTGGAATACCCCACCGATTGGAACGGAAGCGGGTCTGAGCAGAAATCCAGGCGTGGCGCAGTTCTGTCCCGACGACCACAGGGACAGCGACACGCTTGCCGAGCTGGAGGAGCCACTGGCAGAGCGTGTGCGTCTCCACCTCCGTGCCGAAGGAGCAGTACGTGTGTACTTTCTGCGCCTGCTGAATCCAGGGATGGGCAAGGACATACCGGCAGATGCGAGCGGAGAAGTCGCGCCGTCGCGCTTCTGGTAAGGCTGCCCGACGTTCGAGCGCGATACGCCGGAGCTCTGCTTTCCTCTGCAGGCTCATCGTTGCAGGGCTTCCGAAAGACGCACTCGGGGAAATTGGGCGAGCACAACCCCCAGGAGAATGACTGCCGCACCGAGAACTTCGTGCGGTAGAAGGTGCTCCTGTAAGATCAGCCCCGCAATGGCGGTAGCAAATACGGGCTCGAGCGCGTAAATCAGCGTTGCACGGACCGGTGTGGTGTAGCGCTGGTAGTGCGTCTGTGCCAGCGTCGCAACAACCGATGCCAGCACGGCAGTATAGCCCAGAGCAAGCCAGACAGTGGGCGACCGCCACCAGGCTTCCGGCGGAGAAAACTCAATCACGGGGGCTGTCAGACCGTGTGCCAGGAAGGCGCCAGCAGCGGTGACGGCGAACTGCAAGACGGTCAACTGCACACTGGAGCCGAACGTGCCGAAAAGCCGGCGCGTCTGCATGTCCAGCACGACAATGTAGAATGCCCAGCAGAGCGTGCTCAAGGCTGTCAAGACATCCCCGAGGTTCCAGCCCATCACGTGCGGCGATGAAAGCTGCCACAGCCCAAACAGTGCTGTTATCGCCCCGAGCCATTCCCAGAGGAAGACGCGCCGGTGTTGGAGTAAGAGCTGGACGACGGGGACAAGCACGACCGTTGCCCCAGTGATGAAAGCAGAGCGGGATGCTGTGGTGAAGAGTAATCCAAGCGTCTGGAGCAGGAAACCTCCTGCCAGGAGCATCCCCAACACAAGCCCTGCGCGGAATGTCTGGGGCTCCCACCGATGGAATGAGCCACGCCACAGGAGGAGCACGAGCACGAGTGCTACCAGGAAGCGAATCCCCGTGAAGAGAAAGGGCGGGATGAGCGCGAGCGCTCCCTTGACGAGGGCGAAAGTCCCACCCCAGATGAGCGTAATGCCGAGCAGGATAAGCTCTGCATGCCAGCGCCTGACAGGTGGCATCAGCTGCTTATCCCCGGTGCGCTGATGGGCAGAGATCCGCGAGCACACACTCAGAGCAGCGCGGGCGCCGTGCCCGACAGATCGCACGCCCGTGAGCAATCATCAGGTGGGTGAAGCGCACCCACTCCTCCCGGGGCACCAACTCCATGAGGCGCCGCTCAATATGCTCGCGGTTACTCGTCTCCGCAAAGCCCAAACGCTGCACAATGCGGGCAACGTGGGTATCCACGACAATTCCCTGGGGCTCGAAGAACTCCCCGAGCACGACGTTGGCTGTCTTCCGCCCGACACCGGGCAGGCTGGTCAGCTCCTCCAGGGTGTGCGGCACCTGCCCGCCGAAGCGCTCCAGAAGCGCTTGGCAGCAGGCGCGGAGCGCGCGCGCCTTGGCTTTGTAGTAGCCCGTCGGGTAGATATCCCGCTCCAGTTCCTCGAGGGGGACCTTCAGGTAGTCCTCGGGCGTACGGTACTTCTGGAAGAGCACCTCGGTGACTTGGTTGACCCGCTCGTCCGTACATTGTGCCGAGAGGATCGTCGCTACCAGCAGCTCGAACGGATTGCGGAAGCGGAGTCGGATGCGGGCATTGGGGTACTCAGCGCGGAGGCGGCGCAGCACCTCTGCCATTCGCTGCACTTCCTGGAATTCCGGAGACTTCATTGCACTGCAGGGGAGAGGGAAACATTGCCGTACTGCGTGCAGAGGGAGTCCGGTGTAGTCCGGTAGTATCGGTAGGTTGGAACGTCAATGAATGCGATACGGGCACCGGCGCGGAGAGCTCGTTCGTAGAGTGCTGCGTCGTCGGCGAAGCGCCGGCTCGGGTACCCAAGCTGGAGCAGCAGTGTGCGCCGGATAACGAAGGTCCCTCCAATAACGCAGGCACTCACCGGGATCCAGCGCCGGGGATTGTGCCGGTCTGGAACGAATGGGTTCCCCACGACCTCGGCACTGCTGTGGAGGAAGTCTACCTCGGGGTGCTGCTGCAGAAATATCGCTCGTTTCTCCAGGTGTTCTGGCAAGTACTCATCGTCGGAGTCCAAGAAGGTGATGAAGCTCCCTTGGGCACGACGCACACCGAACGCGCGGGCAGCACCAGCTCCTCGATGGGAGATACGGAAGAAGCGGAAACGTGGCTCCTCCGCAGCGGCAGCAGCCAAAAGAAGCGGGGTGGCATCAGTGCTGCCGTCGTCAATGAGTAGTGCTTCCCAGTCCTGCCAGTGCTGGTGCAGGAGAGAGCGCAATGCTCGGGGAAGCAGTCGCGCGCGGTTATACGTGCAGAGGATGACGGAGAACAACGGCATGGCAAGAGCGCCTCGAAGCGCTACCGGATGGTTTGACCTCAGCTCTGCTCCCACGGTGGGGGCTCATCCCATCCGGGAGGGAGGACGATTGGGGTAAAGGCGGGATTGGAGAGGTTGCTCTGCCGCACGGATTCAGCCAGATGCTCCCGATACTGGCGGAGTTTTTCCAGCAGCTCTGGTCGGGAGGTTGCCAGAATCTGCACCGCAAGCAAGCCGGCGTTACGCCCGCCGCCGATCGCTACGGTTGCAACCGGGATGCCTGCCGGCATTTGCACGATGGACAAAAGCGAGTCTTCCCCCTGCAGGTACCGCGAGGGGATTGGTACCCCGATAACCGGGATGAGAGCGAAAGCAGCGAGCATGCCGGGAAGGTGAGCCGAGCCACCTGCACCGGCAATGATGACCTTGAGCCCACGTTGATGAGCGGTCTTCCCGTACCATGCCATGTCCCACGGTGTTCGGTGGGCAGAGAGAACCCGCATTTCGTACGGAACGGCAAACTCCCGGCATACTTCAGCAGCCTCTTGCATGATCGGCAAATCCGACTCGCTGCCCATGACGATGCCGACCAGGGGATGTTCCATTGAGGGTCCGCCCTATTCTACAGGTGCCAGACAATATCGCCGAATGATCGCAAGCAGAGCCTCCCGTCCTAGTCCGGAGCGGGCAGAGCTCGGGAGGATCTCAACCATGTATCGGCAGTGCTGGAGAAGTTCCTGCAGCTGGGCTGTACGCTGCTGGAGTTCGGGGTGCGAGAGTTTGTCACACTTGGTCAGAACCACTACGAAGGGACGTTGCCGGTTTTCCAGCAGCTCCATCACTGCCATATCCCACGGGCTGGGGTCGTGGCGGGAATCAACCAGGACACACACCAGGCGCAGCTGTGGGCGGTGTTCGAGGTAGTGTCGGATAAGCTGCGCCCACAGTCGGCGCTGCTGCTGGGCAACGACGGCATAGCCCAGACCGGGGAGGTCGACCCACATCCAGCGATTGTCCACCAGGTAGAAGTTCACCGTCCGTGTGCATCCAGGTGTGCGGCTCACGCGCGCCAGGCGCCGCTGGAGGAGTAACCGGTTGAGGAGGGAGGATTTCCCGACATTGGAGCGCCCAACGAAGGCAATTTCGGGGTAGGGCGTCTCGGGGAACTGTGCCGGGGAAGCCGCGCTGGCATAGAGGCGTGCCGCGAAGGTTACCCCATTGGAACCGGCTACGATGCCGTGACCGTTTCGGTTTGGTGTGGGGCAGTTTCAGCAAGAGCTGCCCAGTCAACAAGCTCGATCATCGCCATGCGGGCGCCGTCTCCGCGCCGATACAGTCCCAGCTTGACAACGCGAGTGTAGCCGCCAGGACGCTCGAGAACCTTCGGGGCAATGGTGCCAAAGAGCTCCTGTAAGGCTTTCGTATCTCGGATGAAGCGTCCGACAAAGCGCCGCTGGTGGAGGTCAACACTCCATCCAGCGGGTAGCTGCCCTGAGCGCTCCCGGAGCACGGCTTTCCTGGCGCGGGTGATGAGGCGCTCCACAAATGGGCGCAGCGCTTTGGCTTTCGCTTCCGTTGTGACAATGCGTTTGTGCAAGATAAGGGCGGTTGCCAGGTGGCATAGGAGCGCTTTCCGATGGCTGCGCGTCCGTTTCAGCTTCTTGACTTTATCCCGGTGGCGCATCTGACTTCTGCTCGCTGTCCGACCTTACCGTGCCCGTTCTTCGAGCTCCTCTGGACTCATCCCTAGGCGAAGCCCATAGAGTTCCAGAGCGTGTTGGATTTCTTCTACTGCCCGTGGACCAATGCCGCGCTCACGCTGCAGCTCTTCCGGGGTCCAGCGGACCAGCTCGTTGATGGTTTTGATCCCCAGCGAGAGCAGCCGGTGGAGTGTTCGAGAGCTCAGCCCAAGGTGTTCAATGGGGGTGTGCAGAGACTGAGCCGTGGAGGAGGCGGGTTCTTCAGTTTCGGCTGCAGGGATGGAGGTCCGTTCCTCCTCGAGGGCGACGACAGCCGGCAGCGTGAAGAAGAGTTGCAGATGCTGCTGAAGTAGCTGCGCGGCGTAGCGGACAGCATCTTGCGCCGTGATACTGCCATCGGTCTTCACCTCCAGGATGAGCCGGTCGTAGTCTGTCCGGCGTCCAACGCGGAAGGGCTCCACGTGGAAGGCAACCTGCCGGATTGGGGAGAAAAGCCCATCGACAGGGAGCATGCCGACGGGGGCATCTTCCAGTTGGATTTCCTCAGCGGGGACATAGCCCCGCCCACGCATGATGCGCAGCTCGACCTCCAGAGAGGCATCCTCGGCAAGGGTAGCAATGTGGAGTTCGGGGTTGAGCACCTCGATTTCTGCCGAGGCAGTTTGAATGTCGGCGGCTGTCCATTCTTTCGGACCGCGCAGGTTCAGCCGCACACGGGCGGGACGTTCTGGCATCAGCAAGCGCAGCCGGACCTGCTTGAGATTGAGCAAGATTTCCACGACATCTTCAACGACGCCAGGGATGGTTTGGAATTCATGCTGGACGCCACTGATACGGACGCCCACAATAGCGGCACCGGGGATGGAAGACAGGAGCACGCGCCGGAGAGCATTGCCGAGTGTCGTGCCATAGCCCCGCTCAAGAGGCTGGAGGATGAATTTCGCATGGAATGGGGTGGAGCTCGGGTCAATCAGGATGCGCTCCGGCATCAACAGCTCAGTTGTCATTGCATGCACGGGATTGTGGGACCTGACTGTTCAGACACGGCGCCGTTTCGGAGGTCGGCACCCATTGTGGGGGACGGGAGTTGCATCGATGATGGAGAGGATTTCCAGTCCAGCTTGGGCAACAGCACGGATGGCGGCTTCGCGTCCGGCACCGGGTCCTTTGACGATGACATCAACTTTACGCAGCCCCATTTCGTAAGCTTCCCGGGCGGCGCGCTCGGCAGCCAGCTGGGCAGCATACGGAGTGCTTTTCTTTGTTCCGCGGAAGCCAATCCGACCACCGGATGACCAGGTGAGCACATTGCCGTACGGGTCCGTGACGGTGACGATAGTGTTGTTGAAGGTTGCTTGGATATAGACTCGTCCGTGCGTGTCGGTGACAGTCTTCTTCTTTGTCCGTTTGCCCTTGGGTGCTGCCATAGTGCGCTGGGTTGAATTGTCCTACTTCTTGACCGCCTTCTTCTTACCGGCAACGGTCTTCCGCTTCCCTTTGCGGGTGCGGGCGTTGGTCCGGGTTCGTTGTCCGCGGACGGGCAGCCCCATCTTGTGGCGCAGCCCGCGGTAGCAGCCGATATCAATGAGGCGCTTGATGTTCATTTGCACCTCACTGCGGAGCTGCCCTTCGACTTTGTAATCCTGGATGACGGAACGGATCCGGGCGATTTCCTCGTCGGTCCATTCCATGACCTTCTTCATCGGGTCCACCTCTGCCCGTTTGAGGACCTCCAGCGCCCGAGTCCGCCCGATGCCGTAGATGTAGGTAAGCGCGATAAAACCGCGCTTGTTCTTCGGCAGGTCAACACCGGCAATGCGTGCCATCGGCACCCCTCGTCGTTGTTAGCCTTGACGCTGCTTGAAGCGGGGGTTTTTCTTGTTGATGATGTAGATACGCCCTTTGCGGCGCACGATCTTGTCGTCGGGATGTCGCCGTTTGACCGAAGCCTGGACTTTCATCCGTGCAGAAGGGCTTGTGCTACTTGTAGCGGTAGATAATGCGCCCTTTCGTCAGGTCGTAGGGCGACAGCTCCAGTGTTACCCGGTCTCCGGGCAGGATTTTGATGTAGTTCAGACGCATCTTGCCCGAGATGTGGGCAATGACTTTGTGTCCATTATCCAGCCGGACGACGAACTGCGTGCCCGGGAGGCTTTCCTCAACGATGCCGTCAACCCGGATAGGCTGTTCCTTCGGCATGGCTACCACTGGGTCAGCACCTGTGGTGGATTGGCAACGAGCACCGTATGCTCAAAATGCGCTGCAAGCGAGCCATCGGCAGTGTAGACGGTCCACCCATCAGGGGCGACGCGTACCTCAGGAAGTCCAGCCGTAATCATGGGTTCGATTGCCAGGGCTTGCCCTTCACGGAGGCGCTCATTGGGAAAGCGCCAGCGCCAGCTTCCTGTCGGCACAAAGTTCGGCACCGAAGGTGCCTCATGGAGGCGTCGCCCAATCCCGTGACCAGTCAATTCCCGGACGACGGAGTACCGATGACGCTCAACATGGCGCTGAATTGCAGCGGCAATGTCGTAAACACGCCGTCCCGGGGTAGCCTGCTCAATCCCTAGCCAGAGAGCCTCTTCGGCAACGCGGAGGAGCTGTTCTGCCTCGGGGCTGATCTGTCCGATCCCAACGGTAAAGGCAGCATCGGCGTAGTAGCCGTTTTTGCGCACACCGCAGTCGATGGAGACAATCTCTCCCTCCTGCAGCCGTCGCTCGGCGCTTGGCATCCCGTGCACGACTTCGTGGTTGATCGAGATACAGAGCGTGTAAGGGTACCGTTTCCCATCGACGACGTATCCTTTGAAGGCAGGCTCTGCCCCGGCCGAGCGGATGAGCTCTTCGGCAAGGGCATCCAGTTCCAGTGTCGTTACCCCGGGACGCAGCTCTTTACGGATGCGCTGGAGTACTTCGGAGAGAACCCGTGCCGCCTGCTCCAGCTTGCTCCATGCCGAGGTCACTATGGTTGGCAGCAGTGCCATCAATACCCTCGTGTCACCCCGATGCCGCGCCCGCGCAGACGCCCGCTCTTCATGAAACCGTCGTAGTGCCGCATGAGGAGGTAGGATTCGATCTGCTGGAGGGTATCCAGCGCTACCCCGACAACAATCAACAGGCTTGTCCCACCGAAGAAAGAGGCGAGCTCCGAGGGGACGCTGAGCACATTGTGGACAAACACCGGCAGGATTGCAACCACTGCCAGGAACAGTGCACCCGGCAGGGTAATGCGGGTCAGCACCCGGTCGATGTACTCCGCTGTCGGTGCTCCTGGGCGGATGCCTGGGATGAAGCCACCTTGCTTTTTGATGGTGTCAGCGACCTCCCGTGGATTGAACACAATGGCGGTGTAGAAGTAGGCGAAGAACACGATCATGGCGCTGTAGACCAGGGCGTAGATGAAGGAACGCTCGCTGAAGAGCGCTGCCATGTTTTCCAGAAAGCGGCTCTCGGGGAAGAAGGTGTAGATCGTTGCCGGGATGAACAGGATGGCTTGGGCGAAGACGATCGGCATGACCCCAGCGGTGTTGACACGCAAGGGCAGGTACTGGGTGGTCCCCCCGTACACTTTCCGCCCCACTACGCGCCGGGCGTACTGGACGGGAATGCGCCGAATTCCCTGGGTGACGTAGACCACGGCGGTGACGATGGCTGCCAGGAGGGCGAGGATGATGACATCGGTTACCCAGAGCCGGGAGCCAACACTGATGAGCTGGATTTCCTGGGCAAGTGCCACTGGCAGGCGGGCGATAATGCCGATGAAGAGGATGAGCGAAATCCCATTGCCAATCCCGCGTTCGGTGATTTGCTCCCCGAGCCACATCAGGAAGATTGTCCCGGCGGTCATGAAGACAATGGCACTCAGCGTAAAGCCCAGCCCGGGATGCGGGACAACTGGACCTCCGTTGGGGACTTGCATGCTTGTCAGCTTGATACTCACACCCCATGCTTGGAGCGCAGCGATGAGCACAGTCAGGTAGCGAGTGTACTGGTTGATCTTGCGCCGTCCCTCTTCCCCTTCCCGCTGGAGGCGCTGGACCTCTGGGATGACAGCAGCAGCCAGCTGGAGGATGATGGAAGCGGAGATGTAGGGCATGATGCCCAAAGCGAAGATAGCAGCGTTGGAAAAGGCACCCCCCACGAAGAGATCGTAGAGCCCGAAGAGGGTGCTATCCATCCCCAGGCCGGAGACTTGCTCCAAGGCGTAGACATCGACCCCCGGTAAGGCAATGTGACTGCCAATACGGACAACGATGAGGACCCCGAGCGTGAAGAGAATGCGCTGTCGGAGCTCCTCGATGCGCCAGATGTTCTTTAGTGTTTCAACGAACCGTGCCATGGAGGACAACCTTCCCGCCGGCTGACATGATTTTTTGCTGTGCTGCTGCGGAGAACCGGTGGGCGTGGACTTCGAGGGGGACGCTCAGTTCCCCGTCTGCTAGAATTTTCACCGGCTCGCTCCGCTTCCGGATGACCTTGAGCTGGTAGAGCAACTCTGGGGTAACGACGGCTCCGGCACGGAGCCGACCGCTTTCGACGAGCTCTTGGAGCCGTCCGACGTTGACTTCCTGGTATACGACCCGCAGTGGGTTCCGGAAGCCTCGTTTCGGCAGCCGGCGATGCAAGGGCATTTGCCCGCCTTCGAAGCCGGGCGGCTGGGAAAAGCCTGACCGGGATTTGTGCCCTTTGTGTCCCCGCGTTGCCGTCCGTCCGTGCCCGGACCCAACCCCACGTCCGACGCGTTTGGGTCTCTTGCGTGAGCCCGGTGCTGGATGCAGAGAACCGATGTGGACTGTCATGGCGTGTCTGGCTCCGTGAGCTCTTCGACCCGAACCAAGTGCTTGACTTTGGCGATCATGCCCAGGATTTGCGGGTTCTTCGGCTGGATGACGCTCCAGTTCGGACGCCCCAGTCCGAGCGCCCGGATAGTACGCTTCTGCTTTTCCTGGGCACCGATGATACTACGTACCTGCGTGATCTTGAGCTTCGCTGCCATGGTGTTCTGCCTGCCGTTGACCTGAGAGCAGTTTTTCCACAGGGATTCCCAGACGCCGTGCCACAGAGTGGGCGTCTTCGAGCATCATCAGAGCTTTCAATGTGGCTTTCACGACGTTGTGCGGATTGGTCGAGCCGAGGCATTTGGTCAGCACATCCTGGATGCCCGCCAGTTCCAGGACTGCGCGGACGCCGCCGGCAGCGATGACCCCGGTTCCTCGGGCAGCAGGGCGCAGGAGGACTTTTGCCGCCTTGTACTTGGCAAACACCTCATGGGGGATTGTCGTCCCGTGGAGCTGCACCTTGATGATACTCTTGCGGGCAGCTTCCGTTGCCTTTGCGACGGCGTCGGTGACCTCGGAGGCTTTCCCCATGCCGAAGCCGACATGTCCGTTGCCGTCGCCGACGACGACGAGGGCTGTAAAGCTAAAACGGCGTCCGCCAGCGACCACTTTAGCAGTTCGCCCAACGTAGACGAGCTTCTCTTTGAGTTCCAGTTCGGCTGGCACTCGGAGCCGTGGTGTCTTCAGAAAGCGTCCCATCGCGAGTGCTTTTTCCCAGTCTCACTTCTCAGAATTGCAATCCTGCCTGGCGGGCTGCCTCCGCCAGCGCTTTGACACGCCCGTGGTACTTGTACCCGTTGCGATCAAAGGCAACTTTCTGGATACCCAACTTGAGGGCGCGTTCGGCAAGGATCCGTCCGACAATTTCTGCCTGCGCCTTTTTTGGACGGACCCCTGCAACGAGCGGTCGGATTTCCCGGTCTAGCGTCGAAGCCGAGACGAGCGTATGTCCCCGCTCATCATCGATGATTTGCGCATAGATGTGCTTCAGGCTCCGATAGACGCTGAGCCGAGGGCGCTCGGCTGTGCCGAAGATCTTCTTCCGCACCCGAAGCTTCCGCCGATGCCTTCGCAGTTGCTTGAGCCTCTGTTTGTGCCGGATGTCCATGACCCCATCCCACATTACCGACCTGCTGCCTTGCCAGCTTTCCGACGGATGTATTCGCCTTCGTAGCGGATACCTTTGCCCTTATACGGTTCAGGGGGACGGATTGCCCGGATGCGGGCAGCAACCTCCCCGACCAGTTGCTTGTCGATGCCGGAAACGTGGATCGTGTTCGGAGCAGGCACGGTGAGGGTAATGCCGTCGGGGGGGATGAACAGTACCGGATGGGAGTATCCAACCGTGAGCAGCAACCGATTCTGACCCCGCAGCTCGGCTCGATAACCGATGCCTTCGATCTGCAAGGTGCGTGTGAAGCCTTGGGTGACTCCCTGCAGGGCTGCAGCGGTCAGCGCGCGAGCCAGCCCGTGAGCTGCCTTGACCTTCTTCTCTTCACTGCTCCGGGTAAAGACCAGCGTTCCATCTTTGAGTTGGCACTGGATACCTGCCGGCAGTGGGACGCAGAGTTCGCCTTTCGGTCCACGGACTACTAGGCTGTCGGGACGGAGCTCAACGTGGATTCCAGCAGGAATTGGCAGCGGCTTTTTCCCAATCCGTGACATGGTGCCTGCGGTGTCAGAAGACCGTACAGATGATCTCTCCACCAATGCCCAAGCGGCGGGCTTCCTTATCAGTCATGACCCCACGAGAGGTCGAGACAATAGCGATCCCCAACCCGTTTTTGACCCGCGGGAGCTCATCGGCGCCGGCGTAAACGCGGCGCCCGGGTTTGCTCACCCGCGTGATTTCCCGGAGCGCTGGCTGCCCGTTGACGTAGCGGAGTTTCATCCGGACAATGCCCTGCTTGTTGTCTTCGAGGTATTCGTAGTCCGCAATGTAGCCCCACTCCTTCAGGATTGCGGCGATGGCAATTTTCAGCCGCGATGCCGGGGCTTCTACCGTCCGGTGTCGGGCTCGGTAGGCATTTCGAAGACGCGTCAGGAAATCGCCGATGGTATCGCTGACAACTGCCATAGTCTGCTCCCGCCTTACCAGCTTTCCTTACGCACACCAGGGATTTTGCCTTCTAGAGCGAGCTGCCGGAAGACGATCCGGCAGAGTCCAAACTTGCGGAATACTGCTCGCCCGCGCCCGGTCACGAAGCACCGGTTGCGGATGCGCACAGGCGAGCTATTCCGCGGAAGCTTGTGCAGCTCTTCCCACCGCCCTTCACGCTTGAGCTGCTCGCGAAGGGCAGCGTATTTCTGTGCCAGGCGTTTCCGCTTTTCATTCCGGGCAACGACGCTGATTTTCGCCATCGCTTCTAGCTCCGCTTCTGGAACGGGAAGCCAAATTCGCTGAGCAGGGCGTACGCCTCTTCGTCTGTTGGAGCTGTTGTCACGAACGTAATGTCCATGCCGAGAATGTGGTTGACCTTGTCCACATCAATTTCTGGGAAGATGATCTGCTCCTTGATGCCGACCGTGTAATTGCCGCGCCCGTCGAAACTCTTGTCCGGGAAGCCTCGGAAGTCCCGGATGCGGGGGACGGCGATGTTAATAAAGCGGTCGAGGAATTCGTACATACGGGCACGCCGCAAGGTGACCATGCAGCCGATCGGCATGCCCGCTCGTAGCTTGAAGTTCGCGATGGACTTGCGGGCGTACGTCACCACAGGGCGCTGCCCAGCAATCAGTTCCAGATGGTTGAATGCCTCTTGCAGAATGCGGATATCCTGTGTTGCCCGCCCAACGCCCATGTTGATCACGATCTTTTCCAGTCTGGGTACCTGCATAATGGAACGATACCCGAAACGCTTCATGAGCGTCGGGACGATGTGCTCTTTGTAGTAGAGCCACAGTCGCGGGGGCGGTACCGGACCGGTGTATTCTTCAAGGCGTGGTCCTTCGGGTTTGAATTCAACCAGTTTCCGTTTCGTGCGTGCCATTGCCGTACCTTACGGAATCTCTTCGCCTGTGGTCTTTGCAATGCGGATGCGGACAATTTTGCCGTCTCGCTCCACACGGCGGATGCTCACCCGTGTGGGGCGCCCATTACTGTCGATGAGCATGACGTTGGAGTAGTGGATAGGCATTTCCTTGCTGATAATGCCACCTTGCGGGTAGCGGGGGCTGGGACGGACGTGTTTTTTGCGCACGTTGACCCCTTCGACCACCACCCGCATCGTCTTCGGGTAGACAGCCAGTACTTTGCCGATTTTACCCTTATCGTTGCCCGCGATGACCATGACGGTATCCCCGCGCTTGATCTTGAGCCCCATCGCAGTGTGAGTATGCATAACTTACACGACCTCCGGCGCTAGCGAGATGATCTTCATGAAGTTCTTCTCCCGCAGCTCTCGGGCAACAGGTCCAAACACGCGCGTTCCCCGAGGTTCGCCGGCGGGAGTCAGAAGGACAACCGCATTGTCGTCGAAGCGGACATAGGTGCCATCCTTACGACGAATCTCCTTGCGGGTTCGCACAATGACGGCACGGTGGACTTCCCCCTTTTTGACGCCGGAGTGGGGGACAGCGGACTTGACCGAGACCACGATGACGTCTCCGACGGTTCCATAGCGACGGTTGCTCCCGCCCAGGACGCGGATACAGCGCACAACTTTCGCGCCCGAGTTATCGGCGACAACCAGGTTCGATTCCTGCTGAATCATAGCTCACCCTCCTGTCCGAGTTGGTGAGACCGCTGCAGGATTTCCACCAACATCCAGCGCTTGCGACGGCTCAAGGGACGCCATTCGACGATTTTGACAATATCGCCCACGCGGCACTGATTGTGTTCATCGTGCGCCATAACTTTCGTGGTGCGCTTGTATGTCTTCTTGTAGACCGGGTGCATGACATTGCGCTCGATGGCGACAACGATGGTCTTCTGCGGCTTGTCGCTGACGACTCGACCGATGCGCACCTTGCGCCGTCCGTAGTGGACCGGATGCGGTGTTGAGGTACTCTCCGGAGCCGTTCCGGCTGCCGGCTCTGGAGGTGCCGGTTCTGGCACATGCTGTTCGGGGTGTTCCATGCGCTCTGGTGTGCTCATAGCCGTATTCCGCGCTCGTGGAGGATGGTCTTGATACGTGCGATATCCTTCCGGAGTGTTCGCAAAGCAGCGGTATTTTCCAGCTGTTTGAGGGCGTGTTGGAAGCGCATCTTCTGCAGCGTCGCTTCCGTCTCACGCAGGAGCTGCCGCAGCTCTTCTGTGGTTAGCTGGCGCAGGTCCGATGCTTTCCGGGGCTTCATGGCGCAACGGAGAGCTCCAGCCGTTCGACAATTTTCGTCTTCAGCGGCAGCTTATGGGAAGCCAGGCGGAGGGCTTCATGGGCAACCTCACGAGAGACGCCGTCAACTTCGAAGAGGATGCGTCCTCGCTTGACGACAGCGACCCAGAGCTCGGGGCTGCCTTTCCCGCCGCCCATGCGGGTTTCTAATGGCTTCTTCGTGACGGGCTTATCGGGGAAGACCCGGATCCAGATTTTGCCCCCGCGCTTGAGGTGGCGGCTAATTGCCACGCGGGCAGCTTCGAGCTGCTGCGCAGTGACCCAGCCGCCTTCGAGCGCTTTGAGTCCGTAAGAGCCGAAAGCGAGCCGAACCCCGCGGGAGCTCTTCCCGCGGACGCGCCCGCGCTGGGTTTTCCGGTACCGTGGTCGACGCGGCATCAACATGGCTTAGACTCCTCGCTCCCGAGCGGAGCGCCGTTGTAGGACTTCCCCGCGGCAGATCCAGACCTTGACCCCGATAGTGCCGTAGATCGTGTAGGCAGTTGCAAAGCCGTAGTCAATATCGGCGCGCAGGGTGTTGAGAGGGACGCGCCCTTGCAGGTACTGCTCCTTGCGCGACATTTCTGCCCCGCCGAGCCGTCCGGAGCACTTGATGCGGATACCTTCGGCGCCCATCCGCATAGCGGCAGCCACAGCTTGCTTCATGGCACGGCGGAAGGAGATCCGGTTCTCAATCTGCTGGGCGATGTTCTCTGCCACCAGCTGGGCGTCCAACTCCGGGCGCTTGATTTCGGAGATGCGCACGCGGATGTCTTTCCCGCCGGTCAGCTGCCGCAGCTCCTCTTCCAGCTGGGCAATGTCCTTCCCCGAGCGTCCGATGATGACCCCGGGACGGGAACTGTGGATGGTGATCGTGACGGCTTTCCCGCTGCGCTCGATGACAATCCGGGAGACCCCCGCGTGCTTGAGGCGCTGCTTCAGGTACGAGCGCAGCTGAATGTCTTCGTGGAGTTTCTCCGCAAAGTGCTTCTCATCGAACCAGTACGCATCCCATTCCCGGGTAATTCCCAGGCGGAAACCGATTGGATGAACTTTCTGTCCCACGGCTGCAACTACTGGGCTACTGAGACATTCTCTTTCGTTGCCACGACGATCGTGACGTGATTGGTCCGCCGGCGAATCCAGTAGGCTCGTCCCATAGGGGCGGGCAGGATTCGCTTGAACATCGGACCCGGGTCCACGGAGGCGTGTGTGATGACAACCTGTCCCGGGTCAATGGCGACGTTGTCCTGCTTGTTGGCAAGGTTTGCCAGGGCGGAGCGGAGGACTTTCTCCGCATACCGGGCTGCTCGCTTCGGCGAGAGGCGGAGCAGCGCCAGGGCTTCGGCAGCTGTCTTGTAGCGGATCATATCGATGACTAGCCGCATCTTCCGCGGCGAGCAGCGGACATATCGGGCGATGGCTCGGGCTTCCATGAGTGCTCTCCTGTGCTATTTCCGTGCCGCTGTACGCTGCTCTTTCCGGTGTCCAGAGTGTCCTCGGTAGGTTCTCGTCGGGGCAAACTCCCCGAGGCGATGACCGACCATGTTCTCGGTCACGTATACCGGAATGAATTTGTTGCCGTTGTGCACGGCAAAGGTATGCCCAACGAACTCGGGCAGGATCATGGAGGCACGGGACCACGTTTTGATGACGCGCTTTTCGCCCGTGGCGTTCAATTGGCGCACTTTCTTGAGCAGTTTCGGGTGGACGTACGGTCCTTTCTTCAGCGAGCGTGCCATGGCTTACTTCCGCCGCCGCAGGATGTACTTGTCTGACGGCTTGTTCTTCTTCCGTGTTTTGAGTCCTTTTGCCAGTTGTCCCCACGGTGATTCCGGGTGCTGGCGTCCGCCGCCGGATTTCGAGCGCCCTTCGCCCCCACCGTTCGGGTGGTCAACCGGATTCATGGCGATTCCGCGGGTCTGTGGGCGCACGCCCAGCCAGCGCATCCGCCCGGCTTTGCCGTAGGAGATATTCTCGTGGTCGGGATTGCTGACCCGACCGATCGTTGCCATGCAGCGGGAGAGAATCAGACGCATCTCCCCGGAGGGGAGCTTGACGATGGCGTACTTCCCTTCGATACCCATCAGCTGGGCAGCTGTCCCAGCGCTGCGGACCAGCTGACCACCTTTGCCGGGTTTGAGCTCAATGTTGTGGATGAAGGTTCCGGCAGGGATGCGGTACAGCGGCAGAGCATTCCCGACCTTGATCTCCGCCTGTGGTCCAGATTCGATGACATCGCCGACTTTGAGCCCGTCGGGGGCGAGAATGTAGCGGTACTCGCCGTCTTCGTACTGGACCAAGGCGATACGTGCCGAGCGGTTCGGATCGTACTCAATGGTCAGGACGCGGGCAGGAATCCCGGTCTTGTCCCGCTTGAAGTCAATAATGCGGTAGCGCCGCTTGTGGCGTCCGCCGCGGTGGCGCGAGGTAATACGCCCCAGGTTGTTCCTGCCGCCCGAACTCTTCAACGGCTCCAGCAAGGGCTTGAAGGGGCGGTCAGTGGTGAGCTCCTCGAAGGTGCTCACCGAGTAGAAGCGTGTGCCCGGCGTAATTGGTTTGAGAACGCGAATACCCATGGCTCGGTTGCCTTACTGTTCTGGCTGCGTTGCTTCACCCTCGACCAGGTCGATATGGTAGCCTTCCTTGAGTGTCACGTAAGCTTTTTTCCGTAAGGGCAGGCGTCCTTCGATGCGATGTCCCCGAACGAAGCGGACGCGCCGTTTGCCTTTGAGGCGCACAGTCCGGACGCTTTCGACCTTGACGTCGAAGAGCTGTTCGATTGCCTGCTTGATCTGAATTTTGTTCGCCCGAGGGTCAACCTCGAAGACGTATTGCCGCTGCGCTTGCAGCTTGAGCGCTTTCTCCGTAATGATGGGTCGTCTAATGATCTGCCACATGGGCAATGCCTTGACCGAATGATGCAACCAGCGGTTCCAGAGCGCTCTGGAAGAGCAGGAGCTTTTGGTGTTCCAGGATGTGGTACGTTGAGACCTTGTCTGCCAGCATTGTCTTGACGTAGGGCAGGTTGCGGGCTGAGAGGATGAGGGTCCTGTCAACCCGTGGCAGCAGGATGAGCGTTTTGAGGTTTACCAACCCGAGGTTTCGCAGAACTTCGACCATGAGTTTCGTTTTGATGCGCTCCAGCGTGAAGTCCTGCACGACGATGAGATTGCCTTCGCGAGTCCGCAGAGAGAGAGCCGACTTCCGCGCCAGGCGTTTGACGGAGGTAGGGAGCTCGATGGTGTAATCACGGGGTCGCGGACCGTGGACTTTCCCCCCGCCGACCCACAGTGGGGAGCGGATCGAGCCATGCCGAGCCCGACCGGTGCCTTTCTGTGCCCACGGTTTGCGCCCGCCGCCACGGACTTCGGCACGAGTTTTCACCTTGTGTGTTCCCTGGCGATGGTTTGCCAGGTAGGCACGGACAGCAAGGTACATAGCATGCTCGTGCGGTTCAATGCCGAAGATCTCCTCCGGCAGCTCAACCTGTCCGACGATGGTTCCGGTCTTATCCCAGAGGTCAACACGCATAGCAGCTCAGAGCTTGACGATTTCCACTATCCCATTGACCGGTCCGGGGACTGCGCCTTTGAGCAGCAGCAGATTGTGCTCGGGGACAACTTTGAGTACTTCGAGATTCCGGACTGTGACCCGGCGATTCCCCATCCGCCCCGCCATGCGGAGTCCTTTGAAAACCCGGGAGGGGAACGAAGAAGAGCCGATGGACCCCGGTGCACGTTCCCGGTTGTGCTGGCCGTGGGTAGCCATCCCAACCCCGGCGAATCCATGCCGCTTGACAACCCCCTGGAAGCCACGTCCTTTGCTCTTCCCCGAGACCTTGACGCGATCGCCCGGGGCGAAGAGCTCAACCGTTAGTACGTCACCGACCTGGTACGAGCCAATCGGGACGCGGAACTCCCGCAAGTAGCGCAGCGGATGGACGCCTGCCCGGGCGAAGTGCCCCCGCAGAGGTCGGTTGACTTTCCGCTCCGGCAGCGGCTCAAAGCCGATCTGAATGGCTTCGTAGCCATCCCGTTCTGGCGTGCGGAGCTGCACAATGGGACAAGGACCTGCCTCGATAACGGTGCAGGCAACCGCTCGCCCGTCGGGCAGGAAGACTTGGGTCATGCCGAGTTTCTTCCCTAACAGCACGCTCATGGCGGCTAGACCTTCACTTCGACATCAACCCCGGCAGGCAGCTCCAAGCGCATGAGTGCCTCGACGGTCCGGGGCGAGGCATTGTAGATATCAATCAAGCGCTTGTGGACACGAATGGCGAACTGTTCCTGCGATTCCTTGTCAATGTGCGGGGAACGGTTGACACTGAACAGTGTCCGCTCGGTCGGGAGCGGAATCGGACCGGAAACCACCGCTCCGGTCTGCTTGACGGTTCGGACAATGCGCTCGGCCGAGCGCTCGATGAGCACGTGGTCGTACGACTTGAGCTTGATGCGAATCCGCTCCATCGTCGGGGTGCATTCCGTTCAGTCTGACCCACACTTCATGAAGGCATCCGGGGATAGCCCCAGCCTGGAGCTATCCCCGGAGCACGGGATTTACTCGAGGATTTTTGTGACCACGCCGGCACCGACGGTCCGCCCGCCTTCCCGGATAGCAAACCGGAGTCCCTCTTCCATGGCTACGGGACTGATCAGCTCGACTTGCATGCCGTCCACATTGTCGCCCGGCATGACCATCTCGACACCCGGCGGCAGCTGGATGGTGCCCGTCACGTCAGTAGTCCGGAAGTAAAACTGCGGGCGATAACCGCTGAAGAAAGGCGTGTGCCGTCCGCCTTCTTCCTTTGTGAGCACGTAGACCTGCGCCAGGAACTTGCGATGCGGGGTAATGCTGCCGGGTTTGGCAACGACCATGCCGCGCTCGACCTCATCTTTCTCAATGCCGCGCAGGAGTAAGCCGACGTTGTCCCCGGCTTGCCCTTCATCGAGGATCTTCCGGAACATCTCAATCCCGGTGACTACGGTCTTTTTGTGCATCCCGAAGCCAATGATTTCGACCTCATCGTTGAGGCGGACGACACCGCGTTCGATCCGTCCGGTCACCACGGTTCCGCGTCCGGTAATGGAGAAGACATCCTCGATGGGCATCAGGAAGGGCTTGTCGATTTCACGCTGCGGCAGCGGGATGTAGTTATCGATCGCATCGAGCAGCTCCCAGATGCACTGGAAGCGGGGGTCGTCAGGGGTAGCGTTGGGATCCAGCCCTGCTTCCATCGCTTTGAGGGCAGAACCGCGGATGACCGGGACTTCGTCGCCGGGAAAGCCGTATTTGCTCAGGAGCTCGCGTACCTCCAGCTCGACCAGGTCAACCAGCTCCGGATCGGCGGCGTCGATCTTATTGAGGAACACCACGATTGCTGGCACATTGACCTGGCGAGCCAGCAGGATGTGCTCGCGTGTCTGTGGCATGGGACCGTCCGTTGCTGCCACCACGAGAATAGCCCCATCCATCTGGGCTGCCCCGGTAATCATGTTCTTGATGTAGTCGGCGTGCCCAGGGCAGTCTACGTGGGCATAGTGGCGCTTCTCCGTCTGGTACTCAACGTGAGCCGTGTTGATGGTGATCCCACGCATGCGCTCTTCGGGCGCGTTGTCGATGGACTCAAATGTGCGTGGTTGTGCCAGCCCTTTCTTTGCCAATGCCATCGTGATGGCAGCTGTGAGGGTAGTCTTCCCGTGGTCAACATGACCGATTGTCCCCACGTTGACGTGTGGTTTGGTGCGTTCGAATTTCTCCTTCGCCATGGGTATGTTCCTGCTTGTTTCGACAAACACCGCTGTTGTCTATACGGAGACTCTCTCGCTGGCTACAACCTTTTGAGGCACAGGCTCGTAGTGCGAGAAGAGCATTGTGTACGAACCGCGTCCCTGCGTGAGGGAGCGCAGGTGAGTGATGTAACCGAACATCTCTGCCAGGGGAACCTGGGCGCGTACCTGGTGGAAGGCTCCCTGGACTTCGATGCCTTCGATCCGAGCGCGTCGAGCACTGAGGTCAGCCAGGATATCTCCCAGAGCCTCTTCCGGGGTCAGCACCTCCACCAGCATGATGGGCTCCAATAACACAGGGTTTGCCCGAGCCAGACCTTCGCGGAAGGCCAGGGTTGCCGCCGCTTGGTAATCTGTCTCGGAAGACTCCCCTTCGCGGTAGGAGCCGCCGATGAGGCGCACGGTAACATCCACCACAGGATATCCCGCAACCGGACCGACAGCGGCAGCGTCGCGAATTGCTCGCTCAATTGCCGGGATGAAGGCAGGCGGCAGGATGGGATCGGTGAGGGCGTGTTCGAAGCGGATTCCGCTATTCCGCTCCCCTGGCGAGAGCTCCAGCACAACATGCCCGTAATGGCTGTAGGAGCCGCCCTGTCCCGGGCGAACGAACTTGCCTTCCTGTTGGACCGTGCGGGTGATGGTTTCCCGGTAGCTCACGTAGGGGCGTCCGACTTTGGTGGGGATCCCGAATTCCCGCTGGAGCCGATCAACGATGATTTCCAAGTGGAGCTCACCGACGCCGCTGATGAGGATCTGCCCGGTCTCCTCATCGATGCGGTAGCCGAAAGTCGGGTCTTCATCGGCAAGGCGCTGGAGTGCTTCCAGCAGTCGCTCCTGGTCGGCAGCGCTCCGGGCTTCGATTGCCTGGTTGATCACCGGTGGAGAGAAGTGGATGGGCTCGAACAGCAGCGGATGATGGGGATCGCAGAGCGTGTCCCCCGTACGGCTGAAGCGGAGTCCTGGAACGGCGATAATGTCGCCGGCTTGCGCTTCGGGGAGCTCCTCGCGACGGTTCGCGTACATGCGGAGGAGCTTGTGGAGCCGCTCGTGTTTCCCGACCCGGGGATTGAGCAGCGACCGTCCAGGCTGGAGGCTTCCGGAGTAAATGCGCAGGAATGTCAGGCGCCCAACGTACGGGTCGCTGAGCACCTTGAAGCAGAGCGCAGCAAACGGGGCATCGTCCTCGGGAGGGCGAATCTCTGTGGCTTCAGAACCGTTGGTCACGGCGTATCCGCGTGCTGGTCCGATATCCCGCGGTGAGGGGAGGTACTCCACGATAGCATCCAGCAGGAGCTGAACGCCGATGTTCCGCAGCGAGGAGCCGCAGCAGACGGGGACAATCCGTCGCTGGAGCGTGGCTTGTCGCAGCGCTGCGCGGATTTCTGTCGGGCTCAGCTCCTTGCCAGCAAGGTAGCGTTCCAAGAGTGTGTCGTCCACTTCCACGACTGCTTCCAGGAGTTGTTCCCGAGCCTCGGCGACGCGTTCCCGGTATTCCTCAGGCAGTGGGAGCGCTTCGTAGCGTGCTCCGTAGGTCTCGGGATCGAAGATGTAGAGCCGTTGCTCGATGAGATCAATGACCCCGGCGAAACGGTCACCTTCGCCCAGCGGCAGGTGGATAGCAACAGGCTTTGCGCCGAGCCGTTGCCGGATCATGTCCAGCACACGGGAGAAATTCGCCCCGACGCGGTCCATTTTGTTGACGTAGGCGATGCGGGGCACCCCGTAGCGGTCAGCATGGTGCCAGACGGCTTCCGATTGGGGCTGGACTCCGGCAACGCCGCAGAAGATCACCACTGCGCCGTCCAGGACGCGGAGTGCTCGTTGGACCTCAGCGGTAAAGTCTACGTGCCCCGGGGTATCGATGATGGTGATTTGATACCCCCGCCACAGGCAGGTGACAGCAGCCGAGGTAATGGTGATGCCGCGCTCTTTTTCCTGTTCCATGTAGTCAGTAAACGCCGTGCCCTCGTCCACCTCACCCATCCGATGGATGAGCCCGGTGTAGTAGAGGATGCGCTCCGTAGTGGTGGTCTTCCCGGCATCAATGTGAGCGATGATGCCGATGTTTCTGAGGCGCTCTATGGGAACACGGCGTGACATGGGTTGTCAAAGAACGCAGGGCTCTACCATCGGTAGTGGGCAAATGCGCGGTTTGCTTCTGCCATGCGGTGGACTTCGTCCCGTTTGCGAATCGCGCCACCCTCACCGTTGGCAGCAGCGATCAGTTCGGCGGCGAGTTTGAGCGCCATGGACTTGTCCCGGCGCTCCCGGGCGTATTGCTTGATCCAGCGCATTGCCAGCGCGATACGCCGATCTTCCCGAACTTCCATCGGAATCTGGTAGTTCGCACCCCCGATGCGGCGGGAGCGGACCTCGACAACAGGTGCCACATTCGTGATGGCTTTGTGGAAGGTTTCGAGCGGGTCCTTTTTTGTCCGCTCCCGAATGATATCGAAGGCTTCGTAGACGATGCGACGGGCAATGCTTTTCTTCCCGTCGCGCATGATGACGTTGATGAACTTCGCTACCATCACATCCCCGTAGCGGGGATCGGGGTCAATGTGCCGTTTTTCCGCTCGACGCCGTCGCATGGCTTCTTACTTGGCTTTGGCAGTGGCTGGAGCTTTCGGACGTTTGGTGCCGTATTTGGAGCGCCCCTGTCGGCGCCCTTCCACCCCTTGGGCATCCAGGGTACCTCGGACGATGTGGTACCGGACGCCCGGTAGGTCTTTGACTCGCCCACCGCGGACGAGCACGATGGAGTGCTCCTGCAGGTTGTGCCCCTCGCCGGGGATGTAGGCGATAACTTCGATACCATTGCTGAGCCGAACTTTGGCCACTTTCCGGAGCGCCGAGTTCGGCTTCTTCGGGGTTGTAGTGTAGACGCGGATGCACACACCCCGCTTCTGGGGACAGCCTTGCAGCGCCGGCGATTTGCTCTTCCGGCGCACCTTCTCGCGTCCTAACCGGATGAGCTGTTGAATTGTCGGCACGGCTTATCCTCGCGTTGGTAAGGACAACGCAGCAGCCCACAAATTTACGAGGATACCGCCACACAGGCTAGGCAACCTTTTCCAACTCCCGGCGCTTCTGGTACTCCCGCACCAGCTCTTCCTGCAGCGAGCGAGGCACCGGGGCATAGCGGAGGAACTCCAAGGTGAATTCCCCTTTCCCCTGGGTTGCGCTCCGCAGATCTGTTGAGTACCCGAACATTTCCGCTAGCGGCACTTCAGCTTCGATGATGGCGTAGCCGTTATCCACGGTCGTGTTGACAATGACGCCACGGCGCTGATTGATCTGCCCGATGACCGTTCCTTGGAACTCTTCCGGCACGGAGACCTCCAGCTTCATGATGGGCTCCAGGATGATGGGTTCGGCACGCAGGTAGGCTTCACGGAAGGCTGCCATAGAGGCGATTTTGAAGGCGAGCTCGGAGGAGTCTACCGGATGTGTTTGTCCGTCATTGAGGACGACGCGCACCCCAACGACCGGCTTGCCGATGAGCAAGCCCTTCTGCATCGCTTCCTGGAAGCCCTTATCACACGCTGGGATGAACTCCCGAGCGATAGCACCGCCGACAATCTGGTCGACGAATTCGTAGCTCTTCCCGCTCTCTGGGGGCAGAGGCTCGATGTAGCCGGCAACGCGGGCAAACTGCCCAGCTCCACCCGTTTGCTTCTTGTGCAGGTAGTTGAATTCCGCCCGTCGAGTGATCGTTTCTCGATAAGCAACCTGCGGGCGCCCAACGTCGACCTCGCAATCGTATTCTCGGCGCATGCGCTCGATGTAGATTTCTAAGTGGAGCTCTCCCATGCCGCGGATGAGAGTCTGCCCAGTTTCCTCGTCGCGGGCAACCTGGAAGGTGGGATCTTCCTTCATGAAGCGGTTGAGTGCTTTGGCGAAGTTGGCTTGCTTGTTCCGGTCTTTAGGGGCAATAGCGAGCTCGATGACAGGCGAGGGAACATAGATGCCGGTAAGCGTCACATTGAGCTGCCCATCGGTGAAGGTATCGCCACTGGCACATTCAACGCCAAAGAGAGCCACAATGTCTCCTGCGCCGGCAACTTCGACGTCGTAGAGCTGGTCAGCGTGAATGCGACCGATACGGGGCACGCGCTGGCGCTTTCCGGTGGACATATTGATGATGGTATCGCCCTTGCGTAGAGTGCCTTGGTAAATCCGAACGTAAGTCAGCTGTCCATAGCGTCCGTCCTCCAGCTTGAAAGCGAAAGCAACCAACGGGAGAGAGGGATCGGCATGGAGCTGGACGGTTTCCCCGGTATGGCGATCGATTGCCTCGTATGGGATATCCAAGGGGCTGGGCAAGAACAGGCAAACGCCGTCGAGCAGTGGCTGAACCCCTTTATTGGTTTTGGCAGAGCCGACGTAGACGGGGGTCAGTTCACGTCGGAGTGTAGCGCGACGGAGGGCGGCAATGAGCTCCTCGGTGCTAATTGGTTCATCGGCGAGAAACTTCTCCGCGATTGCATCATCGACATCGGCAACGGTTTCGATGAGCTCCTGGCGCCGGCGTTGAGCTTCCTCGAGCAGCTGGGGAGGGATCTCCTGCTCGACAACGTGTTCCCCATTTGCCCCTTCGAAGCGAAGGGCTTTCAGAGAGAGCAGGTCGATGACGCCCTCGAACCGGTCCTCCAGGCCAATCGGCAGAGTAATCAGGGCGGGACGATGGCGGAGCTTCTCGCGCATTTGCTGGAGCACCTTGTCGGGATTTGCTCCTGGGCGGTCCAGCTTGTTGATAAAGGCAAGGCGCGGTACTCGGTAGCGCTGCATTTGGCGATCGACGGTGATGGTCTGGCTTTGAACTCCAGCAACCCCACAGAGCACGAGGATGGCGCCATCGAGTACACGGAGAGCACGCTCGACCTCGATAGTGAAGTCGACGTGCCCCGGAGTGTCAATGAGATTGATGTGGTGCCCCTTCCAGGCACAGTACGTTGCGGCTGCCTGGATGGTGATTCCCTTTTCCCGCTCCAGCTCCATGAAGTCTAGCGTTGGACCGCCACCTGTTTTGCTGCGCACTTCTTCGATGCGGTGGATGCGCCCGGTGTAGTAGAGGATTCGCTCACTGAGCGTCGTTTTGCCCGAATCAATGTGGGCAGAAATTCCAATATTGCGGATCCGTTGGAGTTCGAGGGCAGCTTTTCCGTTGAGCATTGCCATTGCAGACAGGCGTACGGCTGACGAGACATAGATGAGGACTCAGAAACAGACTACAAAATTAGCAACTCATCCGCCTTCCGGAACATTTCCTGGGGCAAAGAGGCGGGGGGAAGGTCAGGTTTTGTCGGAAGGCGCGGGCGGCGTAATTTTGTAGCCCCGCTTGGGACCGCAGTAGCGGGGCAAAGGGTCTGCAGAGGTGTTGCGTAGAAGCAGTCGGTGCTGTAATTTTGCGGTCCCATTGAGAGCCAAAGCGGCTGGGCGTTCTTTGAAAACAGGGAGCAGCGGCACCAGTAGGGTGCCCTGGAAGGGAAGGCAGACAGAGAAGCGAGAGTACTCTTCCGGCATATGACGGAGAGTTTGATCCTGGCTCAGGACGAACGCTGGCGGCGTGCCTAACACATGCAAGTCAAGGGGTGCAGAGGTTCATCCTCTGCTGCCACTGGCGCACGGGTGAGTAACGCGTAGGTAACCTACCCTCAGCCCTGCCATAACCCCGGGAAACTGGGGCTAATAGCAGATGAGGTCGGAGTGGGGAAGATCCCTCCGATCAAAGGGGCAACCCGGCTGAGGATGGGCCTGCGTCCTATCAGGTAGTTGGTAGGGTAACGGCCTACCAAGCCGACGACGGGTAGCTGGCCTGAGAGGGTGGTCAGCCACACCGGCACTGAGACACGGGCCGGACTCCTACGGGAGGCAGCAGTGGGGAATCTTGCACAATGGGCGAAGAGCCTGATGCAGCGACGCCGCGTGCGGGAAGAAGGGGCGTATGCCTTGTAAACCGCTGTCGGGGGGGAGGAAAGGGGGAGCAGAGCTCCCCTGGGACAGTACCCCCAGAGGAAGGGCCGGCTAACTACGTGCCAGCAGCCGCGGTAAAACGTAGGGCCCGAGCGTTGTCCGGAATCACTGGGTGTAAAGGGTGCGTAGGCGGGCGCGTGCGTCCGGGGTGAAAGGCTCCGGCTCAACCGGAGACATGCCTCGGATACGGCGCGTCTTGGGTGCGGGAGAGGGCGATGGAATTCCTGGTGTAGCGGTGAAATGCGTAGATATCAGGAGGAACACCAGTGGCGAAGGCGGTCGCCTGGCCCGCAACCGACGCTGAGGCACGAAAGCGTGGGGAGCAAACCGGATTAGATACCCGGGTAGTCCACGCCCTAAACGATGCGCGCTTGCTGTTGGGCTGCCTTCGGGCGGCTCAGTGGCGGAGGTAACCCGTTAAGCGCGCCACCTGGGGAGTACGCTCGCAAGGGTGAAACTCAAAGGAATTGACGGGGACCCGCACAAGCGGTGGATCATGTGGTTTAATTCGATGCTACGCGAAGAACCTTACCCGGGCTTGAACTGCAGGGAGTAGGAACCCGAAAGGGGGACGACCCGTCAAGGCGGGAACCTGCAGAGGTGCTGCATGGCTGTCGTCAGCTCGTGCCGTGAGGTGTTGGGTTAAGTCCCGCAACGAGCGCAACCCCTGCCGTCAGTTGCCAGCGGTTCGGCCGGGCACTCTGACGGGACTGCCAGCGCAAGCTGGAGGAAGGTGGGGATGACGTCAAGTCATCATGGCCCTGACGTCCGGGGCTACACACGTGATACAATGGGCGGTACAATGGGTTGCCACCCCGCGAGGGGGAGCCAATCCCCGAAAGCCGCCCTCAGTTCAGATCGCAGTCTGCAACTCGACTGCGTGAAGGCGGAATCGCTAGTAATCGCGCATCAGCACGGCGCGGTGAATACGTTCCCGGGTCCTGTACACACCGCCCGTCACGCCATGGGAGCCGGGGGCACCCGAAGACGTCTCCTCGGAGGCGTTGAGGGTGAAACCGGTGACTGGGGCGAAGTCGTAACAAGGTAGCCGTACGGGAACGTGCGGCTGGATCACCTCCTTTCTGGAGCCCGAAGCTGCCTTCCCACAGGACACCCTGCCGCAGGCTCCCTGTTTTCAGAGAACAGGACGTGCGGTACGCACACACATCATTGCTAGTAGTCAAAATTGACAGTCAAATGAAGCTTGTGACTCTGTGTGCAATCGCAGTAACTTCTGCCTTTGCTGCATGTTTTCAGCAAAAGGCAGATCTGTTTAAGATTATTGTCCTGGCGGAGCATGAGAAAAATTTTGACACATTGATGCAATGGCTTGAGGCAAGTCGTTTTGCGAGCAAAACAAACTTTATTCTGTCAGTTCGCGAGACCTTCAATGCTGCAAAAGCAGGAGATTCAGCGAAGTATGCTGCGTGGTTGAAGACTTTCGACTCAGAGCTTGCGAAGCTGGATTCTGTCGAGATGAAAGAGCTCATGAACTTTGCGTTAACGTCCTTAAGTCCTGTGAAGAGCGAGGAGATGGTATCCACAGAAGTTCCTGGATGCAAAGCTGATTGTTTGTTAACCTCGTGCACAATTACCTGCCCAAGCAGAACAAAGCCTAAATGTCAATGCCACTTCTTCTTCGCAGATTGTGGGTGTGAGCTGTACAACCGTTAAGGGATTGCGGTTATTGGCAAGGTGAGAATCAGTGTGCGGGCCTGTAGCTCAGGTGGTTAGAGCGCACGCCTGATAAGCGTGAGGTCAGTGGTTCAACTCCACTCAGGCCCACAACGGAGCTAGGCGGGATCGGGCCCATAGCTCAATTGGGAGAGCGCCTGCTTTGCACGCAGGAGGTTAGCGGTTCGAGCCCGCTTGGGTCCACAGAACGCTCTTTGACAACGGAGGTGCGAGCAGGGGAACCTGCTCGGAGAAGAGAGACTTCTGAGGGCAGAACCGTCCGTGTTCAGCGCGCACTGAGTGTGCGGCGAGCAGAAAGAGCCCAACTGGGCATGGCAAGATAGAAAGGGCACACGGTGGATGCCTCGGCACCGGGAGGCGATGAAGGACGCGGCGACCGGCGAAACGCCTCGGGGAGCCGGTAGCAGGCTGTGATCCGGGGGTCTCCGAATGGGGTAACCCGACGGGGGTCATGCCCCGTCATCCCTTGCCCTCAGGCAAGGGAGGCGAACCCGGGGAAGTGAAACATCTCAGTACCCGGAGGAAAAGAGACCAAATGGCATTCCCTTAGTAGCGGCGAGCGAACAGGGAGGAGCCCAAACCGGCGTTGCTGCGGCAGCGCCGGGGTTGTAGGACGCCCATCTGTGGTGACACGGCGGGATAGCCGAATGACCTGGAAAGGTCAGCCAGAGAGGGTGATAGCCCCGTAGGCGAAATCCCAAAGTGCGCCCGGGCGCTCCTGAGTACCGCGGGGTAAGGGGAATCCTGCGGGAAGCTGCCAGAACCATCTGGCAAGGCTAAATACTCCCCGGTGACCGATAGTGCACCAGTACCGTGAGGGAAAGGTGAAAAGAACCCCGAGAGGGGAGTGAAACAGAACCTGAAACCGTGTGCCTACAAACGGTCGGAGCTGGCGCTGTGCCCTCGGGCGCAGTGCTGGTGACGGCGTGCCTTTTGCTTAATGAGCCAGCGAGTTACCGTCGGTGGCGAGGGTAAGGCTCTGCGGAGAGCCGCACCCGTAGCGAAAGCGAGTCCGAACAGGGCGCTTCAGTCACCGGCGGTAGACGCGAAACCGGGTGAGCTACCCATGGCCAGGGTGAAGTGCGGGTAACACCGCATGGAGGCCCGAACCGGTGTGGGTTGAAAACCGCTCGGATGAGCTGTGGGTAGGAGTGAAAAGCTAACCGAACCCGGAGATAGCTCGTACTCCCCGAAATGCCTTTAGGGGCAGCCTCGTGGTGCAGTCTGCCGGAGGTAGGGCTCTGGTTGGGTAAGGGCGGGTAACACCGTACCGATCCCAGATAAACTACAAATGCCGGTCAGATGGTCCACGGGAGTGAGGCGGTGGGGGATAAGCTCCATTGCCGAGAGGGGAACAACCCAGACCACCGGCTAAGGTCCCCAACTGGGCGCTTACAGACAAAGGAAGTCGCCCTGCTGAGACAACCAGGATGTTGGCTTAGAAGCAGCCATCATTTGAAGAGTGCGTAATAGCTCACTGGTCGAGCGGGGCGGCGCCGAAAATTCTCGGGACTAAGCGCCCGACCGAAGCCGTGGACGGACGCCGCAGCGGCGTTCGTGGTAGGGGAGCATTCGGCACCGCGGTGAAGCAGCTTCGCGAGGAGCTGTGGAGCGTGCCGAAGAGCGGATGCTGGCATAAGTAGCGAGAAAGCACGTGAGAATCGTGCTCGCCGTAAGCCTAAGGTTTCCTCGAGCTCCGTTCGTCGGCTCAGGGTTAGCCGGTCCCTAAGGTGAGGCCGAAAGGCGTAGCCGATGGGAAGCAGGTGAATATTCCTGCGCCACTGACGGTGTTCGGCACGGGGACGCAGGAGCGAGGTCTGTCGGGGCACCTGGCAATCCCCGGCGGGCGTAGCACACTGCCGAGAAAAGCCGTGCCTCAAGAGCCGTCGGTGACCGTACCGCAAACCGACACAGGTAGGCGGGGTGAATATCCTCAGGCGCGCGAGTGAGCCGTGGCCAAGGAACTCGGCAAATTGGCCCCGTAACTTCGGGAGAAGGGGTGCCCTCCCCTCCGGGGAGGGCCGCAGTGAAAGGGCTCTGGCGACTGTTTATCAAAAACACAGCACTCTGCCAACTCGTCAAGAGGACGTATAGGGTGTGACACCTGCCCGGTGCCGGAAGGTTAAGGGGAGGGGTTAGCCCGCAAGGGCGACGCTCCGAACCGAAGCCCCGGTAAACGGCGGCCGTAACTATAACGGTCCTAAGGTAGCGAAATTCCTTGTCGGGTAAGTTCCGACCTGCACGAATGGTGTAACGACTGGAGCACTGTCTCGGCCACGGGCTCGGCGAACTTGTGGTACCGGTGAAGACGCCGGTTACCCGCCGCGGGACGGAAAGACCCCGTGCAGCTTTACTGCAGCCTGGTATTGAATCTGGCGGCGTCATGCGTAGGATAGGTGGGAGGCTGCGAAGCCCTGGCTCCGGCTGGGGTGGAGCCGTCGGTGAAATACCACCCTTGGCGTCGTTGGGTTCTAACCCGGCGGAGTGCATCCGCGGGGACAGTGCCTGGTGGGCAGTTTGACTGGGGCGGTCGCCTCCTAAACGGTAACGGAGGCTCCCAAAGGTCCCCTCAGCACGGTTGGTAATCGTGCGCTGAGTGCAAAGGCAGAAGGGGGCTTGACTGCGAGGCGGACACGCCGAGCAGGGGCGAAAGCCGGGCTTAGTGATCCGGCGGTCCCGCATGGGAGGGCCGTCGCTCAAAGGATAAAAGCTACGCCGGGGATAACAGGCTGATCGGGCCCAAGAGTTCACATCGACGGCCCGGTTTGGCACCTCGATGTCGGCTCGTCGCATCCTGGGGCTGGAGAAGGTCCCAAGGGTTGGGCTGTTCGCCCATTAAAGCGGTACGTGAGCTGGGTTCAGAACGTCGTGAGACAGTTCGGTCCCTATCTGCGGCGGGCGCAGGATGCTTGAGGGGTCTCGCCCCCAGTACGAGAGGACCGGGGTGACCGGACCTCTGGTGTGGCTGTTGTCGCGCCAGCGGCATAGCAGCGTAGCCATGTCCGGAAAGGATAAGCGCTGAAAGCATCTCAAGCGCGAAGCCTACCCCAAGATGAGGCATCCCACGCCGTTGAGGCGGTAAGGACCCAGGGAGACGACCTGGTTGATAGGCTCCACGTGTACGCGCGGCAACGCGCTCAGCGGAGGAGTACTAATCGTCCGAGGTCTTGCCATCCCCGTTGGGCTCCGCTGCTCCCCACGCACCCTCAGAGAGCTGGACACGACGCCCTGCCCTCGGAAGACTCTCTTCCACCTTCCCGAGCGCTTCCCCGCTTGCCCTCCGTTGACTGGACACTCATCCGGTCCGGTGACGATAGGGCGGGGGAAACACCTCTTCCCATTCCGAACAGAGAAGTTAAGCCCCGCACCGCCGATGGTACTGCCGGGTTACCCCGGTGGGAGAGTAGGTAGTTGCCGGACCGGTTTCTTTTTTCCAGCTCCACCAAGTCCCTCCTCCATTCGTCGCTGTGAGCGCTGCCACAGCGTATGCAGGCGCCCATGCCACTGTGCCACCTGCGTATCCACAATGCGGAATTCTACGCCTACCATGGCGCAAAGGACGCCGAGCGGCTCCTCGGAGGCAAATTCCAGCTCGATATCGAGCTGACCTACAACGCCGATGCTGCGATCCGTTCCGATAGCCTCCGCCATGCCCTCAACTACGAACATGTTCTGGGATGTGTCCATCGCATTGTCCGGGAGAATGCCTATCACCTCCTGGAAACCCTTGCCCACCGGCTCCTGGTGGCGCTCTTCCAGGAGTTTCCCCCTGTTCTCCATGCTCGGGTCCGAGTCCGGAAGCTCTATATCCCGCTCCAGTACGCCGTTGAGTACGTTGAGGTCGAACAGGAAGCCGAGCGCGAGCAGTTCAATCCGTGATGACTGTGGCGCTTGTCGGGCTGGGCAGTAACGCCGGTGAACGCCAAGAGCTCCTCCAGAAGGCTCTTGCCGTGCTTGCCCGCGAGGTTTGCCTGGAGTGCTGTTCCCCGTTGTACCAGACCCAGCCGTGGGGGCTGCCGGCAGAGGTGCCGTGGTTCCTGAATGCCGTCGTGCGTGTCCGAACGCCATATAGTGCCGAGGAGCTCTGGGCATTGTGCACCCAGCTTGAGTCCTTCTTTGGGCGGCGCCGTTCAGGAGTCCCAGATCCGGTGCGCCCACTCGATCTCGACGTGCTCCTCTACGGGGAGCTCATCGTGCGGGCAGAACATCTCTGCATCCCGCATCCTCGGCTCCATCAGCGGCGCTTTGTCCTGCAGCCAGCGGCGGATATTGCTCCGGAGATGCGCCATCCGCTCCTCGGCAAGACACTTGCCGAGCTCTTGCAGGAATGCGCCGATCCGGCCTGGGTTCGTCTCTACGCGCAGCCGCCAGGAGAATGCCTCCATGCCCTTCCCTGAGTGGCTCATCGAGCAGATTCGGCAGCGCATAGACCTCGTGGAGCTCGTCGGCGAGGTGGTTGCGCTGAAGCGGGTGGGGAAGAACTACGCCGCTCTATGCCCCTTCCACTCCGAGGATACGCCATCCTTTTTCGTCCACCCGGAGCGAGGCATTTTCAAATGCTTCGGCTGTGGCAAGGGAGGCAATGCCATCACGTTCGTGATGGAGTACTACCGCATGAGCTTCCCTGAGGCGGTGCGTTTCCTGGCACAGCGTGCAGGGATTCCGTTGCCGGAAGAGGCGGAGCGCTCTCCAGAGCACGAGGCACATCAGCGTGTGACTGCCCTCTACCAGGTTCTCCAGGTAGCAGCACAGTTTTACCAGGAAGCACTCTCCCGCGCAGGCGGCGAAGTTGCCCGGAAGTACCTCAGCGGGCGGGGCGTACGGGCAGAGACAGTCAAGCGCTTCGGGATCGGATACGCTCCCGAGGGGTGGGATACACTGCTGGAGCATCTGCGTCAGCGGGGCTTCCACGAAGCACTCATGGAAGAAGCTGGTCTGGTGAGCCGTTCTGAGCACGGCAAGCCCTACGACCGCTTCCGCCACCGGCTGATGTTCCCGATTTACGACCCCATTGGGCGAGTCATTGGATTTGGGGCACGCCGCCTGCGGGAAGAGGAGGCAGCACCGAAGTACCTGAATTCGCCGGCAACGCCGCTCTACGATAAAAGCCGTGTCCTCTATGGTCTCTACCACGCTCGGGACGCGCTCCGGGCGCAGGGCTACGCCGTGCTGGTGGAAGGCTACCTGGATGTAATCACGCTCCACCAAGCAGGGATTGACACAGCGGTGGCAACGGCAGGCACGGCGCTGACAGAGGAACATCTCCGTGTGCTCCGGCGGTACTGCCAGCAGGTGTTCGTTGTCTACGATGCCGACCGTGCAGGACAGCAGGCGACACTGCGCGCCCTGGAGTTGGCGCTCCGCCAAGGTTTCGAAGTCAAGGTCGTGCTCTTGCCCGAGGGGGAAGACCCGGATAGCTTCGTGCGCGCGCACGGGGTGGAAGCATTTCGCCTCCGACAACGCCATGCTATCCCATTCCTGGACTTCGTCGTGCTGCAGTACCAGCGGCAAGGAATTCTCCAGACTCCAGGCGGGCAAGCCCAGGCCGTACGCCATGCTGTCCGTCTGGTTGCAGCCATTCCCGATCCGCTGATGCACGACTTCCTCCTGCGCCATCTGGCTACCCGTTTTGCGCTTCCGGAGCGGCTTCTCTACGAGGAGTTTCAGCGGCAGCGGCGCGAGTCTCCAGAGCCGAAAGCTGCTCCCGTACGGGTTTCTCCCCCAGCTCCGACAGTGCCGTCGCCTCCCTCGCTGGGGCTGCTGCCGGAGGAAGAGCAGTTGCTCCGACTCGTGCTCCTCTCGCCTTCTCTGTGTTCGCCGCAGCAGTGGGCACTCATTGAGGCAGCGCTCCTCTCTGAGCGAGCACGCCAGCTGTGGGCATTCCTTCGTCCCGTGCTGGAGCGCGGTGTGGACCCAGTGACAGCGTTCGCAACGGACCCGGAGCTCCAGCGGCGGGAAGAGACGCAGCTCTTGCTCCAGCTCGTTATCGTCCGGGAGATGCCGAGCCCGAAGTGGACGCAGTTTGTCCCGGAGTACTCCGAACCTGATGCCCGGCGACTCCTGCAAGAACAGCTCCTGCGCCTGCAACTCCGCCGGGTAGAAGAACAGCTCCGCCACTTACAGCAGCCTCAGCAGCTTCCACGCTCGTGGGAGGAAGAACAGCAGCGGCTCCAGCGTCTACAGGAGCTCGCGCTGCGGCGCCAGCAGCTCATGCAGCAACTTTCTGGGATGCAGTAATGCAGGGCTGGGTGGAGCGCATCGCCGTGCTGTCTGGTGCGTTCGCTTTTGCGCTGCTCTTCTGGGCGTATGTGCGGTTGAGCCAGACGTACGTGACAGAGCTCCGCATCCCGCTTCGGGTCGAGCTCCCAGCAGAACTCGCGCTGCGGACGATGCCGCCACCGGTGCTTGCGGTTCACGTTCAAGGGACAGGATGGCAGTTGCTAGCGCTGGAGATCTGGCATCGTCCCCGGGGTGCTGTGCTTACCGTGCCGGAGTTTCACGAGGCAGCGCTATTTGGAGTTGGGCGCGAACATCTGCTCCGTCTGCTCTCACTGCCTGCAGCGGTGACCCCGCTCCACATTGTGCCGGATACCCTCACGCTTCACTTGGAGCGGGCGCACGTACGGCGGCTTCCAGTCGTGCCAGCGCTCCGAATTGAGCTTCCGCCGGGCTTCCTCGTAGCGCAGCTCCGGTTTGAACCTGAGAGTGTCACCGTGCGCGGGGCACAGGAGGCGCTTGCTTCCCTGGGAGCGGTATTCCCAGCAGAGACCCGCTTGGTCCCCGCAGACTGGGAGTTTACTCGGGAGCTCCCGGTGATGGTGCCGAGTTCCCTGCCGGTGCGGCTGGAGCCCGAGCGTATACGCCTTTCTGTGCGCATTCAGCCCGAAGCAGAAGGGGTACTTGAAGGGATCCCTGTCGAGCTGAGCCCAGCATTCCTCGTCCGTGGACATGTCTTCTTCCCGCAACGGGTTCGCCTCTGGGTCCGGGGACCTCTGGAGCGGATTGTGGCACTCTCGCCCCGCGAGCTCCGGGTGAGCATCCCGGCGGTGGAATTGTTGCGAGATACCACCGGTGTTCTTGTCCCGCAGGTTCAGGCTCCCGAAGGGATCGAGGTCTTCCGGATAGAGCCCCCGTTCCTCTTCCACTGGCAGCAGGAGTGAAGCCCGTTGGGCTTCGGGAGAGCCTGTATTTTTGCCGTGCCGGTGTCTGAAGAGCACCAGCAGGTGGTTGCCATGGCGTCCCTTCAAGAGCGTATCCGACAGGCGCAAACGGCCTATGGTGTCCCGCCCGAGCAGGTGCGTTTCCCGCACCCTTCCTTTGGAGCGCTGCTGCAGGAACACCTCCGACTTCGTCCGGAGAAAGTGTTCCTCATCTTCTACAGCGAGGACAATTCCCGGCGGCAGTTTACGTACCGGGAGTTTGCCGAGCGGGTTTTGCGCACCGTGAGCCTTCTCCGTGCGCGGGGCATCCGTCCAGGGATGCGGGTTGCAACGGCGGCGCACAACCATCCTGATACGATTGTGCAGTACTTCGCTGCCTGGACGATGGGAGCCTCTGTTGTGCCCTTGAACATGACCGAAGAGGATGCTCGCCTGCGCTACATTCTGGAGAACTCCGAGGCGCGCCTCCTTTTCTGCCGCGAAGACTACCTGGGGCGCCTTCCGAGCTTCTGTCCGGAGGGTGTGGAGGTCATACCGGTCTTTGAGGAAGAGTCTCGCCCCGGGGGCTTCCACGCACTGCTCCGCAGACACGAGCCGGCAGCCATTCCGGAGGGCAATTTCTGGGAGCAGGAAGCGCTGATTGTCTACACCAGTGGGACAACGGGGTTGCCCAAAGGGGTTGTCCTGGTGCAGCGGAACCTCTTCGCCGATGGGTACGATATTGCCCGCTGGCACGGTGTGGGGGAGTCTACGCGCATGATGTGTGTGCTCCCGGTCCATCACGTCAACGGGACTGTTGTTACTCACGTGACACCTTTCCTGGTGGGGGCTTCCGTCGTGCTCAACCGGAAGTTCCAGACCGAGTACTTCTTCCCCCGTATCCGTGCCGAGGGGGTGCACATTGTCTCTGTTGTGCCCACATTACTGGCGTTCCTCCTGGAGGCACAGGCGGACCCGCTGGGAGTTCGGGAGCACGGATTTCGGCATCTGATCTGCGGCGCCGGACCGCTGACGTGCGAGCTGGCACAGCGCTTCGAGGAGCGCTACCGGATCCCGATTGTGCACGGCTATGGACTTTCGGAGACAACCTGCTATTCCTGCTTCCTGCCTGGAGAGCAAAGCTGGGAGGAACACCGACACTGGATGCAGGATTTCGGCTTCCCCAGTATTGGGATCGCACTCCCCTGCAACGAGATGAGTATCCACGATGCAGAAGGCAACGAGCTGCCCGAAGGTGAACGTGGGGAGATCGTCATTCGCGGCTGGAATGTCATGAAGGGCTACTTCGCCAATCCGCAGGCAAATGAGGAGGCATTTGCCCATGGCTGGTTCCGCAGTGGGGATGAAGGCTTCTACCGCACGGATGCTCAGGGGCGGCGCTACTTCTTCATTACCGGGCGTCTCAAGGAGCTGATCATCCGCGGCGGGGTCAATATTTCCCCGCTGGAAATTGATGAAGTGCTGGCGCGGGCACCGGGGGTGCGCGCCGGCATCGCCGTCGGCTTCGAACACGAGCTCTACGGTGAGGAGGTCGGAGCACTGGTCATCCCCGAGGAAGGAGCATCGGCGGAGGACATTCTGCGCTTCTGCGCTTCCCAGCTCCCCTTCCACAAGACCCCGAAAGTGGTACTTTTCACAGACTCGCTCCCGGTAACCACAACCGGCAAGTACCAACGCAGTCGGGTCAAACATCTCTTCGAACCCTGGCGCCGAACCCAATTCCGCAAGGAGCACTTCTCCGCTGAGCATCCTGACCGCACGCAGTGACCTCGGGAAGGGAGTAAGCGCGTATGAGCGGCTGCGGGCGGGCGCCGAGCTGGCAGCAGGCACCCTTGTGGTGGACGATGCTACGGCGGGAGGGCGATGACTGCCATCCGAGCCCGAACCCAGGCGCTGCGGCGCTGGATAAAGGGGCTGGGCAGTGTGGGAGACCAGCGTCGGGGGTTGGGGAGGACTGCCGCCAGGAGCGATGCTTGCTGCGGCGTGAGCTGGCGAGCGCTAATGCCGAAAAAGCGTTGAGCAGCTGCCTCTGCCCCGTAAATCCCGCTGCCCCACTCCACAATGTTGGCGTAAACTTCCACGATACGCTTTTTCCCCCAGAACGTCTCGATGAGCACAGTGAAGTAGGCTTCTACCGCTTTGCGGACGTAGGTCCGGGAAGGGAGCAGGAAGGCGTTTTTTGCCGTCTGCATGGAGATAGTGCTGGCGCCGTAGAGACGGCGTCCACGCAGGCGTTCATTGCGGCGCCGCGCGTGCTCAATGGCGCGCCAGTCGAACCCGAAGTGTCGGGTAAAGCGAGCATCTTCAGCAGCGACCAGGGCGCGGAAGAGTGCCGGGGATATCTCCGAGGCAGGGCGCCAGCGGTAATCAATCCCGACCCATTGACCGCGGGTCAGCCCTTCGAGGAGGCGCTGGAGCATGAGCGGAGTAACCGGGGGCGGCACCACAGCGTAGAGCAGGACCCATACGAGGGAGAGCGCATAGGCGAAAAGACAGCCATAGCCCAGCCCTGCAAGCCCGCGTCGGAGCACGGGAGGAAGCCTCATCGCTGCTCCTCTATGTGTGCCAGAAGCTCGGCAAGAGCCCAGTCCAGCGGGTGGGTGATCTTGAGATTCTCCGGTACCCCTTCGATGATGGCGACCGGATGCCCCAATGCTTCGACGAGCGCGGCGTCGTCGGTTGCGCGAAGATGGTGCTGGAGTGCGGCGTCGTATGCCCGCTGGAGGAGTTCCCGGCGAAATGCCTGAGGCGTCTGGATGAGCCGGAGCCGTTCGCGTGGGAGCGTCTGCCGCACAAAGCCTTCCGGGGTTGTTTCCTTGACCGTCTCTGTCGGCGGCAAACCGGGAACAGCAGCGCCGTGCTGGCGAGCAGCCTGGAGGACCCGCTGGAACAGCTCTGCGGGAGCAAAGGGGCGCACCGCATCGTGGATCACCACGAATTCAGCTTCCGAGACTTCCTCCGTCTGCAACGCCCGAGCAACGGAGTCCTGCCGCTCTTCCCCACCGATGACCAGGCGAACAGTAGAGCCAAACCCGTACTGCTGGCAGAGCTGACGGCTGAATTCCAGCCACGCCGCTGGTACAGCAACAACAACGGCGGCAATATCGGGGAGCTGGCAGAGGCGCTGCAGCGTGCGAATCAGTACAGGCACTCCGTTGAGGGGCAGAAACTGCTTCGGGGTTGTGCTCCCGAAGCGCTCCCCATGTCCGGCAGCAGGCACAAGTGCCACAACCATAGCCTGTGCCTCAGGAAAGGTGGCGGTAGGCGTTGAAGACCAAGCCTGCAAACGTGAGGTTTGCCACCAGCGCCGAACCGCCGGCGCTCAGCAACGGCAGCGGAAGCCCGATAACAGGGGCTAGCCCCAGCGCCATCCCGATATTGACTGCCGTGTGGAAGAACCAAATGCTCCCAATCCCTGCCAGCAGCAAACTCCAGAACGGATCATGCTCGAAGCGATGTGCCAACGAGAAGACATGCCAGATCAGTCCGAAAAGCACTGCCAACACCAGGACCGCCCCGAGGAAACCGAACTCTTCTGCCGGGACACAGAAGATGAAATCCGTCCACTGCTTCGGAATGAAGCGCAGTTGGGTTTGTGTCCCTTGTTGGAAGCCCTTGCCAGTCAGACCGCCGCTGCCGATGGCGAGCACCGACTGAATGATGTGGTAGCCGCTCCCTTGGGGATCCTCTTCCGGGCGCAGAAAGCTCTGAATCCGGGCTTGCTGGTGCGGCTTGAGCATCTGGTACAACGCCGAGCTCCCCCAGCCTGTGCCGGTGACAATAGCGATACACACCACAGCCGCTATTGGATGAGGACGCAGCAGGAAAATCCCCACCGAGCCAGCCAGAATGCCCAACAGCAGCGGCACAGTGCCAAGCAGCGACAGCAGCGCTACCAGTGGCAGGAGCACGGGCATCATGACCACCAGTGGATGCGCTTTGCCCCAGAGCAAGAGCCCCACACAGAGAGCGAAGAAGACCAACGCAGAGCCAGCATCAGGCTGCAGGAGGACAAGTCCCGTCGGAGCCCCAATCAGAGCGAGAGCCTTCACAAGCGTGCTGAGCTGTCGCAGGGAGCGCCCCTCCACGCTCAGGAACCGAGCCAAGAGCAGAACCGTCGTAACCTTTGCAACTTCGACCGGCTGGAAGGAGAAGCCCGCAAAGCTCAACCAGCTCTTGGAGCCGTACACGGTCCGTCCGAGCAGGAGTACCAGGAGCAACAGCAGAAGCCCAACTCCGTACGCTATTGGGGCGAACCGCTCCAACCACGGACGTGGGAAACGCGCCACCAGCAAGAGCAGCCCCGTACCGACTGCAGCCGAGAAGAGCTGCCGGGAAAAGAAGTGGTGCATCCCTGCGCTGGACGTTGCACTGTAGACGGCAATGAGTCCGAAACCCAGGGCGAGGGTCAGGAGCAAAAGGAGGGTCCAATCAACACGGCGCACTGCACGGCGCCATCCCCTCGGGACCGTCTCCGGTTCAAACAGCACCATTCTGGCAACACCACGGCAATGGCTGTGGGACCAATCGGCGGAAAGCATCGCAGTACCGCCGGCGAGTCTGGGTAATCACTTCTTCCGGCAGCAGAGGTGCAGGGGGCTGCTTGTTCCAGCCTATCCGCTCCAGGTAATCCCTTACGAACTGCTTGTCCATGTCAACCGGAGGGGTACCCGGTGCGTAGTGTTCTGCCAGCCAGAAGCGGGAGGAATCCGGGGTAATGAGCTCATCGATGAGGAGCAGCATCCCATCAGGGGCAAAGCCGAATTCCAGCTTCGTGTCCGCAAGGATCACCCCGCGCTCCCGGCAGTATGCAGCAGCTTCCCGATACAAGAGCAGTGAACGCTCCCGCAGCTGCTCTGCCAGAGAAGCGCCCACGCGCTCGACCAGAGCGTCGAAGGTGATGTTCTCGTCGTGCCCGATGTGGGCTTTCGTTGCGGGAGTAAAGAGCGGTTCGGGAAGCGGGCTGCCGTAGGGTAATCCCGCTGGGAGAGGAATCCCACCGACGGTTTGGGTGGCACAGTACTCTTTCCAGGCAGAACCTGCAAGGTAGCCCCGCACGACACATTCGATGGGGATTGGCTCGGTGCGGCGCACCACCAGGGCACGTCCGCGGATGCTTTCGGCAAACGGACGGCACTCCGGCAGCTCTTCGGGAACGGCATCGAGGAGGTGATTGGGCACCAGTGCTTGCGTGCGCTCAAACCAGAAGCGAGAAAGCTGCGTCAGCACAATCCCCTTGCACGGAATAGGCTGGGGCAGCACGATATCGAAGGCGGAAATGCGATCTGTGGCGACCATGAGGATGCGGTCCTCACCGAGGGCGTAGAGCTCCCGTACCTTCCCCCGCCGGAGGAGAGGCAGTGGCAGGCGGATTTCCGTGACACCATCCATCGTGGGCTACGGGACGTGTGGATGCAAAACTACGGAGGAGCGGAGTGGTGCGTTGATGCGCAATACCGTGCGCTCTTCGTCTTTTTCTGCCGTTGCGTGGGGATTGGTGCTGGAATGGATGTGATCATTGCCGAGGGATTGACACGGATTTTCCGGACACCGATCAAGCAGGAAGGGCTCGGGGGTGCTGTGCGCGCGTTTTTCCGCCGGCGCTACCGGGAGTATGCCGCGGTTGAGGACATCACCGTGCGGATTGCCGAAGGGGAGTTCGTCGGGCTGCTGGGAGCCAATGGAGCCGGAAAGACGACACTGGTGAAGCTCCTCACTGGGCTGCTGTACCCGACAGCCGGGCACGCGTGGGTTTTGGGCTTCGTACCATGGGAGCGTTCCGATGCATTTCGCCGCCAGATTGCCCTCGTCATGGGGCAGCGGAGCCAGCTCTGGTGGGATTTGCCGGCGGCTGATTCCCTGCTGCTCCACCGGGCAATGTACCGGATTCCGGAGCAGGAGTTCCGGCGCTGGCGGGATTTCCTGGCAGAACTGCTCGGTATAGCCGACAAGCTCCACATCCAGGTCCGGCGCCTCTCGCTGGGAGAGCGGATGAAGTGTGAGATCCTCGCCGCGCTTATCCACAAGCCGCGTGTGCTCTTCCTCGATGAGCCGACTCTGGGCTTGGACGTGGTGGCACAGCAGACCGTTCGGGATTTCCTGCGCCTGTACAACCGGGAAACGGGGACGACGATCGTGCTGACCAGCCACCACATGGCGGATGTCGAGCAGTTGTGCCGCCGCGTGCTCATCCTGGAACGGGGTCGGCTGCTCTTCGATGGTGGGCTCGCAGAGCTCGTTCGCCGGTTCTCCTCCGAGAAGTGGCTCCGTTTGGAATTTTCCCAGCCTGTCCCAGGAGAGCTCTTAGAGCGCTTCGGAGAGCTTTCGCACTGGGACGGGACGCGAGCAGTACTCAAGGTTCCGCGGGAGGAGGTCACTCAACGGGCGGCAGCGCTTCTGCAGCACTTCCCAATTGCCGATATCGCCATTGAGGAGCCACCCATCGAAGAGATCGTCCGTGCCCTCTTCCGCCGTCGTGAAGATGCCCCTCCCGCTGTGCTCGTTGGGGGTGCTGGGGTATCCGGAGAGGCAGCCAGTCTGTGAGTGGGAGAGCGTTGTAATTTCGCGTGCCGCCACAGGTGATGGACCCGTAGTTCAGCTGGATAGAACACAGGTTTCCTAAACCTGGTGTCAGAGGTTCGAGTCCTCTCGGGTCCACTCTTCTGCAGGCAGGGGCAGCCCGTAGACGACGCGGGTGCCGCCATCGGCGGGGCTTTCAATGGAGAAGCTTCCACCGTAGAGTTCCACGAGCCGTTTTGCCAGGATCAGACCCAAGCCGACACCTTGCTGTTCGTGCAGGAGCCGTCCGGGCTGGTGGTAGGCGCGAATGCGCTCGGGCAGATCGGGGGGAATGCCCGGACCGTGGTCGCGGATTTCTGCCCAGAACATGTCCTCCGTGCACCAGGTGCGGATCTCAATTGGGGTGCCGGCGGGAGAGAATTTCAAGGCATTGTCGAGGAGCTCCTCGGCGATTTTGGAGAAATGCTCTGAGGGCATCGCGAGCCGGAGGTTGAGCGCTGTGAGGGTGCAGCGTAGATCGGGGGTACGCCCGCATTCTTCGCCCTTCATGAGGGCGACGTCTTGCAGGATGATGGAAGGCTCTTCGGTAGTAAACTGCCGGAGTTGTTCGACTAGCTCCGGTGCACTCGCCAGGAAGTCGGTGCGGGCGTAGAGGAGGAAGTTTTCCGTGAGCCGCAGCAGACGGCGCGCCGAGACGCGGATATCCTCGCTCAGTTCTCGGAGCTCCTCCGGGGTCAACTTGTCGGCGAAGACGGCAAGGTGTGTGGCTGCTCCCAGGATGCCGTTGAGGGCGGTACGGAATTCGTGGGGCAGGGCATAGGTGAGGCTCTGCTCCAGCTCGGAGAGCCGCTGTTTGTACTCTGCCTGTGAACTTACCCGCTCCAGATGCCGCTGAACAACAGTGAGCAGGGTCTGTGCTGTGACAGGCTTGGTCAGGTACTCGTCAGCCTGAATGCCGAGCTCCGGATGGGTCAGAGGGGCGCCCGCGCGAGCGGTCAGGAAGATGAAAGGGACCGAGGCAAGCTCTTCACTGCGGCGGACGATTTGGAGGACTCCCAGTCCATCGACTTCTGGGAGTGTGACATCGCAGAGGATGACGTCCGGCTTGTGAGTCAGTGCGAGCTGGATTCCTTCCCGTCCGGTGGTCGCAATCAGCGCTTCGTGTCCTTCTAACTGGAGGATGCGGGCAATGCCTTGGGCGAGGTATTCGGCGTCTTCGATGATGAGGATCTTTGCCATCGCCGTGTTCGGCTGGAATGTGCTACTCTTCGAGCAAGGGTAGGTGGACCGTTACCGTTGTCCCACTGCCGGGGTGGCTGCGCAGGAAGATGCTCCCGCGATGAGCTTCAATGAACTCCTTTGCCAGCGTCAGCCCGAGCCCGACCCCAGGGATCCCCTGGGTATTCGACCCTCGGAAGAACGGCTGGAAGAGGTGTGGCAGCTCCTCTTCAGGGATGCCAGTCCCCTGGTCCTCGACTTCCAGAACTGCTGTACCAAGCTCCCGTCGGAGTCGGACGGTGATGGCAGTGCGGGATCCGGAGTACTTTGTTGCGTTGGTCAGGAGCGTGAGGAGCACCAGGCGCAGGACTTTCGCATCACCGCGGACGCGCAGCTCTTGTTCGGGAAGCTCCAGCTCCAGAGATTGGTGTTTCGAGCGTATGAGCGGGGAGACTTGCTCAATGGCTTCCCGGCAGACGCGCTGCAGGCTCACCTCCTCCTGCTCGAGGGAGCGCCGGAGGATGTCCAGGGAACTCTGTGTCAGGAAGTCCGTGACCAGTGTGTTGAGATCGTGGACACGGGCAGCGATGTTGTCCAGCTCGTGCTGCCGTTCTGCCGGGGAGAGGCGTTCGAAGTAACGCTGCAGGAGCTCTACCGAGAACTGAATGCCTGCCAGCGGTGTGCGGAATTCGTGGGCAATTGCTCCCATCAGGCGGGAGCGGGTAATGGCAAGCTCGCGTTCCCGTTCCAGAGCTTCCTCCAGTTGGTGCCGTAAGAGGTGGTACAGGGTGATATCAACAGCGTAGATCCGTAGCCGGTTTTGCTCCGGCAGCCAGAAGATGTGCTGGAGCCAGACAAGATCGCCGCCGTGGACTTCGCGTACCCACGTAGAGGAGCTCGTTCGCAGCTCGGGGAGCTTATCCTGGATGCCCGCCAGGAAGGGGTGCTGCGATGAGAGCTCCGCCAGTGGGAGCGAATTCTCCGCTGCTGGATTGGCAAACAGGAGTGTCCCCTGCTCATCAACCTCGATGACGGGTAGCGGCGACAGCAGCGGAAACGATGCCAGGTGTTGCATTTGGAGCTCGGCTTCTTTACGGAGGGTGATATCTGCCCCGACTTCTACAATTCGCCATCCCCCGTCCTGCTGCGGAATTTTCAGTGCCTGGAGCTGTAGCCAGTATGGCTCACCAGACTTCCGCAGGCAACGGTATTCCAGCTGGAGGATTGGCTCTTCGGTATGTCGCAGCCACTCCGACCAGCGGGACAAGACCCACTGGCGGTCTTCGGGATAGATGATCTCGCCTGTGGGGATAGAGGCGAGCTCTTCGAGTGTGTAGCCGGTGATATGTTCAAAGGCAGGGTTGGTGTAGAGCTCGGTCCCGCGCCCGGTGGAATCAATCACCAGCTCCAGGACGCCAATGGGGAGCGTTTCCAGAAGCGAGCGATAGCGCTGTTCGCTTTCCTGGAGGCGCTGTTCCAGGAGTTTGCGGGAGGAGATGTCTAGGGCGGTTCCGACAATTTCAAGGACATCCCCTTCCGGGGAGAACACGGGCTCGAGCGTGTAGAGGAGCCATGTTTCGCCGTGGTGGGCTTCGAATGTCACTCGTTCGCCGGCAAACGCCCGAGAGAGGACCTCTTCCGGAAAGCGCAGCTGCTCAGGCAGCTCGTGGAGTGGTCGATCGTAGACGGCTGTAGTGGTTGTCTGTCCTGCGAGTTTCCCTTCCCGGAGGGCATAGACGATGGTGCCGTCGGGCTGGCGGCGGAGGCGGAAAACCAGGGCGTGGAGATTTTGGACCGTCCGGCGGAAGTCTTCCTGGAGGGCGCGCTGGAGTTCTTCTTCTGCGCGCTTCAGCGGGGTAATATCAACGCAGACTTGGACGATGCTCTCGATCTTCCCGTCGGGCTGCCGTTCAGCGTAGAGGTAGGTATCCAGCCAGACGGTCTCGCCTTGCCGGTTGAAGATACGGTAGCCTATGCGTTGGACGCCGGGGAAGCCAGCGCGTTCCCATTCCCGCCAGAAGCGGAAGATGCGCTGCCGGTCGTCGGGGTGGATCATCTCGATGAGCTCGCGGTCGGAGAGTGCTTCGAACTCTTCGAGGGTATAGCCGCTTTGGCGTTCGAACTCCCGATTGGCGAAGAGGTAACGCCCCTCAGCCAATCCGAATCGGGTGATGGCAACGGGGGCATTTTCTGCCAGAAGGCGGAAGCGGCGTTCACTGTGCTGCAGCTCTTCGGCGAGGCGGAGCCGGTCGAGAGCCACGCCGAGCGCGTGAGCCACAACGTCGAAGAAGTGCCGGGCATCCTCGCCGAGCGAGAGTGGTTCGGGGTGGAAGAGCTGGAAAGTGCCCAGCAGTGTCCCTCCTTCGCCGAGAATGGGGTAGCTCAATACGGCGCGCATGCCCGCTTCTCGGAGGCGCTGCCGGTGGGGCTCCGAGAAGGGATACTGCTCTACGTCGGGGGCGTAAATGGGCTGCCGTGTCCGGGCAACATGCGCAGCTAAGATGCGTTCATCGCTGAGAGGGACAGCGGGGAAGAGCTCGGGGTTGAAGGGACCCACAAGGGTAATCGGCACCAGGAGCTCCCCTTCTACCAGCCGAACGCTCCCGCCGGCAAAACCGAGCTCACGGCAGGCTTCCACGAGGAAGTACTGACATAGCTCCTGGCGCGTCCGGCTCTGCAGTGCTGCAGTGGCGATAATCTGGAGAGCAGCACGCTCGCGCTCGCGTTGGCGTTGGAGTCGCTGTTGTTCGGTGATATCAATGCCGGCGACCAGGACAGCATCCCTGTTCTCATACCGGACGCGTGTTGCCGTGACGAGAGCCTCCCGGAGGGAACCGTCGCGAGCCAGCAGGCGGGTGTGCCGAGGTGGCGCGACGGAGATTTCCCCGCGGTAGAGTGCCTCAACCCGCTGGAGAGCAGCAGCGCGGTCCTCCGGTGCCACGACTTCCAGTGGGGAAAGCCCACGGAGGGCGTCGGGAGAGTCTGCATTGAGGTAGTGCGCCACGGCGCGGTTCGCATATAGGATGCGCCCTTCGGCATGGATGAGGAGCGGGAGCGGGAGCCATTCGAGAAGCTCTCGATACTGAGCCTCAGAGCGGCGGAGGGATTCCACCAGCTCGGCATTGAGCAGTCCCAGCTGGACATAGCGGGCAAAGAGGAGTGCGATCTCCATCTCCTCCTCCGAAAACGGCGGGGCAGCGTAGCGGGCTAACGCTAGAATTGCCCGGTGTTGTCCGATGGAGAGCGGAATTCCGATGAGATGCTCCCGTATCCCCGCGGGGAATCCCTCCGGGTAGTAGGAGTGGGGGTCCTGCTGAGCATCATTAATCAACGTCGGGGAACCGCGGAGGAGGATGCTGCCAAGGAGACTGGAATGGAGCGGAATGGGAGCGTGGACGAGAGGTTCCAGCTGGGGAAGAGAAATTGCATGCCAGCGAGGGAGGAGGGAGTCGTTCTCAAGAGTGTAGAGGCACGCCAGCTCGAGAGGGAGCAAGGAGGAGAGGGCGTGCACAGCCCGAGAGAGTAGGTCCTCAGCGGAACGCAGCTCAAGCAGGGAGTGGAGGAGTTCGAGCAACTTCTGGCGCAGTGCAAGCGCATGCTGGTTCCGCCAGTGCAGCTGCCGTAGCTCCGTGACATCTCGGAAGACCAACACTGCACCACGGAGGCGTCCGGTTGCGTCGCGGACGGGGGCACCGCTATCGTCGATGGCGAGCTCTTCGCCGGTACGGCGACGCAAGATCGTGTGATTCCCCAACCCGACGATGCAACCTTCCCGCAAGACGCGCTCGACGGGGTTTTCCACTGGCTGGCGTGTCTCCTCATTGAAGATGGGGAAAATCTCCGACAGCGGGCGTTGGCGGGCTTCGTCCAGAGTCCAGCCGGTGATCTTTTCGGCGGCGGGGTTGAGGAAATGGACACGCCCGTGCTCATCTGTGACAATAACGCCATCGCCGATGCTGGAGAGCACGTCCCAGAGCCATTGGGATTCGGTCAAAGCACGGCTCAGATACTCGAAGCGGCGGCGTGCAAGCGGGAGCACTGCCCGAAGATGCTCAGCAGTCACTGGCTCCACCAAGAGAGCCGCCGGTATGCCGTGTTCAGCCCGTTCGGTGAGCTGCTCGGCAAGCTCACCGCGGCAGACTATGACGACGGGCACGTGGGATAGAAGGTTCAGCAGCGGGGGGATCTCAGAGAGGTCTTCCTGCTGGAGTCCGAGCAGCACCAGATCGGCGTCTTCCTCGGATGGCAGAGGAAGCTGCAGCGGGTACGCCTGCAGGTGGACAAAGCCTGCCTCGTGGCAGAGACGGGAGAGAGCTTCCCGCTGTGCAGGCTGCGAGGCGATGATGAGGATGCGCAGCTCCGTCCTCATCCAGCACCTGTTACTGAAGCGCCATATGTGTCGGCACGAATGCGGTTTTCTTTAGGGTGCCAAGCGTTCTCGGAGCCATCCTGTCTGTTGGCGTCGGTAGCGGATGCGGTCATGGAGTCGGTTGGGGCGCCCTTGCCAGAATTCGATTGTGTGTGGTACGAGCCGGTAGCCTCCCCAGAAAGGCGGTCGGGGAATGACCTCGGCTGAGGCGAACTGTTCGGAGAGTTGGCGAAAGCGCTCTTCCAGAAATGCTCGGCTCGGGATGGGATGGCTCTGTGGGGAAGCCCATGCGCCGAGCTGTGCTTCCCGAGGACGGCTGTGGAAGTAGGCATCGGACTCTTCAGCAGAGAGGCGTTCCACCGTTCCTTCTGCCCGCACCTGGCGTTCCAGTTCTGCCCAGAAGAGCACAATGGCAGCGTTCGGGTTCGACTCCAGCTCAGTTGCCTTGCGGCTCTCGTAGTTGGTGTAGAAGAGCAGGGCGCTGTGTTCCAGACCTTTGAGCAGCATGACCCGTGCCGAAGGGAGACCCTCAGGGGTTGCCGTTGCAAGCACCATCGCGGTGGGTTCGGGCAATTGTGCCTCGATTGCGTCGCGGAGCCACTGTTCCAGCAGCGGGAAGGGATCGGCAGGGAGATGGTCGTCGTCGAGGCTGGCTCGGGTGTACTCCCGCCGGAGCTGTTGGAGATCCGTGGGGAGACTCATCACAGTGCGGGACGCTGTTCTACCGGAGCCGTTCCTAGGACCACGGGGTAGGGCGGCAGCACATTACCCTGGGCGATGCGGTCGAGTTTGCGCCGCAGCAACAGGCGCCGGACTGGGGAGAGGCGGTCAATGAAGTAGATGCCGTGCAGGTGGTCGATTTCGTGCTGGATGACGCGTGCCAACAGTCCAGCGGCTTCTCGGCGGTGTTCCCGCCCGGCAAGGTCGAGGTACCGCACTTGAACAGCCGCGGGGCGGACGACCACGTCGCGGAGTTCGGGCAGGCTCAGGCAGCCTTCTTCCATCTGGTCGGTTTCCTCCGAGACAGCTTCCAGAACGGGGTTGAGCAGGATGAGCGGTTGCGCCATTCCCTCCTCTCTGCCGAGGTCAATGACGATGAGCTGGCGCGGGACGCCGACCTGATTGGCTGCCAGCCCAATCCCTTGGGCAGCGTACATGGTCTGCAGCATATTCTGCGCCAGCTGCCGAATGTCTGGGGTGATCTCTTCGATGGGCTCGGCTTTCTGGCGCAACACCGGGTGGTCGTAGAGGTAGATGGGCAGAATCATCCGCGTGTGTCCGGAGACTGTCCAACGGTGTTGTAGCGGGCAATGATGTCCAGGAGCTGCTTGATGTCGTCTAAGACGTAGTCAGCCTCGACCTGTTGAGTGCCGAAGACGTCGCCGTAGCGGGCAAAAGCAGTGAGCATACCGACACGCTTTGCTCCGATAATGTCCCGCTCGACCCAGTCGCCGACCATGATGGCTTCCGAGGGTGCCACCCCGAGCCGCTCCAGCGCCAGGAGGAACGGGCGAGGACTGGGCTTGCGCTCACCGGTATCGTCGTGCGTGACGACGACGTCGAAGATGTGATGGTAGCCGATGTAGCAGAGCCGGAGCCAGGCTTCGCGGGCAGGAGCATCGGAGACCACTCCCAGCTTGATCCGCTGCTTGACCAGTTCCATGAGCGTGGCGGTGACGTGTGGATACGGCTTGAGTGCTGCTTCCCGTGCCCGCCGGTAGGCAATGATGCCAGCGGAGAGAATACGGTAGTCAACGTAGCCGAGCACTTCCTGCAGCAGTTGATCGAAGACCTGCTGGTACTCGATGCCCATCTCGCGGTAGATGCGGTCAATGTGCGCGCGGACAGCCTCGGGGCTGAGTTGGAGCCCGGCGTCAATCATCGCTGTGACGGCAGCATCAATTGCCTGCCGCTTCATCGCCATGAAGTCCACCAGCGTGTTATCCAGGTCGAAGATAACGGCGCGGATCATTGCCTCCTGCGCTCATAGCGGAGGGACACAAGGAAGGCTCCCAGAGTAGCTGCGGCAGTGAGCGCGCTGATCCACGCTCCTGTGCGGAAGGAGGCAGAGTCGTAACGCAGCTCCACCACGTGCGTGCCGGCAGGGATAGGCACGGCGCGCAGGCTGTGGTATGCCCGGAGAAGTGGGGCAGGAGAGCCGTCGACGGTGGCTTTCCAGGCAGGGTACCAGATCTCGCTCAGACACAGGAGCCCTGGCTCAGCGGTGTACACCTCCCACTGCTGCCGGTTGTGCTCGTAGATGCGGCAGCGAATGGAGTGGGGCACAGACTCCGGGGAGACATCCGGGAGGCGGATGCCGGGGTGCTGTTCCAGGAGGGCTTCCTGGCGCGGGTCGATCTCCCCACGGCGGAGGACGGCTTCGGTGCTGTCGCTTGGGACAACACGGGCTCGGTACACCATCCAGCCGCGTGGGAAGGCAGTCGGGCGCTCTCGGAAGAGGAGCTGTTGTGCGGCTGTGTCGAGCTGGTAGCGGATATTGAGGAGGTCAAAGGTCTGAGCTGCAGTCGGCAGTGGCGGATTGCGCCGCTGGAGGCGCAGCTGGTTGTAGCCTTCGTAGAGCATGATGCTGTCGAGCAAGCCCTGGTTGCGTAGCATCGCCATGCCGAACTCTGTTCGCATGGAGACCCGGAAGAGCTCCTCCGGAGGCTTCGGTTGGAGCCGCTGCTTGAGCTCTGGCGGGAGGCGATAGAGGCTCTCCGGCGGCGTCGGCGATTGGGTAAAGGAGCGGTGGGCATGAGCGAGATCGGCGGCGAGCACCACAGCCAGGGCAATTCCGGCAGCCGGCGCAGGGAGCCATCCCCGGGAAAGAGCCAGCACCAGCAGCACGGTGGCAAATGTCCACACCAGCGCAAGCGTCCCTTCGCTCTGGAGCTTCGGGACAAAACGCTGCGGTGCCTCGAACACCTCCAGGAGGAATCCACTGCTGACCCCCAGGGCAATCAGGGCGATGGGAAGGCTTACCCAGAGTAGCAGGGCAAGCAAGGAGCGGTTTCGGGGATGCTGCCAGAACTCATCAAAGCCCCAGGCGGCGAAGAGCCCGAGGGCAAGCACGAGAACAAAGAGAATGCGCGGCGGAACACGGAAAAGCGAGAATCCCGGCAGCTGGTAAAGCAAGGGGAACAGGAAGCCATGCTTGCCGAGCGCGAAGAGCACCGCAAAAGCTGCTGCCACCAGCCAGAAAAGTCCAAGCGGCGTCTTCCAGCGCCGGAGGAGCCCGACCAGAGCGAGCAGCAGCACGGGAATGCCCACGTAGGTGGCGGTCTCCCAGTAGTGGTAGTACGGCGCGTGAGGCAGGAAGAACGGCACGTGCTCTCGTCCAGGCTCTGTGCTCCCGAAGAGTTTGGGAACGACGAGCGTCAGGAGTTGCTCAGGACGCAGCGAGATTTCGGCTGCCCATTCCAGCCCTTGCCCGCTGGCGCGTTCGGACAGGGAGGCGAGCTCCTGAGTGGGCAGCAATTGTACGGCAAATAGCCCAGCAGCCAGGACCAGCGGGAGCACCGCGCGGGCAGCATCAAACACGCGTGCCAGTCCCCATCCACGCTGACGGATGCGGAGCCCAACGAGCCATATCCCGAAGCCGAGCAGGAGGAGGTACTCGTAGAGCACCGTCTGCGGGTGCCCAGCGTGGAGGCTCATGCCCAGCACCAATCCAGCTCCCAGAGCCGCACTCCAGCGTGCTTGCTCGATAGCACTTTTGAGCAGCAGGAGCACCCACGGCAACCATGCCAGGTGGTAGACAATCATGGGATGAATGACGTGGTGCGTCAGCACACCGCACAAGCCGTAGCCGATACCTGCCAACAGGGCACCGAGCGGGCTGGCGCCGAACGCACGGCTGAGTCGAAACATGCCCCACTGGGCTACGGGGAAATGCAGGAAGACCAGCGCCTGTACAACCTCAAACGGGAGCCTGTCCAGCACCATCTGGACAAGTCCCAGGAGGCTATGCGGCAAGTAGAAGAAGCCAACTTGGGGATCTGCCAGAAAGGGCATGCCGCAGAAGGTGTAGGGATTCCAGAAAGGCAGCACACCTGCTGCCCAGTGCCGGGCAGCGAAGACCTGGTTGGGATAGAACTGCTCCACGAAATCCTCCCACAGAAAGCGGGAGCCGGTCAGATGACGCCAGAAAAAGAAGAGCGTCACCAGGACGAAGGCAGCAACAGCAACACTTTCCGGCATCGCGGGCGGAACACCCCGACGAGGTGCTGGCGAGCGCGTCTGTGTCCGTGTCCGAGGCTGTCCCATCGGTCATCCCCATGAATGCGCTGGTGCAAAATACGGAGCTTGCTGTCTCAGCATCCGTATGGAGCTCACTTCCCGGATGGAGGGACAAGCTGGAGGAGCCGCTCCAATGGTGGACGGGCTCTGCGGAGGAGCTCGTCTGGGAGCTGAACTTCCGGAGCGCCTGTCAGGAGGCAGTTGTAGAGCTTCGGTAGCGTGTTGAGGCGCATATACGGGCAGTGTGTGCAGTGGCATGAGTCTTCTGCCGGCAAGAGCAGGAGCTGACTTTCCGCCGGCAGGAGCTTTCGGAGCTGGAACGCCAGCCCGTGGTCGCTTGCCAGAATGAGCTGTGCGGGACGCTGGCGTGCGACGTAGTCGAGCAGCTGCTGACTTGAGCCGAGAACGGTTGCCTGCTGCCGGATGTCCGGCGGGCACTGGGGACTTGCTAGCACAGGCGCCGCAGGGTAGAGCTGGCGCCACCGTTGGAGAGTCTCGGAAGAGAAGCTCGTGTGCACAACACAGGCGCCAAACCAGCTCAGAATCCGCCGTCCAGTCCGCTGCCGCAGGAAATCCCCAAGCTCGTGGTCAGGGGCAAAGAGGAGGAGGCGATCCTCGGGCAGGGTGCGGACAACAAGTTCAGCTGTGCCAGTGGTTACGACAATATCGCTCAAGGCTTTCAGCTCAGCACTGCTCTGGATGTGGACAACGGCGAGGGCGTCGGGATAGGTCTCCCGCAGCCGAGCAAAGAGTTCCGGCGGGCAACTCTCTGCTAGCGAACAGCCTGCCAGGGGATCGGGGACGAGGACACGCCGCTCCGGGTAGAGGATTTTGACCGATTCTGCCACGAAGACCGTTGCTGCAACCACCAGCGTCTGGTGGGGCAGAGCTGTTGCCGCCTGGAGGAGCCGGAGGGTATCCCCAACGACATCGGCAACGGTGGCAAGCTCCTCCCCGTGGTACCAGTGTGCCAGGATTGCAGCATCCTGCGCGACCTTCAGCTCGTGGATTGCCTGCGCCCAGTCGGTCAGCGTCCAGCGTGCGTCCGGTGAGGGCATCCCCTTAGAGGGTTGGGGAGGTCCAGACATGTTCAGGAACGCCGAAGCGGTGGTTGACCAGGCGGGCGGCGACGAAGAGGTAATCGGAGAGACGATTCAGGAAGCGCAGAGCCACGGCGTTGAGCGCTTCGTACTGTGCCGCAGCAACGGTGGCTCGTTCAGCACGCCGACAGACAGTGCGTGCCAGATGGAGGTAAGCAGCAGCAGGATGCCCACCCGGGAGAATGAAGTGGCGCAGCGGAGGAAGCTCCGCCTCGTAAGCGTCGATGCGTTCCTCCAGCCAGCGGACGTGCTGCTCCTGAATGCGGGGTACCGAAGGTGCTGCATCCGCCGGCGTTGCCAAATCTGCCCCGAGCACGAAGAGCCAGGAGCTAATCTGGCGCACGTGCTCTGCTACCTCCTCGGGCAGGGGGAAAGTCAGCACAATCCCGAGCACAGCGTTGAGCTCGTCAACGGTACCGTATGCCTCGATGAGTGGATGGCTCTTCAGGAGGCGTCCGCCGCCGAACACGCCCGTCGTCCCATCGTCCCCGGTCCGCGTGTAGATGCGGGGAGCCATCGGTCAGGGCGTGTACTCGAAGGTCTGACCCGGCTGCAGGATGACCACGCGCGCGCGGTCGCCGACCAGGCGGGCAAACTCCTGCGGGTCTTGATCAATAGGCGGGAACGTCCCGTAGTGGATGGGGATGGCAACCTTCGGACGCAAGAGCTCTACGGCACGTGCCGCATCGGCGGGATCCATCGTGAAGTAGCCTCCAATGTGGAGCAACGCTACGTCGAGCGGGAATTTCTCCCCGATGAGCCGCATGTCGGAAAAGAGGCATGTGTCCCCGGCATGGTATATATTGACCCCATCCACGTGCACGACGAAGCCAACTACCGGCACCGCGTGGAATGCCAAGGTGAAGCTCACACGAACGCCTTCTACCACAGGCACTGTCCCGCCGACATTGCCCCCGACAGTAGATACCCCGCGCGCCTGTGCTTTCTGCGCCAAATCGAAGAAGCTCACGAAGACTGCCCCAGTGCGGCGGCAGATCTCTACCGCGTCCTCGAAGCCGTGATCGCCGTGCTCGTGCGAGACGCAGACAACATCTGCCCGTGGAAGGTCGGCAGGGCTTTTCAGAGGGCTCCGGGGATTGCCTGTAATCCAGGGGTCTATGAGCACGACCTTGCCGGCGCCCTCTACTTGGAAGGCGGCATGTCCGAGCCAGGTGAGCCGCACGCTTGCCATGATCCCCTCGGGGCTTGCCACGAACACATCCAGCGCGAAAATAGAGACTGCCTCTCTGGCTCAGGGCGCGCGGTGGCGCACTTACTCCGATCCTCGTGCTGACTCCTGGCGGAAGAGGTCACGGATTGGCTGGAGGTGGCGCAGGAAAATAGGGACGGCGAGCAAAAGCACGAACAACGTGTGCTGCGTCATGCTTGGGCAAGGAACCTGCAGCAGGAGCCGCACCAACGCTTCAGGTGCTGTGGCAATCAGGATAGGGGTAGCGATGGTCCCTGTCATGTTGCCTACGTGTACGTTGCGCCGAATGGCGGCATAGCCCGTTAGCCAGAGGAGGAGCCAGAGCAGGAGTGGAAGCCAACTCATCGCCAGCAGCGTGCCGGCAGCCGGTGCTAGCCCGCGTCCGCCTGCCCAGCGCAGGAAGACGTTGTAATTGTGCCCGACGACAACCATGACAGCAGCGGTTGCCAGCGTGCGGAAATCTCCCCCGGGGAAGAGCCCTGCCAGCTGGATTGCGGCGTAGCCTTTGAGCATATCCAGGAGTGCAACCAGTACCCCAACCCAGAGTCTGCCCGTCACCTCGTACGCATTGGCAGCGCCAACATTCCCTGTCCCGCACTGCCGGATATCCAGTCCGGTGGTCCAGCGGACGAGCCAGTAAGCGTGCGGCAGACACCCGAGGAGATAGCCAATTACTGCCGTGCCGAGGAGCCCGAGGAGCTCCATCGCTGTCGTCGCAGGAAGCGGAGTTGGACCACAGCAATTATCCCCACGAGGGCGAAGGTCACGTACGCTAGGGCCGCTGCATAACCCATACGGTCAACATGCTCGAAAGCGTTGACGAAGACCAGGTAGACCAGTGTTGTGGTTGCCCCCAGAGGACCGCCACGAGTCATGACGTAGACTTCGACGAACACCTGGAGTGCCTTGATGGTATTGAGCACTACGGCGAAGGTGAGCATCGGACGCAGCAGGGGCAGTATCACCCAGCGCAGTCGTTGCCAGAAGCCGGCTCCGAAGAGGAGCGCCACCTCGGTGTACTCTCGCGGGAGCGCCTGTAGTCCGGCAATCAGGAGCAGTGTGTAGTAGCCGACGGATGCCCAAATGTCCATCAGCATGATAGCAGGTAGGGCAGTCCCGGGATGGTGCAGCCACCCCTGTTCGGGATGCGGGAGTCCGAGCGAAGCGAGCACCGCATTGACATAGCCATGGCGGGTGTAGAGGTTGGTGAAAATCAGCGCGACGACAACCAGCGAGGTAACCGACGGCAGCAGGAGTGTGCTCTGCCACACTCCACGCCAGCTGACCAGAGGGCTTTCCAGGAGCGCCGCCAAAAGGAGCGCTCCGCCGATGGTGAAAGGTACCGTGCCCAGGGTAAAGAGCGCTGTGTTCCGCAGGGCTTTCCAGAAGAGAGCATCCTGGAGCAGCGCCGTGTAGTTCCCAAGACCGGTGAACCGGCGTGGACCTTGCAAGGCGTGGTACTCCGTCAGGCTCATCCCGAAGGCGTACAGGAGCGGGTAGAGCCAGAAGGCGATAAAGGTTATCACCCAGGGGAGCAGGCAGAGCAGGACGAAGAGTTGCTCACGGCGCATCGCATGCCTGGCGGAGCAGTTGGTAGAGGAGTGCCAAGGGGAGCCCGACGACGGCGTAGTAGCACCCGCGGAGATGTTCGACGAAGACCGCTCCAAAAGGGTCCTGGATGCCGTATGCGCCTGCTTTGTCCAGCGGAGATCCGGTAGCAACGTAGGCAGCTATCTCCTCCGGCTGCAGCTTCCGAAAGGTGACTTCTGCACGCGCCACACCGGTAAAGGAGTCCAGCTCGGGGACCCGGAGGAGCACAACACCGGTGTAGACCTCGTGCGTGCGCCCGCTGAGCTGTGCCAGCATTGCTGCGGCTGCTTCCGGCGTCCGGGGTTTATTGAGGTACTGCCCCCCGAGCACCACAGTGGTGTCAGCGCCCAGGACCAGTGCGGGTTCGCAGAGGTGCTGAGCAACGGCGAGCGCTTTTGCTCGGGCAAGCTGGAGGACATACTCTCCAGGGCTCAGCTCTGCACTGTCGTCGGGCTCCGTGATGGGAGCAGGCTGGACCCGGAACTCGATTCCCAGCAAGCGGAGCAGCTCCGCCCGCCGGGGCGATTGCGAGGCCAGCACCAGCGGGCGCTTCAGCCGTAGGAGTGAAGCAGGGGTCGGTGTGGGGACCTCAGAGTACGTCGCCATTGTCGAAGCGTTCGCACAGTTCCTCTGGGGCTGCTTCCCGAGATCCGAAAGGGATGTAGGCGACGGGCTCGAAGATGTCGTCCGGCGGATCGTTGCGGGCGATAAGGACGACACCGGAGACAGCAAAGCGTAGAGGCTGCCACTGCCGACGTAGGCTGGCACAGAAGCGTTCTGCAGCCTGTCGGGGACCTCGGTATTGCCCAATGCTCAAGTGTGGGGTGAAGCCCGAGGGATAGCGGCTCTGGTCATGGCAATCCGGGAAAAGCTCTAGCAGGCGGCGGTGGAGCTCACAGATGGGCTCTGCCGGCTCTGGTGCCAGCCAGATGGTGTGCGAACGCGGTCCGTGATGGAAGAGCCGGAACTCCCGGAGCTGGAGGGAGAATGGGCGCAGGCGAGCACAGGCAGCGCGGAGCAGCGGGAGCACTTCTGGGAAGAGATCCCGGGGGCGGAAAGGGTAGAGCAATGTGATGTGCGGCATCCAGCGGCGAACTTTGCGGTCGTACTGGCGGCGCAGAGCTTGAATTGGCTCCCAGAGTTCTTCCGGGGGGATGAGGACGAGCGCGGTCGTATGGGTCTTGCGGGGGCGCATCAGAGGACGGCGCTTGTTAAGACGAGCACAGCCCGGATGGGGACGGGGAGGTAGTTCCGGTACCGATGCTGTCGCTCAGCGTGGATGGCAAAGCTCTCTCCGGAGCGGACCAGGAGCTCGTCGCCGGGGAGTTCGACCAGGAGGTTGCCTTCCAGGGCAATTCCTTCGGTCAGAGTTGGCAAACTCCAGTACTCTCCCGGGGGGAGCTGTGCGCCGGGGGCAAGCCGAAGTTCGAGCCAGACCGGTTGCTGGGATGAGGACACGGGGCGCAGCAGCCGGAAAGTGCATCCCCGCAGGGAGCGATCGCTGACGACGGACAGGAGATCTGTTCCCTGCCAGCGCTCTGTCCCGGGGGCAGCGCGGAGTGCTGTACAGGCAGCACTCATGAGCTGCGTCAAAGAGCTGCCGTAGAGCCTCAGGAGCCGCTGGAGAGCCTCCAGCGGGAGGCGCCGTTTCCCTTGCTCGGCCAGGGTCAGCAGAGCTTTTGAGATGCCGGCGCGCTGAGCAGCTTCGGTCAGAGTGAGCTCTCTCCACTCCCGGAGCCGCCGGAGCTCTGCACCCAGCTGTTGGAGTGTGCGAGGCATATGCAATAGGTGCGTCTTGCTACGTCCGTAGCTCCGTGCAAATTACAGACAGCAGTGCAGGGAGAGAGCGATGCGCTTACGCGGGCAGGTTTGTCTCGTCACCGGTGCGAGCTCTGGCATTGGGCGAGCGCTTGCACAGCGCTTTGCCCACGAGGGTGCGGATCTCATTCTGACGGCTCGTCGGCGGCACCTTCTGGAGGAGGTGGCGCGGGAGATTCAGCACTCCCGTCCTGAGGGGCGCCTTCTGGTACTACCGGCGGATCTGCGCCGTCCGGAGGATATCGACTCCCTTGCCCGGGAAAGCCTTGCTGCTTTCGGGCGGGTGGATATTGTGATCAACAACGCTGGCATTGGCTACTTTGCCCCTGCAACAGAGCTCGCGCTCGAACCAGTGGAGGAGCTCTGGCAGGTCAATGTTCGCGCCCCGATGCTGCTGACGCGGGCGCTGCTTCCGTCGATGATCGAGCGCCGGAGTGGGACGTTGCTCTACGTGGCGTCTCTGGCGGGAAAGTACGGGGTCAAGGAGGGCAGTGTCTACGCCGCCACGAAGTTCGCCCTGCGGGGTTTTGCCTGGTCGGTCTTTCAGGAAGTGCGGCAGCATAACATCCGGGTCATCGTTCTCTGTCCGGGCTCGACAGCAACCCCGTTTGGTGGCGGGGTGGGTTCTGGAAGCCGTAGCGAGCGCATCCTCCAGCCGGAGGACGTTGCCGACATTGCGCTCGCTGCTGTCCTCTTGCCGCCGACAGCGACGGTGAGCGAGCTGGAGTTGCGCCCGACGAATCCCTAAAGCCTGGTCATGCTGGAACAGTGGGTAGCCTCTCTGCAGCATTTGCCCCCGGAAGGGATTCTGCTCGTTGCCTTCCTGGTCACGCTGGTGGAGAATCTCTTCCCGCCTTCGCCGAGTGATACGCTGCTGGTCTTCTGCGGCGTGTTGGTAGGGTTGGGCGCGGTGGATTTCGCCACAATGGTGCTGGTGGCAACTCTGGGCAGTGTCACGGGCTTCAGCGCGATGTTCTGGCTGGGCTATCAGTTCGGGGTACGGCTGGTGGATACCCAGCGACTCCGTTTCCTGCCGCTCGACGCCGTCGAAACGGTCGAGCAGTGGTTCCGCCGGTACGGCTACTGGGTCATCGTTGCCAACCGGTTTCTTTCCGGGACGCGAGCGGTTATTTCCTTTGCCGCTGGGATGTCGAAGCTTTCTTTCCCGGTGACGCTCGTGCTGTCGGCAGTCAGTGCATTGGTGTGGAATACTCTGCTCGTCACCGCTGGTTGGAGCGTGGGGCAGAACTGGCAGGAGATTGCTCATTGGGTACAGCTCTACGGTATTGTCATCACCGTGCTGGTGCTTGGGCTTTCCATCGGGTGGATTCTCTGGCGGAGGCTGCGAGTGCGGAAGGTCAAGCAATCGGTGCAATAGCGGTTCCGTATTTTCGCTCTGCAGGCATTATGGGGAAGCGCTTTGCACAGTGGGTGTCCCGAGGGAGCCTGGCTTTCCTGACGGCGCTCGTCCTTGCTATGGTGATGGTAGAGCGCCGCCCAGGTGGAGGCAGGCAACCTGTGCCGATGATTCTCCGGCTGGAGCTCAACCAGAGGGAGCGCAGCCTCCGGTGGGGAGTGATTCCGCCCGGGGTGTTCCCTGCCTTTCGGCTCAATTAGTCTACAAGGAGGAGGCCTGAACACAGCGGTGTTCTGCCTCGGAGGAGGCGGTAGCTGTAGAGACCCGGCTCCAGTTCTGGGAGCCGAAACCCGAAGGCATCACCAGGCAGGCGGAGGCGAAGCTGCCCCAGCAATGTGTACAGCTCCAGCACCGTACCGGGCTCTGCCGAGAGGGGGAGGTATTCCCGTACCAGCATCTGCCGTAGGCAGGTGGAATTCCCGGCTTCGACGGCAATCCCGGTAACTTGGCTGACTGTCACAGTGTACTGCGCAACCGGGGTGCCCGCGTCGGCATCGGTGAGGAGGACCCGTACAGTGCCGACACTTTCCCCACTGCGGACACGGCATCGCAGGCGGGAAAAGAGTTGCCGAGGAGGTATACGCAGCGTGTCGGCTGCCACGAGGGTCCCAGTCCCGTAGCAGGTGTCTCCGAGGCACAGCTCGACAGCCTCTGGCGGGATATCTGACGGCTCCAGGCGGACGACAAGGCTTCGCGTCTGTGTTCCGCCATTGTATACGGCGGCAACGCTTTCCCCTGTGGCGCCTCCCGTGGCAGCAATGCCGGTCTGTGCCCAGACCAGCTGGAGAGACTCGGCAGACGGAGTACCGATGTGGACAGTGAGCGTATGCTGGAGAAGGACAGCCCCGGTGTATGCCTCGCGGAGCAGAAAGCGCAGAGCGGCACTCGTTGCCGGAGTGCTCTGGTCGGCATAGACGTATGCTTTGAAACTGCGTTCCTCTGTCCCAGGGGCGAGGGTGACCGTGTCCGGGGAGAGCAGAACCCCTGGCGCGTAGCACGAAGGACCCCAGCAGAAGTAGGGATAGCTTCCCGGGGGCATACCGGAGGTGTCCATTTCTACCAGGAGACGGAGTGGCTCAGCTCCTGCGTTGAGGAAAGTTGCCGGTGCGACAACTTCCCAGCCAGGGCGGACCCATACGGCTGTGACGCCCGAGCGGAGCTCAATGTGTGTATGGGCAGCACTGACAATCAGGAGTGTTGCCAGGAAGCTACGGAAGAGCATGGGGAGACTCCGCGCTGGTCAGACTTCTTCTGAGCTGTCCGGCACTTCCTCGCTGTGGAGGGATTGCCATGTTATGGGGACGAAGCTGTGGGCTTCCGTTGTGCCTCTGCCAGAGCCCCGGAGTTGATGACCGGCATTGCCCGGGCGGGTCCGTAGCGGACCAGGTATTCCAGGGCGCTGACTGCCTGCTCAATCATGCGATCCCGCTCCGGGACTTCCTCGGAAGTGAAAGGCGAGAGGACGTACTGCACCATTCCACCGGGAGGGAAGTTCCGCCCAATACCGCAGCGGAGGCGGAGGATGTGACGTGTGCCCAACGCTTCGAGGACAGAAGCCATGCCGTTGTGTCCGCCGTCACTGCCGGTGGCTTTCAGATGCACCCGTCCGAGCGGGAAATTGAGCTCATCGAGCACCACGACGATGCGCTCGGTTGGGATACCCGTGCGCTGCTGAACTGCCCGAACTGCTTCCCCGCTGCGGTTCATGAAAGTCAGTGGGAGCACTGCCAGGACGGAATGTCCGGCGAAAGACAGAGGGGCTTCCAGCCAGGGACCGCTGCCTTTCTGCCACCTCCCACCGTGGCGCTCTACGAACGCCTGGACGACCATCCAGCCGATATTGTGCCGCGTGGCGGCGTATTCTGGACCAGGATTGCCCAGCCCAACGATCAGCCATTCCGGTGTGGACATCCCTCTACCTGCGCTGCCGAGCCTGTAGACGCCAGAGGAAGGGCACCGATTGCCCGGGACGGCACCGTAATATTGCAGGCGACGCATGTGTTGAACAGCGTGGTGCAGGGGAATGCGTAGCCTCTGGTTTCTGTTCCCGCTTGGGGGAGCTTTCCTGCTAGCCCAGCCGCGTCCGCTGCCGCCAGTGCCGCCGACATTGGAGGCAGCCCCGGAACAGCATCGCCATATGCTTGCCATTGACCCTCGTGTTGAAGAGCGGCTGCAACGCGCGCAGGACCTACTTCCCGTTGAAGGAGTCTGGGCACTCCGCTTGGAGACCTTCGACACAGCAGGCTCCGATGTCCGCATGGTGCGGGAAGACTACACGGTCCAGCTCCTCATCAGCCGCACGGAGGAAGGTCCTCCAGAACAGCTGACGGCAACGGTAGTACAGTCTCTCACAGAACGGATCCCCATGGGAGCCATCCTGGCGCGGCTGCAGCCGACAGCCGATCCGCAGCTCTACTTGGCGGAGTGGTACCTCCCCGGGGCACGGGTAGCACGGAGTGAGCTCAAAATTGAGGGGGCAGCCGTTGCGACAGCCGAGATTCGGGATGTCCCGCGCTATCCGCTAGTGGCAACGGTGCGCCTGCTCAAGCTCCGCCCACGTCCATGGCAGCAAGTACCGCCGCGGTGAACGGGTCCCCGTCGTGCTTCGTCTTTAGCGGCAGTCTGTCGCAATAGACTCTGGAGCACGCATGCAGTGGACATCTCATCGGGTGCGGCAGTCGTTTCTGGAGTTCTTCGCCGAACGGGGGCATCGCATTGTGCCCAGTGCGCCGGTTGTCCCGTACGGAGACCCGACACTGCTGTTCACCAATGCTGGGATGAACCAGTTCAAGGACGTCTTCCTAGGGCTGGGTACTCGGGACTACAAGCGGGCTGCCGATACGCAGAAGTGTATCCGGGTCAGTGGCAAGCACAACGATCTGGAAGAAGTCGGCTACGACACGTATCACCACACCTTTTTCGAGATGCTCGGCAATTGGAGCTTCGGTGACTACTACAAGCCCGAAGCCATTGCCTATGCCTGGGAGCTGCTCACCCAGGTGTGGAAGCTGCCTGCGGAACGGCTACATGCAACGGTTTTCCGCACGGACGATGAAGCCTACGACATTTGGTGCCACTACTTGCCGCCGGAGCGCATCCACCGCTTCGACGAGAAAGACAACTTCTGGGAAATGGGCGAAACGGGTCCGTGCGGTCCCTGTACGGAAATTCACTATGACCGGACGCCGGATCTGAGCGGCGGACGGCTGGTCAATGCGGGAACACCGCAGGTCATCGAGATTTGGAACATCGTCTTCATCCAGTACAACCGCCGTTTGGACGGGAGCTTGGAGGAACTGCCGGTCAAGCACGTCGACACAGGGATGGGGCTGGAGCGCATCTGCGCTGTGCTGCAGGGGGTGGAATCGAACTACGACACGGATCTTTTCATCCCGCTCATTCGGCGCATCGAGGAGCTCAGTGGGCGGCGCTACCCGCGAGAGGATGTGCGCCACCCCGATGGCATCGCCATGCGAGTCATGGTAGACCACATTCGGGCGCTCTCGTTTGCCATCGCTGACGGAGCACTTCCCGGCAACACCGGGCGGGGATATGTTCTGCGCCGCCTATTGCGCCGTGCCGAACGCTTTGCCCGCCGACTCGGCTTCCAGGAGCCGGTTCTCTGGCGCCTGGTGCCAGTCCTGGTAGACATCATGGGCGAGCCCTTCCCGGAGCTTCGTCACCATCAGCGCACGATCGAGCAGGTAATCGAAGCTGAAGAGGCGAATTTCCTGCGGACCCTCGACCGGGGGCTACAGCTCTTCGAAGAAGCGGTCATGCAGCTCCAACAGCAGGGCGAGACCGTCATCCCGGGCGAGATTGCCTTCCAGCTCTACGACACCTATGGCTTCCCGCTGGATCTGACTCAGTTGCTCGCCCGTGAGCGCGGGCTGACCGTTGACACCGACGGCTTCCAGCACCTCATGGAGCGCCAGCGTCACCGTTCCCGGCAGGCACAGAAGGTGCACAATCTCCAAGCCCAGCTTGCACCCTCACTCCAAGGGCTCCGCAGCGAGTTTACCGGCTACGATGAGCTGGAAACAGAGGCAGTGGTGCTCGCCGTAGATGGACAGCACGTGGTGTTGGACCGCACCCCCTTCTATGTCGAGTCCGGTGGGCAGGTCTCTGACACAGGCGTGCTCGTGTTGGGCGGGGATACCTACGTTGTGGAGGATGTCCGCCGGGTCGGGGAAGCCATTGTCCACGTCTGCTCCACAGACGTTGAGCCAGCCCGTGGTGAGCGGGCGCTGGCGCGCGTGGACCGGCACCGCCGTTGGGCGATCATGCGCAACCACTCCGCCACACACCTCCTCCATGAGGCGCTGCGCCGTGTGCTCGGACCCCACGTGCAGCAGGCAGGCTCGCTCGTTGCCCCGGACTACCTCCGCTTCGATTTCTCGCACTTCGGGAAAATCGAGCCGGCACAACTGCGGGACATCGAGGCACTGGTCAACGAGAAGATCCGAGAGGCAATCCCGGTGCAGACCCGCATAATGCCGCTGGAGCAGGCGCGGAAGATCCCGAACGTGAAGATGTTCTTCGCCGACAAGTACGGTGATATCGTCCGGGTGGTCATCATTGACGAGCGCTTCTCGGTGGAGCTCTGTGGAGGAACGCACGTGCAGAATACCAGCCAGATTGGGATGTTCGTGCTCACAGCAGAGGAATCCGTTGCCGCTGGAGTGCGCCGCGTTGAAGCGGTCACGGGCGAAGGGGTGGAGCGCTACGTCGAGCAGCTGCGCCGGCGTATCGAGGAGGAGCAGCGCCATGCTGAACGCCTTGCCGAACAGCTCCACCGACTGCAGCAGGAGCTGGCATACCTGCGCCTGGAGCGGGAGATCGCGCGGATTCCGGACTTCCTCGCTCGTGCCCAGATGGTCAAGGGCATTCGGATCGTTGCCGAGCGGGTAGCGCTCGAAGATATGGAACAACTCAAAGCGCTCGGCGACCGTGTCCGTGCTGCGCTGGGCAGCAGAGGAATTGCCGTTCTGGCTACGGTCGTTGGGGACAAAGTCCAGCTGGTCTGCGTGGTAACACCGGATTTGACCGAACAGTACCCGGCAAGTGAATTGGTCGCTCGCCTTGCCCGCCAGCTGGGAGGCGGTGGCGGAGGGCGTGCACATCTGGCAACAGCCGGAGGACGCCATCCGGAGAAGTTGCCTGAGCTGCTCCAGCGTGTTCCGGAGCTGGTAGCACACTGGGGAACGGAGACCGTCGAGGCAGCCTCCTAGCCCATCAGGGCGCAGACCGCAGCGACGGAGACGATATCCTCCCACCGACAGCCACGAGAGAGATCGCAATACGGACGCCGCAGCCCTTGGACGATCGGTCCTAGCGCCTGCGCTCCTGCCAAGCGCTCGGTGAGCTTATAGGCGATGTTCCCAGCGTCCAGGTTCGGGAAAATCAGCACGTTTGCTCGCCCGGCTACGGGGGAACCGGGGGCTTTGCGAGCGGCAACCTCGGGCACCAGCGCTGCATCCGCCTGCAATTCGCCATCGGCGCAGTACTGGGGATAGCGTTCGTGGAAGAGCCGGACGGCACGCTGTACTTTCTCTACCAGCGGGTGCTGTGCACTCCCCTTCGTGGAGAACGACAGGAAGGCAATCCGGGGCTCTTCGCCGGTAACCCGTTCCACGTTCTGCGCCGTGCAGAAGGCAATCTCTGCAAGCTCCTCCGGGGTGGGATCGGGGACAACCCCAGCATCAGCGTAGGTGAGCACACACTCGGGGAAGACCATCAGGAAGTAGCTACTGACAAGAGAGGTCCCAGGTGCCAAGCCTACTGTCCAGAGGGCAGCGCGGAGTACTTCAGCAGTGGTGGAAAGGGAGCCGGCAACACATCCCTCCACCTCACCAGCGTCGAGCAGCATGCCGGCAAAGATCAGAGGCTGCCGAACAGCACTGCGAGCCTCTTCGAGGGTCATTCCTCTGTGCCGACGGCGTTCCCAGAGACGAATGGCGAAAGACGCCGTCCAGGCAGATTCCTCAGGGTCTACAATCGGGATGTCTTCCAAAGCGATGCCGAGGCGGTGGGCGTGCTGCCGAAGGGTGTCTGCGTTCCCAACAAGGACTGGCTGGACAATGCCACGGTCGGCAAGAGCGCGCACGGCGCGAAGGGTGCGCTCATCCTCGGCATCGGGGAAGACAATCCGACGCCGGAGTGCCGCCGCACGCTGGTGAAGCTGCTCAAGGAATGACCAGCTCATGGAATCGGGACAACAGCACGGGTACCCTCGGGCAAGGGAGCAGAGAGGAGTACCTCTGCCCGCGTGCCTGTAGCGATGATGAGCCGCGGAGGAGTCTCTGCACTCACAATCCAGAGTTCTCCTCGGACAGGCACTGCACTGAGCTGCTGGACCGCCCAGCGCTGCAAGAGCCGCACAGAACCCCGAGTCCGAATATCCACACGCAGAAGTCCCGCGGACGTCCCCACGTAGGCGAAGTCTTCCGGCGTGGCTACCAATCCTGTGACCCGAACGTGTGCGGAGTCCGCCGCAGACGGGAAGACGGGAATGCTTGCCAGCAGGCGCAGAGGCTCCAATTCAACGAAACTCAACCGTGGGGCGCGCGGGGCAGATGCCGTGGTGTCATCTCCACTGCCGGTGCTCAGCACGAGGAGTTCAGAGCCGTGGGAGCGCAGGACAGCAGTGCATGGGCGCGGTGGCAGCGGGAGAGAATCCACCACACGCAAGCTCCGGGTATCGAAGACCAGTAAACGGGAGTTTGCCTCGTCGAGGACGAAGAGTTGTCCTTCTGCCGCAACCGCCCATCTGGGTGAGCCCTCCAGGGGAATGCTCCGGGCAAGCGTCGGGACAAGGAGATCGAGCACGCTGAGTTGCTGTGTTGTCGGATGCCAGAGGTACCCCGTGGTAGCGTTCGGAAAGACAATACCGGCTGCGGGCGCCGGGAGCGCTATCCGTGCCCGTCTGCGGTAGGAAGCTGTGTCCAGAACTTCGAGCGCGGCGGTCTGCAGCAGCAGGTAGAGAGCGTTGCGGAAGAACACTGCCGTGGAGGGTGGATCTCCCATCGGGGTGCCATTTGCTTCTACGTAGAGATCGGCGTGCAGGAGTTTGCTGCCGGGTTCTTCCCGGAGTTGGAGCGCGGGGGCATCCGTGAGCACGAGGAAGCGCCACGCTGTGGGAGCCGAGTTGTAGAAAGGTTCCTCGCTGGTGCAGCCCCACACGAGGACACAGAGCCCGAGGGCGCTCCAGCACTTCATGGTGTTGCCGGCAAGCGTGCGACCAGTTCGGTGATCAGCTGGGTCATCTTCGGTTCGGCTGTCCGAGCTGCTTGGAGCACCTCCTCCAGCGAGAGCGGCTGCAGCGCGTCGGGGAAGCATTCGTCCGTGATGATAGACAGTCCGAAGACCTCCATGCTCATATGCCGTGCGACGATCACCTCCGGCACCGTGCTCATCCCAACGGCATCGGCACCGATGAGACGCAGGAAGCGGTACTCTGCTCGTGTCTCCAGGCTCGGTCCTGTCAGGGCGACGTAGACCCCTTTCTGGAGTTTCAGCCGTAACTCCAGGGCTATGTCCTCTGCCAGGGCGATGAGTCGCCGGGAGTACGGTTCGCTCATATCCGGGAAGCGCGGTCCGAGCGTCTCGTCGTTGGGTCCGATGAGCGGGTTGTCCCCCATCAGGTTGATGTGGTCCACGATGACCATCAGGTCGCCCCGTCGGAAAAGCGGATTGAGCCCGCCGGCAGCATTGGACACGATGAGCGTCCGCACCCCGAGCGCGTGCATGACGCGAACGGGGAAGGTAATCTGCTGCATTGTGTAGCCTTCGTAAAAGTGGAAACGCCCTTGCATAGCAACAACGTCCCGTCCGGCGAGGCGCCCGAAGATGAGCCGTCCGTGGTGGGATTCAACCGTGGAGATAGGGAAGTGAGGGATGTTCTCGTACGGGATGGCACATTCCTGCTCAATGCGGTCGGCAAGCTCCCCGAGACCGGTCCCGAGAATGATCCCGATGGAGGGCCTCATTGAGGTTGTCAGCCGAATGACTTCCGTGGCTTCCGCGATGTGCTGTCGGAGAAGGGAGACCGGGCGGTTCATAGCTGCGACTGCTCTGTGGGACGTGTCTCCTGGGGTTGCTTTCTGGGGCGTTCACCGAAGAGGGCGGTACCGATGCGCAGGAGTGTCGCACCTTCTTCGACGGCAAGCTCGTAATCGGCGCTCATGCCCATGGAGAGGTGCGGGAAGCTCTCCGGAGAGCTCCCGTAGCGCTGGCGGAGCTCTTCGCGCAGGGAACGGAGCAAGCGGAATTCACGGCGTACCTGCTCCGGTGTGCCAGGAGCTGGGATAGTCATGAGTCCGTCCAGGCGCAGGAACGGGAGTCGGAGCACCGCTTCTGCGAGCGGGAAGAGTTCCTCCGGGGCGCAGCCGTGCTTGGTCTGCTCCCCCGACGTGTTGACCTGGAGGAGGATGTGCACAGGCTTGCCGTGCCGCTCGCCCCAGCGGTTGAGCGCGTCGGCAGCGTGGAGGGAGTCCACCCCGTGGATGAGCGTGGCGATTGGAGCGATGAGCTTGACCTTGTTGGTCTGGAGATGCCCAATGAAGTGCCATTCGACCTGGTGCCCGCGCTGCTGGAGGTAGTCGGCTTTTGCCCGCAGCTCTTGGGCGTAGTTCTCTCCAAAGCAGCGGATACCGACGGCAAGGGCGGCTTCGAGCAGTTCGGGGGGGTGTGATTTGGAGACGGCGATGATGCGAATCTCCTCAGCACGGCGTCCGGCACGGCGAGCGCTTTCCCGCACGCGCTCGTGGAGCTGATGCCAGCGCTCTGCGAGCAGCTCTATGAGCAGCGGCGATGACATGGCTGGCTGCAAAAATACCTATGAGGCTCTGTGCTGAGCCCGATCCCAGGCGCTGAGCACAACACAGGCGGTGGCGTCCCCGGTAACGTTGACCACCGTTCGGCTCATATCCAGCAGCCGGTCAACGGCGAGGATGAGAGCAACTCCCTCCTGAGGAATACCCAGGTTCTGCAGCATGACGATGAGCATAACGATGCTAGCGCCCGGGACAGGTGCCGCACCGATAGAGGCTGCTACTGCCAGAACGATGAGCAACACAAGCTGGGGGAATGCCAGCTCAATGCCGTAGAGCTGCGCCAAGAAGACCGTTGCGACTGCCTGGTAGAGGCTGGTCCCGTCCATGTTGATGGTTGCTCCCAACGGGAGCACGAAGCTGGCAAGCTCTGGGCGCACCCCCAGGCGGGTGCAGCATGCTTCCAGCGTTGCAGGGAGTGTTGCAGCACTGGAGCTCGTCGAGAAGGCAACCAGATGGACCGGCAGGAGTGCTCGGTAGAAATCCCGCACTCGGAACTTCCCGAGCACACGGACCACCAATGGGTAGAACAGTGCCAGTATAAGCCCTAGCCCGCCGAGGACCGAGAGGCTATACATCCCCAATGCCGAGAGCAGCGACCACTCCATCGGCAGTGCTGCCATGAGGGCAAAGACGCCCACGGGAGCAAAACGCATGATGAGCCGGACAGCTGCCAGGAGCACGGCGAAGAGTGCCGACAGGAGCTGACGAATCGGGGCTGTCCGCTCGCTCTCCACGGTGGTGAACGCTATGCCCAAAAGGAGGGTAGCCAGAATGACCTTCAGCATCTGCCGATTGTCCTGAGCAGCAGCCACGAGGTTATCCGGGAATTGCTCAACCATCCATTGGAGCGGGCTTTTCTGCTGGAGCTCCTCTGCCGTATGCTGCCGTTCGGCAAGGGTTTGCTCGTATGCCTGCCGGAAGGCTGCTTGCTGCTGTGTCGAGAGGAAAGTCCCAGGACGTACGAGCATGGCAATGCCAATGCCGATAGCGGTGGCAACGAGAGTGGTTGCGATGTAGTACGATGTAGTACGCTACTGTCCGCCAGCCCAGACGCGAGAGCTGTCCCAGATTCCCAACACCGGCGATACCCTCGAGGAGGGAGACCGCTACGAGCGGCAGAGCAATCAGCTTCAACAGGTTCAGGAAAAGGGTCCCTACGGGTGCAATCCAGGCAGCTGTGAAAGCTCCCCATCCTAGAGCAGGGTGGAGCAGGCTCCAGAGAATCCCGGCAAGGAAGCCCACCAGGATTCTCCTAGGCTGTGAGAGACGCCGCATCAGAGAGCTGCCGTCAGACTCACGCTCAGCCCGTGAGCAGCGGGCATGTATCGGCACACGCCACCGACGCAGACGATTCCGGCACGCTGTCGCCCATAGCCCAGCGCGATTTTCACGCGCTGGAGTGTAACCGTCAGTGCCGTTCCCGGGTAGTGGAAGCGCGCCTCGCGGTGCGGGTTGCCGAAGTTGAATTCATCCCAGAGCGTCATGCCCCAGGTTGGCGAGATAGTGTACTCCAGTAGTGCAAAGAGCCAAGAGCCTCGGTCTTGGCGTGTCCATAGGTACTGTGCTTCTGCCCGCAGTGTATGCCGCGGGGCAAATGTGTAGGCGACATCGGCGATGGCAATCCAGTTCCAGATAAGACCGTAGCCTCGGACGCCTTCGGAGACGTCGCGGTTGTAAATCTGCCGGACCAGCATCACGGTGCTCTTCAGTCTCGGGGTCCAGAAGGCGGTGTGCTCGACAGTGAGCTCCTCCAGGAAGAGCTCCTTGCCGATGCCGGGGAAAGGGCTGCGGTAGCGGAACTCGTCCGTGTGAAGGGTATCCAACCCGTGGATGCGGCAGTAGCTCAGGGTCAGTGTTCCCCCGCCGTCGCCGCCAAGGGGCGAGCCTTCGGGGAAAGGCAGGAGGCACTCAGCAGCAGCACCGATTTCGCCACCAGGCTGGCTAGCGTAGGCGTAGAGCGTTGCCAAGCGGTACGTGTGTTGCTTGCTCAGCGGAGGCATGTAGTTGAGCACGGAGACTGTTCCGCTTGCTGTTCGGTCGGAGTAGAACGCCATGTTGTCGACCCGTTTGGCTTGCAGCAGGATGCTGGCGGTGGCAAGCTCACCGGACAGGCTCACGTAAAGCCCGGTGCCGGGATTGTAAGAGTACCTGTTGAGGGCAGACGGGTCGTTGTACTTGTACGCCCATTCGACATTGAGCTGCCAGCTGTGCCACTGCCATGCGCCGCGTATGGCATACGCGAGCACGTTCTCCGGCAAGCGGTAGAGCGGGTCTGTATCTGGCTGGTACTTGCTCACAACCGAGGCGCCGAGCCGCCATGTCACCGGGGCTCCGACGCCCCAGACCGAGGGGAAGAGTTCCACATCGACCCCGCGGATGAGCCCGCTCCATTCGAAGAAGCGGCGCTGCCGGGCAATGAAGCCCGTCAGGCGAATGCCCGAAGCTTCCCAGCGGAAGCGAACCCCATCGAGGCTGTTGTCAATGCCTAGGAGGCGCTCCTCATAGGTCCGCAGAATCATCCCGGAGCCAAACTGCTCGTAGAAACTCCCCAGGGTCAGATGGAGGTTGCCGGCTCGATACTCCAGTGCGCGGAACGGGATGCCTGTCCCGGCATAGCGCCGGTCATAGCCCTGGAGTGGCGGCAGATATGCCTCGTAGCGCAGGCTCAGACTCAAGGCGCCGAGCCGAATGCTGACCGGTGCGTAAGCATTCAGCCCCGTGCGTTCCCGGACGTCGGGAGCCCCAATGAGGCTATCGGCACGGTAGGAGCGGGCTTCCACTTGCACCCCACCGCTGAAGCTCACGTCCACGGCGGCGTAGAGAACGCACGGGACACCGAGCAGCGGAACAACCCACAGCCGATGGTTCATGGAGACTGCCCCGGTTGTGTCCCTTCCTGCCTCAAGCGGCGGAGGACCTGCCAGAGCTCTTCCTCATCCCCGGGAGCGTATGCCTGGTGCTGCCAGACAATACGTCCGGCGCCATCGAGCACGAAGGAGTGTGGGATATCGCTCACGTTCAGGGCGCGCCGGAGATCACCGTTTTCATCCAGGTATACCTCAAAGCGCCAGCCGCGAGCCCGGACAAGCGGGGCAACCTTGGCGCTGGTGCGGGCGTCGTCGATGGAGATGGCGAGAATCTTCACGCCAGTTTCCTCACGCCACTGTGGATAGAGTCGGTGGAGTGTATTGAGCTCCAGCAAGCAGGGCTTGCACCACGTTGCCCAGAAGGACAGCACAATGGGCTTCCCGTTGTTGCTAAGAGTATCGGCACGGACAATGCTCCCATCGAGCGCCCGGAGCGAAACAGCGGGCAGCTGTCCCCAGACAGAGACAACGAGCGTGAGCAGAGCCAGGAAGTACCGCATCGTATCCCAGTGCACAGCAGGACATGAGTGCTACAAAAATTGCAAATCTTCGGCTCTCCAGCTGATACGTTCAGCGCAGAGCGCCACCAAGGGAAGTGCAGAGGGGCTAATTTCGCGTTGTCCGAAGCAGTATCGAACGCTCTATGGCAACGGTCCGCCCGCGTAGGAGCCCAACTCTCCGGCGTTGCCCTCGCTGTAAGACGGTCGGACGTCTGTACCGTTCGCATGCTCGCAATGCGTTTGAGCGCTTCATGAAGATGTTCAGCCCAACGCTGGCGCTCTACCGCTGCCATCAGTGCAACTGGCGCGGGTATATGTTTCGGCGGTTCAAATCGCAGAGTCGTTTCGCCTTCTGGATGACGCTGCTCGGGATCGTGCTCGGGAGCATCCTCGGTGTGGGAATTGGGTGGTTTCTCCTGTTGCGCTTTGTGGAAGTCGTGCTGGGACGCTGATGGAGACCCTTACCGGAGACGCCCACGGGATGGTTGAGACAGCGCAAGCTCTGGGCTTGAGTGGGGAAGAATACGCCCGCATCTGCCAGCTGCTCGGGCGTGCCCCGAACGAGACAGAGCTGGGCATGTTCGCCGTGATGTGGAGTGAGCACTGCAGCTACAAGAACTCGCTCAAGCTCTTGCGCACGCTCCCCCGCGGCGGCACGCGGGTGCTTTCCGGCAATGAGAATGCCGGACTTGTCGACATTGGCGGCGGCTACGCCATCGCGTTCAAAATCGAGAGCCATAACCACCCTTCGGCTGTGGAACCCTACCAGGGAGCGGCAACAGGGGTTGGCGGCATTTTGCGGGATATCTTCACAACGGGTGCGCGTCCGATCGCGGTGCTGGACTCACTGCGTTTCGGGCAACTGGACAATCCCCGGACGCGCTATCTGTTCCGGGAGGTCGTTCGGGGTATTGGCGATTACGGCAACGCCTTTGGGGTGCCAACAGTTGGGGGAGAGCTCTACTTCCAGCCCTGCTACACGGATAACCCTCTGGTCAATGCGATGGCGGTGGGAATCGTGCGGACGGACGCTGTGGTGCCGGCGGTGGCGCAGGGAGTGGGGAACCCAGTCTGCATCCTGGGCAACCGGACAGGGCGGGATGGTATCCACGGAGCGTCCCTGCTGGCGTCTCGGACGTTCGAGGAGGGGCAGGAAGATATGCGCCCGTCGGTGCAGGTGGGTGATCCTTTCGCGGAGAAGCTTCTCCTGGAAGCAGTGCTGGAGCTTGTGCAGGCGGGGATTGTCGTTGGCATGCAGGATATGGGAGCAGCGGGCATCTGCTGCTCGACCTCGGAGATGAGCGCCCGTGGGCGTGTCGGCATGCGCATTGACCTGGACGCCGTCCCGCTGCGCGATCCGGACATGAGTCCGTACGAAATCGTACTCTCCGAATCCCAGGAGCGGATGCTGGTGGTCCTTCGCCAGGGAAGCGAGCCCGTTGCCGAGGCGATTTGCCGCAAATGGGGAGTTGGCTTTGCCCGAATTGGAGAAGTCACCGACGATGGAGTCCTGCGCTTCTACCGCCATGGTAAGCTCGTTGCCGAAGTGCCAGCATGGACTCTCGTTGCCGGGGAAGGAGCACCGCAGTACGACCGGGAAGCACGGCAACCGGCGTACCTGGCTGAGCTCCGCGCCAGTGTTCCAGAGGAGCTTCCCGAACCGGTTTCTGTCCAGGAAGCTTTCTGGCGTCTTCTGGCTAGCCCGAATATTGCCAGCAAGCGCTGGGTCTACGAGCAGTACGACCACCAAGTGCAGACCAATACCGTGCTCCTGCCGGGTCGGGCAGATGCGGCGGTGTTGCGCTTGCGGGAGCTTCCCGGGAAGGGCATTGCTCTCAGCCTGGACGGGAACAGTCGGTACGTCTACGCAAATCCCTACCGTGGGGCACAGATTGCTGTTGCCGAAGCTGCCCGAAACGTCGCCTGCGTTGGCGCCGAACCGGTTGCTCTTACGAACTGCCTCAACTTCGGCAATCCGTACGACCCGGAGATTTTCTGGCAGTTTCGGGAAACTATCTTCGGCATGGGGGATGCATGCCGGGCTTTTGGACTCCCGGTAACAGGGGGGAATGTGAGCTTCTACAACGAGTCCCCGCGCTATGCTGTCTATCCGACCCCTGTCATCGGCATGCTTGGGGTGCTGGAAGAGGTGGAGGCAGCCATTGGGATGGGACTACAGGCAGAAGGGGATGTGCTCTTCTTGATCGGACCGCAGCGGGCAGAGTTGGGTGCTTCCGAGTACGTTTGGCTCTTCTACGGTCAGGTCCTCGGTGATGCTCCGACGCTGGTACTGGAGGAAGAAAAGCGGCTGCAGCAGTTGTTGCGGATAGCCATCCAGCGGCGGTGGCTCCATTCGGCACACGATTGTGCAGAGGGTGGACTGGCAATCTGCTTGGCGGAGAAAGCCATTGCCTCTCCCGGCGAACTCGGAGCCGATGTTGTGCTGCCGTGGGAATGCTCGGCAGCGCATCTGTTCGGGGAGGCGCAGACGCGGGTTGTGGTCAGTGTCCCGCCGCATGTCAGGGCAGACCTCCAGGCGTTGTGTCGGGAGCTAGAGCTGCCGTGTGTCGAGCTCGGGCGCGTTGTGGCTCGGCGCTTCTCTCTCCACGGGGTTGTGGAGACTTCCGTCGGTGAGCTCCGTCGTGTCTACGACGAGGCATTGCCCGCATGGGCAGAGCGAGTATGAGTCAGCCCGTCCTGATCGCCCTCACGGGTGCCCCCGGAAGCGGAAAGACGACCGTCGCGCAGCTGCTTGCTCGGGAAGGGTTCCCCGTCCTGGATGCCGACCGCATTGCCCGGGAGCTGATGGAAACCGATACCGAGGTGCGGCACAGCCTGCAGGAGCTCTTCGGTGCTGACATCTTCGCCCCTGATGGGCGCCTCCGGGCAGAGACCCTGGCAGAGCGTATCTTCGGTCCGGAGCCACACCACCGGCAGGCACGGCAACGCCTCGAAGAGCTGGTCCACCCGCGTGTCCTGGACTTCCTCGCGGAGCGTATTCAAGAGTTGGCGGCAGCTGGTGCGACACACATCGTTGTAGAAGCCGCGCTCATCTATGAGACCGGGCTTGAGGATGCCTTCGACTACGTGCTTGTCGTGGACGCTGAGGAGAGCCTCCGCTATGCACGGTTACAGCAGCGGGGATGGACGCCGGTGCAGATTCGTGCGCGCGAGGCGGCGCAGCTTTCTCCCCGCTTCAAGCGAGAGCATGCCGATATTGTGCTGACCAACAACGGCAGCCTGGAGGAGCTCCAGTCCAGTGTCGCCGTACTGGCTGCAATGCTGCGCTCATTGCCGTCACGCATAGCCGAGGTGCATGGCAGGGAGCGCAGCTCTTCCGACATGGTGTCTCAGTCACGGAAAGAGAATGCGACCTGAGGTTGTGGGAGCCAGTGCGGAAGTTTCCTTCCCGGTCCGCCCGGAAATGGCGGCAATTCTCGATGGGCAGCTGGTTCATCCAGTCTGCTCGACGTTCTGGCTGGCGTACTACGCCGAGGTTGCTGCCCGGCGGGCAATTGAGCCGTTTCTCGATGGAGGAGAAAACGCTGTCGGTGCCGAGCTCTGGATAGCGCACAATCGCATGGCACCGGTTGGGGCTGAGCTGCGTCTCCGCGCTCGGGTAACGGAGGTGGATGGGAACCGCATTTGGTGTACGTTCGAGGTCTTCCTGGGGACGCACTGCGTGGCACATGGGCGTCAGCTGCAAGTTGTGTTGCCTCATGAAGTGTTCCGTCAGCGGGTTCAGGCAGCGTATGCGCAGCTGCAGCTTCCCCCGCCGGCAGAGCACCCAAATGTGCGAATCGGACAGCCACCGATGTGATGAGAGTTGAGCTGCAGGCGGTCACGGTAGTCTACCGCAGGGGATTTGTCCCAGCACTGGATGGGGTGAGCCTGACGATTCCGGACGGCTCTCTCGCAGTGCTGACGGGTCCAACAGGGGCGGGGAAGACAACACTGCTGCGGCTGCTCTTCCGCGAGCTTGTTCCGACTTCGGGCTCGGTCTGGCTCGATGGGGTTAATCTGGCGGCGGTGCGCTTCCGGGAGCTCCAGCGCCTGCGGCGGCAGATGGGGATTGTCTTCCAGGATTGCCGTCTGCTGCCCCGAGAGACAGCCTACGACAACGTCGTGCTGCCACTGCTCTGGCGCGGTGTTCCCGCCCGGCAAGCCCATGGAATGGCGCTGGAGCTTTTTGCCGACCTGGGAGTGAGCTACTTGCGTCACAAACTGCCGGCGGAGCTCTCCGGAGGCGAGCAGCAGCTGATTGCCCTCGCACGGGCACTGCTGCCGCGTCCGCGGCTCCTCCTGGCAGATGAGCCAACGGGCAACGTTGAACCAACTACCGCGGCCCGTGTTGCAGAGCTCCTCCGCCGAGTCAACCACCAGGGGACGACGGTGATTCTGGCCACCCACAGTACGGAACTCCTGACCGCGTTTGCCGGTGCTCTCTGTATCGAGCTCTGCGATGGACGCCTGGTGCGCCTTACGGTGGCGCGTCCGGCTGGGGAGCAAGGGTGACGCGGATCTCGACCCGTCGATTCTGGCGCCGGGCTTCCGGGGAGGTTCCCGCTACGGCAGGGCGTGTGCTGCCGTATGCTGCTGTGCGGATCCGCTCTGCAGGGATGCCCAGGGCAATGAGTGCCGCGCGGACAGCCTCCGCACGCTTGCGAGAGAGCCAGGCGTTGTACTGCGTGCTGCCGAGGTCGTCGGTGTGCCCTTCGACGAGAACCTCCCCTGCATTCGCGGGAAGGCGGCGTACGAACTCATGCAGGCGCTGCCGCTGTGCTGCTGAGAGCTTCCAGCGGTTGAGCGCAAAGAAGAGGCGCAGAGAAAGCGGTCCTGGCGCTTCCCTGGGCTCCCACCGCGGAGGAAGTGGACGGAGACTATCAGCCAGACAGACGGCGTAAATACCGGGTCGCCGGGTGATGGGGTCGATGGAGACGATATAGGCGCTGTCCCCCCGGACGGTGAGGCTAATGCTTGCCTCGTCGCCGACGGTATTGACTTCCGCACCCAGATTCACTGGGGTGCTCCAGCGCTTCCAGCTCTCATCGAGGCGACGGCTCATGAAGAGATCCATCCCCCCATAGCCCCGGTGCCCGGTGGAGAAAAAGTACAGCGTCTTGCCATCGGGAGCAAGGAAGGGCGAGCCTTCCATGCCCGAGGTATTCACCACCGAACCCATGTTCTCCGGCTCGCTCCACTCGTCGCGGAGGGAATCGTAGACGGACACGTAGAGGTCTAGCCCTCCGTACGAGTCCAAGCGCTGGAGGCTGAGGATAAGCACTCGGCGGTCGGGCGACCAGGTCGCGTAGTAGTGTTGCGAGAGATTGTAGAAGTTCCGGATGCGCAGGGGCTTCGGGAAACTCCAGCCGGAATCGGTCCGCCGGCTCGTTGAGAAGCCTGAGTGCTTGGTGCCGTCTGGGCGGTAGATGCCGAAGACCAGCGCCTCTTTCCCATCTGGGCTGAGGGCGCAGAGGACGTCACTCCCCGGGGTGTTCAGGGGTGGTCCGAGATTCTTCAGGGCTGACCAGCTTCCGTCCGGGAAGCGATCGGCGTACCAGATTTCGTCAGGATCGCGGACCCCACCGGTATTCTGCGGATGGTGCTTGCGGTCAACGTAGAGCCGCGTGCCATTGGGGGCAAGGAGTGGAAGAATGGTCGGCTGATGCTCGTTGAATTGCTCGGGCAAGCGGACTTTGCAGCGGATTGGGGGTGGCTGTTGTTCAGCACCGGCAGCAAGCGCCAGAGCGCAGAGCAGGATTCCGGCTCGGAGGCTACGACTCATCGGGCTCTCCGGGCAGTTCGGGGAAGCACTCCTGGAGAATCTGTCGAATGGCAGCAGCCGGGAAACCTTGGCGCGAGAGGTATCCCGCCAGTGCGCGCCACCGCCGGTGAGGATCATGGGAATGGAGCCGGCGCAGCTTCTCCTGAGCCGCGCGGCGTGCCTGCTCCAGCACGGCATCCTCCGGGAGGAGGTGCCTCAGGACCCGGTGGGCAATTTCGGGGGCAACCCCGCGGCGGCGTAGCTCGGCAAACAGGCGCAGCGACGATGCTGCCCGGCGCTCAAGCCGAGCGCGGGCGAACGCTTCAGCGAAAGCGGCGTCGTCTAGGTAGCCTTCCTGGCTCAACTGCCCCAGCACCTCCTCGATGACGGTGCCATCCTCGGGGAATTTCCGTGCAAGCTTGCGTCGGAGCTCCTCCCGAGTATGAGCCCGCCGGGCAAGGAAGCGGAGCGCCTCATGGCGGATATGCCAGAGCCGGCTCCGCCGCCGAAGCTCCTCCAGGCTTGCCGCACTGAGTTCGTCGCCCTTGCGGAGACCGAGCTCTGCGACAACCGAGAGCGGACACCGAAGGTGTGTCCCATCCTCGAGGAGAATATCCGCCCAGAGCTGACTCTGTTGCCGTAGGCGCACGATACGCATACTGCTGAGCTTCCCATGCCCTGCCTATTGACGGCAGAGCCAGAGCTTCCATGCATCGGCGACTCGTCTTACTCGTGCAGCTTCGATCCCCGGTGCCTGGGAGAGAACAGGTTGCCAGGCGATGCAGTTTCAGCAGCGTGCGCTGTGGGACGGGAGTTACCACCCGTCATAATCGCGTGGGAGCAGGGGCTCTCTCCAGGCAGCAGGTGCTGGAGACACTCTCCCGGCGCCGGTGTCGAAAGCAGCTATGCCTGGAGCAGAGCGGCGCCGGTCCTGCTCGTCTGAGGATGCCCATGAGTGCATGTTCCACAAACATTCCAGGCAAAACCATGCGGTGGTCCATCGTCGGAGCGGCTCTGAGAGCCTTCGGGCTTATCATGGGGATTGTTGCTGTTGCGGCGTGGGGACTCTCAGCCCATGCAGCAAACTGCCGGGCTAAGGCTTTACTCGGGGCAGCGTGTGAGGCAAACTGCGACAATCTTCCCTGCGTAGCGGTGAGTGGAATCTTCCGGTGCTGTGCTGCTTGTCTGGGTCCCAACGGTGAGAATCCGTGCGCAGACATGAGGAAGCCCGATGTCACTCCCAAGCAGTGGAGCGATGCCCAGGACTTTATTGAGTGGAGCGCAAGTCAGACCCCGGGTATTGTCCAGCTTGGGGTGCTTGCGCAGGCTGTCCTGGAGGCATATCGCAATGGCAGTGATGCTGATTACGCCCGTGCAGAGCAGAACTTCAGTCAGCAGTGGAATTCCCTTTCGGCTTCGGAGCAACAGCAGGTGGAGGACTGGCGTCGGAGTCGTGGATACTACTAGGTGCTAAGCGGGCGCTGGTCTGTAAGTTTGTTGTGGCAGCAGAGCGCACAGGTGGGGAGCCCCCGGAGAGGAGCACGGGGGCTCCCTGCGGTGTGAGAATATGGAGGAGGAGGAACAATGCGGAGGTTTGCAGTGCTTACGGGGCTTATAGGACTTGCCATAGCTGGGCAGGCACAAGCTAGAGTGGTGCTCGTTTCTGGCAAAGTTGTCGGCTGGGATGGGAAGCCTCTGCAAGCAGCCCATATACAGCTCCGCAGAGCCGATGGTGATTCCGCCGAAGCGGTCTACTCAGTGGGACGTGATGGACGCTTCCGCGTCCGTCTACAGCCAGGGCTCTATCGGGTCTGGTTCACTGGGGTTGGACACTATGCTCGGGAAACTCTCTTATGGGTCGGCGGCGGGCGCAATCTGCGGCTCTTTGTACGGTTAGCACCCTATGTGTATCGGGAGAAGGTGGATAGCCTCAAGCTCTACCTCAACCCGAGGCATGACATCTTTGCACGCTTTGAGAGGTGGGAGTCAGATACCGTCATTGCCCTCACACCCCACGGGGATGGGACATGGAGGTGTGAGGTGCCGGTGAGGTCCGGAAAACTCGCTTACCAAATCGCCGGGATTGAGCAGAGCGGTCAACGGGTGCCCGATCCAACAGCTGGGCAGTACGAATACGATGGTGGACGGAGCTACCGATCGGTGGTTTACCCCGAAGGGGAGCGCTGGCTTGTGAGCATTGACCCTCGGAGATTTCCCAGACAGAGGGCAGGAAAGGATTCGCTGTGGGCTTCCCATCCTGTCACCAGAGCAGTGGCAGATGCTTTTGAGCTGTGGACTCAGCTGGATGCTGTCGGGGATGCTCTCCAGCGCAAGAGTTTGAGCCTCCCTGAAGGAGTCCGGGATGACAGTTTAGCCGTATGGATCCAGCGGGAAATTGTCCAGCCGCTCGAGCAGGCGATTCTTCGGGAAGCTATCCCCGAGGCACGGCAAGTGCTGCTGCGGCTGTATGCCTCGGTGGTAGCATACAGTCTCCTCAATCCGCAAGTGCAGGTGAACGACACACTGGTGCATCGCATTCTCCGGGAAGTTCCGCCGACCTCCGTGCTCTGGGGGGTGAAAGAGCCGCCGGGAGTTGTGGTAGTCCCCGTATTCCGACTCCACCCTCCGGCAACAGAGTACATTGAGGAAATGCTTCGGGCGCACCCTAACCGTGAAGTGCGAAAGGCGGTCTTCCGAGATGTGCAGGAGTATGCAAGCTTCGTCCTGGATACAGCAGTGCTGCAGTGGGTGGACCAACTCAGGAAAGTTGTGGATGCCGGGGACACAACGCGGGGAGCTCTCCGCCCCGGGATGGTGGCTCCTGGCTTTGTCGTTCTGAGTCTTGAGGATAGCTCCACCGTGGCAGATACAAACTTCCGAGGCAGATACCTGCTCCTTGACTTCTGGGCGACGTGGTGCACGCCGTGTATTCAGGAGTTCCCGACACTGAGAAAAGCATACGAGCAGTACCGAGCAGAGGGATTCGAAATCCTGGGCATTTCCCTGGATCGCGAGTTTTCCCGTGCCCGAGCCTTTTGGCAGCGAAGAAGCGCGGACATGCCATGGAAACAAGCATGGGCAGGGGCGAAATCCCCTGTGGCACGCGCCTTTGGAGTTCAGAGCATTCCTTTCCCTGTGTTGCTGGACCCTGATGGACGGATAGTCGCCTGGGGGGCAAGTCTGCGTGGGAAGAGTCTTTTGCAGATGTTGTCCAGAGTCTTCTCCCGAGGGCAGCAGCGATGAAGAGAACACGATGGATGCTCCTTGGCGTGTGGTGCGTGTGTCTGGGGATCGGTGAGGTATACGCTGCACCGTGTCGAGCTCTGAGCGTTGCCGGTCTCATGAAGTGCCAGGTCTCATCTCCAGTATTACCGTTTCTGTCCAGGCTCAAGGCACAGTGTCTTGGCGGACTGATTCGGGACGCCTGTTGCGAGGCTGTCCGAAAGGATGAGCAGCTTCGTTGCCGTCTCTGGTTCCCCTCCGGCGAAATGCTTCAGAAGCGACTTGCGCGAGCACGGCGCTTTGTGGACTGGGTCACGCATGCTCCTTCAGAAGCCCTGCGCCGTTTGGGCGTGCTGGGACAAGCCGTGATTCAGGGAGTTGAGGAAGGAAGGAATGAGGAGGAACTGCACAGGCGTGAGGACGCTTTCTGGGAGGCATTCCAGAGCTTATCGGAGCAAGAGCAGAAGCTGGTCGAGGAATGGATGGAACAGCAGAGGCATGTGGGAGAGCGGTAGGGCTTCCCGTGTCCGACGCGTCAAGCTGATGCGCACTGGTGCCACGACAACCATTCCGGAGGTATGGTACCACAGATTTGTTGCCCACAGTGGATGCGACCGGTAGATGGCAGGCATGGGGCTGGCTGCTGTGGCTGGGGGCAGCCGTTCCCATCTGTGCCCAGCAGGGGCTGGAACTGCACGTGGCGCAGCGGGCGGTGCGGGAGTGGCGGGAGGGGGAACGGATGAGCCTGGAAGGGACGCTGCGGCTGGAGACGGCACCTGTGCTACGCTGGGGGCGCTGGCAGCTGCAGCCCAGGGTGCGGCTGCGCTACGGGGTGCAGTACCTGCAGCTGGGCGAGGAGCTGCCGAGCCTGCTACTGCCGACGGATAACGAGCTGCGGCTGGAGGGGACGCTGCAGTGGCGTCGGGGCTGGATACTGGACCCGTATGTGACAGTCGGTTGCAGCACGGCGCTGGGGCGTAGCTGGCGGCTGCAGGGACTGCGCCGGGTGGAGACTGCCCGCTGGGGGGACCCGCTGGTCTGGTGGCAGAGCCTGGGTGTGGGCTACGGGGGGGGGGGGCAGTGGGAGGTGCGCTGCGGAGCCTCTCTGCAGCAGGTGCGGGTACGGGAGTTCGTGCCGTTGACCGATAATCCCCGCACGCCAGAGCTGGAGCGGGTGCGCACGGAGGCAGGAGGCGAGCTGCGCGGACGGTGGCTGTGGCGGCTGGATTCACTGCGGCTGTGGCAGGGGGAAGGGGAGGTGCGCAAGGCACTGGAACCGCCAGCACCATGGCAGGTTCGGCTCGAACAGCGCTTTGTGCAGCGGCTCTGGAAGCTGCTGGAGGTCGGTCTGCGGCTGGAGCTGGCGTACAATCGGCGGCAGAGCGCGAAATTGCAGTATGTTCAAACCCTTTCGCTCGGCATTGCCTACCGATGGTGAAGTGGTTTTGTCCCACCGGTTTTGGAGGGCTTCCCATGGCTTCCCAGCACTGTAACGGCGAGCTTGCGGAAGATGTGCGAGAGGCAATTGAACAGTGGTACCGCCTGTCGTCCTTAGGCTTCCTGCGGGCTCTGCAGGCTAAGTTTCCGGGGTGTGACCCGAGAGAGCTGCTCCACGCGGCGCTGGATCGTTTCCTGGATGCTGCTATTGCAGGGAGGCTACCGGAGCGAGTGTGGCAGATCCCAGAGAGGCTCGGGGGCTGGCTCTTCCGAACGGCATGCCACGTGTGGCAGGAGGAATGTCGCCGGCAGGTAAAGAGCGGGGTGTACGACGAGGGCGTATTCCTCGGTGAGGAGGACGGTGACGGGGATCCGTGCGGGGTATCTGCCAGCGTACCTCTCACCGTGTGGACAGGATACGAGGAGGAGCCAGCAGGAGCGGGCAGGAGCACGTGGGGTTCGCTACCGGAGCTCTGGGCAGCGGTGGCAGCACTGCCTCGGCTGTGGCAGCAGATCCTCCAGCTCCACTACTGGCAGGGATGGAGTTTCCGCCACATCGGGCATGTTTTGGGATACAGCCACGTATGGATTCTCCGATGCCACCGCAAGGCACTCTCCGTGTTGCGGCATTCCCTCTCCGGAGGCGCTAAGTGCTGAGCCCTCTGGGTTCTATACGAAAGGCAGCGGCAGCGGCAGCTTACTTGACGAAGAGCATTTCCCGGTAACTGGGCAGGACCCAGTGGGAGTCTGCTACCAGGCGTTCCAGGGTATCCACACAAGGGCGCAAGGCATCTAAGCACGGCAGGAGGGTATCTCGGGCATAGGCTGCCCGACGGGCTGGGGGATCAGGCGGGAGGGCGTGGAGCGCCTCTTGCAGCTTCTGAAGGGCAGCGTCCAGCTGGTCAGTGTGGCTGGCGATTTCCTGCAGCAGACGTGTGACACTGGAACAGGGAACCCGGAGGGAGCGGACTTCCCGAGCCGTTGCCGCAAGCTCCCGAAGGTAGGTGACGGCTGCAGGGAAGACCATTGTGCGGGCAATCCAGGCAGCAGTTTCCGCCTCGATGAGGAGAGTCTTGCTGTACTGCTCGAAGAGCACGGTCTGGCGCGCTTCGAGCTCACGCTCGTTGAGCACGCCATAGTGGGAGAAGAGGTCTCGGTTTTTCGGCTCAGTGAGCCGTTCGATAGCATCAACGGCATTGGTCAAGTTCAGCAATCCACGCCGTTTTGCCTCCCGGAGCCAGGCTGAGGAGTAGTTGTCGCCGTTGAAGACAATGCGTCGGTGCTGCTGGTAAGTATGGCTCAGGACCCGGCGCAGCGCTTCCTCCAGGGAGGCTCCCCGTTCGAGCCACTCTTCGAGCTGAGTTGCCATCTGGTCAATTGCCCAGGCAACGATGGTATTGAGCACGGTCAGCGGGAAGGCGATGTTTTGCGAGGCGCCAACGGCGCGGAACTCGAACTTGTTGCCCGTGAAGGCGAACGGTGACGTCCGGTTGCGGTCTCCGCCATGCCGGGGCAGTGCCGGCAGAATGGGGATTCCCAAACCCAGCAAGCCGTTCGTGCTCGTGCGCCGGCGCCTGGATTCGGTGCCGAGTCGCTCGAAGATTTCTGTCAGCTGCTCACCCAAGAAGACGGAAATCACAGCAGGCGGGGCTTCATGTCCACCGAGACGGTAGTCATTGCCTGCTGATGCCACACTGATGCGCAAGAGGTCCTGGTGGGTATCAACAGCTTTCAGCACGGCTGCGCAGAAGAAGAGGAAGAGCATGTTGTCATGCGGTGTCTCGCCCGGGTCCAACAGGTTGATTCCTGTATCTGTTGCCAGCGACCAATTCGTGTGTTTGCCGCTCCCATTGAGCCCGGCGAAGGGTTTTTCGTGGAGGAGGCAGACCATACCGTACTTGCGGGCAGTGTTGCGGAGCACCTGCATGATGAGCTGTTGATGGTCTGCCGAAACATTGCAGTGCTCGTAGAGCGGGGCAATTTCATACTGCCCAGGGGCAACTTCGTTGTGCCGTGTCTTGACCGGGACACCGATTTTGTAGAGCTGGTACTCCACATCGCTCATGAAGCTCAGGACACGCTCGGGAATGGAGCCGAAGTAGTGATCTTGGAGCTCTTGCCCCCGGGGGGGACGGGCTCCGAAGAGCGTCCGTCCGCAGAGGAAGAGGTCCGGACGCCGGAAGAAGAACTCCTCATCCACGAGGAAGTACTCCTGCTCTGCACCGGCAGTAGCGTAGACTTTCGTGGTGCGGGAATCTCCGAAGAGACGCAGAACGCGTAGTGCCTGCCGGTTGAGCGCATCCACGGAGCGGAGAAGGGGAATTTTGTGGTCAAGAGCATCGCCCGTCCAGGAGGCGAAGACGCTCGGAATACACAGGGTTGCGCCGTTGGGATGCTCCATGATGAAGGCAGGCGACGTCGGGTCCCACGCCGTATATCCGCGTGCCTCGAATGTTTCCCGGAGTCCGCCGCTGGGGAAGGAGGAAGCATCGGGTTCGCCCTGGATGAGGTCTTTGCCGGAGAATTCTGCAATTGCACCGCCGCCGGCATTCGGCGTGATGAAGCTTTCGTGCTTCTCCGCCGTGCTTCCCGTCAAGGGCTGGAACCAGTGGGCGTAGTGGGTTGCTCCACGCTCGAGGGCCCATTCCTTCATTGCCAGCGCGACTGTGTCGGCAATTGAGGGATCGAGCGGCTTTCCCTCGTGGATTGTTGCCAGCAAAGAGCGGAAAACAGGCTTGGAGAGGCGTTGCTGCATGAGCTCAATGGTGAAGACATTCTGGGCAAAGACTTCCTCTACCGGCACGGCCGAGTGCGTCGGGAACCCATTGAGACGCCAGTTCTTCGCCGCAGCAATGACGTCGTACTCGTGGGTGTAGGCAGCCATGGGTCAGAGAAGCATTGTGGAACATGCTATCGAATTGGGAAGGCAAAGGTTTCAACGTGGGTGGAGAGAACCAGGCTAGTGAGTGTCCGCCGGACACCGGGCCAGCGCTGAATTTCTGAGAGCAATTGTTCCAACGCTGCAGTGTTGTAAGTGCGCACTTTGAGCACGTGCGATGCTTCGCCAGTAATGGCGTGACACTCCAGGATCTCGCCCCGCCGCTTACAGCGAGCGATAAACTCCGAATAGTGGAGACTGGACTCAACGAACACGAAAATGAGGGCAGTAATGTCGTATCCGAATGCCTTTGGGTTGAGCTTCGTGAAATAGCCCTCGATCGTCCCTTGCTCCTCCAGCCTGCGAACGTGTTCCCGAACGGAAGCAACAGAGAGCCCAACCTGACGGGCAATTTCACGGAGGGAAAGTCGAGCGTCCCGCTGCAGAAGAGCGCAGATGCGCCGATCAATGTCTTTCAAAATGTACGGTGACTCCATGACAAGTCCATACAATGGACGGAAAAACCGGCACAAAACTACGCAATGTTTGGAAAAGTTGGCAACAGTCTGCAGCTCTGTTCGGGGAGTACATCCATTGACCTGGAGTCTGGAGAGTACCCCTGGAGTTGCCTGGTCGGGCTCACTGTACGCCCCCTGTCTTCCGAGAGATCGAAGAACGTGGCTGCGGGAGGTCGTGCGGCAGAAAAAAGAAGCCCCCTTTGTGGGGGAAAGCTCCTTCGTGGTGGATGAGGTGGGGGGCGCCCGTCTAAGAAGGGGAGTACCCTACTTCCCAATGTTCCGGGTACGAAATTGGTGGGGAGAGAGTTGCAGGTGGAGAGGGGATTTTGTGAACGGCGCTTTTCTCCCGACGAGCGGTGGCAGAGCTCGGGCGAACGGTTATCCGGGACTCCACGCCGGGGTGTGCTGAGCACGGGATGTCATCTGGCGAGGAGTAGTGTAAAGAAAAAGCCGGCATCTCCATTGCTAGAGGATGCCGGCATCGCCGGGTGGGAAAGGTGGGGGAGTGCTCTCCTTAGGAAGTACCCTCTCTTGGGCACCAACTGTCGGATGCAAAACTGGCGGGCGTGAGCAAGTGGGATGCTACCTGGTTTTGGGAGC
>BEHX01000003.1 GCA_002898295.1 bacterium HR21
CAGCCCGGTCAGCACAGAGCCGTGCACCTGCACGAGCTCCTCTTCCTCTTCCAGTCGAGCCCGCACAAACTCTATACGCCCTTGCACAACCGGACCGGGGACTCCCCGCCAACTGCGCCGTGCCAGCAGCTGGAAACCCGTTCGCAGCGCCTCACCTCGGTACTCTCCCCTCACCAACACGGCAGCAGTGGTGTAATCCCCATTGTGGCGGCGTTCTCTCCGCAGCTGTCCAAACTGATTGGTCACAAACGGGTAATCGCCGCGGGCAGTCATATACTCCATGCCGAGCCGCGCCAGGAAAGGCGTTGCAACAAGCGTGCCCTGTGCTGCCAGACGTCTCTGCCCGAACGACCCCCCACCCAGGAGGAACCGTAATGAGGATTCTGGCACCGCCGGAAGTGTTCGAAAGACGAGAACGCCACTGCCAGCATATCCACCGGCGACAGCCGAAGCTGCTGCCGAGACAACTTCGACCTCCTCGACAAACGAGCTCGGGATCAGACTCAGATCGTAGACTCCGTGCAGCGCGGTATTGAGCCGTACACCGTCCCAGAGCAGCAGCGTCTGTGCCGCTGCTAAGCCACGGACGGAGACGGTCTTCAAGCCTCCCATCCCGCCGTAATCTCGCACGAAAATCCCGGGCAGCCCCGAGAGCACCTCCGCTCCTTGCCAGCACAGGAGCCGCACAAACTCCTGAGAGCTGACCACTCGCAGCGGGACAAACCCTGCGGCAGTCCGGGCTGCTTCAACCGGAACCGGCGGGAGGACGTACCGGAGCGTGTCCTGCCGGAGAGAATCCAGCGGGGACGCCTGCGCAAGGAACACGCCCAAAAGCACCAGAACTCCCTGCTTCATGGACGCTCCGGCGGAATCCGTATTCGACGGGCAATCTCTCGCAGCGGTGCAGGCTCAAAGCCCCGCCGCAGAGCGTAGTCGAGCACGCGGCACATCGTCTCCACAAAGCGCTGGCACGCTTCCTCGGTGTGGAAGTAAGGGTTGGCTCCCGGACGGAATTCGCAGCTGTGGCATGTCAGGACGAGGGCAACATCGCGTCCGGTCCGTTCTGCCAGCCGGCTGTACCACTCCACCGTCTGCAGCAGCTCTCGCAGGGGGGTGAAGGCGGCGTAGAACAGCCGTGGGCGCAGGTCGTAGACGGCACGATTCCAGCGCCGCCACAGCCATGCCACAACGGGATGGTACGGATTGAAACGCTGCCGCCACGCCGCCGGGATCTTCCCGAAAAGCCCCGGCAGCACCCCGACGGGAATCTCCAGTACCGTCCCTTGCGGAGCCGGCTCGTTGAGGTCGTGCTCTGCCGGGTAATACGGGAACGGCGGTGCCGTCAGGAAGCGGACCTTCGGTGCCCACCACTTGTACGGGGTCACACTGCTATCGACTCGGTAGCCCAGAGCTGCTAACATGGGGATGGTCCGGGCACTGATACCATAGCGCCCCGCTCGGAAGCTCTGCGGGGGGTATCCGAAACGCTGGCGAAACAGCTCCGTGAGCTGCTGCAACTTTGCCCATTCGAGCTCGGCGGGGTAATCGCACTGCATAGCGTAGGTCCCTTCCGCATCCCAGCGCGGTTCCGGCTCGATGTACTCACCATGCAGGTGCGTGCCCAGCTCGGGCATACCAGGCAACGCCTGGAGCACGGCTGCAGCCTCCTCGTCCCGAATAACCTCAGGGCTGAGCAGGTACGTCGGGGAGATCCCCATGTGCAGCATGCGTTGGTGGAAGCGGCGGGGAAGGTCCTCTACAACATTGCGGCAGCGCAGTGGACGCTGCGTCCGCCATGCTTCGCCTTTATCGCACTCTGTGTCAACCGTCACGGCAATGAAGCGGTGCGGAGACCCCATCGGCATGCTCCTCAGCTGTTGAACACCGGACGGGAACGCAGTACGTGCCCGCAGAGCCGGTAGTGGACGACCGACCCGGTCACATGGAACCCTGCCCGCAGAAAGCCCCGCAGCGAGGGGGCATTCCGCTCCGAGACGACCGCGAAGGCACGCTGAAATCCGTGCTGCCAGAGCCAGGCGCAAACCGCCTGGAGTGTCCGGCTGTGGAAGCCCCGCCCTCGGTAAGCAGGCAGCGTGTAACAAGTGTGGACGTACGCCTCGCCAGCCTCGAAGGAGCGATGGAGAGCGAATTCCTCAATCCAGACGGTGCCGACCGAGACGAAGCAGTAGTACACAACTGGCACTGCAGCATCCCCGGCGGCGAACACCCACGACTGTGGCAGAGCTTCCCAGAGTCGTGCCAGCCGGTGTGCCGGCTCCGGTGGGAGAGCCCCCAGAAATGCCCAGCGCTCCTCGAACCGATAGCATCGCACAGCGGGAAGAGACACCTCGTCGCAGGCAGGCTCCTGCAGTTGTGCCTCCAGCCAAAGGAAGCGTTCTCGCCAGAGGAGCCAGCGCCAGAGGCGCCGCAGCCGCCGGCGAAGAGCCCGCACCCCCCTTACCGCCGCATGCGCCACGCGTTGAGCCATCGCCCCAACCCTGTCCAGTTCGGAATCCGAAGACGGTAAAACTGGCGTACCCGTTTCGCCCAGTGCCGTTTGTACTCTGTGTCGCCCCCCATGAAGTTGAACTCCCGCCAGCGTTGCTGCTGAAAGCCTGCCTGTAGTACGTGCCAGAGCAACACCTTCGTCGGTGCGAACCGCTCGTAGGCGGGGTCAAACCCCTGCAACCACCAATAGAAGACGCCGCCGTACGAGAAGCCCAGCAGGAAGGCTACCCACCGGCGCTGAATCTGGAGGACAAAGCACTGGAGCCATCCTAATTGTGCGCTCCGGGCAAGAACCGTGCCCAGGAACTCCCGGTACCAGTCCCGAGCAGCAAAGAGCGACTGCCGTCCTTTGCGCTGCTGCGAGAGAGCATGGAGCCGGACCACCTCCTCTACCGACGCCGGGGGCAGCTCGGAGAGTTCCTCAATGCTCCAGTCAACCCGAGCATAGAGCGCCGTCCGGCGCCGTACCCCGCGCACGACGAATTCCCGTCCCGCTTCCTCCCGCAGATACTCCTCCCAGCTCCGCCCCGCAATGGGGATATACCAACACGGCTCGTACGGCTCCAGGCACGCCCCGCGCCAGCTCCGGACACATTCCCGGTAGGCAGCCAGATGAGGCGAAGTCTCGTACAGGTAATGCCCAACGAACTCAATCCACCGCCAGCGCTGCAGTTCTCGGAAGAACTCCCACCAGAAATCCGGCGTAGCTTCGGGCACCAAGAAATCAGCAAACTCCGTCAGCTGCGCCCCCAAGAAGTGAAGCCGGTGCAGCGGAAGCCAGCCCTTCACGTGCCATCGCGCCCACATCAGCGGGGCGTACCCCCGCACGCACCTTCCCTGCCAGAGACGGAGGATGAGCGGACGCCAGCTGCGATGCTTCGGGAGTGCTTCGGCAAGGGCAGAGAGCCACTCGTGGCGCAGAAAGGGGGCATCCACACCGCATGCCACCAGCAGCTCGTTCCACTCCTGCCGCAGCCGGCGAAATTCCGCAAGCGAGAGCTCCTCCAGCCTTAGCATCGCCGCGCCCGAACGATCAGCACGCGCCCTATGTGAGCACTCCCCGGCAGGCGCTGTATCCAGTGGGCAAGCCTCCAGAGCTGCCTTGGCAGACGCTGCCCATAGCGTGCCGACGGTACCGGTGCACCGCCGATCCAGATGAGCTGCAGCCCCGAGCGGCGCACGAGCTGACGCACTTCCGCCACCGTGAAACGCATGCGGAAGTATCCCCCCGCAGCCCGCTCATCAATCTCCTTTGGCACCCCTCGCCGACGGTCGTCCCTGGTATGCCGCGCCACCACAAGCCAGAGCTCCCCTTCGGGAAGCAAGCTCTCGGCAAAGCGCTGCAATGCCTGCTGGCGTAGCTCCGCTGTGGGGAGGTGCTGGAGGACCTCCGTGCAGAGAACCCATCGGACCGGCTGTGGCGGACTCCATTGCGTGATATCGGCGCACACTGCCTGAATCCTCTCCGCTACTCCGCGATGACGGGCTTCCTCACAGAGTCGCCGCAGACTCTCAGCGGAAAAGTCCACCGCTAAGACCCGAACGCGGGGAAAGCGCTCGGCAATCCGGAGAGCATAAAGCCCCACGCCACAGCCGGCATCGTAGAGCCATCCACCCGCGTGCAACCCCATGCGATGGAGCAAGAACTCCCGCACGGCGTACCACCAGTATGCTCCGCGCTGACCAACCAGCTCTTCATACTGCTGCGCCATCCGATCGCGGAAGAGCACCTCCGCGCGCTGCTCAGGATTCACGGCGTTTCCTCCACTGGACCCAAAGCTCGCGGTCATCCCGGCTCACCGCTACAGGGAGCAGCACTCCAAAAATACCCAACCCCACCAGCGTCCCTCCCCACCCGCTGGACAGGGAAGCTGAGAGAACTCCCCCGGACAGCGCTGCTGCCACTACCAGGAACGCCTTCCCCAGCGTGGCATCCCATGGATGAAGGCGGAACAACCACCACACCTGCCCCATGCGCAGCAGAGCAATCCCGACATTGACCCCCGCATACGTCCACGCCGCCCCCAGCATCCCGAAATGGGGAATGAGCCAGAAAAACAGCCCCAGATTCAGCACTGCCGTAAGGATACCGTTGAGCAGGTTCACCTGCGGCTTCCCTGCCATGTTCAGCACATAGCCGGCAATCCCCAAGGCAGCTCCCAGCCACGTGCCGACACTGACCCACCGTAAGACAGGTGCCGCCGCGGCAAATTCCGCTCCAAACAGACGCAGCACCGCTTCGGGGACCATGAGCAAAGGCAGCACCAGCGGGAACGTCAGCAGGAGCGACCACCGGACGGTGCTTCGATAGACCGCTTGCAGTGCCCCGCGCTCTTCCCGAGAAAAGAGCTCCGCTACGACGGGATTGAAGGTCTCCCCGAGCGCATACGTCGGCAAGGTCAGAAGCGGCTGCAGGCGGAGCGCAACGGCGTAGAGCCCCACCTCCGCAGCTGAGCGGAACATCCCGAGCACGAGCACATCGAGCTGGAAAGTGTACCGGTAGAACAGGCTCGTTGCGAATATCGTCAGCCCGTAGGAGAGCAGCGCTCGCCACTCTGTCTGCATCTGAACCGCCGGTTTCCACAGCTCGGGGAAGACTCGGCGCAGGAAGACCAGACCCAGAAGGAGGATCGCGACGTCCTGCAACAAGCTCGACCCCAAGGCAGCATAGAGTCCTGCTCCCGCCCAGAGTAAGAGCAGCAAACTCACCAGTTTGACTATCCCTCCCACCACGGCATTGCTCAGCTGCACGAAGCGCTGCTGCTGGAAGCCCGTCAAGACCGCAAGGACAATGCCATAGAGCGCCGTCAGCACGATAGCCGGTCCGTAAAACCGCAGGGCGGCTGCTGCCTCCGGGTGGCGAAGGAGGAGCTGACTTACCGGCTCGCTTGCCACAAGCGCCACCAGGGTGAAGCCTCCCCCTACCAGCCCTGCCCAGCGCAGACCTGCCCATATCGCTCCCTTGAGCTGCTGCGTCTGCCCACGCGCCCGATAGACCCCCACGAACCGAACCAGAGCTGCCCCGAACCCCGCTTTCGCCAGCTCTGCCGCAAATCCACCCCACTGCACCAAGAGCGTGTACAGCCCGTAGAGCTCCGCTCCGAGTGCACGGGTAGTCACAACCCCAATGACCGGTCCGAGCACCTGCCCAAAGAGCGTGCCTCCCGCGGTGATGGCAGCATTCTGAGCGATCCGGCGCAGATACGAAGCTGCCTCGGATTGGGACACGCCGCGTCGTTCTTCCTTCGGCATGCAGTGCTTCCACTACCGCTGAGCAGCAGGAAGTACCCGCCAGAGGACCAGAAGCCCAAACAGCGCCGAGAGTGCCGAACCGAGCAGAATCCCAAGCTTCGCCTCGTTGAGCAGAAGGAGGGAATCCCCGTACGCCAAGCCGGCAATGAACAGCGCCATCGTAAACCCAATCCCTGCCAGAAGCGAAACCCCGTAGATGTGGCTCCACCGTATCCCGCTTGGCAGTGTAGCAACTTTGAGCTTCGTCATCACCCACGACACCCCAAACACCCCCAGCTGCTTCCCAGCAAACAGCCCTAATGCCACCCCCCAGAGCACGGGGGAGCGAACAATGGTCCCGAGCTGTTCCAGCTCGAGGCGCACCCCGGCATTGGCGAGAGCAAACAGGGGCATAATCCCGTAGTTGACCCAAGCGTGCAATCCGTGCATTGCCCGCTGCAGAGGCGGCACTGCCAGTACGCTAGCCTTTTCAATCTGCTCAGCAATAGCAAGCAGAGCCGGTCCCGAGGAGAGATCCCTCCCGGCAGCATCAGCCAGCAAGCGTTTTGTCCCTTCAGCAAAGTATTGCCAGGGGATGCGCTCCCGGATTGGGACCGTCAACGCAATGAGGACACCGGCAATAGTCGGATGCACTCCCGACTTGAGAAACGCTATCCAGATGGGGATACCCAGAATCCCGTAGACACCCAGGTTGGAAATCCGCAACCGATTGCACCCCCAGAGCACCGCCAGTCCAAGCAGTCCGACAAGGAGCGCCGGAAGCGAGAGCTCATCTGTATAGAAGAGCGCAATCACCAGCACCGCTCCAATGTCATCCGCAATGGCAAGGCTCAAGAGGAAAATCCGCAGTGGGTGCAGCACTCGGTTCCCCAACAGCGAGAGTATGCCCACCGCGAAAGCAATATCTGTTGCCGCCGGGATTGCCCAGCCGCGCTGGCTCGGTCTGCCCAGGTTGAATGCCGTGAAAATGAGCGCCGGCACGAGCATCCCGCCGACTGCTGCCATCACAGGCAACGCTGCTTTCTTCCAGGTGGAGAGCTCACCGTCGAGCACCTCCTGCTTGATCTCCAGTCCCACCAGGAAGAAGAAAATCGCCATCAAGCCGTCGTTGATCCAAAGAACCAGCGGCTTGGAGAGTGCAAAATCACCATACCCAATCACCACGTGGGTGAAGAACAACTCAACGTAGCTCTCACCCCATGGACTGTTTGCCCACACCAGGGCGACGAGGGTGCACAGAAGGAGGAGAACCCCCGGCATGTACGGGCGCTCGAAGAATTCCTGCAAGCGGTCGCGAAGCCGCTCTAACGGCGTCTTCTGGTAGGTGTAATACAACTCAACCAGTGGGATCCGCATCTATTCCACGCTCGCCGGGAAGTGCTTCTACCGCCCTGGTGCGCTTCGGGGGCAGGCGAAATTAGCGGAAAAAGAGTGGATACCGTCGGGGATCTGCTTCGTGCATGAGCTCGTAGGCTGCCTCGAAGACGTGCTCCACATTGGGTTTCGACCAGTAATCGCCGTCGGTCCCATATGCCGGGCGATGTTCTTTGGCCGGGAGCGTCTTCGGTGGAGCATCCAACCAGCGATATCCGCCCTGGACTTCCAGAACTTGCTGCATCATGTACGCCGTTGTCCCCCCTGGCACATCCTCATCGACGAAGAGAATCCGATTGGTCTTCTTGAGCGACTCCACGATGCGGTGGTGGATATCGAAGGGGACAAGCGATTGCACATCGATGACCTCGGCGCTAATCCCGACCTGCTCCAGGAGCTGCGCTGCTTCCAAAACGATGCGGCAGCAAGCCCCGTAGGTCACAATCGTCACGTCAGTGCCCTCACGGAGCACCTCTGGCACACCGACCGGCACGGTAAACTCCCCGATATTTGCCGGCAAACGCTCCTTGAGGCGGTATCCATTGAGCACTTCCACAATCAAAGCTGGCTCATCGGAGCGGAGGACCGTGTTGTAGAACCCGGCAGCCCGGGTCATATCGCGCGGTACCAGTACCAGCATTCCCCGCACCAAGTTGATGATGCCCGCCATTGGGGAGCCTGAGTGCCAAACGCCTTCGAGGCGATGCCCGCGCGTGCGGATGATCACCGGCGCTCGCTGCATCCCCTTGGTCCGCCACTGAAACGTGGCGATGTCGTCGGACATGATTTGCAGGGCATAGAGCAGGTAGTCCAAGTACTGAATTTCGGCTATCGGGCGCAGCCCTCGCAGCGCCAGTCCAATAGCTTGTCCGACGATGGTGCACTCTCGGATGCCTGTATCGCTGACGCGCAGCTCCCCGTAGCGTGCCTGAAGTCCTGCACACCCTTGGTTGACATCTCCCAAGCGCCCGACATCCTCGCCGAAGATGAGCACCCGCGGGTCACGCCGCAGCGCTTCATTGAAGCACGCATTGATGACCTCGAACCCATTGACCAGGGGGGAGTCCTCCGTATAGACTGGCGGAACGGCTGGCACACGCAGCGCCGAAAAGGGCGTCTGGCTATAGAGATGGGAGTCGTAGCGCTCGCGTTGCTGTTCTTCAAGCTGCTGGCGCCAGCGCACGATGCGCTCCCGCTGCGGACTTGGTTCATGGGCAACAGCGATCAGTGCCCGGTTGACCGCGACGGCAAGATCCCTCCGCAGCGGCTCGCGGATCGACAGTAGCTCTGTCCGGACACGCTGGATGTGTTCAGCACGGGAACTGACCTGCGCCAGCTCCTCGAGCAGCTGCGCTAATTCTGCCCGTTCCCGCAGAATCGGCTCTTGGTACGCCCGCCATGCCCGCTCTTTGGCCTGGCGCGCCGTTTCGGCAGCTTCCCGCTCGATCTGATCGAGCTCCTCGTCCGTCGCAAGCCCTTCGTGGAGAATCCACTGCCGCATGCGCTTCAAGCAGTCGTACTCCCGCTCCCACTGCAGGCGCTCCGGCGACTTGTACCGCTCGTGACTTCCGCTGGTGGAGTGTCCCTGCGGCTGGGTCAGCTCCGTGACGTGGATAATAGCCGGCACATGCTCACGCCGCGCCGTCTCCGCTGCCTGAAGGTAGACAGCTACCAGCGCGGGATAATCCCACCCGCGGACGGTGTAGAGGTCAAACCCATCGCGTTGCCCTGGACTCCGCCGGAACCCCTCCAGCACAGCGCTGATGTTCGACTTGGTCACTTGGTACTCATTCGGGACCGAAATGCCGTAGTCATCGTCCCAGATCGAGACAATCGCCGGAGCTTTCAGGACGCCGATCGCGTTGATCGCTTCCCAGAACATCCCTTCCGCACAGGTCGCATTGCCAATCGTGCCCCAGGCAATTTCATTGCCGTGCTCGGAGAATTCCCGAAACTGCTGCAGTTCGGGGAGCTCCCGGTAGAGCCGCGAGGCGTATGCCAACCCAACCAACCGGGGCATCTGCGAGCCAGTCGGGGAGATATCGGCGGCGATGTTGACCCGCAGAGTCTGTGGGAGCCAGCGTCCGTCGGCGTCTACCAGGCGCCCACCGAAGTGACAGTTCATCTGCCGCCCGGCAGAATGCGGCTCGGCTTCCTCATCGGCATGGGCATAGAGTTGGGCAAAGAACTGCTCAGGCGTCAGCAGTCCGAGCGCCATCAACAATGTCTGGTCCCGATAGTACCCCGAGCGCCAATCGCCCGGACGCATCGCTTTCGCCATGGCGACCTGCGCGACCTCCTTGCCATCGCCGAAGATGCCGAACTTGGCTTTCCCTGTCAGAACCTCACGCCGCCCCAGCAAGCTACAGTGGCGGCTCACCCAACAGAGGCGGTAATCTTGCAAGACAACCTCCCGTGTAATCCACTCCGGCAGGATCTGAACTCCATCGGCACCGATAGCCTGCGCCCGCCGGTCTCGAACCCGTGCCATTGGATACCTCAACCACTTGTGGGCATCAAAATTACGAAAACCCCCCAGGCATGCTCGTGCGCTGGCTCAGCGCAAAGAGCGCCCTTTCCAGTGAATGCGAGAGCGCATCAGGACCAGGAACGGAAGTACCAGTTCAATGACTGCCAGCCAGAGAACCGCCAGCAGCACCACCGGCACTAGCTGCCATTGCCGCAGGAGAGCCACACCGAAGATACCCAGCGCCCCCTCTATCGCGAGGCGGAGCGTGAGGATCCCCGCTACCCCGAGCCAATGCCCGGTCGATGCCCCCGCAAGCACTGCGCCCCAGAAGAGCAGGGTGGTACACACAAAGGCTAGTGCCCATGTCCCCAACATCAATCCACCCCGCCCCCAGCGCCGGAGCTGTCGCAGGCGATCGCGGAGGGTCGGCACCGGGAGTGTTGTCACAAGCACCTCCGGCGCAATCAGGTAGTGCTGCCGCCATCCCAAGCGGACAATTGCCTGCTGCAGCGCCAAGTCCTCCGTTACCGAGAAGGGGATCTGCGCATAGCCACCTGTCTCCCAATACGCCCGAGCACGGACAGCCAGATTCGTCCCAAAGCACCCTAATGCTTGTCCCCAGCCGACGGCGGCGCTCCCTGCCATGCCCAGCAGCAGCCACTCGGCAGATTGCAGCCGGGCAAAGAAGGAGTTTCCTTCCACGAGCGTTGCCCCGGCAACGAAGCCGACTGTAGGATCCCGGAAGGGCGCCACCATGCTGTCAATCCAGCTCGGTGGTACCCGGCAGTCAGCATCGGTGAAGAGCAGAATCTCACCCCGAGCGCGCTCAATACCGGCATGGAGGGCGCCGGCTTTGCCCTGGAGATTCGGGGAAGCAGCCTCACCGCTACGACGCTCGATACGGAGCCGGTCACCGTACTGTACCCGGAGCTGCCCCAGCACGGCCGCGGTCCCATCGCTTGAATTGTCGTCCACCACAATGACCTCGAAGTGCGGATAGGCGCATGCCATCACCGAGTGGACACAGCGGGCGATGGTCTGCTCCTCATTGCGTGCCGGAATCACAACGGAGACCGTGGGGGACCAGCGCTGCCCAGAGTCACTGCGGCACAAGCGGCGCCACTGCCGCCAGGCACCCACGAGGAAGAATCCCCCTCGAACACTGAGAACAAGGCACCCGAGAGCCAGGAGCCAGTCCACCCAGCTCATGGCGCCGGTAATGGAGCTGAATCCTTCAGTCCAACACGCGCGAAGAGCTCCTCCACATTGCGCAGCAGCGGTGCTGGGTCGAAGAGCGCCTCGAGTGCCTCTGGTGTCGGGAAATGCTGCCGAATTTCCGGTTGTTCCCAGAGTGTCTGCCGGAAATGGCGTCCTGTCCGCCAGGTCTCCATAGCTGCCTGCTGAACTACCGCATAGGCAGCATCGCGGCTCATGCCCCGCCGGACAAGTGCCAAGAGAACCGTCTGCGAGTAAATGAGCCCGTGGGTCAGTTCCAGATTCTGCGCCATGCGTTCTGGATAGACCTGCAGCGTTTGCAAAAGTTCTGTGGTCAGCCCGAGCATGTAGTCGAGTGCAATGGTAGCATCCGGGAGAATGAGGCGCTCGGCACTGCTGTGGGAGATATCCCGCTCGTGCCACAACGGGATGTTCTCCAGGGCAACCAGGGCATAGGAGCGGAGCATCCGAGCCAGTCCGCAGATACGCTCGGCATGGATTGGATTGCGCTTGTGCGGCATTGCAGAGCTGCCGCGCTGCCCGGCGGCGAACAATTCCTCCGCTTCCCGCACCTCGGTGCGGTGCAGGTGGCGGATTTCCGTGGCAATCCGCTCACACATGCCGGCAATTACTGCCAAGACGGTCAGGAAATGGGCATGGCGGTCACGGGGCACCACCTGCGTTGCCACCGGTTCCGGGCGCAGTCCCAGACGTTCGCAGACGTATGCCTCTACCTGCGGCGGCAGCTGCGTGTACGCACCAATGGTTCCGCTGAGTTTCCCGTAAGCAATCTCCTCCACCGCTGCCCGGAGTCGCTGCTGGTTCCGGCGGCATTCCTGGAGCCAGCTGAGGAACTTCAGTCCGAAGGTCATCGGCTCAGCGTGCACCCCGTGGGTCCGCCCCACACAGAGTGTCGTGCGGAATTCCCACGCCCGCTGCTGGAGGACCTGCTCCAGCTCGCGCAGATCGTGCAGCAACAGCTCCCCTGCCCGCTTGAGTTGGACTGCCAGCGCTGTGTCCACCACATCGCTGGAGGTCAGCCCGAAGTGGAGGTATCGTCCCTCTTCGCCCGCCTGCTCGGCCAGGCTGCTGACGAAGGCAATCACATCATGCCGAAGCGTGCGCTCCAGCTCCGCAATCCGCTCCGGTTGGACCCGAACCCGCTCCCGGATGCGCTCCGGCACCCCGGCAGGAATCCATCCCAGGTGCACCAGCGCTTCGCAGACCAGAAGCTCGATGTCCAACCAGAGGCGGAATTTCTCCTCCTCGGCCCAGAGCGCTGCCATTGCCGGTCGGGCGTATCGGGCAATCATCCTCCGCGGTGCACTCGTGTGACCGACGCGAAAATAGCGCCCTGCACCCCCTCCTGTGTGTTACGGCTCCGTATCGGAGACCGACTGTTCCACATGCAGCCGGTGCATCACCCGATGCACGATAGGGCTCAGCATCACCCCAACGGCAGCAATGAAGAAGAGCCCGCAGAAGAGAGCATACGCTGCGGCAAAGAGCTTGCCTGGAACACTCGACAATGGATGCAGCGGACCCATTCCACCCAAGAGAAGCGCCGCCTCCAGAAGTGCATCCACCCAAGACAGCCCCGCCAGCCAGTGATATCCGCACACACCGATGCCGAGCACCACTCCTGTGGCACATGCCACGAGGAACCACAGCAGAGCAAGTCGCTGCAAGAAGCGCCGCGGGGGCGCCAGTGCCTCACGACGATGCTCAAACCGGAGAAGGTGAAAGAAGCGCCGCATCAGTAAAACGACTCATCCCGCCAGGCGACAATCCGCCAGGGGTCCTCTGGGCGAGCTCGCTGCACTCGGAATGTTGCCCGCCCATAGATGCGGACAACATCCACGGGCGAAAAGGTGATCGTCAGGGCAAAACTCCGGGAGACATCGTGCCGGAGAGAGTCCCCGTAAGAAGCAACGATTTCATGCCAGAGCAGTTCAATCTGCTGCGCAGCTCGGAAAAGCCCAGCTGTTGCTCGCATATCTTCCTGGCGCCCCCAGCTGACGTCAACCCCACGTTCGTAGTTGCGGTAGGTGAAGGTGAAGGCGCTGTCCAGGAGCTGCCCGTAGAGGACGGTGTCCCGGAGCACGTAGGCGATACGGAAGTTCTGGAAAAGCCCTTCGAGCGTCCGCTGGTCGCCAATGACGCCGGCAGGAGGCTCGCCCTCTACCAGCCGTGGGGCAAAGGGATTCACGCAGCCAGCACATCCCAGACCGAACAGCCACAGCCACCTCCTCATCGCATCCAGAGTGCCTTGAGTACACTCCAACTGACGGCTGCCGTATCGGGCAGTTCACGATCACTCCAGCGGAGAATTGCCCAGGTTCCCTGGCGGAGTGGCACAAGCGTCCACCGCAGATAGCCCCGTGCCAGCTGCGGAATTCCCGGCTCCTGATGCGGGACATAGAGCTGGTATTCTGCCTGGAACAGCACCGAGTCGGGGGCTTGCAGCAAGAAGTTCGGGGCGATCAAGAGGAGCTCGGGGACAACCCCGCTGGGCACGCGGCTCATCATTGCTGTAAAGCTCCGGCGTTCCGCCTCCCGGTCCCAGCGGGCAAAGAGGTCAGCGTAGCGCGCCTGAGCCTGTCCAGCAGGTTCAAAGCGGTACGCTTTCCCCGGGGCAGCGCTACTATCCAGGAGGCAATCGAGGAAGAGAACGGCGTCGCGGCGGGAGACCGCCAATCGGAGGTTGTCTACAACAGCTGCCGGCGTGGTCGGCTGCCGGTAGCCTGTCTCCCCACCCGGTTCGGGCGGCTGTGCGGGGCGAGGGCTAAAAAACCCACAGCCCGCAATCCCCACCGCCAGGAGTACTCTCCACTTCATGCCGATACATGTTCCAGAAGCCCTGCCTCCCGCACCGCGTGCTCAAGCAACGCCCGATGCTGGGGCTGCAGTGGCGTCAGAGGGAGCCGGTACACTTCCTCGATCAGCCCCATCATTGCTAACACCGCCTTCACCGGGATGGGGTTGGACTCGATGAAGTTCAGGCGCATCAGCGGGAAGAGCCGGTAGTGGAGCTCGCGCGCGCGCTCCCATCGTCCCTCCAGCGCTGCCCGGATACACTCTCCGAAGAGCTTCGGCGCATAGTTCGCAATAACCGATACCACTCCCGCTCCACCGCAGGCGATGATGGGCAGCGCCAGAGAATCATCGCCTGCCAGCACGGCGAAGTGCGGCGGTGCCGAGCGCAGAATCTCCATGACTTGCTCCAGATTTCCCGAGGCTTCCTTCGTTGCCACAATCGTGGGGCATTCCTCAGCCAGCCGGAGTTGTGTCTCCGCGGTCATGTTCACCGCTGTCCGCCCCGGGACGTTGTAGAGCACAATTGGCAGCTCAACGGCTTCTGCAACCGCACGGAAATGCTCGTAGAGTCCCTGTTGGGTGGGCTTATTGTAGTACGGGCAGACCACAAGCGCCGCATCTGCCCCGAGCCGTTGCGCTTCGCGGGTCAATGCCACGGTCGTCCGTGTATCGTTGGTCCCTGTTCCGGCAATCACCGGAACACGCCCGGCAGCCCACTCGACGACACGGGCAATGAGTTCACACTTTTCCTGGAAATCCAGGGTCGCGCTCTCCCCTGTAGAGCCGGCAGGAACAAGCCCCTCGACCCCAGCAGCGATCTGGAACTCCACCAGCCGCCGGAGACTTGCCCAGTCAATGGAGCCATCCTGCCGGAAAGGAGTCGCCAGTGCTGTCAATGTTCCGCGAAGCTGGAGCATCGGGATCCCCTCGGCTGACGGACATCGCGAAAATACTCGGCACGTCCTTCCGCAACGGCAGATTCACCCATCGCGGAGCAGCGCGAGGAGGGAATCCTGCCGCAGGCGGGGCACCCCGAGGTGAAACCACAAGCGGTGCGGCTGTTGACTGGAAGCACTATCAATTCCCGCTTCCCATCCGACCAGCAGCCATGCCTCCGGCACTGCCTGCCGGAAGCTCCCCCAGAGCCGGACAGCCTCCGTCCAGTCCCGGAGCGTATCCACCAGCGTGAACGCTCGGCGTTGTACACTGTACGGTCTCCAGTGAGCATCGAATCCCAAAACGAGCCCCGAGTCTTGAGGCGGCAAAAAGGCTTCGATCCGAACCGGATGGCGACGCACGCCGAGAGCTCTCGCCGCTGCCCAGGAAAGGTCAATAATCCGCCGCCGGATAAAGGGTCCCCGATCGGTGATCTGCACCACAAGCGTGGTGTCGCCTCCGGGCACGCTTACCCGCACCAGTGTCCCGAACGGCAGCGTTCGATGCGCCGCCGTCAGTTCGTACATGTCGTAGCGCCTGCCTGATGCTGTCCGCCGCCCGTGGAAGCCTGGTCCATACCAGGTGGCAATCCCCTCCTGGACCATGAACGGAACCCCCTGCTGCACTTGCACCAGCACCAGGGTGTCCTCTGGCTCACGGGACTGCTCAGCGTCGCTCCGCTCACGCGCCTGCACCAGCAGCGTGATGGAGAGAACCGCAACCAAGACACCCCAGAACACGAGCCACGCTACAAGCGACCATCGCCGTATCATGTACCTCCTGTGCCGCGTTCCACATTCCCATCCGTGCTCGCAGCCGTTCGGGCACGAGCACTGCCCCCTGCGCGGGTGAGCCGTTACAAAAAACGCCCACTTTCGTGAAGGTATGCAGAAAAAATGGTGAACGCAAACTCAGATTTTCTCCGCCACCTCAGAGCGGCAAACGCAGGCTCAACACAACTCCGCCGAAATCGCGAATCGGACGCCCACGGATGCTCTCCAACCCGGCGCCTCCGAAAGGAATCGTGTAGTAGCGGAGCCCGATGCCGAGGAAGCTCTGCCCGCTATAGCGAATCTGTGCCCCAAGCCCGATGTGTGCCCCAAAGCGCCCGAAGAGCTGAGCACGGCGAAACGCCCGGAAAAACTCCTCTTCGTACGGCGTTGCCACCACCAGAGCGGGGACAATGCCGACTGCAACCAACGGCGAAAAAGCCTCATCGAGCGACTCCGTGAAGAGGAAATACTGGAGGCTCAGCGACAGCGGGAGCAGGAAGAGCCGATTGACTTTCCCGGGAACAGCAATGGTGCCCGTGTAAGGGTCGTAGACCTCGAACTCATCGGAATTCCGCGCACCGGAGATGGTCAACTCCGCTGCCCAGGCAAGCGTTCGGGTCACTCCACGCTGGTACGAAATCCCGCCGCCGAAGCCGTTGCCTGAAAAGGTCAGCAGGATTCCCCACGAGGCGGGAAGCTCCGGGCTTGTGCGGAGCAACGGACGGGGTGACTCAAACACGAAGAGGCTATCAGGGAGCTCGGTCGTCGAGGTCCCAGCAACTTGAGCCGCCAGGGGAACGAGCATCCCTGCGCCGAGGAGCGCCACCCGCCATAGCATTGAACCCTCCAACGCAGTATCTCGTCGGGCAAGACGAACAAGCCCGGTTATTAGTAGCGCCTCAGCAGCTGCTGCAGCCACCGCCGCAGCCGTTCGGTTGCCTCTGCCGATGCCCAGTGCCCTCCCCGGAAGGAGAACAGCTCAAACTCAACCCCTGCCCGAGCAAGAGCATTCGCAAGGAGTTCTGCGGTTTGGTACGGCACAATGGGATCGTCCACGGCATGGAGCAAGAGTATCGAGGCGCCGAAACGCCGAAGCTCGCTCACACGCTCCAGCAGCATTCCTTCGGGATAGTAGCTCGCAGCGACCAGTGCCGCTCCAGCGTACGCATCGGGATGGCGCGCCAGGAGTTCTGCCGCCAGGAAGCCTCCCTGCGAGAAGCCTACGACAATGGGTAACATACGCCGCACGGGGAAACGGCGGAGGGCATCCCGGACGACACTGTGGTACCATTCCACGGTCATCTGCAGAATCTCCCGCCGGAGCGAGTCCGGTGCTCCGAGCTCCTCCCCAAGGGCAGAGAAGCGCAGCGCTGCCGCATTCAGTGTCGGGCGGAGCCGCACGTACGGTGCCTCCGGGGCAATCACGAGCACATCGGGAGGCTGCCACTGCCGAGCCCACGCGAAGAGCTGCGCAGGCTCCTGCGAATTCCCATGGAGCAGCACGATGAGGGAATATCGCCGTGTCGTATCGTAGTCCGGCGGATAGAGCACGAAGTAGCGCCCGAGCCGTTCTTGTGGCACGAAGGCTGTCCCAACCCTCCCATATCCCTTTGCCCGACGCCGCAGTTCTGCCAGAAGGCGAGTTCCCCGAGGGTGTTGCCTCAAAAAGGACCATTCTGGCTCCGCTCCTACGAGCGTGGTATCGCTCCATCCAGCTCGGAGTGCCCCCTCCAGTGCCTGGAGAGCAGCAACCGTATCCCCACGGCGCAGTTGACAGCGTGCAAGGAGCAGAAATGCCTCACGGTCGTGCGGCTGTGCTTCGGTCCACTGCTGGAACGCCCGTGCAGCCTCTGCGTATCGTCCTTGGTTCCATAAGCTGTAGCCAAGCTCGAAGGCACTCTGCAGACTCTGCCCCCAGGCGCTTGCTATCCCAAGCAGGAGTCCCAGGGCTTGCAGGCCTCCACACTGCCCTGCCATTCCACCGTCATCATGCACCAATCAGTGCCCGGTAGGCAGCCGCATCCAGGAGCTGCTCGACTTCCCCCGGCTGCGTCAGCTCCAGGCGGAGAATCCAGCCCTCACCATAGGGGTCGTGGTTGATTGTCTCCGGCTTTTCGGCAAGCACCCCATTGATTTCGAGTACCCGCCCGCTGACCGGTGCGTAGACATCGGCAACGGTTTTCACCGCCTCCAGCGTTGCCACTACATGCCCTGCTTGGACCTCCTGCCCAACCTGCACGGCGATGTCTACGTAGACGATATCTCCCAACTCATGCTGAGCATGGTCGGTGATCCCAATGGCTGCTGTCCCGTTCTCCTGTCGCAGCCACTCATGGTCTTTCGTGTAGCGCAGCTCTTCTGGAATGTGCATTGCCCACGATCCCTGGATTTGGTTAGACCTCGAGGACAGGCGCATACTGGCGCCAATCGTGCTCTTCGAGATACCGCGTGTCGAACTCTCCGGCGATGAAGTCGGGATTGTTCATCATTGCCAAGTGGAAGGGGATTGTGGTAGCAATCCCTTCGACGACAAACTCCTCCAGTGCCCGCCGCATTCGGGCAATTGCTTCCTGGCGGGTAGGAGCCACCGCAATGAGCTTGGCAATCAGCGAGTCGTAGTACGGCGGAATCGTGTAGCCTTGGTAGATGTGCGAATCCACTCGCACACCCGGTCCTCCGGGGAAATGCAGGCTGGTAATCGTCCCGGGCGAAGGACGGTAGTCGTTGAAGGGGTCTTCAGCATTGATCCGGCACTCGATGGCATGGAAGCGCGGCGGGGCTGGACGCACACGCAATGGCTCCCCCGCAGCCACACGGATCTGCTCCTTGATAAGGTCTATGCCCCCGATAGCTTCCTCCGTGACCGGATGCTCAACCTGGATACGGGTGTTCATCTCCATGAAGTAGAAGTTGCGGTCTTTGTCCACGAGGAACTCCACCGTCCCGGCATTGACATAGTTGACTGCCCGGGCAACGCGAACTGCCGCTTCCCCCATTGCCTGACGCAGTTCCGGGGTCATGATCGGGGAAGGCGATTCTTCGATGAGCTTCTGGTGGCGGCGCTGGATGGAGCACTCCCGCTCGTTGAGATGGATAACCGTCCCGTGGTGATCGCCGAAGACCTGAATTTCTATATGCCGAGGCTGCTCGATGAACTTCTCCACGTACAGGTCTGGATTGCCGAAGGCAGCTTCTGCCTCATTACGTGCCAGGACAAATGCCCGTTCCAGCTCCTCGTCATTCCGGACCAGGCGCATTCCCTTACCCCCTCCGCCCGCGGCTGCCTTCAGCATGATGGGATAGCCCACTTCATGAGCAACCTCCCGTGCCTCCCTGAGCGAGGAGACGACTCCCTGGCTGCCTGGGATGACTGGCACACCTGCCGCCCGTGCTGTCTCTTTGGCAACCGACTTGTTGCCCATCTTCGCGATTGCCTCGGGGCTCGGTCCGATGAAGACAAACCCGCAACTTTGGCAAATCTCCGCAAAGGTCTCGTTTTCCGCCAAAAACCCGTAGCCCGGGTGAATTGCATCAGCATTGGTGATCTCCGCCGCGGCGATAATAGCGGGAATGTTGAGATAACTCTGCTTGCTCGGCGGTGGTCCGATGCACACCGCCTCATCGGCAAAGCGGACATGGAGCGCGTACCGATCTGCTTCCGAATAGACCGCCACCGTCCGAATGCCCATCTCTCGACAGGCTCGGATAATCCGCAGAGCAATCTCGGAACGGTTCGCAATGAGGACTTTTCGGAACACTGCCTCTGCTGCGTCCTGCTCGTACACAGACCGCAGGTGCGAAATTACAAAGATGCAACTCTGTTTGTCGGGAAGCCCCTACTTTTGCCCCTTGCCAGAGGTACCCTGAGCGGTGTGGGGAGCGGATGGAAAAATTTCTCATCGCCGGCGGGCGTCGGCTCCAGGGGCAGATTCGAATCTCCGGCGCCAAAAACGCCGTCCTTGCCCTCGCGCCGGCAACACTCCTGGCGCCGGGCATTCACCGCCTCGGGAATGTGCCGCGCCTTCGGGACGTCATGACCATGATCGAGCTCCTGGAAGCTCTCGGCTGCACCTGCCGCCTGGAAGGAAGGGAGCTGCTCATCGACACGCGCAGCATCTCTTCCCTCCGGGCACCCCAGGAGATTGTCAGCCGGATGCGTGCCTCTTTCTATGTCCTGGGACCGCTGGTGGCACGCTACGGCTACGCTGAGGTCTCGCTACCGGGAGGATGTGCGTGGGGTCCCCGTCCGGTGGACCTTCACCTCACCGGATTGCAGCAGCTGGGAGCCACCATCGAGGTGCGCGATGGCTACGTCATCGCCTCTGCTACCCGGCTTCGGGGCACACGGATTGAACTCCGCGTCTCCAGTGTCGGCGCCACAGGCAACATCCTCATGGCGGCGGCGCTTGCCGACGGCGAAACAATCCTCCACAACGCTGCCATGGAACCGGAAATCGTCCAGTTAGGCGAATACCTCCGCTCCATGGGTGCCCATATCGAAGGGCTGGGGACACCAACGCTCCGGATTGTCGGTGTGTCGGAATTGCGCCCCGCCTCCGTGGAGGTCATCCCGGACCGCATCGAGGCAGCAACGTTCCTCATTGCCGTGGCGGCAACCGAAGGCGAAGTCACGCTGACAGATGCCTGCGCAGACCACCTCACCGCCGTGCTGGAGGCACTGGAAGCCGCCGGCTGCTCGATCACGACCACCGCTTCCAGCATCACGCTCCGGATGGAGACCCTGCCACGTCCGCACCCCATCTCTACAGCACCTTACCCGGGCTTTCCCACCGATGTCCAAGCCCAGTGGACGGCATTCATGTTGCGCGCACCCGGCACGTGCCGAATCACCGACACAATCTACCCTGACCGCTTCCAGCATATTCCGGAGCTCCAGCGACTCGGAGCGCGACTGGAACGACAGGGCAATAGCGTCCTGGTCCACGGCGGCTATCCCCTGGTTGGCACTCGTGTTGTCTCACGCGACCTACGGGCAAGCGCGGCGCTGATTATCGCTGGACTCATTGCCGAGGGATGGACAGAGGTGATCGATATCCATCACATCGACCGCGGCTATGAAGCGATCGAGACCAAGCTCCAGGCTCTGGGAGCAGCAATCCACCGGGTGGTACAGGGCGACTAGCCGTGTGGTGCTCCTGGCACTCCTGACCACTCCGCTGTGGGCACAAGGGAAACAGATGCAGGAACTCCAGCGCCATCGCCAGGAGCTCGAAATGCTCCAGCGCTCCATTGCCGAGCTTCGCCGCCAGCTCAGCGAAAACCAGCAGCAAGCGCAGTCACTCCGCCTCCAACTCCAACGCCTCCAGCGCTACCGCACTCTTCTAGAACGCTCCATCGCCTTGACGAACCGAGAACTGCAGCGCTTGGAAGACTCCCTCCAGCGCGTGCGCACCGAACTTGCCTCTCTCAATGCCCGCCGGGACACCCTCGGGGAACGCCAGCGCCAGCTCATCCAGGGTTTCTACACCCGCTGGATGTCCGCCTCAGAGCTGGAGCGTCCACCTCTGCGCCACTACATCCGTGCACTCCTCGGGCATTACCACCACCACGACCAGGCTCTCGCCCGTCGCTCCGACACACTTGCCCAGCTCCGAGAGCAACTCCAGAGCCTGCAGGAACGCCACCGCCGCTGGCTCCAGCAACGTGAGGAACAGCGCCGAGAGCTCGAACGCACTGTTCGCCGCCAGGAACGCGCCCTGACCGCGCTGCAGCGACATCAACGCACACTCCTCTCCCTGCTGCAGCGGCGCCAGCAGAGTGCCAAGCACCTCCAACGGATGATCGAACGTCTGGCGGCACGAGCTCAGCGTGCCCACCGCCTCCCCCGAAGCTCTCCGCAAGCCCGTCCTCTGCCCTCGCCCCCGACGGTCGCAGCCCTTCCTGAACTGCCCTCCTCAGCACCACCACGGAGCTTCCGTTGGCCTTCTTCGTCTCGCCGTCTGCTGCGCGGGTATGGACTGCAACGAAACCCCGAAACGGGGGTTGCCTGGGAGAATCCCGGAGTTGATATCGCCGCTCCGGAAGGCTCGCCTGTCCGAGCTGCTGCCCCTGGTGTGGTCAAACTCCTGCAGTGGCTCCCTACCTACCAGAATGTCGTCGTCATCGAACATCCCGGCGGGTTCTATTCCGTCTATGCAAACCTCCAGCAGCCGTCGGTCAGTCCGGGAACAACTGTTGAGGAGGGGAGCCTTGTCGGAACTGCAGGTTCAACTCCAGACGGTACAGGCTTTCACTTCCAGCTGTGGCGTGGACGCCAGCGCCTCAACCCGCTCGAATGGGTCCGATAACCCGGCTCACTTCCCCGCTTTCCGAACCGCTGCGACTTCCTCCGGCGTCACGATCCCCCCAGGGTTGCCGAAACTGTTGTAGACATAGGTCAGCACCGCCGCCAAGTCCTGGTCGTTGTACGGTGCCGGCGGCATAACGCCGTTGAACTTCTTCCCGTTCACCGTGATAGGACCTGACAGCCCGAAGACCAGGGCGTGAATCACCTTTCGTTTGTCCTGCAGGTAATCGCTCTTGGCCAGTGGCGGATATACCCCGGGAATGCCTTGTCCGTTCGCCTGATGGCACGTCTTGCAGTACGAGTCGTAAATCTGTTTGCCGCGCTGCATAGTCTGCGGAGCTACCCCAGCAACCGTGGGAACCGCCTCCGACTGTGCCACCGAAGGCTGAGAAGCTTTCTCCGAATTTGCCGGCTTCTCCTCTGAGCCCCCACAGGCAAGGGCAAACACTCCGAGAAACAGCACTTCGACGAGAATGCGGTACAGTCGCATCGGACCCCTATACGATTGTGAGACCGAGCTCTACGACGGCTCAGCTGGGACAAAATTACACCGACCCCATCGTGGTCCCCACTGACGCACATCAACGTCCTGACCGAGCCGTATCAGAAAAGACCCGGCGGGCACGAATCAGTACCGGCGAATGAGCCCAACGACATACCCGAATACCATCAGGTCCGGATCAGGGGGCTGGAAGCGGATCGGTGCGGTGTGACGCGCCGCGGCGCGGAGTTCCCATCCAGTCGGTGTACGGTGAAGGGAGCGCACCACCCATGCACTATTGACCCATGCCACAGCCAGCTGCTCTGCTTCGAGCGCCTCTGATCGGCGAGCAATGACAATATCGCCTGCACCGATTCCCACCGCACGGAGCCCATCGTCGGGAACAACCAGAGCGAAAAGCTCCTGTTCGGGAAAGAGCGTTGGGTCAACGAAGAGATACCCCTGCGGCAGACGGAGCGCCTGCTGCGGCTCGAGTACAATACCCGAGCGCAGGAGCGGAACCGATCGACCTTGAGGAACCTGGTACGGTCCCCCAAGACCACCGAGCGCTTTCTCAGTCAACTGCAGAGTTCGCGCTTGCCCGCGTCCTCGACGCCGAATGTACCCCTTCCGCTCCAGCGCCTTGAGCAGTTCATGAACGGCATTCGGAGAGCGACAGCCCAGTGCCCGGCAGAGCTCCTGGACCGTCGGAGGAAAACCCTGCTGAGCAATGCTTTCGACAATGTATCGGAGTGCCTGGAGCTGCCGTCGCGTGAGTCCTCCGACATACTCTCGCTCAGCCCACCGCATGGTGTCCTCGAAGTGTTTCACCGCGCCCGGCAAAACTACTGAAAGCCTGTTCAGTCTACCGGCACGCCCCTGAAAATCTATTCAGTCTGGCGCGTAGAAGAGGGTGGAGGCGGGAGAGGAAGTAGTTGTAAACATGGAATAACGGCAGCTTGCAGCATCGAAATCGGCGATTTTTGCAAAAAATCGCTCATTTTGAGCCGCTTCACCGCGTTCTTCCTACCGTAGGCAGGCACGAATGTGTCAGGAAAGTGGCGTTTTCCTTTTTCGCGCGGCGAACGGTGGGAGAAAGTGGGAGAAGCTCCCACCCCGTGATAGCCGGCATCGTACCACTCAGCGGGACAGCGCCGTGGCATTTTTCAAAGGACAGGAGACCTACTCACTCGACAGCAAGGGACGGGTGAGTCTGCCGGCGAAGATGCGGCGGAGTCTCACGCCCGAGGCACAGGATACCTTCATTGTGACCCGCGGCGTTGATCGCTGTATTGTTGCCTACCCACTCGATGAGTGGCGCAAGTACGAAGAACGCTTTGCCCGGCTCAACCAGTACAATGAGCAGGAACGCTTCTTCCTGCGCATGATTCTGGCATGGAGCGAAGAAGTTCAGCTCGATGCACAGCAGCGGTTGATGTTGCCGCGTCGGCATCTGGAATTTGCCGGCATTACGAACAAAGTGACCATCGTCGGCGTGGTGGACCACATCGAGTTCTGGAATCCCGAGGAATTCGAGCGCTACCTGGCTGGCTTTGCACAATCGTACGAAGAGGTTGCAGCCCATGTTATGCGCTCCTCATGACCGAAGCGGGAACATCGGTGCCATACCATGTGCCGGTCATGGTAGGCGAGGTACTCCACTTCTGGTTGACCTCGCCCGATGGGATCTACGTGGATGGGACCATCGGCGGGGGTGGGCACACAGCAGCGCTGCTCGAGCACCTCTCACCGAAAGGGCTGGTTATTGGACTGGATGCCGACCCGGAAGCCATTGCATACTGCCAGCAGCGGTTTGCTCGGGAGCTCACGCAGGGGCGTCTTCGCCTGCTGCGGGCGAACTTTCGGCAGACATGCGATCTCATGCGCGACATGTGGGGGAAGGTGCAGGGCTTCCTGCTGGATCTGGGAGTGTCGTGGCATCAGGTAGATACCCCCGAGCGGGGGTTCTCCTTCCGAGCGCGCGGACCTCTGGACATGCGCTTCGGTCCCGACACTCTGCAGACCGCGGAAGCCCTGCTGGCTGCAGCATCGGAGGAAGAGCTCGCGTCGCTCCTCCGCCGCTATGGCGAGGAGCCCCGCGCACGGGCGATCGCCCGCCGGATTGTGCAGCGCCGGCGGAGCGTCCCGGTGCGCACCACGGCTGACCTTCGGGCGGTGGTGGAAGAGGTTGTCCCTCCTCCCCACCGCCTGAAGTCCTTAGCCCGCGTCTTCCAAGCCCTCCGGATTGCCGTCAACGATGAGCTCGGAGCATTACAGGAGGCGCTCGCATGCGCCCCTCTGCTCCTGGCTCCTGGCGGACGGCTCGTCGTCCTCAGCTACCACTCCCTGGAGGACCGGCTTGTCAAAGAGTTCCTGCGCCGACAATCAACAAGTCCAGTGCCAACCTTCCGGACTCTGACGCCCAAACCCCTCCGCCCCTCAGCGGAGGAAGTGCAGCGCAATCCCCGCGCTCGCAGCGCTCGGCTACGCGCCGCCGAACGGCTCTGAGCGCACAACCTCCCCACCGTACCGCACCCACTCTGCAAAACCGCCACCGTAGAGGCGGACCCGAAAACCCGCGCGCTGTAAGTATGCCGCAGCATATGCAGAGCGCTCTCCCGACTGGCAATACACAACAAGCTCCGCCTCCCGCGGAAGCTGCCCTAAATACTGGGGCAGGCGAGCATACGGAGCATGGTATGCCCCTGGAAGATGCCCTGCTTCGTACTCGCTCCGGTCCCGTACATCCAGGAAGAGCACATCGTGCCGGCGCCGGAGCGTGTCAATATCTTCCGTCCCAATCACCTCCACCGAACGTAGCCGCCCACTCCGTTCGAGCTCCTCGGGCTCGACGTACCCGAGGAGCTTGTCAACCCCGACCCGAGCCAGCCAACGCACGATGTCCTCCAGCCATCGATGCCGAGCAACGAGCACAATAGGGGCATCCTCCGGGACATACGACGCCACCACGGTCGGCAATGCCCGCGCAAACGGGGCAAAGAGGGCACCGTCGAGATGTCCCTGTCGGAAGAACTCCCAGGGACGGGTGTCCACAAGCCAGACTTCCGGCATCTGCCGCACTACGTCGAGGGTCATCGCACGCGGGCGGGGGAGTTTCTTGAGCGGCGGTACCCCATCTCGGTTGAGCCGCTTCATTCGGGCAAAGTAGAGGGGTGGCTCGGGCTGTCCACTGAGCACATACGCGATGAAGCGTTCTCGATCCGAGATCTGGAGCGCCGGATTGTATCGCCGCTCATACCCAACGGTAGAGTGTGGGACAGCTCCGAGCGCCTTGCCGCAGGCACTTCCCGCCCCATGCCCAGGCCAGACCAGCACGAAATCCGGGAAATGCTCCAGAAGCTGCAGCGATTCAAAGAGTTGCTGCGCCGCACTCCGCGCCTTTCCCTGCTCGCCTACGGCGCTTTCCAGCAAGTCCGGGCGTCCCACATCACCGACGAAGAGGAAATCACCCGTGAAAAGCCCCATCGGCTGGGTTGCCCCACGCCCACGATCGATGACAGCAAAGCAGAGGTGCTCTGGCGTATGCCCGGGCGTATGGAAGACCGTCACAAGCACGTTCCCTACCCGGAAACTGTCCCCCGTGTGGAGCAGAACGGCTCCGTCCGGTGCCCAGCGGTAGGACCATTCCGCATCTCCACAGCCAGACAGGTACAGCGTCGCCCCTGTCTGCTCAGCCAGCTCGCGGCTGCCAGAGAGGAAATCAGCGTGGATGTGCGTCTCCGTCACCGCCACAATGCGGTAGCCGAACTGCTGCGCCAACGCGCGGTAGCGGTCCACATCTCGGGTCGGGTCAATCACCAGAGCTTCCCGTGTTGCCGGGCAGCCGATAAAATAGGAGGCTTGAGCAAGTGCTTCGTCCCAGAGCTGACGCAGGAACATAGCGACGCCTCACGCTGTGATTCCCCACGTTCGCTCGTACTCGATTCGGAACAGCGCCTCTTCCTCTGGCAGGAGACACCGATTGCGGCGCGCCATGACTCGGCGAGCAACCTCCAAAGCCTTGTCCAGCTGGTATGGCTGCGGATGTGCCGCATCTCCCCAGGAGAACGAGGGAACCAGCCGCGCGTCCATGCCCCCGGTGAGAATGTTGGCACTCACCCCCAGAACAGCCCCCGTGCGGAGGCGTGTCCCGATCGCCGTCTTAGTATGGTCGCCGCAGAGCGTACCGAGGAACTGCAAGCCCGTTTCACGCTCTCCCGAAGGCAGACGGAGCCGGACAGAGCCGTAGGTGTTCTTCAGGTTCGAGGTTGTCGTCCCGGCTCCTAAGTTGACCCACTCGCCCAGGTACGAGTGCCCGACAAAGCCCTCGTGCTGCTTGTTCGCATACGCATGCACGACGCTATGGGCAATCTCACCGCCGATACGGCAGTGCTCACCAATAGCGGTGAAGCGCCCAATTGTTGCATGTGCCCGGAGCAGGGAGTGTTTGCCCACCGAGCACGGACCGAAGAGCACCACCTGAGGCTGCACGATGGCTCCCTCCTCGATGATGATTGGTCCTTCACGGGCATCGAGGACAACGCCCGGGGCAAGCTCTGCCGTGGGGGCGATCCAGACCCGTTCGGGCGCCTGGATCCAGATCCCGTGCCGGCGCCATTCCTCAGCATCCGTCCCCAGCGGGAGGAGCTGCTCTGCTTGGAGAAAGGCATCGGGAAGCCGCGCCACAAGCTCCCAGAGCGAGCAGATAAGCGGGAATCCATAGTCTCGGCTCGGTAGAGTCCGGCAGAATGCCGTCAGCTCTGCATCCCAGATGCCGGTGCGGATGCTCACTTGCACAGGAGCTCCCTCTGCTATCCACGCTGCCGCCAGCACTTCCCCAGCGAAGGCTACCCAGGAGGCACCCGCCATGCTCCGCGTCTGCTCCTCCATCCACGTTAGGTTCTCCCGCCGCGGAAGGAGCTGCGCGTTGAGGAGTAGCACTGGGAATCGGGGTTCCCGGACATCGTGCTCGGGAAAACGTGCCAGGAAGGAGCGGCGCCAAGCCTCGCGTTCGGACCCGACAGCAACGGCAAGCTGCGCCTCCGGGAACAGACGCTGCCACCACTCCACCAGGCGCCATGGTCCCCAGCGCAGCTCCCAGAGGCAATGCAGAGAGCTGAACGGGAAAAACTCCCCCACCGCTGCCGGGAACTCAACCAAAAGCACTGTCTTCGGCTTCATCGAACAGGCACCCGAGCAGCTTCCTCTCCGTGGCGTTGCTGCCGGTACCGCAACGCCGCACGGACAAAGTGGACAAAGAGCGGATGCCCGGTCGGCACGCGGGACTTGAATTCCGGGTGAAACTGCACGGCAACAAACCAGCGATGCTGGGGCAGCTCAACGATTTCCACCAGCCGCCCATCGGGAGAGGTTCCGCTGATGAGAAGTCCATGCTCCTGCAGCGCTGGGATGAACTCGGGGTTGACCTCGTAGCGGTGTCGGTGCCGCTCGTAGACGAGCTCCTGCCTGTACGCAGCCCATGCTTTCGTCCCTTTCCGCAGCACGCACGGGTAGGCGCCCAGGCGCATGGTCCCCCCCTTCTGCTTGACCCGCCGTTGTTCCGGCAGTAGGTCGATGACATTGTGTGCCGTCCGAGCAAATTCCGCTGAATGGGCATCTGCCCAGCCACAGACGTTGCGCGCAAACTCGATGACAGCACACTGCATGCCCAGGCAGATGCCGAAATACGGAATATTGCGCCGCCGAGCGTACCCTGCCGCAGCAATTTTGCCCTCCACTCCCCGCGAACCGAACCCCGGCGCAACCAGAATACCGTCAACCTCATCGAAGGGGTCTTCCGGAGCACCATTGAGCGAGAGCTCCTCCGCACTGACCCACCGGATGTGTACCCGCGTGTTGGTCACCGAGCCGGCATGAGTCAGCGCCTCCAGAATGCTCTTGTACGAATCCCGGTACTGCGTGTACTTGCCCACCAGGGCAATGGTGACGGCGTACCGTGGGTTCTTAATCCGCTGCACAAACCGGTTCCACCGCTCCATGCGCAGGGGCTTCCCCTGGAGCCCGAGCTTGCGCAGGACAATGACATCGAGCCCCCGGCGGGCAAACATCTGCGGCACTTCGTAGATGGTCTCCACATCCAGCGCCTCGATAACCGCTTCCTCATCCACGTTACAGAAGAGGGCAATCTTGGAGCGAATCTCCCGGCTCAGGCGCTGCTCCGTACGGCATAGGAGAATGTCCGGGCGAATCCCCGACTCCATCAGCGCCTTGACAGAGTGTTGGGTCGGCTTCGTTTTGACCTCCCCCGCCGAGCGGATGAAGGGAACGTAGGTCAAGTGGATGGTAAGGGTATTCTGCGGACCGCGCTCTAAACACAGCTGGCGTGCCGCCTCCAAGAAGGGCAACGACTCAATGTCTCCGACTGTCCCACCAATCTCGATGAGCACAATGTCGTGCTGCCCATCGAAGAGCGTCATGCGGCGCTTGATCTCATCGGTAATGTGCGGGACCACTTGGACGGTTCTGCCCAGGTAGTAGCCTTTGCGCTCTCGCTGGATGACCTCGTAGTAAACCTGCCCCGCTGTCGCATTATTGAGCCGGGAGGTGGTGATGTTCATAAAGCGCTCGTAGTGCCCCAGGTCCAGGTCCGTCTCTGCTCCGTCGTCGGTAACGTAGACCTCGCCGTGTTGGTACGGGTTCATCGTACCGGGGTCTACGTTGATGTAAGGATCCAGCTTGATTGCCGTCACGCTGAATCCCCGCTGCTTGAGAAGCAAGCCCAGCGACGCCGTTGCAATCCCTTTGCCGAGCGAGGAGAGCACGCCGCCGGTAATGAAGATGTATTTCGTCATCGGCATGACGACTGCCTACGATTGTGCCATTCACGACTGCGAGAAGAGAAATGATCTGCCGCCGGCGCGATGCTTCAAACTTAGAAAAAAGCCCCCAGACGTTCCCCTCAGCCGTACCGCTCTTCGGCAAGTGGGGCATAGAGCACGGGCTTGCTGGGACTGGCATCGCTGTGGAGGTTGAGAATGTGGAGTTCGAGCAGGTATTCCCCATCCGGCAGTGTGGGCGGGAAAGCCAGCAGTTCGGTAACAGTTGCCTCTAACCGGGTTGCATAGGGATATTGCCAGAAAGCTCGGTGTGCTCGCAGCGCGCCCCCATCATCTTCGCGGTCGAGCGAAGGCAGGTCTGTCAACAGATGCACGATCCCGTGCTGCACCAGTAATTCCATCGCCTCTGGGGTGAAGTACGGTGGGTTTGTCCCGGAGAAGTCCCGCGGTGGGTCGGCGGAAACGCCGGTCCGCACGATGAGTGCCTCCGGCGGAGGCACCAGCAGCAGAGGCTGCAGCTGCGCAGCGGTGACCACCTGGTCGCCATTGGCAAGCCGATAGGGTTCGACCGTGACCACCTGTGCCCAGAACAGGTACCGCCGCAGGCAGTGGTAGAGGGCAATTGGCTCTGCCGTAATGTGCCCAACACACTCCGTGTGTGTACACGTCCCATGAGGTACCAGCTCAATGAGGTCGCAATTGCAGGAGCCTCCCTCGGCAACAGACCCGACAAATTTCCCCTGCCGCAATGGGACAATGCGTGGACGTGGCAGTCCAAACGCCCGCGGCGCTTCCATGCCATCGGCAATGGGGAATGCGAGCTCAATAGGGTGAGCCGGATCAATGAGCACTCGCCGCGACGGGAGCTCAACCCATAGCCGCATGGTGTAGTCTGCAGGAAGCTACCGAAACCAAACAAAATTAGCGGATCCCCGGTGGAATCAGGAACGTCGCTGGTAATTTTGTGTCCGTCCAGCAATACCGCATCAGGATGAGAACCCTCCTCCGGTGGCTCGACGCCCTCTCCCGCACAGCGGAGATTGCCGCCGCTGCCAGCATCCTGGCGCTGGTCTGTGTGGTCTTCCTCAACGCGATGCTCCGCTACTTCTTCAACCTCAGCGCCATGGCGGTCCAGGAGCTCCAGTTCTACTTCTACGCTCTGGGCTTCTTGCTGGCGATGGCACCGATCCTGAAGACCGATGGACACGTACGCATAGACATCTTCTACGCTCGCTTCCCCCAGCGCTGGAAGCGGTGGGTCGATGGGTTCGGGACGCTCTTCTTCCTGCTCCCCTTTGCGCTACTGGTGCTGTGGGCATCGTACGACTTCGTTGCATACTCTTTCAGCATTCGGGAGGCATCGCCGAATCCGGGCGGACTTCCGGCGCTCTACCTTTTCAAGGCACTCATTCCGCTGAGCTTTGCCCTCCTGGTGGTGGTGGCGCTCGGCTTCCTTTGGAACTGCCTGCACGAGGGGCACCTTTTCTTTCCGCGAGAGAAACGATGACCGGGCTTGCGCTTTTCGCCGTAGCCTTTCTCCTGCTGATGCTGGGCTATCCGGTCGCCTTCACATTCGCTGCCGTTGCGGTCTTCTTCGCCGCTGCAACTGGGCAGCTGGAGCTCTTTGCCATGATGCCGGAGCGAATCTATGCCCTGATGACCAACTTCTCGCTCATGGCCGTGCCGCTTTTCATCTTCATGGGACTGATCCTCCAGCGCTCGGGTCTTGCAGAGATGTTGCTCCGGACAATCGGTATGCTCTTCCGCCGCCTGCACGGCGGGATTGCCATTGGGACTGTTCTGGTGGGGACAATCTTGGCAGCCTCCATTGGCATTGTCGGAGCCTCGGTAACAGCCATGAGCCTGATTGCCCTCCCCGTCATGCTCCAGCATGGCTATAACCGGCGCTTCGCTGCCGGTATCATCTGCGCTGCCGGGACGCTGGGGCAGATCATTCCGCCCTCGATTGTGCTCATCGTCCTGGCAGAAGTTCTCCAAGTACCTGTTGGGGAGCTCTTTCGGGCAGCATTGCTGCCGGGGTTAGCTCTGTCAGGGCTCTACATTGTGTGGACATTCCTCGTCGGGCTCCTCAAACCTTCCTGGCTGCCGGCGCTCTCAGGGGAGAACTCCCCCTCGTGGCAAGAGGTTGTAAAGGCCATTGTGCCCCCTCTACTGCTCATTGTGCTGGTGCTAGGGTCGATTTTCGCCGGGATTGTCACGCCGACGGAATCTGCCGCTATCGGGGCGGTCGGCAGTATTGCGCTGTCCCTACTCTACCGACGCTTTTCCTGGGACGTCCTCTGGGAAGCTGCCAGGGAAACAGCCCGCATCAGCGCTATGGTCTTCACCATCCTCATTGGGGCAACAGCATTCTCGATGGTCTTCTCGTACACCGGTGGTGAGCACACTGTACATAGCTTCTTGGAAGCCCTTCCTGGAGGAGCGGGCGGGGTACTGGCTTTCTCCATGCTGCTCATCTTCACCTTGGGCTTCTTCCTGGACTTTGTGGAGATCAGCTACATCGTGGTGCCCGTCATTGCCCCCGTGCTCCTCCGAGCGGGCTTTGACCCCATCTGGCTAGGCGTCCTCCTCGGGATGAATCTGCAGACGTCGTTCCTCACGCCGCCTTTCGGTTTTAGCCTCTTCTACCTCAAAGGCTCAGCTCCTCAGCTCGAGACGCTGGACATCTACCGGGGAGTCGCCCCCTTCATTGCCCTGCAACTCCTCTGCCTGATGCTCCTCATCCTTGCTCCGGAGCTCTTCGGACTTCACCGGATGGTAAAGTAGTACTGTTCGGAGATTTCCGTCCAGCGGCGAGCACGCTCCAGGAAGCGCTGCTGACTTTCCCAGACGCGGCGGAAGAGAGGATCACGAGCGGCGTATTCCTGGAGCAGTTGCCGCGTGTGCTGCTTGAGTGCCGCTACCACCTCGTCGGGGAAACGCAGGATTTTGACATGCGGGTACTTCGTGCGGAGCGCCTCCAGTCCTTCGACATTGCGAGCGAAGAATTCCGCGGTAGTCTCCAGCGCTGTCTCGTGCATTGCCGTCACAAGCATTGCTTGGAATTCCGGGGGTAGCTCCTCGAAGGACCGCTTGTTGACCAAGTACTGCAACTCGGCAGCCGGCTCATGCCAGCCCAGGTAGTAGTATTCGGCGATTTCCTGGAAGCCCATCATGAGGTCAATGGCAGGGCTGACCCATTCGACAGCATCAATGACGCGCTTTTCCAAGGCAGTGTAGAGCTCACCGGCAGGCAAGATGATGGGCTCCGCACCGAGACGCGCCAGTACTTCCCCGCCGAGCCCGGGAATCCGTACTTTCAACCCCCGGAAATCTTGCACTGACCGGATTTCTCGGCGGAACCACCCACCCATCTGCACGCCGGTATTCCCTGCCAGGAACGAGAGTAGCCCGTGCTTACCGAAGACTTCCTGCATCAGCTCCATGCCCCCACCGTAGAAAAACCAGGCGTACTGCTCCAGCACATTCATTCCGAAGGGCACAGTGGTAAACAGCGACATCACCACCTCCTTGCCCTTCCAGTAGTAGGCTGCTGTATGCCCCATCTGGTACGTCCCGTTGCGCACCATGTCGAAGACCCCGAAAGGAGCTTTATGCTTGCCGGCAGAATCAACCTCGAGTGTAAAACGCCCGCCGGACATCTTCTCCAGCCGCTCTGCCAGCCGACGGGGACCTTCCTCGAAGACCGGAAAGTTCGGTGGCCACGAAGTTGCCAGCCGCCAGTGTACCCGCACCGCCGATCCAGCTGCCGATGGAATCGCTTCGGTGCGTTGCCGGCATGCCCACCCCAGAGTCGCCGCAGCACCGAGCATGCCATAGCGCAGGAGCTCGCGTCTTTTCATCGAAGCTCTCCCGCATGGTTCACCTCACAGCGAAAGCAAATTACGGGAAACCGCGCTCCCATCCCGGGTTCTGCTCCCCCACTGAGAAAGCCCAGCTCGGCAGCAGAAAAAGCGTATTTTCGGGAAGACAAGCTGTACCAGTCTCACACTGGAGGGTTTTCTCATGCGGCGCATTCTTGTACTGATGCTCGCCTGTGGGTTTCCGCTCCTGGGACAGCAGACTCCGAAGCGGTACGTGCTCATCGAGGAATTCACAAGCGCCACCTGCCCGCCGTGCGTCCAGGCATCGGAGAAGCTCAACGCGATGGTACGGGTCGAAAACGGGCTGATCTCCGTCCGATACCACATGAACTGGCCCGCACCGGGAGATCCGTTCAACGTTGCCAATCCAACGGACAACAACGCACGGCGCCAGTACTACGGGGTCAACTCCATCCCCTTCGCAGCCGTGATGGGAAACTGGACTGGGCATCCGCTCACCTCTGACTTCGACGCTGCAATCCAACAACAGCGGCAGCGCTCGGCACGACTGCTCATTACGGTCTCGGAAAACCGGCAGAATGCCCCGAATATCCAGGTGCAGGTAACCATCCGCAATGTCAGCACGCAAGCCCTCGACCTGACCGGGCATGTGCTCCACGTCGCGGTGGTCAACCGGCGGGTTGACCTGCCCGATCTCCCCCAGCGGCTGCAGGGCTCTAACGGGGAGACCGTCTTCTACGATGCCATGATGAAGATGCTCCCCAGTGCCAGCGGCACTCAACTCTCCGGCTCCCTGGCTCCGGGGCAGGAACAGCTCTTCGGTCCCTTCGTCTACACGCTGGGCACGGGTGAGCTCTGGCCAGCCGGGCAGGACTACGTCATCGCTTTCGTGCAGAACGCAAGTACCAGGGAGATTCTCGATGCTGGGACGAATCTGGAACAGAAACTCACGGCTGTGACAGTCCAACTGACCGCCCCCACACCGCAATTTGACTACATCCCCCGGGGGCAAACGGTTAGCAAGACGGTGACGCTCCGCAACACAAGCTCGGCATCGTACACGTTTCGGGTAGTGATTGACCCGAATTCCGTTCTGCTCACCACGTGGGGCTGGAGTGCTACGGTCTCACCGGATTCCCTCACGCTGGCTCCTGGTGCCACTGGGCAGTTTACCGTCCGTGTCACAGCGCCGTCGTCCAGTGCCGGCTATGCCCGTCTGCTCCTCAAACCGGAACTTCTGACCCGAAGCAGTGGGACGATCCTGGAGCTCCGCGACACGAGCATTGTGGTAGGGCTGTTGACAGAGGATACGAAGTACGTGCTCTACTACGGCATGATCCCGTGGTTCTCCTCGGCGTACCTCTCCGTTGCCAACACAGTACCTGAGCTGCAGGGCGATTACGCGTGGCTGCCCTTGCTGCCAGAAGACATGGCAGCCTATCCCATCCAGAATTTCCAGCTGGCGGTCTTCCCGCTCTATGACTACCCGCTCAAGACCCCAGCGGGCGAATTGGATCACATCTTCAATGCCATCCAGCAAGCCATCCAGGCAGGAACCCGCCTCTGGATTGTCTCGAATGCTGGGCTTTACTGGGCATTTGACCCGAACTCCTCCTACCGGACATCAGCAGCACAGAGCTTCTACACAAACACGCTGGGGCTGCAGTACACTCGGATCCAGCAGCGGTACAGCGGGAACACGCTCATTTCCTTCCCCATCACTGGCGTCAGCAGCGACAGCATCGGGGATGGCTTTACAGCGATGGCAAACACCAGTGCCAGCGCTGGCTACAACCTGTACACAGACATTTTCTCGCTCCGCTCGGGCAGCCCCTCGAAGGCAGTCTTCTACTACGACAACACTCCAAACTCGCTCGGCGGTGTTCGGGTCGAGCTCAGCAATGGGAACCGCCTCGTGTATACGAGCTTCGGTCCCGAAGCGATTGCCAACACGTCAGTCCGTCAGGAGCTTTGGCAGCGTATCGTACGCTGGCTGCTCGGACGTGCCCAGGGGCAACCGCGCATTGCGCTGAACACGTACTCGCTGCAATTCGATAGCGTCGAGCTCAACCAAACGAAGGCGCTCACGCTGACACTCGGCAATGTGGGGCAAGCAGAGCTGCGGATCACCCGCATTGAACTGAGCGGCACGGACGCCTCCGCCTTCAACGTCCCCGATGCCGATGTAGTCCCGATTGTGCTGCAGCCTGGGGAAGAAACCACATTGGAGGTGCAGTTCCGTCCCACCCGGCTCGGGGACCATACGGCATTGCTGACGCTGTTTTCGAACGATCCTCTGGAAGGTGAGCAGGGAAGCGTGGTGATTCTCTCCGGTGTTGGTAAACGCGGGGTTGGCATTGCCCAGGAGCCAGCTCTCCGCCTGCAGCTCAGCCCCGTACCGGCATCGGACGTTGTTCGGCTCCAGCTCCCGGAGGTCTCCGCTGCCACATATTCCGTGCGCATCACCGATGCTCTGGGGCGGAGCTGGCTTTCGGAGAGCTTCCCCATCTCCGGCAGAGAGCTCCTGCTGTCGGTCGGGCATCTGCCTGCTGGGGCATACACGGTCACGCTCCTCAACGGCACACACCGCTTCTGGGCACCGCTCCTGATCGTCCGCTGAGCTTCCTCGCACACTCTACAACCGGGAACGGCGGCAAGGGCTTTCCCTGCCGCCGTTTCGTTTCGGAATGCAGCACAGCCTTAGTGTGCTCTCCCGGGAATGGGCAGATCGGCGAATTCGTCGGGAAACTGGTTGAGGAGCTGCAGGAGAGCATCGCGGAGCTCGGCGGCTCGCTCGTAATCGAGCTCCTGGGCAGCACGCCGCATTTCTGCAAGGAGTTCCTCAGCAAGGTGGCGACGCTGCTGGGGGGTGAGGTACTGCACCAGCGGATCTGCTACCACAGCAGGGCGTCCAGAGAGGCGATGCTCTGTCCGCGGGCGCCGCGGGTGGATATCGGCAACGGCGGTGGTCTGCAGAATCTCCTCCAGGCTCTTGTAGACTGTTTGTGGGTTGATGCCGTGCCGGCGGTTGTACTCCATCTGCAGGGCACGCCGCCGGTTCGTCTCGGCGATGACCTTCTGCATTGCGTCCGTGATGCGGTCCGCATAGAGGATCACGCACCCTTCGGCGTTCCGGGCAGTGCGCCCGGCGATTTGGAGCAGCGAACGCTCACTGCGCAGGAAGCCTTCTTTGTCCGCATCCAGGATTGCGACCAAGGACACTTCGGGTAAATCTAGCCCTTCGCGCAGGAGGTTGACCCCAACGAGCACGTCGTAATTTCCCAGGCGCAGGTCGCGCAGGATTTCCACACGCTCCACAGCGTCAATGTCGGAGTGCAAGTAGGCAACGCGCACACCCAGCGCCTGGAGGTACTCGGCAAGGTCTTCCGCCATGCGCTTGGTCAGTGTTGTCACCAGCACCCGCTGGCGGCGTTCTACTCGGCGGCGAATCTCTCTCAGGAGGTCGTCGATCTGAGTGCGCGTGGGACGCACCTGGATTTCCGGATCTAGCAGCCCCGTGGGGCGGATGAGCTGTTCGACGACAATTCCCTGGCTCTTCTCCAGCTCGTAGTCCCCTGGTGTTGCACTCACGTAGATAACCTGGTTGACCAGCGCTTCGAACTCATCGAAGCGCAAGGGACGGTTCTCTAGAGCGGAGGGGAGCCGAAAGCCATACTCAATGAGCGTCTCCTTGCGAGAGCGGTCGCCGTTGTACATACCCCGCAGCTGCGGGATCGTGACGTGGCTCTCATCGATGATGAGGAGGTAATCCCGGGGGAAGTAGTCGAGCAAGCACCACGGACGCTCGCCCGGTTTGCGCCCAGACAGATGCATCGAGTAGTTCTCAATACCTGGGCAGTAGCCCACCTCCTGCAGCATTTCTAAGTCAAAGAGGGTGCGCTGCTCCAGCCGTCGGGCTTCGAGTTCTTTGCCCTGGGCACGCAGCTCCCGAAGCCGCTCCTGGAGTTCGAGCCGAATACTGGTCAGGGCGCGCTCGAGCTGCGCCCGCGTGGTCAGAAACAGCTTCGCGGGGTAGAGGGTCACAGCGTCGAGCTCTTCGAGCACCGTACCGCTGAGCCGGTCAATCCAGCGGAGACGGTCAATCTCATCCCCGAATAGCTCGATACGCAGCGCGCGCTCGGTCTCGTAGGCTGGGACAACGTCAATGACATCACCGCGGACACGGAAGCTGCCACGGGACAGCTCCTCATCATTGCGCCCGTAGTACATGTCGGTCAGGCGGTAGAGAAGCTGCCGCCGCGTAAGGCGCATGCCCACCCGAAGCACCAACACGCTGGCACGGAAATCCTCCGGGCGCCCAATGCTGTAAATACAGCTGACCGATGCTACCACAATCACATCGCGGCGCCCCTCCAGCAAGGCACTGGTTGCCCGCAGCCGGAGCCGGTCAATCTCCTCGTTGATGGCAACCTCCTTCTCGATGTACGTGTCTGTTGCCGGCAGATACGCCTCGGGCTGGTAGTAGTCGTAGTAGGAGATGAAGAACTCCACGGCGTTGTGCGGGAAGAACTGACGGAACTCGCCGTAGAGCTGGGCAGCCAGCGTCTTGTTGGGCGAGATGACCAGAGTCGGTTTCTGCACCTGGGCAATGACGTTGGAGATAGTGAAAGTCTTCCCCGAGCCGGTCACCCCCAGCAGTACCTGGTGTTTGACCCCACGGCGGAGGTTGTCCACCAGCTGGGCGATTGCCTTGGGCTGGTCCCCCGCTGGCTCGTACGGTGCCACCAGCTGAAATCGACCACCTGCCATTGCGCCAGTTCCCCAAAAGACGTCAAAACTAACGAAAGCTGCCAGATTTACGTCACGTAATCTCGCCGTACGAGCATGTGCAGTGAGCTCTACTGTGGGGAGATGTTGTTGCGGACCAAACTCTCGAGCTTCCGGTACACGTACCCCAAGCAAGCAATCGCGAAGTTCCCAGCAGACCCTCGGGATAGCTCCCGCTTGCTGGTGGTCCACCGCACCAGCGGCGAGTTGGAGCACCGGACATTCCGGGATATCGTGGACTACTTCCACAGAGGCGATTGCCTGGTGGTCAACGACACCTGGGTCTACCCCGCGCTGCTCATCGGGAAAAAGGAGCGGACACATGCACCAATTGAGGTCATCCTTGCCCGGGAGCTCAGCCGTGAGGGCAACCTCTGGGAGGTACTCGTGGAGCCCGCGCGCAAAGTCCGCATCGGCAACAAAATTTACTTCGACAACAACCGCTTCTACGCCGAAATTATCGACAACACAACCTCCCGCGGGCGGATCGTCCGCTTCAGCTACAGCGGCGATCTCTACAAGGTCGCCGAACGGCTCGGCAATATGGTGCTACCGCCGTACATGCAGCGCCAACCCGAAGAGGGGGACAAGGAATGGTACCAGACTGTCTTCGCCAATCCTGAGAAGATTGGCTCTCTTGCGCCTCCCACAGCAGGACTGCACTTTACCGGCGAGCTCCTCGAGCAGCTGCGACAGAAGGGAGTCCACATTGTCTCCATCACGCTGCACATCGGACTGGGAGCTTTCGAAACCATCGAGGTAGAGGACTTGAGCAAGCACACCATGACATCGGAGTACTTCGAGGTCAGCCCCCAGGCTGCTGACCTAATCAACCGAGCGCTGCGCAACCGAAAGCGGGTCTGTGCCGTCGGCTGCAGCGTCGTGCGTGCCTTAGAGTCGAGCGCGTTGACCACAGGCGTGGTCAAACCGAGCCGGGGCTGGACCGACCGCTTCATCTACCCGCCGTACGAATTCCGCATCGTGCAGAGCATGATTACGAACTTCCATCCGCCCAACTCCCCCTCGCTCCTGGTAGGGGCAGCCCTTGCCGGACCGGAGCTCATCACGAAGGTGTACCGGACCGCTGTCAAGGAGGGCTATCGCCTGTTTGCTTACGGCGATGCAATGCTTATCCTCTAAGGCTTGCCCATGCGCTTCGTGCTCATGTGGCTCCTGCACGCTGTCCTGATCATGCTGATTGCGCATCTGCTGCCGGGCATCACACTGCAGAGCTTCTGGGTCGCGCTCGTCAGTGCGCTCGTACTCGGATTGGTCAATGCTCTTGTCCGTCCCATTTTGATTGTCCTGACCCTGCCTGCAGTGGTGCTGACCTTCGGGCTTGCATTGGTGCTCATCAATGCGGTCGGATTGTGGCTGGTTGCCGCTCTGGTACCGGGCTTCCAGATTGCGAGCTTCTGGGATGCACTGCTCGGCTCGCTTCTCATCTCCGCCCTCTCTGCTTTTGGACGCTGGTTGCTGAAGGTCTAACCTCGAAGAGGACATCTCGGATGCGCTTGCCAACGTGGCTTCTAGGCTCTTGCGCTCTTGCCCTGGCAGCCGAAACGCCCCCGACGGGACAGCTGCAGCAGCGTCATCTGACGCTCTACCAAGATGGGTTCGGCTTCGTCGAGGAACGGTACCAGTTCTCTCTCTCTGACCGGCGGCAGCGTGTTCGCTTCGAAGACATTCCTGCCGCAGTAGACCCTGCCAGCGTAGTCGTCAGCCTCCCGGAAGGAACAGTTCTCTGGCACTCTCTGCAACCCGCACAAGCCACGACAGGAGAGATGCTCCTCGAACGCCTGCGCGGGCGTTCCCTCCGCTTCATTAGCTCCGATGGGCAGCAGGTCATCGAAGGCGTTCTCCTGGGGATAGTACCGCCGTATGCTGTGCTGCGGACACCGGCAGGAATACTCCTGCTCCCCTCCCCGACCCAATACCGAGTCCTCTTCAGCGGCGATACGGTGCCGATGGCACCAACCGCTTCCCTGCAAGCGCTCGTGCAGATGCCTCGTGCAGGACAGGCATCGGCAGCGGTTTCCTACCTCATTGAAGGCATGGGCTGGCAGATGCGCTACCGGCTCCAGCTTGCTCCTCACGGGGCAACAGCGACGCTGTGCGGCTCTGCGCTTCTTGAAAATCGCACAGAGGTAGCGTTCGACTCCACCGCCGTGAGTCTCGTCGCGGGAAATGTCCCCCGCCTCCGGGCTCGCCCAGTTGACTGGAACGCTCCAGCAGCCATGGCACGGATGGCTGTCCAGGAATCGGCTCCAGAGGCGCCTGCAGCCCAGAAGCTCAGTGGCTTCTATCGCTACGAGCTCTCGTCGCGAATCGCGCTGCATCCCAACGAGCGGCTCCAGCTTCCGCTCCTCCCCTGTACTGCCATCCGCCTGGAGCGAGTCTATCGGATCGAGAGCTCGGCGATGGTTCGGGGACAACTCTCCGTCCTCCAGCTTGTGCGCGTGCCCAATACGGAAGAGGCAGGGCTTGGGATTCCGCTCCCTGCCGGCATGCTCTCTGCCCTGGTTGCCACACCCGAACGGCAAGAGTTCGTCGGGGAGACGCTCGTTCCAGAGACGCCCGTCGGTGATACGGTCACCCTCACGCTCGGTCCCGCCTTCGATATCAAAGCCTCCCAACAGCTCGTCGAGCACCGGGAGTTGGGGAACAACCTCGTCGAGGAGACCTACCAGCTCACTGTGCTCAACGGTGGGCAGGAACCTGCGGCGGTCGAACTCTCCTTCCAGCTCCGATGGGACCAGCAGAACTGGCGCATCACGACGACAACCCATCCCTACCGCCGGCTCGATGCGCAGACACTCGCTTTCCGGCTCTCCGTCGGGGCGCGCAGCCAGAGCGTGCTCCGCTTCACAGTCCAGAGTCAGCGTCCGCCGCGTTAGATCAGCCCGGGTGGACTGCCGCTTCTTCCAGCACAAGGTAGCCCTGCCGGTTGAGCCGGGCAGGGATCCCGAAGGGGAGAGCCCAGTGGTGTCGCACATGCCCGTATGGAAGACCGAACAGACACGGCACGCGCACCCGGTCGGCAAAATCCCGCAGTAACGTCTGAAGCGATGGCTGGGGCAAACGCTGCTCTGCTGAACTCGGCAAAGTAAATTCCCCGAAGACAAGCGCTGCCACCCCGGTGAAAGCACCTGCTAAGAGCAACTGGGTCATCATCCGGTCCAGCCGATACGCAGCCTCGCCGACATCCTCAAGCACCAGGATGGAGCCTTCCAGCTTTGGGAAGAAAGGCGTCCCACAGAGGGCACTCCAGAGCGAGAGTGTGCCGCACAGGAGCGTTCCCTGGACACCTCCGGAAGGCATCGGCGAGAGCGGTTGGAGCGGTTCCCCGACCGCCCCTGGGGGTTTTGCCGAGGTGAGCAGCTGCCAAAACCACGCCTCACGGTCCGGCGGAATCAGCTCCGTGCCGGGCGGAGGGGCTGAAATTGTCACCAGCCGGCTCCGCTGCCAGAGGGCAATCTGCAGCGCAGTAATGTCCGAGAAGCCAACCAGCACTTTCGGATGCTGAGCAATGAGGCGGTAATCCAGCTGTGCCAGGAGACGCATGCTCCCGAACCCTCCCCGCAGGCAGAAAATCGCCGCAATACGGGGATCGGTGAAGAAGCTATGGAGCTCGGCAAGGCGCTGCGTATCGGTCCCGGCTAAGTAGCCCAGGTACGTGCTGTGCGCATTGGCGGAGACCTCCACGCGGTAGCCGAGCCGTTCCAAGTAGCGGACGATACTCTCCAGCTGCCCGGATTCCACCGGCGACGCGGGCGCCACCAGCCCGATGACATCACCCCGACGGAGCGGGCGTCCTCTCCGCAACTGTTCCGCCCGTGCGGACTCCCGCCTTACAGCGTCAGCTGCACCTGACCGTTGAGCGCGTGCCACCATCGCCGTCCCTTCTGCTGTGCACCAAGATACTGCAGTGACCAGAGAGCGCCTCCTGTCCGATATCCAACGCTGCCCTGAAGCCGCCATCCTTGGAGGAGACTCCCGCTCCAGAGTAGGAGCTCAGGGGGCAATGCCGGCACCAAGACACCGATGTGGACTGCCGCCTCAGCGCTGAGGAAGTCCTGCCGCCGGAAGCTCAGCTGGAGCATCCCGACGGGATTGACCACCGTGTACCTCAGTGTGCCATCCCCGAGGGAACCTCGGAGGAGCTGGAGCCGAGGGGTACACCACAACTCCGATGTTGGCTGCCACGGCAGCTCCGAGAAGAGCTGCACTACCGAGAGCCGAAACTGCCCGGGCTGGAAAGCTCGGGAATGTTCTTCCCAGAGTGGACCACCACCGCATGCCAATCGGAGCGTTCCCCGGAGAGTGCGCTCCCAGCGGAGCTCAGCGGTTGCCCGCTGCCATTGCTCCCACGCGGTTCCCATCCAGAACGCTGTCCCACTCCACTCCGCACGGGCATCCCACTGTGCCGATCCTGTCGGGAGCCGGAGCTGCTGGGCGATGGTCCACTGCGTCGTGTTCACCCCGTCCTCCCTTGCCCGATGCGGGAATAGCGCCTGCCACCACGAGCGGAAAACTCCACGCTGCAGCAGCCTCAGTTGGCTCTCCCATTCCCCCTTCGGCTCCGGCTTCTCCCCCAGCGGGAACCGCAGGATGCCCTCGATCCGCAGCAGTGTGCCAGGGCGGGATATTCCCCGGGAAGTCGGCACCAAGAGGTAGTCTCCCCCCACGGGAGCAGGCTCAAACTCCGACGGGTCGGCGATTCCATTCCCGTTGAGGTCACCCCGATATCGATACGTTCCCTGCCCGGGCAGAACCCGGAGGAACGCCGGTGAGACGGTATCGGTCAGCTCTGTCCCTGACTCATAGCGCCACTGGATGCCTCCCCGGCGCGCCAGGGCAGCACTTGCTTGCCAGAGAACGTGGAGGTTTTCCCAGCGCTGCTCTGCTTGCTGGACACGGTTCCATCCGAGCCGGAGCTGGAGCTTCCAGCTCTCAGGATGCGTCCAGCGCAGCCACAGACCCGGCTGCCACCACTGGCTGGGCAGAGGCTCCCACTGTCGCCGCCACAGGAGGAAGGCTTCCAGTGTTGTACGGGGAGAAACTGTCCAGATGCTCCGCGTCTCGCCGGCAAGCTCTCGCTGCCGGACAGGAGCAAGCACCCCAGCCTCACGCTGCCACTGCCAGCGGACATCACCGAGGAGATGCCATCGGGAAATCGTCGCCGTCACTGTTCCTCGAAGCCGATGCCAGAGGTGCCGTTGTCCGGCATCATCATCCCTGTGGTGCCCGACGGCGTAGCGCAGCACGACCGGGGAATGCCCCTGCCCGGGGAGCACCCCAAGCACCGTCTCAGCCCAAAGTGCGCTCAGCCTTGGCGCCCAGCGTATCCATCCCGCCGTAGCTTCTGCCATCAGGGGAGCCAGCTGCAGCCGGAACCGCTGATGGTGGAACGCTTCGGCGCTGGCACCATCGAAGCCACGCTGCAGGAGATTCCATGGCAGGACGTGCTGCTCCTCTGCCGTGCGGCGTCCGAAGAAGAACGGGCTCTTCCACCTCGTCTGGCTCTCCCAGAGGAGGGGCGCACGCGCTGTATCGGGATGCTGGCTGTAGCGGGTCTGTACCGAGAGCGCTACCCCTTGAAGCACTTCAGAGTGACGCCGAAAGGGAACAAAGCGACTACCCTCCCACTGCAGGTGCGAAGACCACTGCGGCGTTCGCCACTCCCACCGTACTGTCCAGAGCTGCTGCTGCGTTGGCAATGGTAGCAACCGCACCGGTGCGTATCCTCCACGACCGGACCCAACATAGCGGAAGACACCCGGCGCCTCTTGCACATACTCGCCCTGTCCCTCCCCGACGGCACTGAACTCGACCATGTAGAAGGCGTCGGGAGCTGCCGGAGCGTATTCCCAGATGGTGTGCACCTGCCCCCCGAGGAGCGTATCCCGGCGGCGATACCAGCCACGCCCTCTTCCGGTAGCGCTATCGAAGCCAACCCACGTAGCACCCTCCAGCTGTGCATAGGACATCCCGTTGCGGAGCACCGGACGCGCTGTCGGTGGAACGTCCTGGAATGGTGTTGTAAGCCGGTGGGAGTACGCAACCTCCAGGTTATGCGCGGCTCCTAAAGCTCCGGTTAGCTGCAGGAATCCGAGCGTCTGTGCACTTGCCTGGTCCAGCTCGGAGAACTCCACCACAATGTGGGACGCAGAGCTTACCGGGCGGCGCGGGCGGAAGGTCAGCTCACCTCGGAGCTCATCGAGGACGTAATCTTTGTCCTCCCCCCGCTCTTGGAGCACGCCATCGACCCAGACCCGCTCACTGCCCGGCAGTATCCCAGCGATGCGCCTGCCGAGAGCATCCTGCAGCCGGTACGGTCCCGGAACACCATCGCGGGCAGTGAGCACAACCACCGTGGTCACTGTTCGGGACGCTCCCAGCAGCGTAGCAAGCTCCCACCGCCCCATGCGGACAGAGGCTTTGACCCCCTGCAGATGCCCGATACCAAGCGCTGCCTGCAGCCCTGATGGGAGCAGCAGCTCTCCAACTTCCGCATGCAAGCCCGGCGAACGGACCTGGAGAGCGAACTGGTCAAGCTCCTGGACCGATAGACTGCTGCCTGCGGAGCTGACCGGGAGGCGATCCGCCACAATGCGTCCCCCGATCTCTGTCTGCCCCGCCAGATGGGAGGAAAACCCCAACTCCAGCCCCGAGTGGAGCACAAGCCCTGAACCTGTCTGGAGTGAAAACCCCCGAATGAGGCGCCCACGCGGCTCCACAGGCGGAGCCTCAGGAGTCTCCCCGACCGGTGTCCCCGATGAGTGCGCCGCAGGAGCGGCACTGGGGCACGTGTCCCAGCGCTGTTTCCCTCCACGGGCTTGCACGAAAAGCGGCACATAGCATGCCGCAACAGAAAGCCGAAGCGTATCGCGGAAGCGGAAGAGGCGCCGGAAATGGGGAGAGAAGCGGATACATCCCTGCCGCGCTGCCACTTCATAGTCCAGCGGCGACTGCAGGGTATAGACCGAATCGAGCTGGAGCACAAGCCTCTGCACAAACGGGACTCCCAGACAAACAACACTATCCCGAGCTGTCAGAACCAGCAGCTGGTGAACTTCCGGAAGCTCGTGGGCAGCAAGGATTCCCGGCAGAAGAGTCCACCAGCACCACCGGTGCATCTCCCCCTCCAGGGAAATGCTATTGCAGACGGAAGCTCTGGACGACTCGCTCGAAGACGGGCAAGTAGATCGACTCCTCAGGCTTGTACCAGGTGATGACAATTCGGTACAGGCGCTTCTGCGCCAGCGTAAAGTAAGCGCGCCCGCTGACCTGCGCCGCCGGGGCATACTCCAGGTAGTAGGCTTGCTGCCCGCCGAGACGGGTCGGGATAGCTTGTGTGGCTCGATAGCGCGGGCGATTCTCCTCGACAATCTTGCGCAGGTCCTGCTGCTGCGAGGCATCGAAGACATCTACCTGGATGATGCAATCGTTGCGCGCACCGACAAAGCGGACCGAGAAAAGAGAGCTGGGGACGCTGGTCCGTTCTGCCCGGAAGTTCTCCGGCACCTGGATCAGGAAGCCCTGTCCGGCATAGTTCCGGAGGGTCTGCGAGGGAGGCTCGGGCTGTGCCGGGGTGGGAGTCGGTGCCTGCTCCGGGAGAGGCTCCCGCGCAAGCTTCAGCCCCGCAATGACGGAGTCGAATACAGCCCGATAGGCAGGGAAGGTGCCTCCAAAGGCTGCAACCTCCAGCACCGTTGCTACCCGTCCATCTGCTGAGGCGACGTAGAGCTCGCCTTCAGCGTCCCCATCACGGAGAGGGAAACGGTAGTGGAGCTTACGCCCTTGGCTCCCCCCGAGCGTGAGAGACTCCACAGGGCTGTAGACCTCATCGGTAAAGATCTTGCGCTCAGCCAGGATGCTGTCGAGACTCTTGCCCTGCAGAGGGATCACCGTCACCTCAATCTTGGCAGCCGACGGACCCTCCGCCTCCCACCGGAGAAAGCGCTCCAACGCCGCATCGGTAGACAATGCCAAGAAGCTCTCCCCCGGAACTGCCCGCACGGACCAGTTCTTCGGATACACAAGGGCAAACCCCGTGACCCGGTCTTCGTAGCGCTCCAAGCCCTCAATCGGAGCAGGTTTCGGGGTCGGTTGACAGGCGCTCAACACAATGCCCACACAGAGGCTACCCCGGACAAACCACCGGCACATGAGCTGCTCAGGCACGGTTGGAACATGAGACAACGGCTGCGAAAATACAGAAAAGACCTGAGGGGATACAATCCCGCCACGTGGTCTACTGCGGCAGCATCAGCCATCCTCTCCGGGACTGGAGTAAGCCGTCGCGAACAAGCCCAGCAACGAGCTCACGCAACCAGCGCCGCTGTTGTGGGGTGGGCGGCGCCTCGAAGAGCGCAGCCGCTACCTCCTCCAGCGTGATCCTGCCAACCGTTGCGACCAGCCGCAGGAGACGTCCCCGCCAGAGCCGACGTGGCACACCCTGGAAGTGTGGTTCCCCGCGTGTCCCGGAGGATAGCTCCTGAACTTCCCTGCCAGCAGACCGACACCAGGAGCGCAGTGGGCATTGCCCGCAGAGTGGACGACGCTTCCGACAGTAGAGGGCACCTAGGTCCATGAGTGCCTCGTGCCACTGCACGGAAGCACCTGGAGGAATCAGCTCTCGTGCCCGTTGCAGGAGCACCCGAGGCGGGAGTGTTTCTGCCAACAGCCGTTGGAGCGCCCGGGCAATGTTGGTATCAACCACAGGCACATCCTGCCGTCCGAAGGCGAAGGTTGCCACGGCTGCGGCGGTGTACCTTCCAATGCCGGGAAGCCTCGTCAGCAGCCCAGGGTCGGAGGGAATCACCCCACCGTAGTCTTCCACAATCCGGCGAGCACACTCCCAGAGCAGGCGTGCTCGGCGATTGTACCCCAGCCCCTGCCACCAGCGAATGACCTCTGCCAGCGGAGCAGCCGCTAAGGCTTGCACCGTGGGAAAGCGCTCCAGAAAGCGCGGCAGCAGGCGCTCGACTCGCGCCACCTGGGTCTGCTGCAGCATCACCTCGCGGACCAGCACCTGGTATGGGTCCCCAGGAGTCCGACGCCACAGCAACGGGCGCCCCCGCTCTGCGTACCACTGCAGGAGCGCCTCATGGAGCTGCGTTCTGGAATCGCTGGGCTTCATCCGGTGCCCTAGAGGATGTCTCCCAAGCCGTACTGTGCCAGCTTCCGGTACAAGGTGCGCTCGCTAATTCCCAGCGCACGGGCTGCCAGACGCCGGTTCCCGCCGAAGCGCTTGAGAGCGGCGATAATCAAGCGGCGCTCGATGTCATCGAGCCGGAAATCCGCTTCGTCCCGGAGCCGGATGCCCTCTTCTGCTTCCTTGGGCTGCTCTACGCGGTGTTCCAACGTGGCAAGCTGCTCCCGCAGCGCTTCAATGCTGGGCAGGAGGAACTGTAATGCCCGCCGCAATTCTGCCAACTCGCTCCGCATGTCGAGCAGCACGCGGTAAAGCAGCGTCGTGTCGAAGGCTGCCGGCAGAGCCGGCTCATTGCGAGCGCGTCCTACCGCGACAATTGCTCGCTCCACCGGGACGGCTTCACCCGACTCACCTGGGGCGGCGCGCTGCAGGTAGCGCTGAACCATCTCCGCCGTGATGTAAGCCCCACGCTCGAGCGTGAGGAGGGTCTCAACAACGTTGCGCAGCTCCCGGACATTGCCTGGCCACGGGTATCGCTGTAGCAGTTCCAGTGCCTCCGGGGCAATTCCCTCGAACGTGATTCCCAGACGTTCGCAGATTCGGGCAGCGAAGTACTCCACCAGCACGGGGATGTCCTCCGGGCGCTCTCGCAGCGGCGGCAGGTGAATCCTGACCGCGTTGAGCCGGTAGTAGAGGTCCTGCCGGAAGGTGCCTTCGCGCACGGCGCGCTCCAAATCCCGGTTCGTCGCCGCGATGAGCCGGACATCGACCCGGCGAATCTCCGAGGAACCCAGCGGAGAGAATTCCCCGCTTTCCAGGACGCGCAGCACCTTTGCCTGCGTGCTCAGCGGCATCTCCCCGATTTCGTCCAGGAAGAGCGTGCCCTGATGAGCAACCTCGAAGAAGCCCTGCCGATCGCTGGTAGCACCGGTGAAGGCACCCCGCACATGCCCGAAGAGCTCCGACTCAAGGAGCGTCTCCGGAATAGCCGCACAGTTGAGACTGACAAAGGGATGACGCCGCCGGGGGCTCAAACCGTGAATGGCACGGGCAAAAAGCTCCTTCCCCGTCCCTGTCTCCCCAGTGATGAGAACGGTCAACTCCGTTGGTGCCACCTGCAGCAGAAGGCGCATCGCCTGCCGTAATGCCTCTGATTGCCCTACAATGCCGTAGCGCCACTGCAGGAGCTGAAACTGCGCCTCTTCCTCCGTCCTTACTGGCTGTGCCGACGACGCCATTCTTCCCACCCGCCCTCGTAGATGTAGAGCCGTTGGAATCCTAAGTTCCGGAGTTGCTCTGCCAGGTAGTGACTCAGCTCACACTGTCCGCCATCGCAGTAGATGAGAATTGGCTTCGTCCGCGACAGGGCAATCAGTTCGGGAATATGGGCAGCGAAGTCGTAGGCGAAGATGTTCCGTGCTCCTGGGATATGCCCGGCAGCGTAGTCCTCGGGGCGTCGGGCATCGATGAGCAGCAGCTCGGGATGCTCCAGGAGCTGCAAGACCTGCTCGTAGCGCACTGCTCGAATGGGGGATTCCTGTGGAGATGGGTGGTGTGGTGCGGCTTCCGCCGGGGTTCTCTGCTGCGCTGCCGGCGCCGATAAGACATGCCGGCGCTCCGCTGGGGCGCGTTCCTGGACCGGTGCATTCCCCGGAGCCGGTATAGCCTCCGCCGGCGCAGCCGGTTGCGCCGATCCTTGCCCGAGCTCCCGCAACAGCACCGAGTCGTCAACGACCGGCAGACGCTGATGGTGCCGGATGAGGGGAAGCCCATTCGGGTTGAACACATTGTACGCCAACCCAACAATGGTGGCAAGCCCAACAATTGCGGCAGCTTCCCGTATGAGGGCTCTCATGAGGCTCTCCCTTCTCTGTTCTCAGGCTGCAGTGACGTATGAGGCACGCTTTCCCGCTACCGACCTCCGAGCAGAGCGTACCGGAGCTGGTCGAGCACCTCGTCCGGGGTCTGGCAGAGGGAGACAAGCTGCCGCGCTGGTGCCAGTTCGGGCAGCACCTCTACCAGCCGCCCGAATACCTCACTCCAGGGATGCCCTAAACAGAAGACAGGACGGCTCGGCAGGAGAGAGCGCTCGCGAAGCGCCAGTACGGCAAAGAGCTCCAGCAGGGTTCCCGTTCCCCCGGGAAGGAGCACATAGGCATCCCCGAGCTGCAGGAGCCGGTGCAATCGCTCCAGGTACGTAGGGACCGAGAGGAGCTCAGCGACGTATGGATTGACCTGCCGCTGCCGGAGTTCGGGCGTCACAACCCCGATGCGACGCACTGCATACAGCGCAGCGCCGCGCAGAACCGCCTCCATCACACCACCGTAGCCCCCGGTGGCAACTCCGAATCCTGCCGCACCGAGGAGCTCCCCGAGCCGCATCGCCTCTTGGTACAGCGGGCTTCCCGGCTCCGCGCGAGCACTCCCAAAGACTGTTACCACAAAGCTCATGGGAGGAAGCTCCCTACACTGAAGGCAACCACCGGCGGTCCCCAGCGCACGAACGGAGCCGTCTGGGCAATCCGGAAAGCAACACCCACAGCAACTGCCGCCACCCCAAGCGGCGTCTCCAGCACGAATCCGCCCCCAAGGCTCTGCCGCAGCTCACCCAGGCAAATCCGTTCGGGCACTTCCCATACCCCGCCTAGATCGGAACGCACAAAGAGCCGCGTCATCAGCCCAAGCAGCGGGAAGGTGGGCAGAGAATACGCCATCGAGGCGCATACCAACTGGCGTCCCCGTTGCTCTTCTTCCCGCATCCCGAGAAAACTCTGCATCCCCCCCAAGGCGAAGAACTCCGCCCTCGGGAGCGTCGCGTCGGCAGCCCCGAATCGCAGACGCCACCACACACTGTGCCCCCTCCCCAAGGGAAGAGCGCGTTCGTAGAGGAACTCTGCCCGTGTAAACCCCCCGACGCCAGCAAGGCGTACAAGCGCCCCTTCCAGAGCCAGCCGGAGAAATTGCCCGCGCTGTGGGAACTCTGCCCGGTCACGGCTATCATGGAGAAAGTGCATCCCGAAGAGGGCTACCGTTGTCAAGGGTGGCACGGTTTCCACAACCTCCCGCTGCCGCTCTACACGGAGCCAGCCCTCCAGGATATCCACCGGCTGGAACGGGAAGCTGACCGAAGCGCGAACGCCATACCGCTGCTGCCGCGCGTCTGCCAGCTGCTGGAGCGTCCAGCCCGCTTGCGTCGGGAGCTCACGGAAGCGGCGGATGAGCCGATTCTCCGCATAGAAGCAGAGGCGAGCCGTTGCCCAAACCTCGGGGAACGCCCGTTGCAGTGCCAGCTGCCCCAATACGAGTACATCCCGGGGTCCTGCCCCGCCGGAGAGCCGCAGCTCCAGCTGCCGGGAAATCCCCGTGCGGTGCAGTGCCTCAAGCCACAGGCGCGTGTAGTGTTCGTTATCCACTCGGATGCCAATCCGCAGCTGCTGCGGGGGTTGACACTCAGCAAAGAGCTGCAGATGGATTTGCCCGTCCGTCTTTCCCATCCGGAGCTCAAGGGCACGGAACAGCCCGGAGCGCTGTAATTCCTGCCAGCGATGCCAGAAAGAGGTCTCGATCGGTCCTCTCATCCCAATGCCGAGCAGCTCCTGGAGTTCTCGGCAGCGTCCCGTGTCCAGCCCTGTACAGGTGATGCGTCCGACCGTATCGAGTTGCAGCCAGAGCTGGAGGCAGGAGTCTGCCTCCTGCCAGCCGAGGAAGCTGGTAGGTCCCAGCCCAAATGCGGAGAGCCACCGACGCAGAACCCAGCTCAGGTGCTGCTGCTCTCGCGGACTGGCCACAACGGCTCCTTGCTCCATGCTGGAGCGCTCGGTAAGGAGCGTGGCGAGCGCTTCCGGAATGCCCCAGAGTTCCAGCCGTGCGTAGCGCCGGTAAGGTTCGGCTCGGCACAGGAGTGTCACCCCGGCACCGTTTGGGACCGCTGCCAGATGCAGACGGCGGTAGCGACCGTTTGCCCCGGAGCGCAGAAGCTCTGGCAGCACACGCTCCAACGGCATGCCCTGAAGGTGCTTCAGCTGCTGTTCGTCCTCCGGCATCCAGCCCACAGTCTGGAGCTCCACAACTGGCGATGCAGAGCCTGCGACACGCTGCCCGAAGTGCTCAGCAGCCAGCGAATCCCAAATACGGGCAAGGCATGCCTGAAGCTGCGGGAGCGCCCGCCGGGCTGCCTCTCGACCAGCAGCGATGAGGCGCTCCAGATGGTGGAATTCAAACGTCCCATGCTGTCCAAGCTCAGGCTCAATGAGCACATCAGCAGCGGCACGGTCGAGCTCGACAAAACGGTGCATCACCAGCGAAATACTCTGGTCGGCAACAGCCCAAGGTGTTGTCAATTCTCCAGCACTGCGCAGCGGAGCCGTCGTATTGACTGCCACCAGGACGGCGCCCGGAAACTCCCGCCGTGCAATCCGAACCGGAAGATTAGCCTCGAGCCCTCCATCAACCAGCAGCAACGAATCCCAGCGCACCGGCGTATAGCGCAGCGGGAACACCGCGCTTGCCCGGAGTGCCAGTCCGAGATCCCCGGAGCGCAGCACCACTGTCCGCCCCTGCACCAGATCTGTTGCCACTGCCCGAAAACGACAGCGCAGCCGGTCGAAATCGCTGCTCACACATGGCGCCCGCCAGACGAGCTCCTGGAGAAAATCCGCCATACGCCCCCCGGAGGAGAGTGCCAGAGGCAGCACCGGGCGGAAATTCTCAAAGGACAGCGTGAGGAGACTGCGGTCTTGCTCCTGACGCTGGTCGACGAAGAGGTCCGCTCGCTCAGCATGCCCTAGCGCCAGCAGTTCCTCCCAGTCGGTGCGCCTGACCAACTCTTCGAGCTCGTGCGGGGTATAGCCGGCAGCGTAAAGCCCACCCAGAATCGCCCCAATGCTGGTTCCCACCACTGCATCAGGGGCATATCCTGCCTCTTCCAGCACCTGCAGTACCCCGATCTGTGCGATGCCCCGCGCCCCGCCACCGCTGAGGACAAGCACCAGCGCCGGGCGCAGCCGCCAAGGTTCTTCCAGACTCCACTGCTGTCCTGCCGCAGCGCTGCTTCCCAGCAGAACCCCGATACACCACCAGCACCAGCTACGCATGCTGCCGCCACTGGCTGTAGACCCGCTGCACCCCCAGGTAGAAGGGCAACATCTGCTCTTCGAAAGCACGCCGGTCCTGCGCCACCAGCACCGCCAACTCCTGGGTGCCGGGATGGGTAAAGACATCACCACGGGGTGGTCGGCGCACCACATCCACGAGCTGCTCGGCAACCTGCTCAGCGGTGAGAATCGTCGGCAGCGGGGCTAGAGGAAGCCCCAATTCGTGCGCCACCTGCTTGGAATGGCGAACTCCTTCCTGGAAGAGCGCTCCGAGAGGTCCTCCCTCAGTCACCATCCCCCACTCGGTGTCTACGGCTGCCGGACAGACCACCGTGGCTTCCACTCCCGTCCCGAGAAGTTCAGTGCGGAGTGCGGCTACGAATCCCACCGCGGCGTGTTTCGCCGCCACATAGGCGCTATTGTACGGATAGCCCCACTTGCCCGCCACACTTGCGATGACGAGGATGTGCCCCCGTCCCTGCGCCTTCATCACCGGTAGAGCCGGTGCTGTCACGTACCAGAGGGCAAATGCATTGACAGCAAAGATGCGCCAGAGTTGCTCTGGGGTGGTCTCCTCAACCGCTGCACAGTTACCCCGCCCAGCGTTATTGATGAGCACATCGAGCCGACCGAACTGCTCCACCGCGCGCCGCACCAATGTCTGAGCCTGCTCCGGGACAGTCACATCCGTTGGCACTGCCAGCACCTCTGCCCCGACTTGACGGCACTCAGCTGCAACCGCCTCCAGACGCTCACGACGCCGTGCCGCTAGCACCAGCCGCACCTTCTCACGAGCAAATCGACGGGCGGTTGCCGCCCCAATCCCAGAGGAAGCCCCCGTGATGAGCACCACAGTCTCTGGCGTCAGCTCCATCGCACCCTCGTTCGATGCCACATCCTGTCGCTATCCCGTTCGGCGAACGTCAAAGTCTGCAAACTCCCCTGTCGGCGTCTCCCACTGCACTTCCACAGCCTGCACCCGCGCCGGCGGCGGACCCAGACGCACGAGCTCCAAGAGACGCTCCACCACTGCCGGTTCGCCTTCCACAACCACCTCCACGCTCCCATCGGGACAGTTCCGCACATATCCCTTGACCCCAAGCTGCCGGGCATGGTGGAGCACAAACCAGCGGAACCCCACTCCTTGCACTCTCCCGCGAACGCGTACCCGCGCTCGAACCATGCCGTCTCCTGCCTTGTCGGGACGGAGCGAAATTGCAAAGAAGCACGAACCCAGAGTCCCGGCTGTAATTTTGCCCCGGCGGTGGAGGTACTCCATGGTGCGTCTTCTCCATACGGCAGATTGGCACCTGGGCAAACGTCTCGGGCGCTTCGAGCGCCTCGCCGAACAACAGCATGCCCTGGAATCGCTCCTGCAGCACGCCGACACCGAGCATGTCGATGCCATTCTGGTCGCCGGCGATGTCTTCGATAGCGCCAATCCGAGTACCGAAGCACTCAAGCTCTTCCACACTGCGCTCTGCGAGCTGTCCCGGGGCGGAGAGCGCCCCGTTATTGTGATTGCCGGCAATCACGACTCGCCCGAGCGCCTGGAAGCTGCCGCTACCTGGGGATACGCTCTCGGCATCCTGCTACTGGGTTTCCCCGACACCGCGCTGCCACCGGCTGGGACACCCCTGGGAAAAGCTGTGATCCGCTCCAGTGTGCCCGGGATGCTGGAGCTGGAGCATCCCCGATGGGCACATCCACTGCGCCTGCTCCCGCTCCCATATGTCTCTGCCTATCGGCTCTCCCACGACCTTCCCGTTCCCCTGCCCGAGTGGCTCCGTCGGCGCTGGGAGGCTGCTCTCCAGCACCGCCGCACGGCTGCCCCAACCTTGGTGATAGCGCATCTCTACTGCCAGGCACCAGACGGCACAGCACCGGAAGAAGGCGAAGACGAGAAACCCGTTGCCCTCGGCGGACTGGACCCATTGCCGACGCAGATTTTCCCCGAAACTGTCCACTACGTTGCACTCGGACACATCCACCGCCCGATGACACTCCAGGCAGAACATCCTCCCGTGGTCTATGCGGGGAGCCTCCTACCGTACACCTTCACGGACACCATGCCGGAGAAATCCGCTGTCCTGCTGGAGCTCTCTCCCCAGGGGGTGCTCAGCTCTACCCGCCTCCCACTCCGGGGCAGTCTTCCCCTCCGGCGCCTCTGCTGCCAGAGTGTGGAGGGAGCCCTCCAGGCGCTTGCCCGCTATCCCGAGGCATATGTCCAGCTGGAGCTCTCCTGTGACCATGCCCTAGCGGTTGAAGACCTCCAACGGCTCCATCAGGCTCACCGCTACCTTGTGGAACTCCGCCTCGTCCCACGCGTTCCCCTGCCCTCCGCCTCCCAGGCAAATTCCCTCGATCCGCTGCGGATGGACATCGAAGAGCTCTTCCTTACCTTCTTCCGTACCCGCACCGGAGTAGACCCAGACCCGGCTCTGCGCCAACTCTTCCGCGAGGTTCTCCGTGAACACCACTCCGAGACATGATCCCACTGGAACTCCACATCGAGGGCTTCCTCTCCTACCGCAATCGGCAATCGCTCAACTTCCGTCCCCTTGTGGACGCCGGGCTCTTCGGCATCCTGGGACCTACCGGCAGTGGGAAATCTGCCCTGCTGGAAGCGATCCTCCTGGCACTCTACGGGACTTGCCCACGCCAGAAGGGAAACGAGCTGCTCCCGCTGGTCAACCATCACTGCTCCACGCTGACAGTGGAATTCCTCTTCCAGCTCCGCCGAGCCGGGCAGACCGAGCTTTACCGCTGCCGCTACCGAGCACGGCTGAAACCTGGCAGAAAAGGTGTACAGCAGCAGGAACATCTCCTCGAGCGCTGGGACGGACAAGGATGGCAGCGCGACCGGGAAGGCAGAGCAACAGAGCACCGGGTCAGCGAATTACTCGGGCTGGACTACGAGAATTTCTGCCGCTCGATTCTCCTGCCCCAGGGGCGCTTCGATGAGCTCCTCCAGTTGACCCCGTCGCAGCGCGCCGAGGCACTGGAGGTCCTCTTCCACCTGCACCGGTACAATCTCGGGGAAACTGTCCGCCGACTCCGAGCAGAGACGGACGCACGCCGAGAGCTCCTCCAGCGGCGCTTCGACGTCCTTGCCCAAACCGCTTCTGCCGAGATCTACCAGCAGCTTGAGCAGGAGCTCGAACACCTCCGGATCGAGTCCCATCGACTCGAACAGCTCCTCAGCAAGCTCCAAGCTGCCGACGCAGAGTATACCACCCGACGTCACCGGTGGGAGGAATACCGGCGCCTCCAGCAGGAGCTCGCACACCAGCGCCATCGTGTCCTCTCCTCTGCGGAGCGGAAGCAGCGCCTGGAGCAGCTCCAGCGCTTCCTGCCCCTGCTCCATGCTTCCTGGAGCCAGCTCCAGCAGCTGCGCCGCGACGCTGCAGCAGTAACTGAGCAGTACAACCGCGCCCGACAGGACCATGCTCGCCTCCGTACGGAGCTCGACGCCCTCCTCCCCCGGTACGAACAGCTCCGCCAAGCCTATGAACAGCGCCACCAACTCCACGAGCGCCTGGAACACTGCCGGAACGCTCTCCGCTGCCTGGACCTGCACGCCCAACTCCACGCCCTCGACGCCCGGCTTGCGAAGGGCAGAATCGTGCTGGAGGAACTCCAGCAGCGGCACAGAGAGTACACCCAGCGCTTGACCGCCTGCCGCCATCGCCAGCGGGAGCTGACCCAGGAGCTCCACACGCTCTCCGAGCTCCTCCACTGGTACGAACGAGAGCACACCCTCCGGCGCGAACGGCAGCAGCTCGAAGCGGACCTTCAGCAGCTGGAGCAACGCCTGCAGCACTTCCTGTCCGCTCTCCACGACCGCAGCCGTGCACTCCCTCAGCCGTATCGTCCCCACCGGGTACAGTCGGCGGAACGCTACCTTGAAGAGCTCCAGCAGGCAGAGAGCCACCTGCACACCGAGCTTGCCCGCCTCCAATCGGAACTTGAATCCCTCCATCGCCAGAGGACTGCTGCCGAGCTTGCCCGGGAGCTCGTCGCCGGTCAGCCGTGTCCAGTTTGTGGTTCTCCTCACCATCCCGAGCCGTGCCGGATGGATCCCACAGCGGAACTGCGCCTCAGGGAGCTCCACTCCGAGCACGAGCGCCTCCGCACGGCTTTCGAGCTTACGCAGCACTTACGCACAGAGCTCTACGCCGAACTCCGCTCAGTCGCCGACCGCCGCCACGAGCTTACCGAGCGCCTCCGCACCGTGATGGATCAGCTCGCCGAGCATCGCCGTCACTTCCGCTGGAGAGGCTGGGAAGCTGATGCTCCCGAGCAGAAGACCCTTGCCGAACAGCGCCATGCCGCACTCCGCGCAGAGCTTGAGCAGTTGCAGGCACACGAGCAGCGCTTCGAGACCGATCTCCTCCACCTCGACCGCGAGCTGGAAACCGCCCGCCAGCATTTCCAACAGCTCGATGCTCAGCGAAGTGCCCTTGCCGGACAGTACGAACTGCTCCGTACCTCGCTCCCGGAGGAGCTCCGCCATGCCTCAGCTCAGGCACTGCGCGAGCTCCTGGAGTGCACCCAGCAGCAGCTTGCTCAGCTCGAACACGAATTCCCGCTCCTCAAGCAGCGCTACGAGCAGCTCCGCGAACAGACCGAGAGCGCTCGCCTGCGCTGTGCATACCTTGCCGAACGCCATGGGCAACTGCGTGCAGAACAGGACCGCCTCGCCCAAGAGTTTGCCCGCCAGTGCGACCACGCCGGGTTTGCCCCGGAGGATCTCGAGCCGTTCCTGCAGGACCACACGCGGGTTCTCGAAGAGCTCCAACGGCTCCAGGAAGAAGAACAGCGTCTTGCTGACCTTACCGATCGGCTTGCCGCCTTGGAGCCGGAGGCAACCCACTACGATCCCGACCAGCATGAGCAACTGCAGCACAAGCTCCAGCACACCCGAGAGCAGTTGCAGGAGCTCCACGTCCGCCAGGGGCAACTCCAGGAGCGGCTCACAAGACTCAAAGACACCCTTGCCGAGCAGCGTCAGCTCCAGCAGCAGCTCGACGATCTCCATCTCCGGAGCCAGCGCTTGAAGGTCCTGGAGGAACTCTTCCGCGGGAACGCCTTCGTTGCCTTCGTCGCGCAGGAATACCTCCGCAGCCTCTGCCACCAGGCAAACCTCTACTTCCGGCAGTGGACGCATGGTACACTGGAGCTGGCTCTCAGTACCGCAGGCAAGCATCCGGAATTCCAGGTCCGCGACCTCCTTGCCAACGGCTCCCTGCGCCCGGTTCGCACTCTCTCCGGTGGGCAGATTTTCCAAGCATCGCTGGCTCTAGCGCTGGCACTTTCAGACATGGTCCGCTCCACCTCCCGCCTGGAGCGCTGCCTCTTCTTCATCGACGAGGGCTTTGGGAGTCTGGATCGGGACACCCTCTTCGTGGTACTCGATACCCTCCGGCAGCTCCAGCGCCAGGGTCGGCTCGTCGGCATTATCTCGCACCGGGAAGAGCTCCAGCAGGAGCTGGATGCCTATGTTCGCATCCGCCGTGATGCCGAGCACGGGTCCCGCATCGCATTTGGGCTGCAATGAAGCAGAGGGCGTACCTCATTGCACCGGTGCACATTGATCCTGTCCGGCTCTGGGACTGGACCGAAGGGGTTGCCGTGACGCTGGAGACATTCCGTCACCTTGTTTCCCTCTGTCGGCAGCATCCCGAGCTGCGGGTTACTCTGCAGGAAACGCTCCCAATCCGCTGGGTTGAGCAGTACGCCCCTGAACTCTTTGCCCAGCTGCGACAGTTCGTCGCTGAGGGGCGATGGCACATTGCCGGAGGCTGGTACGTGCAGCCGGATTGCAATCTGCCCTGCGCCGAAGCGATGGCACGCCAGCTCCTCCTGGGGCGGCGCTTCGTGACACAGACCTTCGCCGTAGAGCCAACCGCAGTGCTCAATACGGACTCCTTCGGACACAGCCGAGGACTGGTGCAGCTCCTGGTCCGGAGCGGCTATCGGATGTACATCTTCTGCCACCCAGCGGCTTCTCGCCTTCCACTGCCGCAGGACCTGTTCCTCTGGGAAGGGGTTGACGGCTCCCGCATTGTCGCTCTGCGCGTCGAGCCCTGCGACACCACCACCCGGGGCGAAGCAGCAGCGCACCAGCAGCAGGCACATGCTCCCGCTGGTATAGCTCCCCTCCGCCTGTGGGACCTCGGCAATCACGGCGGGGGATGTACCGAAGCCGCCCATTTCCCCCGCCTCGCAGAGGAGCAGCCTGACTGGGAGCTTCACCACGCCACCCTGGAGGAGTACGCCGCAGCTGTCGAGTCACTCCGCTCACATCTCCCGGTCGTCACCCAAAGCCTCCGTCCTTGGGCAGTCGGTGCTTATACGAGCGGGATGCGGCTCAAACAACTCTACCGGCGTGCCGAAGACCGGCTCCTGCTGGCAGAGAAGCTGGTCACCTGTGCCGCATTTCACGGTCGAATGGCATACCCTGCCGACGAATTACGCCATGCCTGGGAAGAGCTCCTCTTTTGCCAGTCCTCCGGCATTCTGAGTGGGGTTTGCACGGAATCGGCGATGCATGCTGCTCTCAACCGCCTGAGCTCTGTGCTACGCACCGCCGAGGAGCTCCTCTTCCGCGCCTTTGTCCGGTTGAGCGCTGGGCAACCCCCGGCAGCAGGGGACGGACTCCCCGTCCTGGTCTACAACCCGCATCCTTACCCGGTTACCACCCTGCTGGAGTGTGAACTCCAGCCCGAGGAACCGTTTCCAGAGGGAGCACCTCTTGTCCCGCAGCTTTTCAGCGAAACGGGGACTCCCATTCCGTGTCAGGCGCTGCGTCCGGAGAGTCCTCTTGTCCAGCCCCGGCGCGTGCGGATATCTTTCCGTCTGAGGCTGGAACCGCAGCGGATGCGGCGTCTGATATGTCGTTTCGCTGTTGTCTCCCCGTCCAGCGTGTCAGCCCGTGAGGAGCCGGACCACATCCGCATCCGCACCTCGGAGCTGGAGCTGCTCATCAGCCGTCATACTGGTCAGATTGCGCACTACCGTGTCCGTGGACGCGAATACGCCCGAAGTGGACTTGCACGCCTGTTAGCAGTGCCCGATAGCGCCGATCCCTGGGGCATCCATGTCCGCCACTTCTGGCGAAAAGCGCGTCCGTTCCGAGTCTTACCGAAGGAGAAAGCCGCGTGGTTTGCCGGCACCCCAGAAGCGCTCCATCCGGTGCGAATCATCGAGCAGGGAGAACTCTGCACAGTGGTGGAGGTTCTGCTCCACCACCGCTACCGCTCGTTTGCGTGCGTACACTACGTCATCCCGCACGAAGGCACGGAACTCGAGCTCCGTCTGCGCCTTCTTTGGAACGAACGGGATACCCTCGTGAAACTTGCCTTCCCGACGCGCCTGCTCCACGCCCGCTGCTATGGGCAGAGCATGGCTGCTGTTGAGGAGTTCTCCACCAACGGCATGGAACACGTTGCCCAGCGCTGGATCTGCCTGGTGGAGGGCGGCTGGGCGTTCAGCTGTATTACGGACAGCACCTACGGCTTCGGCTGCCGCAGTGGAGAGCTCCGTCTCTCACTCCTGCGGTCACCTGCCTATGCAGCGCATCCGGGCGCTACGCGCAAGGGGACCTTTCTCGCTGCCGACCGCTTCATGCCCCGGATGGACCAGGGTGAGCATCAGTTCCGGTTCTGGCTCAACGCCGGGGATGCCTCCACACGGCTGGAACAGTTGGAGCGCGAGACCCAAATCCATCTCCAGCCGCCTCTGGTCTTTCCCTTGCCTACACCGCCCAGCGCTGCGGCGCCGGCAGAAGCCCTGCTCCAGGTCGATGACCCAGCGGTCGTTGTGACAGCGCTCAAGCAGAGCGAAGACGGCTCTGAGCTCCTGCTGCGCCTCTGGGAGCCGACCGGGCACGAGCGCTTCTGCCGCCTCCACTTCCCCGTGTTCGGGTTCAGCACGACGGTGCGGCTCTCGCCCTTTGCATTCCTCACGCTCCGCATAGACCCTCAGCAGCGCCGTGTGCAGGAAACAGACCTGGTGGAACGCCCGCTCTCCTGAGCTGCGGGCTCGTGGATGAGGAAACTCCGCCAAGGAGGCTTCAGCGGGTAGTGCGTCCTGAGCGCTTCGGGGGAAGAGTAACAGCAGGCTCAGCCGGTGTCTCTGGCGTCTCCGGGATACGGTACTCCAGCTTCCCCTCGTAGCGCTCCTTCATTGCCAAGAAGGTCGGCTTCGGGATCTGCTCAAATTCCAGCGCAATCCGGAGCTGTTCCTCCTGGAGGCGGCGGGACGCAACGCCATAGGCAACGTCGCCGTCGTCGCCCGGCTCCCCGATCAGGTCAGCGATGCGTTCCTCGAGCTTCTGGCGAATCTGCACGGCAAGGTCATTGGCACGCATTCCCATGCAGACAATTGCCGGATAGAGCGTGCCACGCTCATCTTCCCGCATACGCACTTCGGCAGGGTTGACAATGTAGGTACCCATCGCTATTGGGGACAACTGGAACCATCCACCGACGGGATGGTGACGTATCACCTCGGGAACTAATTGCCAGGGGAGGTTGCCAGGATGGTGTAGTACGCCCGAGTCCCGACCAGCTCGGCTGCAACTCTGAGTTGGGGATCATCCTGCAAGAAGCGCTCGGTCAAGATCCGGCGCGGCAGGAAGCGTGCCAGGATTTCCCGCTCCAGGGCAGGCAAGAGAACTGCTTGGTATCGCCGGAGCAGGGACTGTTCCACCTGGCGGCTCTGGAGCAGAAAGCGTTCCAGGACACGCACGGAAGAGCTGGGGAGCGTCTGCGGTGCGTGGTTCAGCGCCTCGGTCAAGGCCGTGCTGAGCGGGTAGAGCGCCGCACTCTTCCCATGGCGGGCAAGGAAGTGCTCGAAGTCCACGAGCAGCTGGGGGGTGATTTGGAAACCTTCAGGGAGCCGAGGGTACTGAGCGGCGTACGCTGTGGCAAAGCGGGACAGCCATCCCTCGCGCTGGAGCCACCGAATCGGTTCGGGCAGCGAATCGTGCGCCTCCACAATGGTATCCGGAACGATTCCGGCATTCCCCGGCACGACGCGTCCGTTGCGGGTTGTGAAACGCCGCAGCGTATCGGGCTGGCGCGGGGCAAGCAGCGGGATGGGCTGTTTCTGGAGTGTCCGTCCCGAGGGAGTGTAGTAGCGCGCTGTGGTCAAGCGCAAGGCTGTTCCATACGGCAGTGTCAGCACAGATTGCACCAGCCCTTTGCCCACCGAGGGTGTCCCGACGATGAGAGCCCGGTCCAAGTCCTGCAAGACGCCGGCCAGAATTTCCGAGGCGCTGGCGCTCCCTCCATTGACCAGCACTACCAACGGCAGCTCTGGCTCAACGGGTGCCACATAGGCGAAGTAGGTCCTGTCCTGCTGGGGATCGCGCCCACGGACGGTGAGCAGCGGCGTGTTGGGCGGCAGGAAAAGCCCGCAGATATTGAGCGCCACATCGAGCAACCCGCCGGGGTTATCGCGGACATCCAGAATCAACCCCCGCACTGGAGCTGCCCGATGCAACGCGGCGATCGCCTGCCGTACCTCCTCAACAGCCTTCCGCGAGAAACGTTCCAGGCGGATGTAGCCGATGCTATCCCGGAGTACCTCCACTACTGTCACTGATGGCAGACGGATCTCCTCTCGGCGCACCCGGAGACGGAGCGTGTCATATCCTCCGCTGAGCCGCTCACGGAGCACAACCAGCTGCACCTCCGTGCCCGGTTCTCCCCGCGTGTAGCGCCGGAGCTGCCGTCCGGAGAGGTGGAGCACCACGGTGGAGTCCACCTGATAGAGCCGGTCGCCAACCCGCACCCCCGCACGCCAGGCATCAGAGTTCTCGTGGACCTCAACGACTGTCAGCAGGCTATCGTCACGCAACGCCGTCACAATTCCGATGCCGGTGTAGGAACCCGTGGAGAGAATGTCGAGCTCATCGCTGCCCTGTTCATCGATGTAGCGCGTGTATGGATCCAGTTGCCTGAGCATCGCATCGAGCGCCGGCTCTATCAGCGCCTCCGGATCCACCGGCTCTACGTACTGCGTGACAACATGCCGGAGCAGGGCAGTGAAGATGTCTACCACCTTCGTCACCTTCGTGACAAAAGGCTCCTGCGCAATGGCAGCCACGATACCAGCTACCCCCACGACCCCGAGCACACCCCCCAGACGCGACCAGAAGCGCATTGCTCACCCCAGCGGTGGTCGCACACGTTCCCGCACATACTCCAGTACCCGACACAGCGGGAGGCGAATCTGCTCCATTGTATCACGGTCCCGGATCGTCACCGTCTCATCCTGCAACGTTTGCCCATCAACAGTTACGCAGAACGGCGTGCCAATCTCGTCCTGCCGTCGGTAGCGCCGTCCAATGGCACCGGAGTCATCGTACTCTGCCCGGAGATGGCGCCGCAATTCTTCGTAGAGCTTGCGGGCAACCTCCGGCATCCCTTCTCGATTGACCAGGGGGAAGACGGCAACTTTGACTGGTGCCAGCGCTGGATGGAGGCGGAGAACCGTGCGTGTCTCCCTTGTCCCTCGGTCGGCGGGAATGTCCTCCTCATCGTAAGCGTTGCACAGAAACGCCAGAAACGAGCGGGTTGCTCCCGCCGACGTCTCAACGACATAGGGGATGTAGCGTTCGCGGGTGACCGGATCGACGTACTCCAGGCGCTTGCCTGAGTACTCCTGATGGCGGCGCAGGTCGAAATCCGTCCGGGAGTGAATCCCCTCCAGCTCTCCCCAGCCAAAGGGGAAGAGGAACTCGATGTCCACAGCAGCTGACGCGTAGTGTGCCAGTTTCTCATGCGGCTTGATCCGGAGCCGCTCCTCTGGGATGCCCAGTGCCCGATACCACCGGTAGCGCTCCTGGAGCCAGTAGTCGAACCACTGCTGCTCCGTGCCGGGCTTGACGAAGTACTGCATCTCCATCTGCTCGAACTCCCGGGTGCGGAAGAGGAAGTTCTTCGTCGTGACCTCGTTGCGGAACGCCTTCCCAATCTGGGCAATACCGAAGGGGATTTTCTGCCGACTACTCTGCAGCACGTTGAGGAAGTTCACGTAAATGCCCTGTGCCGTCTCCGGGCGCAAGTAGACGATGCTGCTGGTGTCCTCAACGGGACCGAAGAAGGTTTTGAACATGAGGTTGAAGTGGCGCACTTCGGTCCACTCCCGAGTCCCGGAAACCGGGTCAGGGATTTGCGCCTCGACGATGATGCGGTAGTAATCCCGCGGCTCGGTCGCCTGGCGCAGGCGCTCTTCCCAGTAATGAGCTTCCTGCTCTCTGCCCGTGTTCCGGAGGCGCTCGATGAAGTCTTCAATGAGCGTATCGGCGCGGTAGCGCATTTTGCTGACTTTGTTATCCACCATCGGGTCGGAGAACTGCTCCACATGTCCGCTGGCTTCCCAGACCCGGGGATGCATCAGGATAGCGGCATCGAGCCCCTCGATGTCCTCCCGCTGTGTCATAGCTTGCCACCAAACCTCTTTGAGATTGCGCAGCAACTCAACGCCCATCGGACCGAAGTCCCAGACACCGTTGAGTCCGCCGTAAATCTCCGAGGACTGGAACACGAAGCCCCGTCGCTTTGCCAGGGCAACAACTGCCTCCAAGGATGGAGCTGCCATAATCAGGCTCTGGCTTATCCGACACGGTTTGCCGCGCTAAGTTTGCAAATTAGCAAAAGCCAGAGCATGCCTTATGCCCGAGCCTGCAGAGCTACTGGCACAGATTCGCGAGGAACTGCGGACCGGGCTCCAAGCCTGGAAGGAAGGTAATGCTGGCAAAGCCCGTGTCTGCGCCCGCCGGGCAGTGGCGTGGCTGGTTCAGGCGCTCCCGGCACTGGGTCTTCGCTCCTACGGCACCCACGTTGGGGAAAACCTTCGCCAGCTGGCTGCCGATGAGCAACTGCCCGAGCCTGTCCGCCGTGCGGCAGCGCGTTTGCACGGTGGAGCTCGCGCACAATTGCACGGGGGGCTCTACAGTCTCTACCCCTTGCACGATGCCGGGCTTATTCTCCGCCATTTCGCTCGGCAGCTCGGAATGGCAGACGCCGTCATGTCCATGCTGCAGGAACTCAACCTATGCGATGCACCCTCCGACAGCTCTTCTTCAGCAGCCTCCTGAGCACCGGGCTGCTGGCTCACTCGCCTTCGCCGGTACGGCTTGAGCTCTTCCCCGATACGCTCCGCCGTCCTGCTGGGGATACTGCGATACTGACGCTGCGGCTCCAGCTCGCCCCGGGCTGGTACACCTACAGCCTCACCCGCCAACTCAATGCTGATGGGATCGGACCGGAGCCGCTCCAAATCACCGCCGCCCCTCCGTCGCTCCTGCACCTTGCCGGCACCATCCATGCCCCCAAACCCCACCGGAAGTACGACGAAGGCTTCCAAATGGAGGTTGAGTACTACACCGGCAGCGTGACCTTCCGAGTCCCGGTGCAGATTGTGGCGGAAGCGCCCGGCGCGTACACTGCCCAGCTCAGCGTCGTCTATCAGGTCTGCGATTCCACGCGGTGTTTACCGCCGGAGGAAGTACAGCTGCCGGTCTATCTCATCGTCCAGCGCGCGGCTTCGGGAGCTTCCGCGCCGTCTGCGGCTGTGCCGTCGCACCCCCAGCCCGCACCGCTGGGAACCTCGGCTCCACGCTCTGCTGCGCTCGAGAGCGCTTCCCCGAGGGAGCCTCAGAGCGCGGGGGAAAGCCCAAGCACTGCCGCCCGTGGAGCCGTTCCGGACAACCTCTGGCTCCTGCTCAGCATTGCCGCCGGTGCGGGAGGATTCGCCCTGCTGACCCCGTGCGTCTTCCCGATGATCCCGATCACCGTCTCCTTCTTCACAAAACGGGCAGAACGGAACCGGCGGCGAATCCTCCGGGACGCCCTCCTCTACGCGCTCGGCATCATGGTCACTTTCGTCGGCTTGGGATTCCTCTTCTCGCTCCTCTTCGGGGCAACGGGCATCCAGGAATTTGCCACCAATCCTTGGGTCAACCTCTCCATCGCCGCGCTCTTCGTTGCCTTCGCCTTGAACCTTTTCGGAGCATACGAGCTGATGCTGCCGCCTCGGCTCTTGAATCGCCTGCAGAAAGCCTCCGAACGCCACGGCACTCTGGGTGTCCTCTTGATGGGCTTGACCTTTTCCCTGACCTCCTTCACGTGCACTGTTCCTTTCGTCGGCACGGCGCTCGTTGCCATTGCTGGCGGGAAGTGGTTCTATCCGCTGGTTGGTATGAGCGTTTTCGCCGCTGTTTTCGCTGCACCCTTTTTCCTGCTGGCACTCTTCCCGGCAGCGCTTGCTGCGCTCCCTCGGGCAGGGGCGTGGATGAACGCCATCAAGGTTGTCATGGGCTTCCTGGAACTGGCGGCAGCAGTGAAATTCCTCAGCAACGCGGACTTAGTCTGGGGGTGGGGCATCATGCCGCGGGAGCTCTTCCTGGCAAGCTGGATTGCCTGCGGCGTCCTGATTGTGCTCTACCTGCTCGGGATCTTCCGGCTGCCGCACGATACGCCTGTTGAACACGTCGGACCTGTGCGGGTACTGGCTGCCGTATTCTTCGGCACGCTTACCCTGTGGCTGACAACCGGCTTATGGGGTGCCCCGTTGGGTGAATTGGATGCCTTCTTGCCACCCCGGGAATACTCCGAGCTGATCCGCCCGCACGCTGCTACTGTTCGCCCGACATCGCAGCCGACGGAACTTTCGTGGTATGACCGGCTCGACGTAGCCTTTGCCGAAGCTCGGCAGCAGCAGGCGCCCATCTTCATTGACTTTACCGGCTTTACCTGCACGAATTGCCGCTGGATGGAAACCAACGTCTTCTCCAAGCCGCAGGTGCGTGCACTCCTGGAGCGCATGGTCCGTGTCCGCCTCTTTACGGACCGGCGCACTGAGCCATATCTTTCCAACAAGCGCTTCCAGCAGGAACGTTTCGGCACGGTCGAGCTGCCCTTCTACGCTATTCTGAGCCCCACGGGAGAGATTCTGGCCACGGCAGGCTTTACACGCGATATTGACGCCTTTACCAACTTCCTGCGGCGTGGGCTGCTGCAGACAGCTGAATCTCTCTGAACGCCGGTGGTGATGAGCATGCTCCCTCCACGGTCGTCGCCGCGCGCCCGGCACTACTTCTGGCGCGAGCTAACGGAGCTGATGCGACGGATACGGTCCCTGCGCTCTGCTCTTGCCCTGCTGAGCTGGGACCAGGAAACCTTCATGCCGGTAAAGGCAGCCGAACGCCGTGCCGAACACCTTGCCGTCCTAGAGGAGCTCCTCCACCGGGAGCTGACCTCACCGCGCGCACGGCGTCTGGCTGACCGTGCCCAGGTGCTGCTGCCATCGCTTCCGGAGCGAGAGCAGCGTCTGGTCCGACTCTTCCTGCGGGAGTATCGTCGGGCACGAGCACTTCCGGCAAGGCTCGTCAGCGAACTTGCCCGCACACAGGCGCTGGCTGTGGAGAGCTGGCGCGCCGCCCGCCGAGAAAACGCCTTCCACCTCTTTGCACCCCACCTGGAGCGCCTCGTGGCGTTGAAACGGGAGCAGGCAGAACACTACGGCTACGCCGAACATCCGTACGACGCCCTCCTGGACCTCTACGAGCCGGGGATGCGTCTTTCGCAAGTTCGCCCTCTCCTGGAGGAGCTCGTCCAGCAGCTCCAGCCGGTCTTAACACGGGTACTCGAAAGTCCTCCCCCGCAGCCGCTTCCTCCAGCACCCTGCACGGCGCAGTTCGTGCTCGGACGCGAGCTCTGCATTGCCATTGGATTCGATCCTCAGCGCGGACGCATCGATACCTCGACTCATCCTTTCTGCACGGCGCTCTCACCGGAAGATGTGCGCATCACGACGCGCTGCTCCGAAGATGACCCGCAGGTCTGCATTTTCAGCCTGCTCCACGAACTCGGGCATGCCCTCTACGACCAGAACATCCCTGCCGAGCTCGCCCATACCTTCGCCGGTGAAGGCGCCTCGATGGGCATCCATGAGTCGCAAGCGCTCTTCTGGGAAGACATCATTGGGCGGAGTCTGGCCTTCTGCCGCTGGTCGTTCCCGCTCTGGCGCCGTTACCTCGACGGCATGCTGGGCACCCCATGGGGCAGGCTCAGCGTGGAGGAGCTCTTCCGCGCCCTCAATGCGGTCCGCCCGTCACTCATCCGGACGGAAGCCGACGAGGTCACCTACCACTTCCATATCGTGCTGCGGCTCGAGCTCGAGGAGGGACTCCTGACCGGAAGGCTCTCCGTTGCTGATCTGCCCGAGGCATGGAGCGCCGGCATGGAGCGTCTCCTCGGCATCCGCCCTCCGGATGATCGCTCGGGCTGCCTGCAGGACATCCACTGGTCGCTCGGCGACTTCGGCTACTTCCCGAGCTACAGCCTCGGGAAGCTCTACGCGGCTATGTTCTGGCGGAAAATCCAGCACGATCTGCCCGACATTGAAGAGCACATCGAGCGCGGGCACTTCCGCACCCTGCTCGACTGGCTCCGGCACAACCTCTACTCGGTCGGGGCATTGGAAACGCCGGCAGAAATCCTGCAGCGCGTCACCGGGAAAGCGCTCACAAGCGAGGACTTCCTTGCCTACATCACGGCAAAGCTCCGGCTGGTCTACGGAGCCTAGAGCCGGTAATGCTCCGGACGCCGATCGGCGAAGATGTCATCGAGTGGATCGAACGCCTTGCTGCGGGTTCGCTGCGGCTCGATATCCGCGATGAGCACCGTGGTTTCCCTCTCTCCGGCACGGCAGAGCACGGTGCCGTTGTACCCGTAGATAGCTGACTTCCCCCGAAAGACGAGCCGTTCTCCATTGCGCTCTTCCGTCCCTGTGCGATTGGCAACGGCAAGGTAGACCTTGTTCTCTAGCGCTCGGACGGGCATGACCATCTCCCAGGCTTCTGTGACCAGGTTCGACGGGCACACGATGAGCTCCGCGCCCTGGAGAGCCAATGTCCGGGCTGCTTCGGGAAAGCGCCAGTCGTAGCAGATCATCATCCCGATGCGCACGTCGTACTCGGGGACATCCACAACGAGGAAGCCTGTATCGCCAGGGTCGAAGCAGAGCTTCTCCTTGTAGAACAGGTGCGTCTTGCGGTAGACCACCGCACGGTCACCATCGGGCAGCAGGAGAGCCGCGGCGTTGTAGAGGCGACCGTTGGCTTGTTCCGGAAATCCAATGATGAGGATCTGCCGTCGCCAGCGAGCCTCCTGCTGGAGGCGCCGGAGGAGCAGACCATCGGCTGGCTCCGCGACGGCAGCAACTTCCTGCCGCGACTGGAAAAAGTAACCCGACAGCGCCAGCTCGGGGAAAACCACCACGTGCGCCGGGCGCGCAGCATCGAGCAACGCCAGCATTGTCGCCAGATTCCGCTGCCGGTCGCCGAACACAGGGGCAAACTGCACCACCGCCACCCGCAGTCCTGCCATTGAAATCACCGCAGAAGACGCCAACCTGCGCAAATATAGGAAATGACAAGCTCGGTGGAGAGGCGTATTTTTGCAGCCACACTGCCTTCTGCGTTCCCAATGGGCGTTCGAGTTGCTGTGATCGGTGCCACGGGGTTGGTGGGGCGTACTCTCGTGCAGGTCCTCCAGGAGCGCCGCTTTCCCGTCCGAGACCTTCGCCTATTTGCCTCCGAGCGCTCCGCAGGGACACGGCTCCGTTTCCACGACGAAGAGCTCCCTGTGGAAGCCTTCCGCCCAGAGCGGCTGCGTGGGATTGAGCTTTCGCTCTGGTCTGCTGGAGCAGCGCTGAGCCGGCAGTATGCCTGGGAGGTTGCCCGCCGAGATTGCCTGGTTGTGGACAATAGCAGCGCCTGGCGGCACGACCCGCGCGTCCCGCTGGTTGTCCCCGAGGTCAATCCGGAGGCAGTAACGAGGCACGAAGGGGTGCTCTCCAACCCGAACTGCGCCACCATCCAGCTGGTGCTCGTCCTTGCCCCTGTTGCCCGTCGCTGGGGAATCCGCCGCGTGGTTGTGGCAACGTACCAGTCCATCAGCGGCGCTGGACAGAAAGGGATCGAACAACTCCAGGCAGAACTCGCCGGGCAGACTCCCGCTCAACGGGTTGCCCCCTGGGGTATCGCCTTCACCACGGCGTTCCACCAGCTGGACGCCGACGGCTGGAGCGAGGAGGAACGCAAGATTGTGGCAGAAACGCGTCGGATTCTCGGCAAGCCTGACCTTGCTCTTACCGCAACCTGTGTCCGCCTCCCCACCTTAGGCGGACATGCCGAAGCCGTCTGGGTTGAAACGGCAAGCCCGATTGAGCTGGAAGAGCTCCGGCACTGCCTGCGTCAGCAGCCCGGAATTGTCGTGCTCGACGACCCTGCAGCGCAGCGGTATCCCCACCCCGCTCTGGTCTCCGGACGAGACGAGGTGTTCGTCGGACGGCTGCGCCGGGATGAGTCCGTCCCTGCGGGATTTAGCTGCTGGATCGTGGCGGACAACCTTCGGAAAGGCGCAGCAACGAACGCCGTCCAGATTGCTGAGCTACTCTGCGGCTGTCCTCCAACGCCAGCACAGCAATGAGACGTGTTCTGGCAACGCTGCTGCTCCCCCTCCTGCTCTGGGCACAGCCCCGCATCGTCATTGACCCCCGATACCCGGAACGAGACACTCTCGAGTTTGGCTCCACTCTCGTCGGCATCCCGGTAGTGCGCCCGCTCTACCTCATCAACCCGACGGAGGACTCACTGGTGCTCCCAACCCCTCTGCAGCCGTTTTTCTCTATCGAGCGCACACCGGACCAGAGCAGTGATGTGTTTGACTTCCTGGAGTTTGCCCCGCAAGATACTTTCCCGGTGCTTGTCCCGCCGCGGCAGACGCGCCTTCTCTTCCTGCGCTTCGAAGCCATCCGGGAATTCTACCCGCTGGGAGAGAAGCGAGCAGCTCTACGGCTCAGCCTGCGGTATTCCCGGGACACTACAGCAGTAGCAGCAGAACGAACTCTCGTGCTGCGCGGTGCGAAGGCAGAGGTTGTCCTCGAGCTCCTTCCCCCAGGTCTCTCCGCCGATAGTGTCTTTCTGGGCGCGACGCGCTGTGTAGACGCCCGACTGCGGATTGCTCTCTTGCCGGCACTTTCCGGGAGGATTGACACCTCAATTGCCCTCCGCTCGCGCGTGCGCTTCCGCAGTCTCCCCGAGCAGGAGGAATTCTCCTGGGACAGTCCCACCTCCGTTCCAGCGCGACCGGCGGAACTCCCGCTACGGTTCTGCTACCGACCGCTGGATGCTGGTCCGGACACCGCCGTGATCGAATTCCTCTACCGGCGCTACCCGGGCGCTCCCGAGGAGCAGAGCACGTCCATTCTGCTGACGGGCTTCGGCGTTGTGCATCGCTGGGAGTGGGAGCCCGAGGAGGCAGCCCCTGGGGTCCGTCTCTTGGGCGATACGATTGACTTCGGACGAGTGCGGCTTGGCAATCAAGTCGCGGTCCGTCTCCGGCTACGCCATGGAGGAAACTACCGGTTCCATGCGGTGGATACCCTCGTTGCTCTCACTCCGGAGGCAGAGCAGGCATTCCGCGCCGTCCCGTCCCCTTTCCCCTCCAGCGGCATTGCACCGGCAGAGGAGTTGGAGGTGCAGCTGCTGTTTGTTCCCCAGAGTGCCGGGCTTGCCCGAGCTGCCTACCAGCTCCGGAGCGATTTGGGGAAACGGGTCATCGGTGTCCCGCCTGAAGCACGGCAGTGGAACCTTTTCCTGCAGGGGGTTGGGGTTGGACCCCGACTGCACGTTTCTCCGCCTCTGTTGGAGCTCCGCTTCCCGTGGTCATCCCGCTGCCCGCGCTCGGCAGAGTACGGGATCGTGCTGCAGAACACGGGCACTGACGTGCTACAAATCGATAGCCTCCAGTTCCGCTCCGGGGTAGGGCTCTGGCTGCCCTGGCTCTCGTTGCCTCTTTTGCTGAACCCCGGCGAGCAATACCTTCTCCGCCTACGGGTTGAGCCGCCGGCAGCGGGGGAGTTCTCCGACACCCTGATGGTTTGGACCAATGTGCCAGGGGCTTCCGTCAGCAGGCTACCGATCCGAGTGCTCGCCGTACAACCAGCTGCCGTGACGTTGCAGCTCCCTCGGTCTCTGCGTGTAAAGCCGGGGAGCCTCGTATGGGTGCCCATCCACATTGACACTGTGCCCGAAGGTGTCTCCCGCTGCCGTCTGGTTCTCAGCTACGAGAGTAGCCTCCTGCGCTGGGAAACGCTCCGCACCGTGGGGACAGCGCTCGAAGGTGCTCAGGTCCAGGCACGGGAAGAGCAACCCGGGGTACTTGTGGTCGAGGCACTGCAGCCCCACGGCTGGCTCCTTCCCCGGCAGCTCCTGCTAGAACTGGGCTTCCGCGCCTTTTTGGGCAAACGTCCGAGTACAGCACTTGCCATACCGGAGGCTCAGCTCGGCGATACCCTCTGCCCTGCCTTCTGGCTTGTCTCCGCCTATAGTGGGCACGTCACGCTCGATTCTGTCTGCGGACTGGAAGCGAAACTCCTCCCAGAAGGACCGCTCCGTCTGGAGATTGCCCCCAATCCCGCTGCTGAACAGCTGCAGGGAAGCTACACCGTGCCCGTGGAAGGTGAGCTGGAGCTTGCTCTCTTCAACACCGCTGGTATCCGGCTCCGGACCCTTGTGCAGGGACGGCAACCGGCAGGGACATACGTCTTCCGTGAATCACTGCTTGGACTTCCTGCGGGGACGTACTTCTGCTGGCTCCGTTTCGCTGACATCGTGCTGGTGCGCCCATTCACCCTGCAGCGATGAGGGCAGCTGTAGGACTCACTCTGCTGCCTGCATTCCTGCTAGCGCAGGGATTCCCCTGGGAGCTCTCCCCACGGCTTCCCGTCCGTGCTCCGCTCGTCTTCGTCGGTGCTGGGGTCCAGGCTGCCTACACGCCCAGCCTTGCCACCCTGGAGGTGATCGAAGGCGAATGGAGCTGCGCAACTTACCGGCGTGGGACCGGACTGGGACTGAGTATGGGCATTCACGCAGAGTGGTGGTATGCTCCAACGGGGGCTTTGCGGCTTCTCTTGGCGGCAGAGTACGCCCGATTGCGGCTCTCAACCCTAGCTGAGCCTCTCCCTCTGTCCGATGGACGGATGCTGCAGACGGAGTATCAGCTCCGGTATGGTCTCTGGACTACCCGCGTCGAAGCCCTCTGGAAGCAGCGCCTCTGGCGCTGGCTCTGGGTTGGGGCAAGCCTCTGGGGAGCCCTCCAGTGGCGCTCTGCCGAGGAGCAATGGGAAGTCGTGCTAGCCCCCGCCGATTACTTCTTCCGGACCCTCCCGCCAGCACGAGAACGCCGTCTGACGAGTGCCCGTAGCGTCGCGCTCCGTCCGTACGGTTTCGGGATTCGGCTGCGGCTGGGCTACGACCTCATGCTCGCACGGCACCATCCACTCTATGCCGCTCCGGCTCTGGTGGTAGGGACAGCACTGACGAGCTTGAGCACAACCGCTGCATGGACCCGCTGGGAGCTTGGGATCGAAATCCCGCTCCTCCGAGGACTGCCCTGACACTAAGCCCGCAGAGCTCTGCGTCACAATGCCACGGAATCACAGGTCAAACACTCGGAGGCAGCGATGCTCGGACGGCTCAGCTTCGTGGCGCTCTTCCTGATCGTCCCCCTCTGGGCACAGCCGAAATTGGAAATCGTCGGTGGTGAGACGTACGACTGGGGCAAAGTCGGTCCGAAAGATGATCCTCTCAAAGCGAAGATCACCCTCCGGAATGCCGGGACAGAGGTACTCAAAATCGAGCGTGTCCAACCTGGATGTGGCTGCACAACTGCCCCGCTCGATAAGAACGAGCTCAAACCCGGCGAGACTGCTACGATGGACGTCACCCTGCGTATCGGCGGCGCAACTGGTCCGGTAACCAAGAGCGTTGCGATCTACTCCAACGACCCCAGTGCACCGACGAAGATGCTGTGGCTGAAAGCCGAAGTGGTGCGCCCGCTTGCCTTCATCCCGGCTCAGTACTTCGTCTTCACCGACATGCGAGTCGGGCAAGAAGCCCGGGCAACGCTGACCCTGAAGAACATGTCGCAGCAAGAGGTCAAGCTCTACGACATCGAGACAACGCCGGGGCTGACGCTCAACGTAAAGAACAACACCGTGCTGAAGCCCGGACAGCAAATCGAATTGGTTGCCCGTGTCACGCCCCAGCAGAAAGGGTACTACAGTGCCATGGTGCGGATGAAGACGTCTCACCCGGAATACCCGACACTGGAAATCCCAGTGTACGGGAATGTGCTCGAGGCCAGCTCGCCGGTCTTCGTGCCACGGTAAGGCTGGCGAGTTGACGCACCAGGCACGCGGGGCGGGGTTGCTCGTAGAGAGCAATGCCCGCCTTTTTTGTCAGGGCAGGAGAATGTGGCACTTGCTTATCCTCTGCCTTGCTGCTCCCCTCCTCTCGGCCCAGCCTTCACTCCAGCAGGGCGAGACCTACCTGCTGCGTCTGCTCAACGGCGATGTTCTCGAAGGACAATACCTCGGGGAAACCCGTCTGGGGGATACTCTCCCAGCATGGCGCTTCCGCACGGCTATCGGCACCGCCACGATTATGCCCCGGGAGATAGCCGAAATCACGCCGCGGACAACCGCTTACCGTCATCGCCATCGCATCTTCTTGCAGCCAACAGCGGAGCCAATAGCAACCCATGCCTTCGTCGGACTTGCCGGACTCTTCGCCCTCTACGGCGGGTTTGGAATCCAGGACTGGCTCTCGATCGTCGGGGCATATACGCTTCTGCCAGCAGTGCCCGCCGCAGAGCAAATCTGGGCGCTGAACACGAAGTTCACCCTCCTGAGCACCCCGAATGTCCTTATGCCGGGCTGGGTAAGCCTTGCCGCCGGAGGGCAGGTGAGCGCCCTCAACCGCAGCAACCAGCTCCTGCACCTCTACCTTGCCGCAACTTTCGTCGGGCACCGGTCACAGCTCAACGCCCTCGTCTTTGCCAAAGCCGCTGGAGCCGACCTGATGACCGTCCGCGCAGGCTCCTGGGGCTCGGTGACCTTTGGCTATGAGACAGGGTCTGTGGGTATCGGCGTAGGGCTCGACGTCCGGCTCCCTGCACGGCACGATCTGCACCTGCTGGCAGAGCTCTGGAACAGTGACATCCGGAGCCCTTCGCGTTCGGGACTCTTTGCCGGTGTCCGGCTCGCAAACACTGCGCTAGCGCTGGATTTCGGACTCTTTTGGTTTGGCTCCCCTCTCGCGATTCCCGCTGCAAACGCTGTCTGGACGCCTTTCTGAAGCCCGGACGGCACTACCAGCTCAGCGCCATCCACCACCACGGGAGTGCAAGCAGTACCGGTTCCTTCTGGCTCAGCTGCCAGAGCTGCAGCAAATACCGGGCAAGCGGTCGAGACGCCTCTGGCAGCAGCCCGGACAGAGCAGCCGCGGCGGTCTGGAGGTGCCCAGATTCCCCCGCGTCATCACTCTCGAAGAGGTCCTCCAGCACGACTTCCCAGAGGGATTTCCGGCGCGGAAATTCCCGTACGGCAACGGGGCGCTCTGGAGGAATCCCCAGGCGTCGCTTCGCTAATTCGAGGGCGGTGGAAAACCCCCCGAGCGTATCCACCAGCCCGCGCTGGAATGCTTCCGTACCACTCCAGACCCGCCCGCGAGCATACTGCCGCAGCTGCTCCAGGCTCATGTGCCGCCGCGCAGCAACCTTCCGGAGGAAGAGCTGATAGACCTCCGCACCCCATTCATGGAAACGCCGTTTTTCCCGCTCGCCATAAGGCAGAAACGGATCGCCGAAGAGCGCTTCAGGATTCGCCTCCACTGTATCCACATCAACCCCGAGCTTGCGCAGCGTACCTGCAAAGTTGGGCAGCGCTAGGATAACCCCGATGGAGCCCGTCAGCGTTGCCGGATGCGCGACAATGGTGTCGCACCCCATCGCGATGTAATACCCTCCCGAAGCAGCCACCGCACTCATTGAGGCATAGACCGGCTTACGGCGGGCAATCCGCCGCAGCTCCGTCCAGATGGCATCTGAGGCAAGGACTGACCCTCCCGGGCTGTCAATGCGAACGATAATGGCACCGACATCCTCATCGCGCTCTGCTTGCCGGAGCGCCTCGATGAAGGCATCGGAGGCTACCAGCGGCTCACCCCATGGGCTCTGCTGTGTCCGCCCAGGGACAATGCCTCCGACGGCGTAGACAACCCCTATTGCCGGGCGCGACGCTGCTGTTCGCTCCCACCGCTTCACCGCTGAGGAGCGTACATAGCGTGCAAGTGGGATGAGCCGCTTGGAGATCTCCAGCGTGTCCTTCATCCCAAGCCGATGGGCAATGAGGTTCAGTACCTCAGTCTCGTGCGCCACGCTGTCAATGAGTCCCCACGCCTTGAGTGAATCCGGCGACTGTAAGCCGTGGGCGAAGACAAACCGGAGCTGCTCCTCACCGATGCCCCGCCGCTGCTTGACCCAGGCAACAAAGTGCTGATAGCGCTGCCGGAGCAATGCCTGGAGATTTTCCCGTGCCGCCGGGCTGAAGGAACGCCGCACGACCGGTTCCCCAGCCGACTTGTACTCTTCGAACTGCTCCACGTGGTACTCAACGCCCAGCTTCCGGAGAAGCTCCGGGACAAACAGCCCAACGGTCCGGAAACCGCTCAGGTTCAGGACTGCCCCCTGCGGCATGAAGATGGAATCTGCTGCCAGCGCCAGCTCGTAGTCGCCCTCTGTCCCGGCATCTACGTAGGCATAGACGAACTTGCCGCGGGCACGGAAGGCTGCAATTGCTTCCCGCAGCTCTTCCCGACGTGCCCAGCCCAGAGAACTCGACGTCAGGCGCAGATAGAGCCCCCGAATTGCTTCGTCCTCCTGGGCAACGCGGAGTGCCGTGAGCACCTGTCGGAAACTCACCGGTGGGGTCTCGAAAAGCTCCCGCCAGCTCGAAGGCTGCCACTCCGGAAGCGACCCCAGCTCCAAGAGGAGCACAGAGGATTTCTCTGCTGGCTTCGGTCCCTCGAACGTGATCCCCAGGAAGGGGAATCCACTCGGCAGAAGCCACGAGAGTATCCCGTACACCACCGCAAGCGCTACCACTACGAGAGGAGGCACCCACCACGGTGTCTTGCGCTTTGGAGGCTGTTGCGGTCGAGTCGGGAAGCCCGGGGTATCCTGCCCTGTCGGGAAATCCGCTGCCATCCGATATGGACCTCTCGTACGACAACCGCCACAAAAATAGCCACTCCAGGCTCGACGTCATGGCGTTCGCCCTGATGCTCTCCGAATGATGGAAGTTCTCCCGCCGGTCCGCTTAGAAGACTTCGACTACGAGCTCCCACCGGAGCGGATTGCCCAGCATCCGCTGCCCGAACGTGATCGCTGTCGGCTGCTGGTTGCAGACCACCGTCGGCGGCAGCTGGCGCACCACATCTTCGCGGAGCTTCCCCAGCTGGTGCCAGCGCCTTCACTCCTGGTGCGGAATATCACGCGGGTTGTTCACGCCCGGCTCTTCCTCCGCAAGCCAACCGGTGGACTGGTCGAGCTCCTGCTGCTAGCTCCGACGAGCGGCTCCGCCGATGCAGCTTTCGGAGCGACTCCACCGGTAGAGTGGGAATGCCTGCTGCGAGGACGCCGTCTCCGCCCCGGGACAGTCCTCAGCGTGGAAGCTGACGGACTGCGTCTGCATGCAGTGCTCCACGAGGTTTCCCACGGCATTGCGCGCCTGCGCTTCGAGTGGGACCCACCGGACATGACCCTGGCAGAGCTCCTCGAACACCTCGGTCATGTCCCGCTGCCGCCCTATGTACGCCGGAGCGACCAACCGGCAGACCGCCAGCACTACCAGACCGTCTACGCTCGCATTCCGGGCTCAGTGGCAGCCCCGACGGCAGGACTGCACTTTACTGAACGCCTCCTCCGGGAGCTCGAGCACGCTGGGATTGGCTTCGCCGATGTATGCCTCCACATCGGGCTGGATACCTTCAAGCCGGTCCGAGCAGCCGATGCCCGCTTCCACCGCATGCACAGTGAGGCGCTGATGGTTCCTCGGGAAACGCTCGAGATACTGCTGCACTTCCTGCGCTCCCCCGAGCGGCGGTGGCTGGTTGCCATCGGGACTACCTCCGTTCGCACGCTCGAAAGCCTCTACTGGCACGGCGTTCGTTTGCTACGCCGGGAGCCCTCTGTGTGGGATTCCCCACACCTCCAGGTGGGACAGTGGGATGCCTATCGGCTCCAGACAACCGCTCTCCCTCCGGCAGCTGAGGCTCTGGAAGCCATCGGAGAGTGGCTCGGACACCATCGCCTCGGTCGGATCGAGGGGACCACCGAGCTGATGATTCTGCCCGGCTACCAATACCAGCTCTGCGATGCGCTTATCACGAACTTCCACCAACCGCGGAGTACCCTGCTGCTGCTCATTGCGGCGTTGATTGGTGATTTCTGGCGCGAAGTCTACGCGGAAGCGTTGGCTCAAGGGTACCGTTTCCTGAGCTACGGCGATGCCTCTCTGCTCATCAGTGAGCGTGCCCGTTGAAGGCACTCAGAGACGTCTGCTCTCGTGTCCAACCTCGGCCACCACAACCGCCACAGCATGGGTTGCCGTATGAGAGAGCGACAGATGGAAGCTATAGCCGGCATAGCGCTGCGCCAGCTCCCCGAAGAGCTGCAGCTCCGGCTTGCCCGAGGCACCATTGACCACGCCGATATCGCGCCACCGACAGGGATGGCGCATTCCTGTCCCGATTGCCTTGCTGAAGGCTTCCTTAGCTGCAAACCGGGCAGCGTAGTGGAGCCACCGTTGCGGACCGAACCGTTCACAGTAGGCGCGCTCGGTCTCGGTGAAAATCCGCCGCAGAAAGCGTTCTCCATACCGCTCCACGGCAGCCTCAATGCGGCGGATTTCGACGATGTCCACCCCAACACCGGTAATCATTGCCCGCTGGGAGCTGGACGACACTGCCGGAGACGACGCAGCAACTCGGGCAACACCGTAGCAGCCGAGCCCCGCAGATGGATATCGGCTGCGGTGCTGAGCTCGGTCCAGTTCGGGTTGATTTCCACTACCGCCGCGCCGTGGAGTCTTGCCCGCCAGACCAATCCCGCTGCGGGGTAAACCTCCCCCGATGTCCCGATGGAGAGCAGCACGTCGCAGCGCTCGACCGCCTGCTCTGCCTGTGCGAACACTTCTTCAGGCAGGAGCTCTCCGAACCAGACCACGGACGGTCGGACCCGCCCACCACAGGCTGGGCAGACCGGTGCCACCGCCTCCGGTACAGGCTCCTCCTGGTACGGACGCCCGCAGCGATGGCAGTGGTTACGCAGAATCGTCCCGTGGAGCTCTAACACTGTCCGGCTCCCAGCACGCTGGTGGAGGCGGTCAATGTTCTGCGTGACGATGGTGAACTCCTCAAACAAGGGCTCCATCGCCGCTAACGCGTAGTGCCCAGCATTGGGCTGGGCAGCTTCAATCACACGGCGGCGCTGCTGGTACCAGGTCCAGACCCGATCTGGATTGCGCTCGAATGCCTCCGGTGTGGCAAGCTCCTCCGGACGGAACTGCTCCCACAGCCCACCCGGATCACGGAAGGTCGGAATCCCGCTTTCGGCGGACATTCCCGCACCGGTGAAGGCAACAACCCGCCGCGCACGGCACAGCAGCTTCACTGCTTGCTCGAAGGCATCCTCTCGGCTCATCCCCACCGCCGACATTCGCCACCGGGTGCAACCAAGACAAGGTCTCCAGGACGCGTTCCCCGTTGGGCAAGGGTGTCCGTGCGCAGGTACTCGAAGTCCTGCGTCAAATTGTACACTCCGACCACCTCCGGGTCCAGCGGGAGATTCAGCTGCTGGAGAAGCTCCCCGAGGAGCTGTTCCAAAGGGATCTGCGCCGGCAGAGCAAGCCGGACAATCTGCCCGGAAAATCCCCGGCAGAGGAAGACCTCGATTACGGGCTCTGCCATAGAAGCTGCCCTGTCAATTGCCGCACAGTTCGCCGCAATACCTGCGAGGAATCCTCTGCGATGCTCGCTTCCCTTGCGTCAACAAGCTCCGGCACCACTGTGCCCCCACTCCATCGCAGCCGGTACAGCTCCAAGCGCAGCCGCGCACCCTCAGGAACCCGACGGAGCCAGCCTGCAAGGAAGTATTGCACCTCCATCTGCGCCAGCAGAGCAAGCTCCTGCGGCGTCGGCGGGTTGTAGTTCTCCGGCTCGAAGAAGCCTGCCCGGGCGTAGATGGAGTCGCGTGTGTCAATGTCGCAGACCACATAGCACGGGTGATGCCGAGCTGTGTCAATGGCTTCCAACACCGCTTCGTACGAGGTCACCACCTTGCGCGCGAAGAGCTGCCACGGAGGAAGCTCGGGTGCCTCTTCGTACGCGATGCTGCCGACCGCCATGAGAGCTGCCGGGACAATCCGGAGTGGCGGCTCCTGCCCGAGATAGAGTCCGGAGTCCCCAAGGGCAACGGCAAGCGCTCGCTGTGTCGCCTCCAAAAGCGCCGGGTCGTAGAGCAGATCTCGCGTATCGTGCCGAGCGTAGCGGACAAGAGCATAGCCAACTCCACGGGACTCACGGGTAAATTCCGGCGCCCATCGGAAGGCAAGCTCGACGCGGAGCAGGTGGACGAAGCATTCCGCCAGGGCAAAACAGACCGCTCCACAGCCGAGCTGCCGGGCAACAGCCTGTGCCGTTGGGGTGTCACCCCGCTGTTGGAGCACCACAACAACGGAATCCCGCACAAGGACGGGCACTACATGGTAGCGCCCCGTGACTTCCAGCGCCAGCGTGAGCGCAGCCTCCAACTTCACCGCACGCAGCTGGCTCAGTCCACGCCCCAGACGCGCTTCTGCAATGAGCACGCAGCTGCTCTGTCCTGCATACGCCCACCAGACAGCAAGGGCAAGCGCTCCAGCGTAGACCCAGTGCTGCATCCTCTTCCGGTGTAATTCAGCCGTGCCGAGCCGCACAGACGCCCACCGCCGGAGCACCATTGTACACGCCACTGCCCTCTCTGAGCGTCTATCCCGCCGCAGCACTCGGATGAGAATGCGCATCCTCTGCACCATTGGCGATTGTAACGGCATCGGGCTGGAAGTCTGGGCAAAAGCGCTCCTCGCACTGGAGGGGCACCGGGCGCTGCGCGGTGTCAGGCTCTCGCTGATTGCCCACCCACGGACGGTCGCGGAGTACTTCCGTGCACTCGCCTTCCCCGTGCGGGTCGAACAGACAGCGGTGGAGGTGGGGAGCTTCCGCGTTGAGTTGCTCCCGTGCCCGACCTATGCCCCAATTCGCTGGGGTACTCCTGACCCGACAGCTGCACGTCAGGCATGGGAAGCCCTCGACAGCGCCCGCCAGCTCCTGTACCAGCGTGCTGCCGATGCCGTTGTGACCCTTCCCATCACGAAACATACCCTCCGCCAGCTCGGCTGGCGCTTCCCTGGGCAGACCGAATTCTTCGCTGACCCGGTCGAGCATTCCCCGATGATGCTCTTCGTTGCAGGTACTCTGCGCATTGCCCTAGCCACAACCCACCTGCCCCTGTGCCAGGTCCCGGATGCGCTGACCCCCGAGGTCTTGCGCCGCACAGTGGTGGATCTTTCCCGAAGCTTGCAGCACGACTTCCGCATTGCCACCCCTCGGATCGCCGTCCTGGGTATCAACCCCCACGCAGGGGAAGCTGGAACCCTTGGAACCGAGGAGCTGCAGCTCCATCCGGTCCTGGAGCAGCTACGGGCAGAAGGCTACTGCGCTGAGGGTCCCTTTGCCGCCGATGCGTTCTTCGCACGGCGCCGATGGCGGCAGTACGATGCCGTGCTAGCAGCATACCACGACCAGGGGCTCATCCCCTTCAAGCTCCTGGCACCAACCCGAGGTGTCAACATCACCCTGGGTTTGCCCTTCGTGCGGACTTCGCCGGCTCACGGCACGGCTTACGATATTGCCGGACACGGGCGTGCCAATCCGGAGAGTATGCGACGCGCCCTCCTGATGGCAATTCGACTCGCCCGCTACCGCATCTGCCACCAGAGTGTCGTCTATCACAGCCGGGGATAAACAATGCGGGTCAACGGCAGAGCCTACCGCACTATCTGGCGCACCCCCGATGGTGCCATCGCCTTCATTGACCAGCGTTTCCTCCCACACCGATTCCTCATCGAGGAGGTCCGCACCGTCGAAGCCTTGGCTGATGCCATCCGGGAAATGCACATCCGCGGGGCAATCGCTCTGGGAGCGGCTGCCGCATACGGGATGGAACTCGCCGCCGCCTCCGCCTCCGACGCCGACCTCCCCACAGCGCTCGCCCGTGCTGCCGAGCTCCTGAAGCAGACGCGCCCTACTGCAGTCAACATCGCCTGGGCGGTGGATTCCATCCTGAAAGCAGTGGCAGGAGCACAGAGTGCCGAAGAACTCCGCCACCGACTCCGTACGGCTGTGGATGCACTGGTCGAAGGCGAAGTCGAACGGTGCCGTCGCATTGGTGAACACGGCGCAGCCTTGCTGGAAACACTGGCACAGCGGAAAGCAACAGCACCGCTGCAGATTCTGACACACTGCAACGCCGGCTGGCTCGGATGTGTAGATTACGGCACCGCTCTCGCCCCGGTTTACGTTGCCGCTGACCGGGGTATTCCGCTCCATGTCTGGGTCAGCGAGACACGTCCACGCAACCAAGGTGCTGCCCTCACCGCCTGGGAGCTCCAGCAGCACGGCGTTCCCTATACCGTCGTCGTCGACAGCGCCTGTGGGCATCTCCTGCAGCAGGGCATGGTGGATGTTGCCCTCGTCGGCGCCGACCGCATTACCCGACGAGGCGATACGGCGAACAAAATCGGCACCTACCCCAAAGCACTCCTCTGCCGTGCCCATGGCGTGCCTTTCTACGTTGCCGCGCCGAGCTCTTCCTTCGACCCAACGCTGACCAACGGCACGGACATCCCTCTCGAGGAGCGTTCCCCCGAAGAGGTACACACCGCCAGCGGTCTCCATGGCGACCGCTTCGTAACGGTGCGCATCACCCCCGATGGTGCCCGAGCGTGGAACCCAAGCTTCGATGTGACGCCCGCAGAGCTGATCACGGGCTTCCTCACGGAGTACGGGCTCTTCCCCGCTACGGCAGAGGGTGTGGAAGATCTGCTCGCTACTGCCCATGTCTATCCCTGAGGGCGTCCTCAAGTTCCAGCTCGACTGGGAGCAGGCACCTCTGCCGAGAACACCCCAGCTGGAGGAGCTCTGCTCCTGGCGCGCAGTTCTCTTCCGACACGGTCTCATCGGCGCCGGTGCTGATGGCGTCGGCTACGGCAATGTCAGTATCCGCTCTGGCGCCGGTGCCCGCTTCCTCATCACGGGGACTGGCACGGGACCCCTTCCAGAATTGACCCCCGAGCACTGCACCGAGGTACTCGATGCCGATCTCGAACGCAACCGTGTGCGCTGCCGAGGACCCGTGCGCCCTTCCTCGGAGAGCCTCACCCACGCTGCTCTCTACCTCTGCTCACCCGAGATCGGTGCTGTGGTTCACGTCCATGACTCCCAGCTCTGGCATCGCCTCCTGAACAAAGCGCCGACGACAGCGCCGACCATCCCTTACGGGACCCCGGAACTGGCAGCAGATATCCAGCGTCTTGTCCATTCGCACCGCCTCCTGCCATCCGGGCTCATTGTCATGGGTGGACACCCCGACGGGCTCTTGAGCTTCGGGACGACGCTCCCGGAAGCCGTCACACTCCTGCTCCAGCTGCGCCTGCAGCTCGGGCTTACTGCTCTGGAACCCGGATGCTGAGTGCTCCCCGTACCTGTCCGAGCTGGAAGTTCCGCGCCCGATCCTCGGGATACCGCTCCGCAATCAGCTGGGCAATGCTGGGGGGAATTTCCTGCTGGCTGCCGTGACACATCAGGCAGAGCGCCGACCGGAGCACAATCGGGCGCAGTAGCCGCAGCTCGCCAGCCGAACGGAGGACAACCAGGGTATCGAGCGTGCGCCCTTCAGCCTGCCACCGCTGGAACTGCTCAATCCAGAACGCCTCCACGCTATCGGGTCGATTGCGCGGATTACGCCACCGGAGCGCTACCCGCCGAAGCGAGATCCCGTGCTGTCGAGCAAACTGTGCTGTGAATTCCTGCGCCGTGTCAGCACACACGCGCACAGCCGCTTCCGGTCCCTGCTGCAGCGTCTCGTTGAGGAGCTGCTGCAGCCGCTGCAGGAACGCCTGTCCGAGACTGTCGAGCGCCTCCGGCGTCCACGCCCGCGGAGGGGACACCTGCTGCATGTGCTGCTGCATCTGCCGCCACCAGACAACACCCAGCGTAATCCCGAACAGGAGCAAAACCACAAGAGCAACCAGCAATGTGTGTTCACCCCCGCGTGCCATTCCCATCCTCCACCTCACAGACCGAGCGCCCAAAGAGCCAGTAACGGTGCCGTGCCACCCATCGGTAGCACCATCGGCGGATCGGCTCTGGCATCACTGCGAGCAGCCATGCTCCAATGCGAAAGCTGCCTCCCAGGTAGTGCAGCACACACTGCAGCGCCTCGGCTCCTTCGATGCGACGCCCGGCACACTCGACCACAACCGCTTCCGCCCCTTCAGGGAGTGCCGCCAGATGCAGCACATGTCCGCGCTGGCGTGCACGCCGCTGCAACCATCGCCCGAGCCGAGAGCAGAAGCTGCAGGAGCCGTCGATCCAGAGCGTCAACGTCTGAGGCTCTCCAGCGCGTGCCATGCTACCGCCGCCAGAAGTGCTGCGCCAATGGGCAACGCATCCTCATTCGGGGCAAAGGACGGATGGTGAAGCCCTGGCATTGCTCCCTGCCCCGGCGGGCGCACCCCAAGGAGCCAGAACGCCGCCCGAAAACGCTGACTGTAGTAGGCGAAGTCTTCCGCCCACATCACCGGGCGGAGGGGCACCACATGCTCTGCCCCGAGCAGTGCGACAGCAACTTCCCGGACTAGCTCAACTGCTTGCCCATCGTTGAGCAGGACGGGATATCCCGGACGGATCTCCAACTGTGCCTCCACCCCATGCAGGGCAGCAAGTGCCCGAGTTGCCTCTTGCAGTGCTTGGAGCGCTCCGTGCCGCCACTGCTCATCGAAGCTCCGCAGCGTCCCGCAGAGGCGCACCTCCGAAGGGATCACGTTCGTCGCCGTACCGCCTTGGATTGCCGTCACGGAAAGCACCGCTGGCTGCATCGGATCACGCCGGCGGCTGACCAAGGTTTGTGCATGCAGAATCAGCTCCGCGGCAGCAACCACCGGATCTCCCGTCCGATGCGGCTGCGCGGCATGCCCACCGGCAGCCCGCAACGTCCAGGAGAGCTCATCCGTTGCGGCGAATACCGGTCCGGCTGCCAGAGCAACCGAGCCAACCTCCAGCTCTGGGAAGACGTGCTGCCCAAAGACGTACACCGGCGTGGGGTTTTCCAGAGCCCCCTCGCGGAGCATCTGCTGTGCCCCCCCGGGGAGCTGCTCTTCGCCTGGCTGGAATAGCAGGAGGACGCTCCCGGGCAAGGCTGCTTCGCGCTCTTTCAACAGTGCCGCTGCTCCCAGCAGCATTGCCGTGTGCATGTCGTGTCCGCAAGCATGCATGACGCCGTCGTGCTCGGAGGCAAACGGTAAGCCGGTCTGTTCCTGCACAGGCAAGGCATCAATATCGGCCCGGAGGGCAACACACGGTTCTCCCTGCCCCAGCACCGCAACAGTTCCAGTTCCCGCAACTGCCCGGGCAGGGATGGCGAGCCGTTCCAGAACCGCCCGGATATAAGCTGCCGTCTGCCACTCTCGGAACGAGAGCTCCGGATGCCGATGGAGCCAGCGCCGATACTCGACCAGCTCGGCGTACCGTGCCTGCGCTCGATGCCAGAAATGCTCTACTCCCACTCGTCTTCCTCCCCAAGCGTGACCTCAACCGTATCGGTGCCGAGCACCTCGGTCTGTCCTTCCAGGAAAAGCGCTTGGAGCGCCGCTGGAGTCTGCCCTTCCCAGGATACCAGCAGCGCACTCCGGCTGGCAGGGAGCACCCGGACAGGGGGCTGGAGCCCATCCCGCACCCACGCTGTCAAGGCAACCGCTAGGGCTGCTGTCCCACATGCCTGGGTCTCCCGTTCCACGCCGCGCTCGTAGGTCCGTACTTCCACCGTTCCCTCAGGAGCCAGCTGATAGAAGCTCACGTTTGTGCCGGTTGGGGCAAAGGCAGCGTGGAAGCGCAGTTGCCGTCCGAGATGCTCTACCTCTAGCTGCTGCAATCCCCGCCGTACTCCAATAGCAGCCAACTCCGGCACTGGGACCACCAACTGTGGCGCCCCGACATCGGCAAACCATGCTCGCAGCCGTCCTGCCGGGAGCTCAAGCGAGAGCTCTCGGGGAAACTGCTGCGGCGGCGCCATACGCAGCTGGACATTCCGTCCGCTGACAGTAGCCTCCACCTCTCGCCCGGCGAAGAGGAGCCGCACGCTCCCGCCCTTGTCCCCGAGCAAGAGCGCTGCGGCACAGCGCGCCCCGTTGCCACAGAGCATCCCGGTAGAACCGTCGGGGTTGAAGAACTGGACCACAACGCGCCCTTCCCCATCGGGCTTTCCCAGCACAAGCAAGCCATCGGTCCACTGGCACAGCTGCGGCGCCAGCTGCCGCCAGACCGTCACCGGGAAACGCCGCCGTCCCTCTCGGATCAGCGTGAAAGTATTGCCGGAGCCGGAGACATACGTCACGGTCAGCTGCATGCTTTACTCCTGCAGAACTCTTAGCATCTGCTCGTGAATCTGCCCATTGCTGGCAACGATCGAAGAGCGCGGCTCTAAACGATGAGGGCTCCCATCGTAGTGCGTCACTCGCCCGCCGGCTTCCTCCACCAGCACAATCCCTGCCGCAACATCCCAGGGATTGAGTGCCACTTCCCAGAAGCCATCAAACCGCCCTGCTGCCACATACGCCAAATCGAGCGCTGCCGACCCCAGACGCCGAATTGGCAGACCGAGCCGCAGGAAGCGCACGAAATGCTCAATACAATTGCCCGGGTTACCCGCCACATCGTACGGGAAGCCCGTCACCAGGATCGCATCCTCTAGCGCCGCCGTCTGCGAGACCCGCAGACGCCTGCCATTGAGCCAAGCCCCCTCGCCCCGTACCGCCGTAAACAGCTCCCCGAGCATCGGCTGGTAGATAACTCCGCAGAGCAGCTCCTCACCCAGTAGCGCCGCGATGCTCACGCAGAAGACCGGAATTCCGTGGGCGAAATTGACCGTCCCATCCAGCGGGTCAACGACCCAACGCAGTCCCCCTCGGTGGTATCTCCCCGAAGCGCCCCCCTCTTCTGCCCAGAAGGAAGAGTCGGGGAAGCGCTGCCGGAGCCGCTCCAGAATAAGCTCCTCTGCCCGGCGATCGTAGTCCGTCACCAAGTTGTGCCGTCCTTCCTTTCGTTCCACCACCATCGAGCTCCCAAAGCCGCTGCGGAGCAGCGCCCCTGCTTCAAGCGCTGCCTCGACCGCCGCAGCAAGGACTGCCGCCGGAGTATACTCTTCTACGGACGTACCGACCACCCCCATCGCTGTCGGAGATTCCATGTAACAACCCCGATCAGAATTCCCGCCGCAAGACCCGCCGCCACCACCGCCGGGAGCACAACCGCCGAGAGCACCCCTGCCGCAGCAGGTCCAGCAATCAACCCGCCAGAGTAGGCAACGTAGAGCAAGGCAAACGCCGAGCCGCGCTGCTCAGCCGGCGCCTGCTCAAAGGTCAGCACATGGACAGCCGGGAAGATCAGCCCAAAACCAACGCCATAGAGCCCCATGCAGAGCACCAGGAGCGCTACCCCGTGTGCCCACCATATCCCCAGCAGGGAAAGCAGGACAATACCCAGTCCCAAGACCGCCCGTGCAAAGAACTGCCTCCAGCGGAGAAACGCCATGACCGGAACTGCCACCAGCGCCATCCAGCCCAGCAGCTTCCCTGCCGTTGCTGTCGTGTACCCACGCTCGACCATCAGAAGCGGGAACCCATACGCCAGAGTTCCCATGCAGAACGTAAAGGCCGCCGTCAGCGCATACACTGCCCGCAGACTCGGCACTCGCAGTACTTCCCATGGTCGGAGCCGCCGCGGCTCGACTGCCGGCAGAAGTGTGTCCGGCACAGTGTACCAAACCCCAATGGCAGCAAGTGCCATCAAAGCTGCAACTATACCGAAGACCATTGGTGCCCCCCACAGTCGAGCAATCACACCGCTGACCGGCGGGGCAACGATCGCTGCCAGCCCGATGAGTGCTGCCGCCCGCCCCATTACCTGTGCCCGCTGTCTTCCCGCCCGTTCACCCAGTAAAGCGAAGAGTGCAGGCAAGAACAGTGACCCGGACAGTCCATGCAGCACCCGCATGGCAAGCAGCCACCACACCGACGGCACCGCCCCGTACAATCCCAACGCCACTGCCGAACCCAGCAGACTGAAAACCAGCGGACGCTTGCGCCCGACAACATCGGCTACATAGCCCCCGAGGGGTTGCCCTGCCATCCCAACGAGCGAATAGACACTGAGGAGCATTCCTATCTGCCAGGGCTGCGCCCCAATCTGCCGCATGTACACAGGCAGCACCGGCAGGAGTGCGAACGTATCCACAAAGCTCACAAACACCGTCCCACCGAGCACCCACCACTCGAGTGCTCGTCCCCGCTTGTCTGCCCGATGACTATCCATCCTCTTCCGGGAAGGCACCATACGACACAAAGAAAGCGACCGCACAGGGTCGCTTTCCGCCGTGCAGGAGGTGGGAGTCGAACCCACACGGGGTTTTCAGCCCCACCGGATTTTGAGTCCGGCGCGTCTGCCAGTTCCGCCACTCCTGCGTGGGCAGAGGGAGAGTCGAACTCCCGACCTCTTGCTTGTAAGGCAAGCGCTCTGGACCACCTGAGCTATCTGCCCGCCGGGTGCAAATTTACTGGCTCTGCGCCTCTCCGCCGGCTCTTCCTGGGCAGCATGCTCTACCGCACCACCACCAGCACACCAGTCACCACCTCGGCACCTGCCCGTAGCCGCCAGTGGTATACCCCGGAGGCAAGCCCGGCAAGCCCGAGCCGCTCCCGCTGCTGCCCTGCCCCACGCCAGCCCAGCTGCCGCCGCTGCACCAAGCGCCCCAACCCATCGAGCAGCTCCAGCACCGCTTCCCCACCACGCTGCAGCTCGTACTCCAGCACCGCTTCCCCCACCGCCGGTACTGGATAGACACGACTGCTCCTGCTGCTACCTTCCCACCCCTGCCCTATCCCCACCGGTTCCCGCCGCCAGTATGCCAGCGCCTGGGAGAGACGACGCCTAGCATAGAGGAACGCCCCTCCAACCCAACAGCCCCCTTCATCACAGAGAACCGCAAAAATTTTCCCCGACCCCCAGCCATCTTCCCTAACGGAGAGTTGCACTCCTGAACCCAGCACTACCTCCACTTCCGGCTGTCCGTCGAGAAAGATGCGCCTCAGTTGACCTGCACCTCCGGAAACCAGCGTTCTCGTAACTGTATCAGCAGCAATTGCCCAGCGTTCGGTTGCTATAGGGGTTACAACGCGGAAGCGCTCCCCATCATAGAGGACGACGCCACGTAGCAGCTGTTCCCCGACCCGAACTTCACCCGGGACAGCAAAAACCATCCCCCACGGAGTCACCGTGAGTCCATCAACTATAACCGCGGGAGCAGAATCCCCGAGTGCCTTCCTCCAGCGCTGTCCATCCCAGACAGCGAACTTGTCAATGCCCTCCCGTCCCCCAGCACTGCGGAAATCACCGCTAATGGAGATTTTTCCTTGTACAGACAGTGGAACATGACCCTGTCAACGGCTTCTGCAAGTATACTCGCTTTCCTCCTTTCAGCGGGCACTGCCCCGCACTCACGGGGACTCCCCTAGAATTGCTCCCAGCGGAACTGCACCCGGCACCAGGGCTCGAACAGATGCCGGACCCGCCCGTGCCGGGATTTGCTTGCGATAGTTACCGGGAGCACTGCAGACAGCTCTCCCCTACGGCAAAGGAGAGCCACCAAGAGGGAGAGCTATTCGTCCACGCATGCTGCATGTGAGATTCCGTAGCTCGGGAAGACATGGCACCGGTTGTAGCGCCCTACCGTCCTCGCCATCGCATCCGCATCGTCACGGCAGCCTCGCTCTTCGATGGGCATGATGCTGCCATCAACATTATGCGGCGCATCATGCAGGCAACGGGCGCCGAAGTCATTCACCTGGGGCACAACCGCTCGGCGCAGGAGATTGTGGAAGCTGCCATCCAGGAGTATACCCAGGGTATTGCCGTGACCAGTTATCAAGGCGGGCACATGGAGTTTTTCACCTACATGTACGACCTGCTCCGGGAACGCGGTGCCGGACACATCAAGATCTTCGGCGGTGGGGGCGGCACGATTCTGCCCTCGGAAATTCAAGAACTCCACCGCTACGGGATTGCCCGTATCTACCACCCAGACGATGGGCGGGCAATGGGGCTGCAGGGGATGATCAACGACGTGCTCCAGAAGTGCGATTTCCTGCCGCCCATCACGTACAACGGTGACCTCCTCAGCTTCGTGCGTGCTGGTGAGACGCTCGCCCTCGCTCAGGCAATCACGCTCGTGGAAGAGTACCCCGAGCAGGCACCGAGCTTCCTGGAAGCGCTCCGCGCCGCTATTCCCGCCCGCCCAATCCCCGTCCTAGGCATCACCGGCACCGGAGGTTCGGGGAAATCCTCCCTGACCGATGAGCTCGTGCGCCGCTTCCTGACAGACTTCCCCGACAAGCGTGTTGCCATTCTCTCCGTTGATCCCTCGAAGCGCCGAACCGGCGGTGCTCTCCTGGGTGACCGCATCCGCATCAATATGGCAAGCCATCCACACGTGTACATGCGCTCTTTTGCCACGCGGGAGGCCAATGTGGCACTCAATCGCAATGTCCGTGCCGCCATTGACATTGTCAAAGCTGCGGGCTTCGACCTGGTGATTGTCGAAACCGCTGGCATCGGGCAGAGCGATACCAGCATCGTGGATGTTGCCGACGTGACGCTCTACGTGATGACCCCCGAGTACGGCGCCCCGAGCCAGCTGGAGAAGATCGACATGATCGACTACGCGGATCTGATCGCCATCAACAAATTTGACCGCTTCGGGGCGCAGGATGCTCTCCGCGACGTGCGCAAGCAGTACCAACGTAGCCACGGGCTGTGGGATACCGCACCAGAGGAGCTCCCTGTAGTCGGCACGATCGCTTCTCAATTCAACGACCCCGGGGTCAATGCACTCTATGCCCTGCTCATCCGCACTCTGGCTCGCAAGACGGGTGTGGACTGGACACCGCACTTGGACTTGCGCTATGAGCTCACACGCAAAATCGAGATTATCCCGGCGCACCGCCGGGGATACCTGGGCGAGATTGTCGAGACAGTAGAACGCTACAATCGCTTCGTGGACGAGCAGGCTGCGCTGGCATCCCGGCTCTACCAGCTCCACGGCACGATCGAGCACTACCGCCAGCACGGCAAGGAGACTGCCGAGCTGGAAGCCGAGTTCGCTCGGCTCTGGGAGCGTCTAGACCCGGAGTGCCAGAACATCCTGCAGTCGTGGGAAGAGACCCTGCAGCAGTACCGCACCCCGGAATTTACCTACACCGTCCGCGGGCGGGAAATCCGCGTAGCGAACTTCACCGAGAGCCTGAGCCGGATGAAAATCCCCAAAATCGGGCTCCCGCGCTTCCACGACTGGGGCGACATCCTGCGCTGGGCACTGCAGGAGAACTTCCCTGGCAGATTCCCGTATACGGCGGGCGTCTATCCCTTCAAGCGGCAGACTGAAGACCCGACACGCATGTTCGCCGGTGAAGGAACCCCGGAGCGGACCAACCGCCGCTTCCACTACCTCAGCTCCGGCATGCCCGCAGCACGGCTCAGCACCGCCTTCGATTCGGTCACTCTCTACGGCGAAGACCCCGACTACCGTCCCGATATCTACGGCAAGGTGGGCAACTCCGGCGTCAGCATTGCCACCATTGACGATGCGAAAAAGCTCTACTCTGGCTTCGACCTGTGCGCCCCGACCACCTCTGTCTCGATGACCATCAACGGTCCGGCGCCAATGATTCTGGCAATGTTCTTCAACACCGCCATTGACCAGCAGTGCGAGAAGTACATTCTCCAGGCCGGGCTCCGCGAGGAGGTCGAACGCCGCATCGAGCAGCTCTACGCCCAGCTAGGACTGCCCCGCCCGGTCTACCAGGGTGAGTTGCCCGATGGACACAATGGGCTCGGACTCCTCCTGCTGGGCGTCAGTGGCGATGAAGTACTGCCCCGAGAAGTCTACGAGAAGATCAAAGCCGACACGCTCCGGGTCGTGCGCGGCACCGTCCAGGCAGACATCCTCAAGGAAGACCAGGCACAGAACACGTGCATCTTCTCTGTGGAGTTCGCTCTGCGCCTGATGGGCGATGTGCAGGAGTACTTCGTGCGCAACCGCGTGCGCAACTTCTACTCGGTCTCCATCTCGGGCTACCACATTGCCGAAGCAGGTGCCAACCCGATCACGCAGCTGGCTTTCACTCTCGCCAACGCCTTCACCTACGTGGAGTACTTCCTCAGCCGGGGCATGCACATCGACCAGTTCGCCCCGAACCTCTCCTTCTTCTTCAGCAACGGCATGGACCCGGAGTACACGGTCATCGGGCGCGTGGCACGCCGCCTCTGGGCAAAGGTCATCCGCTACAAGTACGGCGGCAACGAGCGCTCGCAAATGCTCAAGTACCACATCCAGACCTCCGGGCGCTCGCTCCACGCCCAAGAGATTGCCTTCAACGACATCCGCACCACCTTGCAGGCGCTCTACGCCATCGCAGACAATTGCAACTCGCTCCACACCAACGCCTACGACGAAGCCATTACCACCCCGACGGAGGAATCCGTGCGCCGCGCCGTTGCCATTCAGCTCATCATCACCAAGGAGCTGGGGCTTACCAAGAACGAAAATCCCTGGCAAGGCTCCTTCTTCATCGAGGAGCTGACCGATATGGTCGAGCGCGCTGTCCTGGAGGAATTCCGCCGGCTCAACGAACGCGGCGGTGTGCTCGGTGCCATGGAACTCATGTACCAGCGGGCAAAAATCCAGGAGGAATCGCTCTACTACGAACAGCTCAAGCACTCCGGTGCACTCCCCATCATCGGGGTCAACACGTTCCTGGACAAAAACGGCTCCCCAACCATTGTGCCGGAAAAAGTGGTGCGCTCCACCCGCGAGGAGAAGGAACAGCAGATTGCCAATCTGCACGCTTTCTGGAAACGCAACGCTGAGCGTGCCCCAGCTGCGCTCGAACGTGTCAAGCGAGCAGCGGTGGAAGGGCGCAACGTCTTCGACGAGCTCATGGAAGCAGTCAAGGTCTGCTCCCTGGGACAGCTCACGCACGCCCTCTACGAGGTCGGCGGGCAGTATCGGCGGGCAATGTAACAGGAACGCCGCGTCTGTGTTCGTCCTACAGTGAGTGTGACAGCACACGGTCCTCACCATGGGGCGGAATCTCTGCGTCCTGCTTCTGCCCACACTGACGGCTGCCCAGAACCTGATCTGGCTGGAAACCCCACCACTGTGGGAGAGCAAAGCCTTCAGCATCTCCGCCGATGGGCACATCGTCGTCGGGCAGCTCCTCACCCCGGATCACGAACGTGTGGCCTACTACTGGGTCAACACCACGGGGCGCTTCTTCCCCGAACTGGGGAGGAGGCAAAGCACTGCCCGCTGGATTTCCGCCAATGGGAACACCATTGTCGGATGGCTCCGAGACGAGCATGGCTACCCCGCGGCGTTCCGTCTGACCCCGACGAGCGCTGAACTGCTCGGAGCGCTGGGTCCTGACGGCAGCGCTGCAACAGCTTCCTCTGCCGATGGCTCCGTCGTGGTAGGCTGGACATCGGTGCCAGGGTCTGCCCGCCACGCCTTCCGCTGGACACAGGAGACCGGAATGGTTGACCTGGGAGCCCTCGGGGGAGCGGAAAGCTTGGCAGCTGCCGTCTCCGCCGATGGACGCGTTGTTGTCGGACAAGCCCATAGCGAGATTGGCGAATGGCGCGCCTTCCGGTGGGTCGATGGGACAATGCAGGACCTCGGTACTCTGGGCGGAACTTGGGCAGAAGCTTTCGGTGTCTCCGCCGATGGGAGTGTCGTGGTCGGATGGGCAGAACATCCAACCGGGGCCATGAGTGCTTTCCGCTGGAAAGATGGCGAAGGGATACGAGATCTCGGCACCCTCGGTGGTGCCCAGAGCAAAGCGCTCGCCGTCTCCGCTGATGGCTCTCTGGTGGTTGGCTGGTCCGATACCCCAGAGGGGACCCGCCGTGCTTTCCGCTGGGCTGAGAGCACCGGGATGGAAGATCTCACGGAGGTCTATCGCGCCTTGCTCCCCGATGGGTCAGAGCTCCGCGAAGCTCGGGCTATCACCCCGGATGGACGCTTCATCGTCGGCTGGGGCTACCGGAAAGCTACCGGGCGCTTGGAAGCATACCTCCTCGACACGCAGCGGACCGGAAGCTCTGTCCAGGGCTCACCGTGCTCCGAGGCGGCACTCTCCATTGAGCCGCAGCCCGTCGAAGGGAACGGTATGGTACGGTACACTGTCCCCGAAGCCGCTGTGGTCCGACTAGAACTCTACGACGCCCTCGGATGCCACAGAGCCGTGCTCTTCGAAGGCTGGCAGCCTGCCGGGGAACACACACAGCCGCTCCCTGCCCTCAGAGCAGGGCTGTACCTGTGCCGCTTGCAGCTGGGACAGCGCATCCTGACTGCTCCCATCATCGCCCTCCGCTGAGGACGCCCCGCGTAGACACCGCACGGCTTTACTCCTGCCACACCCATTCAAAGAGCCAGAACCCAACGATAGCAATCGCACCACCGTAGCCCACCATGAGGTTGACAAGCGGCATAACCATTGCCCATGGAGCATGCTCAACCACACGTCGCGTTGCCTCAATGCCTGGTAGTACCAATGGCACCACAACAGGGAGTCCGAGAATCGGCAGCAGTACCCCACGGTGGTGCGCACCAGCAATGGCAGCGGAGAGAAGCGTCAGTGTTGCCGCAAAGCCGAAAGCCGCCACGGCAATGAGTACCCCGATTGCCCACAGCTCCGGAGTCGAAGGCACCGGCAGAAACAGCAGGAACAAGCCATAGCCGAGCACATTGGTCACCATCCCAATGAGCACATTCGTGGTGAGCTTCCCCCAGTAGAGTGCTGCCGGAGAGGTAAGCATATGGAGCAGTAGCCGCGTTCCCCGCTCCTCCTCTGCAAGGAAGCTCCGTCCCACGGCTGGACTGAGACCCAGGAAGAAGACCACCCACAGGAGTGCGGCGAAGAGCTCACCCGAAAGGGGCGTTCCCCCGAGCGCGAAGGCAAGTACGAGCACAATCACCCCGACAGAGAGCACCGTGACGGCAACACTGACGCGCTGTCGGAACTCGCTGCGAAGCTCCTTTTCCACCACCGCCAGCAGTTGCCGGAGGATGGCGCTTCCCCGCCACCGCGGCTCCACCTCGGATGTGCTCCTCCTCATTCGAATGTCCCCGCTGTACCAGCTCAGCCCGAAGGGAAGGCAGACACGTGCGCACACCCCGCTGAGGACGTCCAAGCTCCCTCACCCGTGCCTCCCACGGATGAGCCGGCGCCGCAGACGGGCAATGAAAAAGCCATCGGTTCCATGGACAGAAGGAAGCAGGAGAACCGGTGCCTGCTCTGCGGGAAGGCACGGTACCTCAATGCCAGCTGCTCGCCAGAGAGGCTCTACCGGCTCCAACTCCCAATCCGGATGTGCCTGCAGGAAGTCTTGCACCACACCGAAGTTCTCCTCAGGCAGGAGCGAGCAGGTAGCGTAGACCAGCACCCCTCCGGGAACCACTCGCGGGGCATATGCTTCCAGAAGCCCTCGCTGCCGGCGGCAATGGCGCTGGAGAGCCTCGGGAGTAAGACGCCACTTCAGGGTCGGAGTACGCCGCACAGTGCCCAACCCCGAACAGGGGGCATCTACCAAGAGGGCATCGAAGCGGCGCGGGAGTGCAGACGGAAGCATGCCATTGGGGAGATGGAGCACCTGCACGGAACGCACCCCCGCCCGGCGCATCCGCTGCCGCAGTGCTCGGAGCCGCAACACATCCACATCGCTTGCCCAGATTTCCCCCTGGTCGTGCTGGAGCGCTGCCAGATGTAGTGTCTTTCCCCCCGCTCCAGCACAGGCATCCCAGAGCCGCCACCCACGTTCCGGCGCTACAGCATAGCCGACCAGCTGACTGGCTTCCTCCTGCAGCTCTACGATGCCCTCACGGACAAGAGGGAGCTCGTGGAGCGCAATACGCTCCCAGAGCCGAATTCCATCGGGTGAAAAGGACGTCGGCGATGCCCCAATTCCACTTCGCTGGAGCTCCTGGAGCACCCACGGTCGGGACGCCCGCAGCGTGTTGACCCGCAGGCAGGGAAATGCTGGCAGCTGCAGTGCCTTCGACATGCCGATCACCTCCGTCGCCTGAAAGCGTAGCCAGGGATTCTCCAACCACCGGCGGAGAATCCACTCAGGCATTGAACATGCTGCGGCAAACTCTGCCCACTGCCATCCATCCCACTCCCCATACGGCTGCTCCAGCAACGACGCAACCCCACGTTCGAGCCGACAGAGACTCTGCCAAAGTGCCTCTATCCACGCTTCCGCATCGTGCCCTGCCCATCCGACTTGGAGCAGCACTTCCGCCCAAAACTCCTCCTCGCTGGCGGAGAGCGAGTGGCGGAGCGCTGCCGCACACGCTGGCGTCAGATGGGCATGACCCAGACCTCGCCCAAGACACCCCATTGCACAGACCAGCAACCACTCAGACGACGGGGCTTTGGCAGGCGCTACCTCAGCCAGACAGTGGCGCAGCGTTCCCAGACACCGGAGTGCCGCGAAGGTGACCTCCGCCAAAAACCGCCGTTCCTTACTGCCCAGGTACGAACGCCTCTGGAAGTAGGTCCGGGCAACTGCATCGGGCGGCTGTCCTGAGCGGAGCATCACCCGCAGTAGTTCCGCAGCATGCCCCAGAAGAGCCTCAGCGCGCATGGAACCTCTGGAGCTGCCGTCGTTCTAATACTCGCCGACGCAACACTTCGAGCACCTGTCGGAGCAGGTCACGGGCAACCGGGTCAGCAATGGTTCCGTCGGGACCCAGCTTCTCTTTGACATGGGCAACAAGCACCTCCGGCTTGGCGACGACATCGGCATTCAAGTAGAAGAGCACTTGCCGGAGGTGGAGCTGCGCCCGGAGGGTCCCGAAACTCCCCGTGGTAGCGCCGATAATGGCAACGGGCTTCTCCTCGAAGGGATTCTCCGCTGGCGGGCGCGCCATCCAGTCGAGCGCATTCTTCAGCACCCCGGGGATGGAGTAGTTGTACTCTGGTGTAGCAATCAAAACGGCATCGGCACAGCGAATGCGCTCCTTGAGCTGCCGCACCACCGGCGGCTGCGGGTCCTCCTCATCCTGATTGAAGAGCGGGACCCCCGCCAGCGGCACTTCCTCAATGTGCATATCCGCTGGCGCCACCTGCTGCGCTGTCACGAGAAGCTTCCGGTTGTATGACTCCCGCCGCAGGCTCCCAACGATGCCAACAACCGTGATCGGCTCTCCGGACATCTTTCTCCCAGTGCCTCTTCTCAGCGAACAATGACGAAGGCTCCCCAGCTTCGCGATGGGGAGCCTCCGCACACCGAGCAGCTCTTCACCCTACTCTGCCAGACTCCAGTGCCACGGCTCCGGAATGCCCAAAAGCAGCAACGTCGCTCCAATCAGAGCGAGGTTCTTCGTGAACTGCACCATCTCTACCATCCGCTGCATGGGGTCCTGCACGTTCCAAAAGTCGTGCATCCAGAAGGTCACCGGCACCAGGAACACGATCAACGCCGCAACCCCGACAGGAATGGCAATGCCGAGCAGAATCGTGATAGCCCCAATCAGCAGGAGAAGTCCACTCAGCACCACCATCCCCAAGGGTGCCGGTACCTTCTTCATTGCTGCATACTGGGCGAGCGCCTTCGGGGCAATGACCAGATGATTGAGCGCATTGTAGAGCCAGTAAAGCCCGAAGAGCATCCGTCCGACGAAAACCAGCACTTCCATTCCCAGCTCAGCGATGGCTGTGAGACTTACCCGCGAGAGCCACTCTGCCCGAGTTTGAGCGCATACGGCCACGGTTCTGGAATCGCCAGGAACATCAAAGCACTACCCATGAGAGCAAGGTTTTTGACGAACTGTATCATCTGCACCATCCGCTGCATCTCGTCTGCCACGTTCCAGAAATCGTGCATCCAGAAGGTCACCGGTAGGAAGAACAGAACGAGTGCCAGGACACCCACCCGAGTGTAAACCCCCAGCAGGATACTCAGACCGCCGATCAGGAGCAGGAGTCCCGTAACAATAACCGCCAGCATCGGGAGCGGGACCCCCTTGGAGGCGGCATACTCGGCCAGCCGCCCTGGTGCGAAGACCAGATGGTTGAGCGCGTTGTACAGGTAGTACACGCCCACGATAATCCGCCCGATGAGCACGAGCACGTTCATCGCAGCACCTCAGCACATTGGTTGAACATACGCCACACAGCTTTCGGTGTTGTCGGAAGCACCGATGTTTCGCTCACCAGGAGCGTACTTCCCCACGGATCCTGCAGCAGCAACCAAGACCCTCTCACGGTCGTGCGAGGAAGCGGACGCAGGCGCCGGACCAGCTCCGCCCACGCTGCCGGCTCACCGATGCCCAGGCTCCAGAGCCGCACACCAGCGGCTTCTGCCGGAGGGAGCTTCCGTGGATGCCCCCAGACGTTGGTTCCGAGATGGTGGTGGTAGCCATCGGCAGCGAAGAAACGCGCACCGGGATAGCGGCGGAGCGTGACGGCAAAACCCAAAAGCTCATGGAGGAACGCCTCCGCCTCCGGCAGTGAGAGGACACGGAAGTGCAGATGCCCGATGCGCGTGCCTGCTGGCATTCCACTCCAGGGCTCCCGAACCTGCCGTAGGAGCGCCGGCATATCCAGTGGACGAGTGTCCATGAGGATTTCGCCATCTGCGCGCTGCCAGAGATGAGGCTCCCGGTCGGCGGAGATTTCCACCCCGTTGCCGTCAGGGTCCCGGAGGTAGAGGGCTTGGCTTACCAGATGGTCAGAGGCACCCTCAACGGCAGAGCGCAGGAGGCTATCCTGCAGCACGAATGCCAGGAACGCTGCCAAGAAGCTCTCCGAAGGCAGGCGGAATGCTACGTGGTACAAGCCCGCTTCCGCCTGCTGCAGTGGGCGTGTTCCTGGGCGTTCCCAGAGGAGAAGCAGTGCCCGCTCGCGGTCAGCAGCCGTGAGAATCGCCACTGGAGGCTCCAGCAGTCCCACGCGAAATCCCAGGCGCTGGTAGAATTCCAGCGACCGCTGGAGGTCTGCAACCTGGAGGCAAACGACACCAAACACAATGCCTGTGAGCATCTCAGAGCACGGCACCGCCGTATAACCGGATCGGCTCTCGCCACGGCTGACCACATGCCACCACAAGCTGCATCTCTTCTGCCGCCCGACAGTGGAAATGCCTCTCATCCTGCACCAGGACCCCATCACCTCTCCGGACAAGCTGCCCATTGATACTTCCTGTCCCCGCCAGGACATAGGCAAATCCATTCCAGCCCTTCGGAATCGGGTGGACGATCTGAGCACCTGGGCGCAGGCGGAACAGCACGTACTCAACCGGCGTCCGGAGCTGGAGCGGAGAACTTCCCCCGACAATCCAGCAGCGCTCTCCTCCCTCACACTCCTCCCAGCTCAAGTGCGCAACTGCTTGGTACGAGGGCTCACATCCCCGGAGCGCTAACGGGAGCACAACCCAGAGCTGGAGTCCCCGAGCAGTGCCCCCGACCGGCTCCTCGGCATGCCGAATCCCACGTCCGGCAGTAAAACGCTGAGCCCCTCCTGTCCCAACCACGCTGTCATTGCCCAGACTGTCTCGGTGTCGGAATGCGCCTTCGAGAAGATACGTCACCGCCTCGAAACCCTGATGGGCATGCTCTGGGAACGCCGCCGGCGGAGTCACGGTGAACTCATCCAACAAAACGAACGGATCGTGCGGACGTGCGTCAAACGTGGGGAAGAGGCGCCGCACTTCTGCCCCTGCTCCTTCCCGCATCCCTATGGCACGGCGTCGCCAGAGCATCACGAGGTCATCGGGACAAACTCTGAGAGCGCCCGGCAAAACTGCTGGATTCCTTCCCCGTTGAGCCAAATCCGCAGGTACCGCCCTTCACGCTGGCTGCAGAGCAGCCCTGCATCGAGCAGTACCTTGATGTGATGCGATACCGTCGGCTGCGCCAATCCCAGAAACTGTTGGACTTCCGAGCAGAGCATGCTCCCGCGCCGGGCAAGTTCCCGCAGCAGCCGAACCCGCGCAGGCTCGGACAACGCTCGCGCAACCCTGGCAATATGGCGCGCCTGAGGATTCATCGACGAATGCAAATCTATCAATCCAACGGGAATCAGCTCGCCCGGCATGCTGCCGGAATCATCCGCCGGACTGTCAGGGGGCATGGGCAAGCCAAGCCGTTTTCGCTAATTTTGTTCCATGTCTCCAGCTGGAATTCCGATGGTAACGGTTGGCATTGTGCGGGAAACCCATACGGGCGAGCGCCGGGCTGCTTTGACCCCAGAGGTTGTCTCTCGCCTCAGGCAGTTTGGGTACAAGGTCATCCTGGAGAGTGGTGCCGGGCTGGGCGCCTATTTCCAGGACACCGCCTACGAGGAGGCAGGAGCAGAGGTAGTCCCGAGTGCTCGGGAAGTAGTCAAGCGAGCGGATTTCCTGATTCGGCTTCACATGCCGGAGGCAGACGAGATTGAGGACATGCGTCCGGGGCAAGTCCTGCTTGGCATTCTGCAGGCATGGCGGTACCCGGAGCGACTCGCCCAATTGCAGAAGCAGGCTGTGACAACGTTTGCCCTGGAGCGTCTGCCCCGAATTTCCCGTGCGCAGAGCATGGATGTGCTCTCCTCGATGGCATCCATTGCGGGATACAAGGCTGTCATCGTTGCGGCAGAGCGATTCGGGCGTCTGCTGCCAATGATGGTGACAGCTGCCGGGACTATTCCCCCGGCGCTCGTTTTGGTCATTGGTGCAGGGGTAGCAGGGTTGCAGGCAATCGCCACAGCCCGCCGCCTCGGGGCACGCGTGGAGGCGTACGACATCCGCCCAGCGGTCAAGGAGCAGGTGGAAAGTCTTGGGGCACGCTTCCTGCCTATCACGCTGGAGGTAGACCAGGTCGAGCAACGAGGCGGCTACGCCCGGGAGCTTCCCGAAGAGGTCCAACGTCGCCAGCGGGAGGCTCTGGCAACCTACGTCGCCCGCGCTGATATTGTCATTTCCACGGCTGCTGTTCCGGAGCGTCCCGCACCCCGGCTCATTACCGCAAACATGGTCGAGCAGATGCACCCTGGGAGCCTCATTGTCGACCTGGCAGCAGAGACCGGAGGAAACTGCGAGCTCACCCGCCCAGGAGAGTGGAGAGAGTACCGAGGGGTGCAGATTTTCGGTCCGCTCAATCTCCCGGCAACTGTCCCAATCCACGCCAGCCAGCTCCTCGCCCGCAACTTCGAGAGCTTCCTGCAACTCTTCCGGCAGCAAGGAGAGCTGCGACTCCACTTCGAGGATGAAATCCTGCGCCAGACGTGTGTCGTACACGATGGGCGCCTCTTCCCGTTCCGGGCAGAAGATGTCCCAGCCTGAAGGAGACACCGCATGAGCGAGCTGCTCTTCTCGATTTTCATCTTCACCCTTGCTGCTTTCGTGGGCTTTGAGGTCATTTCAAAAGTGCCGCCGACTCTGCACACACCGCTGATGTCGGGTTCGAACGCAATCTCGGGCATCACCATCATTGGCTCCTTGCTCATTGCGGGGCGGACGGAGTCTCCGCTGTTGACTGTGCTCGGCACTGCGGCAGTTGTCTGCGCGATGATCAACGTTGTGGGGGGATTTCTGGTCACCGACCGCATGTTGCGCATGTTCCGCTCCCAGAGGGCGGCAGAGCGGGATGGAAGCGCTCATTAATCTGGCATACCTGGCTGCTTCGGCGATGTTTATTGTGGCGCTCAAGCGTCTGAGCTCGCCGCGCACGGCGCGCTCGGGCAACCTCCTTGGGGCAGCAGGTATGGCACTGGGCATCGTCGCGACGTTGCTGGACCGCAGCATTGTACGCTTTGAATGGATTGTGCTCGGTGTCCTGCTGGGCTCTGCACTCGGGGCAGTGATGGCGCTGCGCGTGCGCATGACAGCAATGCCGCAGATGGTTGCTCTCCTCAACGGTTTTGGCGGAGCCGCTTCCGCACTGGTGGCAACGGCAGAAATCGAGCGGTTGCTGCTCCACCACGGGCTTTCTCAGGCGTCCGGGGTGTTGATCGGCACCATCCACGCCAGCGTCATCATCGGGAGCGTCACCTTCACCGGCAGTGTCATTGCCTTTGCCAAGCTGCAGGAGCTCCTCACCGGGCGCCCGATTGTGCTTCCGCTGCACCAGCTCTGGAACGCTCTCCTGACGGCAGCCGCTGTGGGACTCACAATCCTGGCACTGGTGCAGCAGCACAGCTGGGCAGAACCAACACTGACAGGACTATTCTACGCCGTCCTTGTGCTCTCTGCCCTGCTGGGGATTATGCTCGTCATCCCGATTGGTGGCGCAGACATGCCGGTAGTCATCTCCTTCCTGAACTCCCTCTCGGGGCTAGCAGCAGCGAGTACCGGCTTCGTGCTGCACAACTACCTGCTCATCATTGCTGGCACGCTCGTCGGGGCCTCGGGCTTCATCCTGACCAACATCATGTGCGTGGCAATGAACCGGACACTGCCGAATGTCCTCTTCGGTGCTTTCGGGGCAGAGGTTACCGCTGGAACGGCAACCGACCGCGTAGTGCGGAGCACAACGCCTGAGGATGCTGCCGTCATTCTCGGCTACGCGCGCTCGGTCATCGTTGTCCCAGGCTACGGCATGGCGGTCGCACAGGCACAGCATGCAGTCAAGAAGCTCGCCACCCTCCTGCAGCAGCGCGGTGTTGATGTGAAATTCGCCATCCATCCCGTGGCCGGACGCATGCCCGGACATATGAATGTATTGCTGGCGGAAGCCGATGTCCCCTACGAGCTGCTCTACGACATGGAGCAGATCAATCCCGAATTTGAGCACACCGACGTTGCGCTCGTGGTCGGTGCCAACGACGTGGTCAATCCCGCCGCGCGGAAGGATCCCAGCAGCCCGCTCTACGGCATGCCAATTCTCAACGTAGACTACGCCCGGACGGTCATCGTGCTGAAGCGCTCGATGAATCCTGGCTTTGCCGGCGTAGAGAATGAGCTCTTCTACCAGCCCAACACCTACATGCTCTTCGGCGATGCCCGTCGTTCGCTGGAAGCGATTGCGGAAGCGCTCAAGAGTGTGTAGGTCCGCTGCTGAGGGAGCCCCATGATTCTCTCGGACAAGGAGATCCTGGAAAACATCGCCAAAGGGCTCATCGTCATCGAGCCCTTCCGCCCGGAGTGTTTAGGTCCAAACAGCTACGATGTGCATCTGGGGAAGGTGTTGGGTGTCTACGTGGACGAAATTCTGGACGCGAAGAAACACAACCGCATCGAGCTCTTCGAGCTCCCGGAGGAAGGCTACGTTCTGCAGCCTAACATGCTCTACCTGGGCGTGACAGAGGAGTACACCGAGACGCATGCACACGTGCCCTTCCTGGAGGGCAAGTCCAGCATCGGGCGCCTGGGTATAGACATTCACGCCACCGCTGGCAAGGGCGATGTCGGCTTCTGCAACTACTGGACACTGGAAATCTCGGTCAAAAAGCCCGTGCGTATCTACCCCGGCATGCCTATCGGGCAGCTCATCTACTTCGAAGTCAAGGGAGAGGTACTCACCCCGTACCACCGCCGTCCGAGCTCGAAGTACCGAGAGCGTAAACCCGTCCCGATTGAGTCCATGCTCTGGCGGAATTTCCTCTAAGCCTCGGCTCTCCCGAGGAGCCGCTTTGGCGTAATTTTGCTCGGTTTTCTGATCGGAGCGCACCAATGAAGGAGCGCAAGCCGCGTGACGAAATTGCCTTCGTCGAACACGTCCAACAGGTACGCCAGGCAAAGATCCTGCGCCAGCTCCTGGACCGCGACACGAGTGTCCTCTTCGAAGACCCGCTGGAAAACGACCTCGTGCTCAATATGGGACCGCAGCATCCGGCAACTCACGGTGTGCTGCGCGTTCTGCTGCGGCTGGATGGGGAAACCGTCATCAAATGCGTGCCCGAGCTGGGATACTTGCATCGGGGCTACGAGAAGCTGGCAGAGAACATCACCTACCACGAGTTCATTCCACACACGGACCGGCTCGACTACATTGCCCCGATGTCGAACAATGTCGCCATTGCGCTGGCAATTGAGAATGCCTGCGGAATTGAAGCCCCACCCCGGGCACAGTGGATTCGGGTCCTGGTTGCCGAGCTGGCACGGATTTCCTCCCACCTCATGGCAATGGGCGCGACCTGCATGGATGTGGGCGCCATGACGCTGTTCCTGTGGACCTTCCGGGAACGGGAAAAGCTCTACGACATCTTCGAGCTCATCTGCGGTGCCCGCTTCACCACGAGCTACACCCGTATTGGTGGCGTTGCCAACGATGTACCGCCAGAAGCGTTCGCAAAAATCCGGGAGTGGCTCGAACAATTCCCCCACGAGCTGGCGTACTTCGAGAAGGTCGTCCACCGCAACCGCATCTTCATCGAGCGTCTGGCAGGAGTGGGCTACATCTCGGCAGAAAAAGCCATCCAACTGGGGCTGACAGGACCTTCGCTGCGGGGTTCGGGAGTCCCGCGCGATCTGCGGCGGGATGAGCCGTATTTGGTCTACGACCAGCTGGACTTCGAGGTCATCACGTATCCGGATGGCGACTCCTGGGCGCGCTACATGGTCCGCATCCAGGAAATGAAGGAGAGTGTCAAGATCCTCTGGCAAGTACTCGATAAGATGCCCCCGGGCGAAGTGCTGGCCTACGACCCGAAGTTCGTTCTCCCGCGCAAAGAGCGGATCTACACCCGCATGGAGGAGCTCATCAACGACTTCATGCTCATCAACTTCGGCGTCATGCCCGAGCCTGGCGAGACGTATACTGCCATTGAAAGCCCCAAAGGCGAACTGGGCTTCTACATTGTCTCTGACGGCACCGGACAGCCGTGGAAGCTGAAGATCCGCTCTCCTTCGGCAGCCAATCTGCAAGCGCTCCCCTACCTGTGCGAAGGCTCGATGGTCGCTGATGTCGTTGCCATCATCGGCTCCATTGACCCGGTCATGGGCGAAGCGGATAAATGACCCTTGCCCAAGAGCGGACAGCACAGCGCCGGCAGAAGCTCATCTCCGTCCTCTCTCGCCGCCAACCGGACTTGGTCGTGGTGCTGGAAAACGTGCACGATCCCCACAACGTCTCCGCCGTCCTGCGCACCTGCGATGCCGTCGGCGTGCTGGAGGTTCACCTGGTCTATACGGTCGAACCCTTCCCCGAGATCAGTCATCGCACTTCAGCCAGCGCCTACAAGTGGCTCCTCCTGCGTCGGCATCGGGATATCCCATCGTGCTACGCAGCGCTCCGCGCCGGGGGATGCCGGATTTGGGCAACCGCCCTCACACCGGAAGCTCACAACGTGTACTTGCTCGACCTTACACAGCCCGTTGCCATTGTGTTCGGGAACGAGCACCGAGGTGTTTCCCCCGAGGCACGTCAGCTGGCCGATGGGGCGTGTTTCATTCCGCAGGTGGGAATGGTGCAGAGCCTCAACATCTCGGTTGCTTGCGCTGTGATTCTCTACGAAGCGTTCCGCCAACGCTGGCAGGCGGGACTGTACGAGCGTCCACGGCTGCAGCCGGAACGATTCGAGCAACTGCTCTGGGAATGGCTCCAGCGGTAGCTCGGAGACGGGCTCATGCCACGCCTCTGCATTGCTGGGCACCGCTTCTGGCGAGAGCATCCCGGGGGTGTTGAGCTCCAGACACGGTATCTCGGCGAATCCCTCCACGCGGCTGGCTGGGAGGTTGTCTACCTGTGCCATAGTCTGAAGGGCATCGAAGGGCGGGAAGAGCTCGCACCGGGATGTTCCCTGCAGTGGATCCCTCTGTACCCGTATAGCTGGAGCGTCCCCCGGCGGGAGCTCGAGCAGCTCCTGGAAGAGCTCCGCCCAGACGTGCTCTACCAGCGGGGCTGGGGCGTGCTGCAGGAAAGCGGTGTCGTGCTGGAATTCGCCCTCCGACGAGGACTCCCGTATGTCTTCGCACTCTCCTCGGATAACACCGTGCGGTGGCGCTTCCCCACTGTGCGTACCTTTCTCCTCCACCGACGCCCGCGGTGGCGCTCATGGCTGCTTCTGCCCGCAGCCGTGTGGTCCGATGTTGGCATGCACCGCCTCCTGCGCCGAGCTCCGTACATTTTCGTGCAACACGAGGGACAACGCCAGATGCTCTGGCACCGATACCGGCGCCGGGGCATCCTGCTGCCGACGCTCCACCCTGAGCTCGGACGCCCCGTTCGGAAGCATCCAACACCGCTTGTGGTCTGGATCCACAACTATCGCCCGCACGCTCAGCTCCGACTCGCCCTTCGGCTTGCCGAAGAGCTGGCATCCCAGGCAGAATTTGCCTTTGTCACCGGTGTCACACGTCCGGAGCAGCTCTCCGAACTCCGCTCCCTGCGTGCTCTGCCGCCAAGCGTTCACCTGCTCGGTGCCCTCCCGGTCGACCAAGCCGAAGACCTGCTGGAACGGGCGTGGGTACTGCTCCACACAGGGCTCTACGAAGGCTTCCCCAACACGTTTGTCCAGGCATGGCTCCGGCAAACACCGGTCGTCTCGCTCTGGGTTGACCCCGGGGGAGTTCTCCAGCGGCAGGGACTGGGTGTTTGTGCTGGGGGCAACAGGCTGCGCTTACGCCATGCGCTGGAATGGCTCCTTACTCACCCGGACGAGCTTCGGGCAATGGGGGAGCACGCCCGCCGCTATGCTGAACAGGTTCACGGACTGACTCGCAACCGCCACCGTCTTGTCCAGCTCTTCGAGAAACTGCTGCGGGGTCTTCCTGCCGAGGAGCTCTACGAGGCATGCCCCGATTCAGCGCCGTCATAGGGCAGCAGAGTAAACGCGCCGTGCAAGCGCTCCTGTGTCACTGTGCCAGCGCCCATCCCGTATCTGCAGCAGAACGGGGCTCCCGCTGGCGTCAGGCACGTCGGGTCTTGCTCCTCAGCGGTGCCGGCATCGGGGATGCCCTCATGGCAACCCCTCTCCTTTGCTTCCTGCGCCACCGATACCCGCATATTCGGCTTGGGGTAATCACACATACGCGGTCAGCACCGGTTTTCCGGGCTTTCCCCAGGCTCGAGCTGATATGCTACCACGAAGACCCATCCCGGATTACCCCCCTGCTGCTCGCTCTCTGGCGCTGCTGGCGTTTCCGAGCAGACGTCTTCCTCGGCGCACAGCCCTGCAACACTCTGCGTCACGCGCTCTTTGCCGCCATCAGCCGTGCGCGGCTGCGGCTCAAACACGTATCCCCGGAGCGCTCCGAGCCAGACACTGCCTGCATCTTCCACTACCTCTGCCCTACTCCCGAAGGGCGTCACCGCGTTGAACTCAATCTCGACCTTCTGCGAGCGCTCGGGGAGAATATCCCCGAGGGCACCCTGCGCCCCGTCTATCCCGTTGCCGACCACGCCCGTCAACGCGCACGCCAGCTCCTTCCCCAAACCTTCCCCTGGGTTGCTCTCCATCCCGGGGGCGGACGTGCCCAGAAATGGTGGGGAACGGACAACTTCCGCGCGGTGGCTCACTCCCTGTGCCAGAGAGGCTACGGCATTGTTCTCCTCGGCGGTCGTGGGGAAGAGCCTCTGGGAGCCCAGCTTGCCGCGGGGATCCAGCCTGTTGTCAACCTCACAGGGCAGCTCGACCTTGCTGAAACGGCGGCTGTACTGCAGCATTGTCGTCTGTTCATCGGCAACGATTCCGGGCTCATGCACTTAGCAGCAGCGGTCGGCACCCCTGTTGTTGCTATTTTTGTCGCCACCGACCCTGCCCACGTCGGTCCTTACTCTCCGATGGCAACTGTGCTGGGGGATGGACGCGGGAATATCCCAACGGTGGAACACGTTCTGGCTGCCGCCGAGCACTGGCTCAGCAGCACAGAGCACGAGGAGAGCAATGGCAGGTCATGAACCAATCCGCTGGCAGGTCCAGATCCGGGATGTCGTCTTCGGACGCAACGTCATCGTCGTGGAGCCGGTCAATCTCTACGAGTGCTTCATTGACGACGAGTGCTTCATCGGTCCGTTTGTGGAAATCCAGCGTGGGGTGCGGATTGGGAAGCGCACCCGAGTGCAGTCGCACTCGTTCATCTGCGAGTTGGTCACCATTGGGCAGGAGTGCTTCATCGGGCACGGGGTCATGTTCATCAACGACACCTTTCAAACTGGCAGACCGGCGCCGAGTCGGGAAGGGTGGAAGCCAACCGTTGTGGGCAATCGCGTTGCCATCGGGACCAATGCCACCATTTTGCCGGTGCGGATCGTGGATGACGTCGTCATTGGCGCGGGCTCCGTCGTTACCCGGGACATTCTGGAGCCGGGGATCTACGCCGGGAATCCCGCCCGCAAGCTCCGGGACTTACCAGCGCACGGCACTCCCTGATGAGCGTCCGTGTTCCATTCGTTGACCTGCGGGCACAGTACCGGGCAATTCAGGCGGAGATTCACGCCGCTATCGGTCGCGTCCTGGAAGAGGCTGCCTTCATCAAAGGCAAGTACGTGGAAGCATTTGAGCACGCCTATGCCCGCGCGTACGGAGTACCCCACTGTATCGGAGTTGGCAATGGCACTGATGCCCTCTTCATTGCACTCCGAGCGCTGGGGATTGGTCCCGGAGATGAGGTGTTGGTTCCTGCTCTGACCTGGATTTCCACCGCGGAGACCGTCTCGCTGACCGGCGCCCGTCCAGTCTTCGTTGACATTGAGCCCGACTACTACACGCTCGATCCCGAGCACGCAGCAGCCCGCATCACGGAGCGTACTCGCGCCATCATTCCGGTCCACCTCTACGGGCAACCTGCGGCAATGGATGCTATTCTCGAGCTTGCCCAGCGGTACGGGCTTGCGGTCATCGAAGACTGTGCACAGGCGCATTTCGCCTGCTACCGCGGACGTCTTGTGGGGACCTTCGGCAGCGTGGGGACCTTCAGCTTCTACCCTGCAAAAAACCTGGGCGCTTACGGTGATGCCGGCGCTCTGATTACCGCCGATGACGCTATTGCTACTTTCGCCCGGAAATTCGCCAATCACGGCTCGCTGACCAAGCACGAGCACGAGCTCGAGGGCATCAACAGTCGCCTCGATGGTCTGCAAGCAGCGATTCTCCAAGTCAAGCTGCGCTACATCCATCAATGGACTGCACGGCGGGCAGAACTTGCCCGGCGCTACGCGGAGCTGCTTGCCGACCTCGACGAGCTCGTCCTGCCCCGCATCCGCCCCCATTGCAGTCACGTCTTCCACCTCTACGTTGTCCGCACTCCCTGGCGGGATGAGCTCCAGCGCTTCCTTGCCGACCGCGGGATCCAGACCCAAATCCACTATCCCCGAGCGCTCCCTTTCGTCCCTGCATACCAGCACTTCGGGCACCGCCCGGAGGATTTCCCCGTTGCCTGGCGCTTCCAGCACGAGTTGCTCTCGCTCCCGCTCTACCCGGAGCTGACCGAGGAGCAACTGCAGTATGTCTGCCAGAGCATCCGCGACTTCTTTGCCCATCAATGCCGACAGTTCCTACGTCCATAGAGCCACGTCGAAGGGCATGTCTCACCCGGAAGGACAGACCAATGCGGCACCTCCTTGCACTGCTTCTCCTCATCGGTCTCGGGACAGCAGCACAGGCACAGACCAGCCTCGGGATTGGGCTCTGCTACGGGAGCAAGATCAAGAAGCCGGGGCTCGATGCCCGCGTCATTCACGGCTTCTCGCCAACGCTCCGCGGAGCACTCGACTTCGAGTACTTCTTCACCGAATCCGGGCACACCTTCTGGACGCTCGATGGCAATGCCCACTACATCTTCTACGAGCAGCGGCGGCAGGGACAGCGTCTCTACGGGCTTTTCGGACTGCAGTATGCTCAGGAAAGCCTTGATCTCGGCTTTACCACCGCCAGCAATTCCGAAATCGGGCTCAATCTCGGCATCGGAGGCGAGCTTCGGCTCGACTTCGGCGCAGCTTTCGGGGAACTCAAACTCGTGCTGGGCAATTACGACCAGCTCGTCCTCCTTGCCGGACTGCGCTTCGGGCTGGGGGGTCGGTGAGAAACACGCAATCCCTAATTTCGCGGCAGCTCCGTTGGGGGTGCTTCGCCTCTCGAAGGCGAGGCTGAGAGGATACCCTTCGAACCTGATCCGGGTAATGCCGGCGTAGGGAAAACGGAGCGGTAGCGAACCCGCCGTTCGTGCTGCACGCCTCTCAACGCCTCCCTTTCTGCGCAAGCACCTCCACACGGACAAGTGGTGTGTCCAACCGAACGTGTGGAGGGATCGAGCCATGCGCGCTGTCCATCTCCTTGTCCTCGCTCCTCTTGCTGTATGGGCGCAGCAGACCGACGAGCGCACCGACACGCTGCGCCTCTATCAGCTCCCTGCCGTCACGGTCACAACGACGCGGGCAGAAGCTGGGAAAAGTCCCGTTCCCTTTGCGGAAATTGAGCGCAGCGACATTGTCCAGCGCTACACGGTGCAAGATTTCCCAACGCTGCTCAATGCACTTCCTTCCGTCTTCGTTTGGTCGCAGAATGGGAACCAGATTGGCTACTCCACGCTGGTCATGCGCGGCTTTGACCAGCGGCGCATTGCGGTGCTCATCAATGGGGTGCCGCAGAACGACCCGGAAGACCACAACGTGTACTGGATTGACTTTCCGGACTTGGCTGCCAGCGTGGGCTCCATCCAGGTACAGCGGGGCGCTGGGCTGATCAACTACGGCGCTGCTGCCATCGGGGGAAGTATCAACATCACGACCTCGAACTTCCTGACCGAGCGCGTCATCCGAGTCAGTCTCAGCAACGGATGGCAGCAATTCGGTGCCGCCGGGAAAACCGTTCTGCAGCCGACCGTCCAGCGCTATGCTCTGGAAGTCTCTTCCGGGCTTCTCGACGGGCGCTACGCCATTTACGGGCGCATGGCGCGCATCAACTCCTGGGGCTACCGGGACCAGAGTTGGGCGGAACTCAACAGCTACTTCCTCAGCGGGGCACGCTTCGATGAGCGCCTCACCACGCAAATCAACATCTTCGGTGGTCCACTTGCCGACGGGCTGACCTACTACGGCATCCCGAAGGAACACATCAAAGACCTGACACTGCGCCGAAAGAACTACGCCTGGTGGGAATACGACAGCACCTACCGCCAAATTGGCTTTGCCGTCGAACGGCGTCCGATCGAGCTGGAGAACTTCTCCCAGCCGCACTACGAGCTACTCAACGACTGGCGCATCACCGACAGCCTCGAGCTCAAATCCGTGCTCTTCTACTACACCGGCGATGGCTTCTTCGATTTCGATGGCTCCTGGGCGGATGCACGAACCCTGCGCTTGACCCGCGAGTACGGCTGGGACTTGCCCGATACGGTCTACCCACGCAACGCCGTCATTCGGGCATTCGTAGGCAATAAGCAAGGCGGCTGGATCCCTCGCCTCGTGTGGAAACACCGCTCGGGTGAACTCCTGCTGGGGGCAGAACTCCGGCTCCACCGCTCCGTCCACTGGGGCAAAGTTCGCTATGCCGAACTCCTCCCCACGAACTTCGACCCTGAGTACAAGATCTACCAGTACGAGGGTGTCCGTGACATTTTCTCTCTCTTCGCTCGTGAACAGTACTGGCTCTCCCCTCAGCTGGCACTCAATCTCGAAGGGCAGCTTGTCCATCATAGCTACCGTATTCGCAACGAAAAGGCAGGCAATCGCTACACCTGGTACCTTACCCGTTCCGGAGACACTGTCTGGGGCAGCGGGACGCTGTTCGATGTCCGCTATACGTTTGTCAACCCTCGGCTGGGCATACTATGGCGCCCAACTCCCGAACAGGAGCTCTTCACCATGATTGCTTTCACCTCTCGCGAACCCCGGATGCGCAACCTCTATGCTGCCGAAGACTCCTACTTCGGCGCCCGCCCGCTGTTTGAAAGCGATACCGTCGGTGGTGTTCCCCGCTACGACTTCTCTAAGCCTCTGGTCAGACCCGAACACATGCTCGATATCGAGCTAGGGTGGCGGTACCAGTCCGAACGTCTGCGTGCCTCTGTGGGCGGTTTCTGGATGGAGTTCTTCAACGAGCTGGTCAAAAGCGGACGTGTCGATGTCTTCGGCGCTCCCATCGACGGGAACGCTCCCCGGACACGGCATATTGGGGTAGAACTCGATGCTGCTGCCGAGCTGTTCCGCACTCCCCGGTGGGGTTCCCTCACGGTCGGGCTTGCCGCAACCTTGAGCCGCAACCGGATTCTGGAGTACACCTACTACAGCGGGAGCGGAACGCCCTTTTCGCTCAACGGCAATCCGGTTGCGGGCTTCCCGGATATACTGCTCTCGGGATACCTGCGCTACCACGTCGGACGCCTCCAGGCACAACTGCTGGTGCGCCACGTCGGGAAGTTCTACTCGGACAATTTCGGTAGCAGGCTTGCCGAATACGCTGCCCAGGATCCCAGTATCGCCGACTATCGGGACAACGTCGTTGACCCTTACACGGTCGTGGACGTGGATCTCCGCTGGGGAATCCCGCGGCTGCTCGGAGTGCAGCAACTCATCCTACGAGTGCAGGTCCACAATCTGTTCAACGCGCTCTACGCCGCTGGAGCCGAAGGGCGCCACTTCTTCCCCGGTGCTGAGCGCTTCATGCTCATGGGCGTAGACCTGGAGTTCTAGCCAACACGTTCCAGGAGCCAGCGGACTTCCCCAAAGGGTCCCAGCGCAATGCGAATCATCCGGCTGCGCTGGAGCATACCGTAGCCGGGTGATACCCAGTCGTCGAGGCACTCCGCCGCTGCCGAGCTGCAGAAGCGGAGCGTGCCCGCTGAACTCCTCCAGAGCATCTCCTGTGGACCCCGAAGCTCGAGGCTAACACCGGGAGCAAGGTGGAAGTGTAAAGCAGCAGGCGCTGAACCCCAGTATTGGTCTATCCCCTCTATGCCCTCCGGGAAAAGGCGCAAAGTCCGGCGATGCCGGTAATGCGGGTGCTCAAACTCCCCGACAAACTCCCGCTCGCTGCGAGAAAGGATGCGAGCATGCACGCCCCGCCGAAAGAGCCAAAAGAGTGCCTCTGATGAATGCCCGAAGAAGCGGAATTGCTCCTCGCCGTGCACGGTCAGTGTTGTATGTGCTGCTGTTGAACGGAAACGGTTCCGCCACTCGGCAGATGAGCCGTAGCAGTACGTTCCTGGGTCAATGAGGATCTCCGAGTCCCTGAAGGTGAGCTCAAGCGAGAGCTGATCGCAGTGCATATGCCCTCCTGAAGGATGCATGCCCGCCAGCCCACCGCATCGAACTGTCAGCATGTATTCCCCCCAGCGGTAGACCACCACCCCGAAATCCGGGAAAACCTCAACCGGAGCTACTGTGCCGAGCTCCAAGATAGGCACACGCGGGAAGAGCCACATCTCCGGCTGCTGTTCCCACTCCGGCGGACACCCACGACAGAGTAGTGCTGCAAGCCCCAGTGTCGGCATCATATCGCGGGGATTCTCGTGGAACTCTGCCGCCGCAGAGCAAGCAGGCGGGAGCACGTAGGTTTCCGTCTGACACGGCGAGCTCCACACCCAACGCGGAATGGGCTTGAGCCAGCGCCCACTATCGTGATCGCCAATCTGTGGTGCCGTCCCGTTCGGCTTCGTCAAGGCTGCGGCAAAGTGCACCGCTGCCCGTAAGCGCTCCCAGTATTCCGGCGGGAAGGGCGAAGTCCTCTGGCTCCCCATCAGTGGGTACTCTGGAAGAGGAGGCGGGGCTAGCGGACGCTCCCCGTGCCAGAGATGCACCGCGTAGCGCCCAAGAGCCTGCACCCGCTCTGGAGGAAGTGCCAGGACAAGCGCTGTCCCGTACAGCGCCATTTCCAGCACAAAGCGGTGGTAGTACACCGACCCCTCCCAATGTCCCCCATCGGGAAGGAACTGCGTGAGTACTTCGCTGATCAGCTCCCGTATGCCGAATGCCAGCCACGTATCAGCCACAGGGACTCCCTGCAACGCCACCCCAAGGCTCAGCAAGCCCACGACATTTCCCACGTAATGGTTCCCTCGCAGTCCGCCGTTCCATTCCAGATGGCGCATCAAGAACTCCCCGTGCTCGAGGAAGCTGCGGAACAGCAAGCGCTCCAAGGAAACATCTACGAGTCGCACCTTCTGAGCAAAGTCCCAGAAGAGCTGGAGCGATACTGCCCGAACAGCCACCTCAAGCGGTGATGCCCACTGAATGCCAGAGCCCGGCGGGTTCTGCACGAGGAAGTCCACAACTCGCAGACGACACCACTCCAGAATTGTCGCCGCTGTCGCCTCCTCCAGATGAGCAAACAACACCAGCGCTGGCAGGAACTGTAAGCGCCCGAGCTCCCACGGGACCTTCGGGTCCACCCCTAAGGGGAACGGACGCCTGGGGTGCCGCTCCGCCCAACGATAGCCTGAGAACACATCCTTGTGCCAATCCCACCAACGGAAGCCCTCCGGGACGGACACTTCCACACCGCCTACAGGCGGCTCCTGCTCCGGCACAGAGAGCCAACACGGAGCGAAAAGCTGGATGTACCCTCCTCGGAGACGCTCCCACCATTCCCGGAAATGTGTCCGAAACGGCTCAAGCACTACCGCAGGCGGGAGCCGTACGAATGGCACAATGTTCCCTGTCCCCTCGCCGTACTGCTGGATCCGCGGTACCGGAGGACGACGCTGTTGCACGATCCGCTGCCACAACTTTCGCACACGGAGCTGGACCGGCAGCGCTCGCCACTGCTCCCACCGAAACTGCCAGCGCATCGTGTGCGCCACGGGAAACTCACCCAGTTCCTAATTTCGCGCAGCCCCAGTGGTCAGGTAGCTCAGGTGGTAGAGCAGGGGACTGAAAATCCCCGTGTCGGGGGTTCGACTCCCTCCCTGACCACAAAAAACGAAGCGCCCGTTCGAGCACGGGCGCTTCACTGTTGACAGGCTCAGCGTGGCTTACCAGTAAATGGAGAGCGTAAAGGCGCCTGAGGGGGAGGTGGTAATGGTCGTCGTCGAGGGAGCATCTTGCTCTGTAGTGCTCCCACCAGCTGTTGTCTTCACCTTCCCCGAACTCGTTGAGAAGCTCAAACTGTAGCTGGCACCCAGCGAGACGTTGCTCCAGGCAAACCATTCGGCACCGAGCGTCACGCCAGCCCCGAAGCTCGTCGTAGAGGTTTCCGTCTTAGTCCCGCTGACGTGCTGCTGATTTTCTACCGTCTGGCTCCCAAGTCCGAAGAACACCCCAACTCCGGCGTAGCCGACAACAGGACCGCTAGAGGCGATGTTGAAGCGGAGCCCAGGAGAGACCGTCAGCTGCAACTGGGACTGTTTCTCGTCCGCTCCGCCACTGCCGGCAGGCGCCTTCGTCGTCTGGCTTGCCGTCCCGAAGCCAAGACCGACAGTCAACCCCAAGTCATCGTTCAGATAGTACAGCAGCCCAATCCCTCCATTGTATCCACCGACCCCCAGATTTGAGAGCCCGGACAGCGTAAACAGCCACGCCTTGTCTCCCTGCTTGGTCTTCTGCGCCAACACCGCAGGCGTTGCCATCGCCGCAGCGAGCAGCAGAACAGCGACGCGCTTCATAGCACACCTCGTACCCCTGGTTCAACATACCACCCGGCGCTCACTGGAGCACCGAAGCCGATGGCAAAAATACGGCAGCAGCGTCCACTATACAACGGCTCTTGGGGTCCCTATAGCCCCAGACGGGAGAAGAGTTCCAGGAGGGTCACAGCAACCGCGCAGGCACCCAGGAGGAAAAGCAGGAAAGCCAGAACCCGCTGCCGCCGCAGCTTCCGACGAATTTGCTCAGGGGTATAGAAGTCTGCCATCCGCATCCCCATGCCTGAGGAAACTCTCCATACCCCCTTCTACGACGCAGCACAGCACAAGGTTGCCATGCCAGCACGGCGAGGATGTGGAGTCAACTTTTGTACGGAACACCGTACAGCCCCGTGGCTTTTCGTCTCTGGCACTTGGACAGCACTCCAAGAGCCATGTGTGGTCGGTACATGCTCGTCAGCTCGGGCGAGGAACTATCGCAGCGCTTCCAGGTAGCAGAGGCGCCTCCTGTGGAACGCTACAACGCCGCTCCACTGCAGTTTTTGCCCGTGATCTACCGGGAAGCAGGGCAGAACCGGCTTGACTTCTTCCGCTGGGGACTGACCCCGGCATGGGCAGCGGAAGATTTCGGCGGACGGCTTATCAATGCGCGTGCCGAGAGCCTGCGTGAGCGTCCCAGCTTCCGCCATCTGCTCTCTCGACGGCGCTGCTTGGTCCCCGCAACAGCCTTCTACGAATGGCTCAAACACCCCAGCGGGCGCTTCCCCTTCCGCTTCTTCCTCCCCACAGAGCCGCTTTTCGCTCTGGCAGGGCTGTGGGATGAGTGGTGCAACCCGGAAACTGGCGAACTCCTCCGGAGCTTCGCCATTGTGACCGTTCCGGCAAATGCACTCGTTGCCCGCATCCATGACCGCATGCCGGCAGTACTTACTCGCCAGGCAGAACACCTCTGGCTCCACGAGCAAACACCGGTTACCACTGCGCTCAGCTGTCTCCAGCCGTACCCTGCCGATAGCATGGCGTATGCCCCCGCTTCTCGCCGCCTCAATCACCCACAGAACGACGACGCCTCCGTCCTGGCACCCGACGTCGAGCTGCCCGAACCTTTTTAGGTAAAGGCTGGAAAGCCCGTAATGTCAGCCCCGAGGATAAGCGTGTGGATCTCGTGCGTCCCTTCGTACGTCTTGACCGATTCCAGGTTCATCATGTGCCGCATGACGGGGTATTCATCCAGAATGCCATTGGCACCGAGGATCTCCCGTGCCATGCGGGCAACCGTGAGCGCAATATCCACATTGTTTCGCTTTGCCAACGAGACCTGCTGGAAGGTCATCTTCCCCTCATCCTTGAGCTGTCCGAGCCGGAAGCAGAGCAGTTGTGCTTTGGTAATTTCGGTAAGCATCCAGACGAGCTTGTCCTGGATGAGCTGGAAACTGGCAATCGGGCGCCCGAACTGAATGCGGGTTTTCGCGTAGGTGAGCGCCACCTCGAAAGTTGCCATTGCTGAACCGACAGCTCCCCAGGCAATCCCATAGCGGGCTTGCGTCAGACAACTCAACGGACCTTTCAGTCCGCGGACCTGCAGCATGTTTTCCTCCGGGATCTCGCAGTCCTGGAAGATCAGCTCGGAGGTCACGGACGCCCGCAGCGAGTGCTTGTTCTTCATCTCCACGGCGGTGAAGCCTGGGGTTCCTTTCTCGACCAGAAAGCCATGGACCTCGCCATCGAGTTTTGCCCAGACAACCGCCAGGTCAGCAATGGAGCCATTGGTAATCCACATCTTCGTGCCATTGAGCACGAAGCCATTGGCGGTACGGCGTGCCGTGGTCAACATCCCAGCTGGATTTGAGCCATAATCGGGCTCGGTCAGCCCGAAACAGCCGATAGCCTCTCCCCGAGCCAGTTTGGGAAGCCACCGGCGCTTCTGTTCCTCGGTGCCATAGGTGTAAATCGGGTACATCACCAAGGCGCTCTGCACGGAGACAAAGGAGCGAATGGCAGAATCGCCTCGCTCCAGCTCTTGCATGACCAGCCCGTAGGTGATGTTATCCGCACCAGCACAGCCATACTCCGGCGGGAGCGTGATGCCGAACAGTCCCAGCTCTGCCATCTTCGGCACCAAGTGCATCGGGAATGTTCCCTCCCGATAGTGCTGCTCGATAATGGGGATGACCTCCGTCTCGACAAACTCCCGCACGGTCTGCCGGACCAGCTTCTGCTCTTCGGTCAGAAGGTCATCGATGCGGTAGTAATCCACGCCTTGAAATGCCATCCTCCACAGCGCTGCTTGTGCTCCAATCCACGGAGCACAAAAATACCGTGCCTCACATCCCTTGGAGTGCGGCAACAGTCATCCGCATGCCCTCCCACAGGGAGGTCTGTGGGAGCCAGCCGAGCACCTGCTGCAGGCGTTTCCCCGAAAGACGCGGGAAGGAGGGCGCAGGGGTATCCACGAAGCGATACGCACGCCAGCCTGTCAGCGTCTCAAGCACGTGGACAAGGGTACGGGCGGGGACATACGCCCCCGGCACGTTGAACACACCACTGACTGAGCAGGCTCCCAGACGCAGGAACACCTCCGCTGCATCGGTCACATAGAGCAAATCCCGGCAGACCATCCCCTGAGCATAGAGTTCGTACGGCTCCCCTCGCAGTGCTGCGCGGAGCACTTGACCGACAAATCCAATCTCCTGCCCCTCCAGCCGCTGCCGTGGACCGTAGAGATGGGGCAGTCGCAAGGCTGCCACCGCATGCTGCCCGCCAGTATAGTGGAGTAGCAGCTGCTCACTTGCCCAGCAGTGAAGGCTGTAAACATCGGCAGGGGCAACCCGATCGTGCTCGCTCAGAGAACGCCTCGCCGTAAGACCGTAGACAGTGCGGGAGCTCGCATAGAGGAGGCGTACCGGGAAGGGGAGCCGACGCAGGAATGCAGCCAGGGCACAGTTGGGCACGTAATTCCACCTGGCGTCTTCTTCGGGATGCTCATTACACCAGCTATGGGTGTTGAATGCCGCGCAGTGGAAAATGACCGAGTCCGGCTGGAGCCGGGCTGCCCAGCGGTGGACGGCACCGTAGTTGTCTTCAATGAGCTCAATTGCCGGGGCAATCTGCTGGAGGTTCTCGCGGCGTGCCCCACTGCCTGGGACAAAGGCGTCAACGACAACGACCTCTGCCGCGAGCTTGACCAGCTGTTCTGCTAGATGGCTCCCCAGGAATCCTGCACCACCGAAGACCAGAACGCGGCGCCCGCGATAGAACACCGGCCAGTCCATCTACGCTGTCCGTGCAACCAGTGCGAAACTCCGTACCAGGAGCCCCCGCAGTCCCTTCGGGAGCGGCAGCCGTACCGGAGGCTTGCCCAGCCATGTCCGGACTGCATTGATGCCGAAGGTAGACGTCGCGTGTGCTTCCCGCTCAACGGAGAAGCCCGCTTGCTGGAGCTCTGCAAGCAGCCGCCGGTAGGTGAAAAATCGGACATGGTAGCCCTCCCCGCGAGGGGGCTGCCCCAGCAGCGCCCGCAGTCGCCAGTGGAGATGAGCAACGTTCGGTGTTGTCAGCACGAGAAACCCTCCCGGACGGAGGCATTCCCGGAGACTTCGCAACAAAACCTGCGTGTGGAAAACATGCTCGATAACCTCCAGCACCAACGCGGCGTCGTAGGATGCCGGTACCAACACCTCGGTCAAGGGGCGATTGCAGTCGTGCTGGTATGCCCGGAAGCCGAGTGCCCGAGCACGGGAGACATTCTCCGGGTCAATGTCGAGGAAGTCCACCTCATGCCCTTCATCCCGCAGCAGGAGCGCCATTTCCGCTGCCCCGCCCCCGACATCTACCACCCGGCATCGTCTCCCCTGCGCTGCAGCACGGAAGAGCTCCAGCGCAACCGGGTACCACGGACGGTGGAAATTCGGCTCACGTCCCATCAGATTCCAGAACCTCACGGAATGCCCCTTTGACGTAGAGCTCCTGTGCCCGCTCGTAGTCTTCCATCTGCCCAATGTCGAGCCAATAGTCGTGGAGCGGGAACTGCGCCACTGGCTTCCCTTCCGCCAGGAGGCGCTGGATGAGCTCGGGCATTGTGTAGTACGTCCGTTCCGGGATGTAATCGAACACCTGCGGGTTACAAGCGTAGATGCCCGCAACGACTTCGGCGCAGAGATTGGGCTTTTCTTCCACGCACCGGATGTAGCCGCCGTCGGCAGTGACCACCCCATACCGCAGGGGGAGCACAATCTCTTTGGTCACAACTGTCAACCATGCCTGCATGCGGCGATGGTAGCGCACCAGCTGGCGGAAATCCAGATTCGTGAGGATGTCGCCATTGATGACCACGAAAGGACGGCGCAACCGTGTGGCAAACAAGCGCAGTGGTCCGGCGGTCCCCAGGGGGATGTCTTCGACCGAGCACTCCACTTGCAATCCCCAGCGACTGCCATCACCCAGAAAGGCTTTGAAGAGCTCGGACTGATAGTTGAGCGCGACGAAGACACGGCGCACCCCGCTCCGTTTGAGCCCCAGAAGCGTGATCTCCAGCACGGAGCGTTCCCCAACAGGCAGGAGCGGTTTTGGAATGATCTTCGTCAGCGGGCGCAGCCGCTCCCCCAAGCCTCCGGCAAGGATGACCGCGTCCATCTATTTCCCCATGACCGCCTGCAGATTCTCCTGCACTTGTGCCCAATTGACCACATTCCACCAGGCGTCAATGTAGTCCTTGCGGCGGTTCTGGTACTTGAGGTAGTAGGCGTGTTCCCAGACATCTAAGCCCAAGATGGGAACTGTTCCCCAGGGGGCGAGCTTGTGCTGATTTTCCGCCTGCAGGACCAAAAGGCGCCCATCGGCAAGGCGGTAGTGCAGCAGTGCCCATCCGCTCCCCTCAACGGCAAGAGCTGCCGCAGCGAAATGGCGCCGAAAGGCATCGACGCTGCCGAAATCCCGCTCGATGAGCTGCCGCAGCAGCCCCGTAGGCTCGCCGCCACCGCCCTTCCCTGGCGGCGCCATGATGTTCCAGAAAAGCGTGTGCAGAAAATGTCCCCCGGCGTTGAAGGCAGCTTTCTTCGACCAGTACTCCACGTACGTGAAGTCGCCCGTTGCGCGGGCTCGTGCCAGCTCACGCTCAGCGCGATTGAGCCCATCGACATACGCCTGATGGTGCTTGCTGTGGTGCAATTCCATCGTCTTTGCATCAATGTACGGCTCCAGCGCATCGTACGGATAAGGCAATGGGGGAAGCTTGTGCTCTGTGAGTGCTCCGCTGAGCGCTTCGTGCTGTCCCTGCTGAGCTGCCCATCGTGTCGCTCCGACGGTTCCAAGAAGACTCAGCAGTCCGAGAAATTCACGCCGTTCCATCGGACTACTCCGCAAGAGTGCACCTTCGTCCTGGATGCAACCTACTACAAACTTAGGGCATCGCGCCGAGAGCCGGAGGAGCGCACGCGGGTTTTGTAGTTTTGCCCAGCTGAGGAATACGCGATGTGTTGAACCCTGTGAGGCTCCTATGCCGAGCATTGAACTGCGCCGGAAGGACTGGAAAGCCGTTGATGCCGACGCCGTGCTCTTGTTCGTTACGGAAGAACGTGTCCCAGAGCTGAGCCGTTCGCTCGCCGAGCTCATCCCGGCAGTTGATGACGCACGGCGAAGCGGCGACTTGACCGGGAAGGCGAAAAGCGTCGTGGTCATCTACGCCGGGAAAGCCATCCGGGCGCCTCGGCTCCTGATTGCTGGGTTGGGTCCAGAGGCACGACTGAGCCTGGAGACCATCCGCCGTGCAGCGGCTTCCGCAGCCAAACGCGCTGCCCAGCTTCGGATACAACACCTTGCCCTTCCTACCCCGACGGAAGATCTCGGCGGAATACGCCCGGAGGATTTCTTGCAGGCAGCGCTGGAAGGCGCGGTCTTGAGCCAATATCGCTTCGCAAAGTACATCACAACGCAGCAAGACAACGGGCTTGTGGAACGCTTCACCGTCTGCGCTCCCCATACCGCCGAGCAGCGGCGCTTCCAGCCTGTGGTGGAATTTACCCGCACGCTGTGTGAAGGCGTCTTCCTGACGCGGGACCTTGCGAATGCGCCGCCCAACGAGATCTACCCTGAAACCCTTGCCGAGCGCGCACGTGAGGCTGGGAATCGGGCGGGCTTCAGTGTCCGTGTGCTCAATAAAGCGCAGATTGAGCGCCTGGGCATGGGCGGCTTACTCGGGGTCAATCGTGGCAGTGCTCGCCCACCGGTGTTCATCATCATGGAGTACTGGGGAACTCGGCGCTCGCAGCCGCCTATTGTCCTGGTTGGGAAGGGCATCACCTTCGACACGGGCGGCATTTCCCTGAAGCCGGCAGCGAATATGAGCGAGATGAAAGCTGATATGCACGGTGCCGCCTCTGTCATTGGGACCCTCTACGTTGTTGCCCGTCTCCGGCTGCCGCTCAACCTCGTCGGGCTGGTTCCAGCAACGGAAAACATGCCCAGCGGCTCGGCAATGGTCCCGGGCGATATCTTGCGGTTCCTCAATGGGAAAACTGCCGAGATAGAGAACACCGATGCCGAAGGGCGGCTCATCCTTGCCGACGCCCTGGCATACGCTGAGCGATATAAGCCCCAAGCGGTCATTGACCTGGCAACCCTGACAGGCGCCTGTGTCGTTGCTCTCGGGCACGTTGCCTCCGGGCTGTTCGGGAACCACCGTGAACTCCTGGAACGGCTCAAGCGAGCAGGCGAACGCACCTACGAGCGTGTCTGGGAGCTGCCCCTCTACGAAGAGTACGGCGAGCTCATCAAAAGCGATGTCGCAGATGTCAAAAACTCCGGTGGGCGCCCCGCCGGAGCAATTACAGCCGCCCTCTTCCTCAAGCACTTCATCGGGGACTATCCCTGGGCGCACCTGGATATTGCCGGTACGGCAATTGCTCCGAAGGAGACCGACTACATGCCTAAGGGAGGGACTGGCGTCGGTGTCCGTCTCTTGGTCGAACTCCTGCGCACCTGGGAACCCCTGCCGCCAGACCCTGCGACCTCACCATGAGCTGATGGACCGAGAGAAACGATATCGCGACTTCGAACGGGAAGCCCTCCCACATCTGGACGCGGTCTACTCCTTTGCCCTCTACCTGTGCCGCGACCGGGAACTTGCCCGCGACCTGACGCAGGAAACCTACTTGCGTGCCTGGCAGAGCTGGGAAAGCTTCCAACCCGGGACGAACTGTAAGGCGTGGCTGCTGACCATCACACGCAATCTCTACATTACGCACTACCGCCGTCGGCAGCGTTCTCCGGAAACGCTTCCCTATACCGAACAGGAAGACGAGGAGGAGCTCCCACCACCCCTGGAAGCAGCTACCCCATCGGTCGAAGAGGAGCTTTCCCGAACAGCGCTCGATGAGGAAGTCCTCCGGGCGCTCAATGCCCTGCCTGAATCTTTCCGGACAATCGTCATTCTCTGCGACCTTGAAGACCTTTCGTACGAAGATGTTGCCCGCATGCTGGGCGTCCCTGTGGGAACGGTTCGCTCACGGCTTCACCGGGCACGCGCTCGCCTGGCACAGCTCCTGCAAGAGTACGCCCGGCACCGCGGCTGGAACGTCTCTGACAATCCCTCTCGACAGCAATGAGTTCCGAGCGTGACTTTCTCGAACAGTATCTCTCTGCCTACGTGGACGGACTCCCGTTAGACGCAGAGATCCGGCAGAGGCTGGAGCAGCTCCTGCAGCAGCCGGAGTATGGGAGGCTCTACCGGCAGGAGATGGAAGTCCGCACGCTCCTGCGAGCACGCCACCTGTCTTTACGCTACCCAGCTCCGCCGGAATTGCGCTCGGACATTCGCCGGATGCTTCTCCCGGCGCGGTCCCCTACACGGCGCCGCTGGTTGATGCCGGCAGCCGCCGCTCTCGCGCTCGGCGCTTTGCTCCTGTGGTATTTCGGCTGGGGTCCGTTTAGCCATGCCGCCCCACCGTGCTTTGCAACAGCACTTCTGAGCAGCCTCCAAGAGCTCCAGCAAGGGAAATTCTCCATCACGCCCCTGCACGATACCACCGCCGCCCAGCTATTTTTCGCCCAACACGGGGCTCCTACCCCAGTGGTCTTCCCCTACGTGGAGGAAGACCTCCAGTTTATCGGGGCAAGCTTGCGCCAGGTTGATAGCTACAAGCTTCCCGTGCTCGTCTATAGAGCTCCCGAAGGGTGGCTCCTGCTGGCAGAAGCTCCCGAGAGGGACTTCCACAACGGTCGGCTATGGTTGGACTCCACTATCTGGAGCACGCTTACTCAGCAACGGTGGTACTGGGGTTGCCCGGGACAGCCCGCCACGTGCGCTTTCTGGACAGCAGGAGGGATGGTCTGCGGACTGGCAACCACGCTTCCGCCCGAACAGGTCAAACAGCTTCTGGAACTGCGGCAATGACATCGCACAGAGCTCGCTATGTGGCAGCGATACTTTTCGGTAGTGCCCTCGTCAGCGGCATGCTCGCGCTCAACACTGCCTGCTCAGCGCAGCGCCCTCCCCAACCAGCAACGTCAGCAGCTGTGACCTCACCCCATGTCCCCGTGGTGGAGGAGGTCTTCCCCGCCAATAGCAACCGAGCACCAGACTTTGCCTGGCGTGATGGGAATGGGCGCCGCGTTCGCTTCTCAGAGCTGGCGCGCAATCGCGTCGTCTTGCTCAACTTCTGGGCAACTTGGTGCGGTCCTTGCCGTCGGGAAATTCCCGACCTCGTCGAGCTCCATCGAGAGCTCCCTGCGGAGAAGTTCCTCCTGCTGGGGGTAAGCCTGGACCAAGGTGCAAACGCACAGGAAAAGGTCCGCAGCTTCCTGGAAGCCCGCGGAGTCCCGTACCTGAATGTCCTCGGCGATGTTCGCTTAGCAGACGCCTATGGCAACATTCTGGCGATCCCGACCACCTTCATCATTGACGCGAACGGGCGTATCGTCGAGCGCATCGTCGGGGCGCGAACTAAGGAGCAGTTCCTGCAGAGCTTGCGCCGGGTGTTGAAGTAAGCACAGGAGCAGAACCGTGCACCGGCACTTTCTCCGGCTCCTGATGGGCAGCCGGGTGTGGCTCGTGGCTGGCTTCCTCCTGCTACCACCTGCTTTCTCCGCACAGGTCCCAACGGAAGACGAAGGGTGGCGTCCGCCGTACGAGTACCCCTATCCGGACGCACTCGTCCCGGAGGTCTACGCTGCCCGTCGTTCCCAGCTCCTCCGTTACCTTGGTCCGCACTCACTCCTGGTGGTGTTCGCTGCAGAGCCGAAGGTACGCACCGGCGATGTGCTCTATCCCTACCGGCAGAGCAGCTGGTTGTGGTATTTGACCGGGGTTAGCGAGCCCGACGCAGCACTCCTGCTCAGCCCGAAGGGTGTTGAGCTGGGAGGACGCCGCTTGCAAGAACTCCTCGGCATTCCGGAGCGGAATCCTCTGCGAGAGCGCTGGAATGGGGCACGGATGGGACCGGCAGAGGCAGAGCACCTGCTACGCCTCCCTGTGCTGCCCCGCCCCCAATTCGATAGCCTCCTGCAGCATCTCCTGCCAGAGCTCGATACGCTCTATGTAGTGGCATACCCAACACCGGGGCTCCGGCTTCCCCTGTCCGGACGCGTGCTCTTCGCTGAACGACTGGAGAGGGAATGGGCACGCGAGCGCTTTCCCCAGCTGGTGCTCCGGCAGGGTTTCCCGCCTCTTACGCGGATGCGCGCAGCCAAGGATACCCACGAACTGCGTCTTCTCCGACGGGCTTTGACTATCACGGGGGAAGCGCTCGTCTCGCTGTGGCGACAGGCTCGCCCAGGCATGGGAGAGTGGGAGTTGCAAGCCCTGCTAGAAGCCGAGATGCGCCGGCTCGGTGCCGATGGAACGGCCTTCCCGACCATTCTGGCCTCTGGTCCCAATGCGTGCATCCTGCACTATACCGACGCCCGCCGGCGTATCCACCAGGGTGAGCTCGTCTTGGTCGATTGCGGTGCCGAGTACGCCGGCTACGCTGCCGACATCACTCGGACTTTTCCTATCAGCGGGCACTTCACTCCAGAGCAGCGTGCGCTCTACCAAGCAGTGCTCGAAGCTCAAGACTCTGCCATCGCTGCATGTCGCCCTGGCGTCCCTTTCCGTCTGCCGCACTGGAAAGCCGTCGCGGTCCTCCAGAAGCGGCTCTACGAGCTGGGCATCCTCAGCGACACGAGCGATATCCGGCGCTACTTTCCGCACTCTACCTCGCATCACCTCGGGCTGGACGTGCACGATGTTGGTCCTCTCGACACGCTCCGTCCCGGCTTCGTCATCACGGTCGAGCCCGGCGTTTACATCCCGCCGGGCAGTCCATGCGAACAGCGGTGGTGGGGAATCGGCATCCGCATCGAGGATGTAGTGCTCATCACCGACAGCGGAGCCGAGCTGCTCTCCGCCGCATTGCCCCGCCGGGCGGAGGAGCTTGAGAGGCTCCTCCGCGCTGACCCCAGAGCTGTCCCTAAAGCTCGCTGACAAGGATGGCGCTTATCTGTTCCGTATCCGGACTACGCTTCACGCTGGAGGACTTCTCCCCGGAGCTCATCGAGGGGATGCTGCGCTCGTTCTGCCGGCGCCTTCCTGAGGGCACGCTCGCTGTTGGGTGGGATGGACGCCAAGGGGCAGAGCAGCTCGAGGAGTTCGCGGTAGCCATCTTGCAGACGGAGGAACGCCGCATCCACCGTCTGGGGATTGTGCCGACCCCGACGATCCAGACGTGGATTGCCCGACGGCGACTTGCTGGTGGGATCGCCATTACAGCGTCACACAATCCCGCCGATTGGCACGGGTTGAAGTTCTTCGGTGCCGATGGGCTCACGCTCGACGCAACGCTCTTCTACCGCGAAGCCCGCTCCGGCGGTGCTCCGCACCCCAACGGGCACCAGCACGGCTTCCACCCCGTGCGCTGGATGCACGCCCAAGCAGTGGCAGAACACCTCCGCAGCCTCTGGCGTCCCCGCTGGCTGCGGCAGCTCGGAGAACGGATTCTCCCGGAGGGCTTCCACGTCGTTGTCGACGCAGTCAATGCCTCTGCCTCTTCGATTCTCCCCCAGCTCTTACAGCAGCTGCGCTGTCGTCTCACCCTCCTCCACGCCGATGGAAGCGGCATCTTCCCCCATCCGCCAGAACCGCTGCCGGAGCACCTCCAGGAACTGGCAGCCTGGGTCCGCCGAACGGGAGCCGATCTCGGTCTTGCCATAGACCCGGATGCCGATCGGCTCGTGCTGGTGGACGAAACGGGCACCTGCCTCTGGGAAGAACTCACCATTGCCCTGGCAATGCAGGCAGTCCTGGAAAACCGGCAGGCAGCCTGTGGGAAAGACTATCAGCCGGTGATTGTGGTCAACTACTCGACGAGCTCCGTTGTCGACGCCGTTGCCCGAACCTATGGCGCCCGCGTGCTCCGCTCTCCCGTGGGAGAAGTCAATGTCGTCCATCTGCTCCGTCAGACCCGGGGGGTTCTCGGGGGCGAAGGCAGTGGAGGGGTGATCGTGCCGCATGTCCACTACGGGCGTGATGCCCTGGTGGGCACTCTCCTCATCTTAGGACTGCTGGCACAAAAGCAGCGACGGCTCTCCGAACTGGTCGCCGAGCTTCCCCGACCAATCATGCGCAAACACGTTTTTGCCCGCCCCGAGTCACTTGCGCCCTTGTTCGAGCAGCTTCTCCGCCGGCTTACGCCGCAAGCGGCGGAAATCCGCCGCGACGATGGGCTCTACGCCCGCATTGGCAATGGATGGCTCCACCTGCGGGCATCCAATACGGAGCCGATCCTGCGCTTCATCGTAGAGGCTCCGACACGGGCAGAGGTAGAGCAGCTGGAGGCACTGGTACTCCCGTTTCTGCAGCAGCGGTAAGGTCGTCGGCACGGCGCCGGAGAGCCTCAGCCCGGGCATGTTGCCCCCGGAGCTCAGCAGCATAGGCTGCCTCCAGCAAGAGTTCTGGCTCTTCGTCCCCCTGTTGGAGAAGCTCCTGGTACAGCGGATCGGCTTCCTCAACCCAGCCGCCGAAGAGGCATGCCCGAGCGTATTCTCGCAGCAGGCGCTGCCGAGAGAGCTCCAACACACAGCGAAAGCGCTCCTCGTGCCAGTGGTCAAGCAGGTGCTGTAGGATCTCTCGGCTCCTCTCCCATCGTCCCCGCCACGCCTCAAGCAGTGCCGCACCGTAGAGCACATCTGGAGAGTTACTGCTGAGCTCGAAGGCGTGGTGCCACCACCGCTGCGCTTCTTCCCCATCGCCAGCACTCAGCTTCAGAAGTGCCAGTTGCAGGTAAGCTCGACGCCGGTATTCCAGCGGCATGCCCTCCGCCTGGCTCACCGCCTGCTCATACCACTGGTAGGCATGGGCAAGCTGACCCGCAGCCAGAGCTTCCTCTGCGCGGGCAAGCAGGATGCTGCCATCGTGAGCATCGGGCAAGCGCTCCTCTGCCTCCCGGGACAGAGAGGTACCGCAGAGCACATCAATGCGGGTAAGCAACCGCACCGTTGCCCGTTTCCACGTCCACTGCTGCCGAGCGCGCCCGGCAGCCCGGATCCCTTTGATACGACATACTGCGGGCTCCTCGTAGAGCTGCCGCAGCAGCTGGACCAGTGCCTCGCTATCTGGTTCCAGCAGAAAGGCTTCGTTCGCCATCGGGAGCCCATTGAGCGTCCATCCCAGAGACCGACGCTGCGCCGGAAGACGCCAGCCAACGCTCTCATCCACGAAGTCATCCGTTGCGCCTCCAGCCGTGACGATGACCGGAAGCCCGCACGCCATTGCCTCCAGAGTCGGCAGCGAAAAGCCTTCGCCCCGGTACGGGCTGACAAATACTGTACACGCTCGGTAGAGGGCTGCCATTTCCTCCTCCGTGAGCACCTGCTCCACGTAGCAAATCTCCGGCGCTTCCGGCTCCCGGCAGAGCCGCTCGATGAGCTGCCCCATTGTCATGCCCTGGTAGAACGTCGTGCTGCCGAGCTCTTTGATGACCAGGCAGACATCATCGGCAGCGGAGAATGCCCGGAGATATGCCCGGAGGAGAATGTCCACTCCCTTCCGGTAGAGCGTGCCGCCGACGAAAAGGAGCCGGAAACGCTTCGCCGTCGACAACGGAAAACGCTCCCCATCGGGACGGAAGCGCTGCGGATCGATCCCGTTCGGGATAACCTGCACTTTCTCCGGCGGTATCCCTGAACGGACGAAGCTCAGGCGCGATGCCGTCGAGGGAGTCCAGATTTCCTCCGCATGCTGGAACGCCGGAAGGTACTTCTGCGGCCAGGCTCCGAACTCATACGGCTGCATGACAATCCAGCGTGCTCCGGACGGCGGCGGGGCAGGATTTGGCGGCCACTGATGGCGGATCCAAATCGTGGCGGGGCTTGTCCACCCTTTCCGACGCACATCATGTGCCGCTAGCAGCTCGTAGTCCGCGTGCCCCTCCGGGCTAAATGCATCGGTCTCGTACGGCACCAGCGTCAGCTCTGCTGAGGTCCCCCGCAGCACATTGAGACAATGCGCCCGGTTGACAATCGCCAGCGAATGGTGCTGGAACTGCGTCCCCTCCCAGACAATGTGGAAAGGCACACCATCCTCCGGCGCTGTGGGCGCAGCTGTGCCAGTTTCAACCTCGACTCCGTTCCACTGCTGAGCATAGGGTGGCAGAATCCCGTCCCGGTCACGCAATCGCAGACGGACTCCCGTCCGTTGGTACCAGAGGGCGTGCAGGAGCTTTCCTTTCCACGCTTCACCTGCCCGGAGTTCAAGCTCCACGACAGGCAGCGGTGGCAGCGGGGGAACGCCCTGGCGGAGCATCCGCTCGAAGGCCTCTGCAACAGCCCCCGGGGATAGCTCTTCCATGCACTCCCGCCGACAGGGCATGCGCCAATAGCAATTCAAACACGGTAGGCGCTCATTCCGGAAGAAAGCAAAGGGGATGCCGTAGCCGCCAAACAACAGTGGGTTCGTCACCCCAGCAAGCAGGAGCGTCGGCTTGCGGCAGAGTAACCGCCCGATGTGGAAGAAAACACTGTCAATGGTAAGGAACGCCGCACATTGAAAGGCAAGCGCTACCTGGAGGCGGAACGGCACCCGGAGCCGTCCACAGTCGAGGAGCCAGGGAAGCTCCTCGGCGGCAAACGGCTCGGTTCCGAACCAGATGAACAGCGCCTCGGGCAAACGACGGTGGAGCTCCTGCAGGAGAGCACGCCGATGCGGATAGCTCCGGCGCTCATCCTTCGGGGTCCAGAGCTGGACACCGATGGAGAGACACTCACCATAGGGACGCAGGAGCGCCGCTGCTGCTTCCGCCTCGGAGGGCTCAACATCGTAGGCAAACTGCGGCTCACCCAACCGAATCCCCGCAATGTTTGCCAGTATCTCCAGCAGCCCGATGCCATTGTAGTACTCAGGAAGCCGTGCAATAAGCCCCTCATACTCGAGCACAACGTCTGCTGCCGCCCGCGCGTGCGCTTCCTGCGTCCCCCCAGCAGGCAGAAAGGCAGTGATGGCAGGGTGATGCCGGAAGACCCACTCTGCTGGTTCTTGCCCGCAGAGTACAATCTGCAGGTGTGGGTATTGGCGCTTGAGCTCACTGACCACCGCCGTCAACAATATCGCATCTCCGATAGCGGCAGTCGGGCAGAAAAGCACCGTCCGCGCCTGGGCATACGGGCGTTCCCAGAACTCTGCATCGAAGCTTGTCCGAGGTTCTTGGTTTGTGGACATAGCCATGGACACCGCATGTGCTCGTCTTCTGCTCTTGTCATCGGCACATCGGCAGGAAGCTTGAACAGGATGGTACGCTACGTGGTCATCGCCGAAGTTCCAATCCCGCGGGCAGCAGAGTGGTATACATGGATGTGCCAGCAGCACATTCCTGCCGTGCTGGCAACGGGCTGCTTCCAGCGAGCCCTTCTCTGGCGGGAAGCTCTGGCTGGCGAGGTAGCGGTGTTCCTGGTTGAGTACGACTGCCTTGACGAATCCGCCTTCCAGCGCTATCAGGAGCAGTACGCCCCGGCTCTCCGGCAAGACCATGCCCAGCGCTTCGGTGCGGAAGTTCGGCTGCAGCGGCTTCTGCTCACTCTCCAGTGTACAGTTGAGCCGCCGACCACCCTGGCAACTTCCTAAGTTTGCACATGCCATGTGGACAGGTGGGCTTCTCGGATATGGACTTCGGGCAGGAGCAATTGTCGGGTACACCATTGCTGCCTCAACGTGGGCTCTCCTGCTGCCGAAGCGAAGGGCTCACCGGCGGCTCCTGGAGGCAGTGCCCGGCTGGGCACAGACGATGCTCCGGCTCTGTGGGGTCCACCTCCACGTGGAAGGAGGCGAAAATCTCCCTGTCCAGGAACCGGTCATTTACGTGAGCAATCACAGCAGTCTGCTGGACATCCCGGTACTGGTTGCTGCGCTCCCCCATCGGCTCTGTTTCCTCTACAAAAAGGGGCTCGAGCGTATCCCCTTCTTCGGCTGGGTTCTGCGGCGGATGCCGTACGTCCCGATTACCCGGCGGGCACTGGATGCCCACTGGCAAATGGAACTGACGCGGCAGCGCGTTCGCTCCTATGGGTTATCCCCGGTAGTGTTCGCCGAGGGAGGGCGTTCTCCGGATGGCTCGGTGCGCCCGTTCCGCCGTGGAGCGCTGATCTTGGCACAGAGCCTCTCGCTGCCGATTGTACCAGTCGCAATCGCTGGCACACATGCCCTGCTGCCCCCCCACACACTCCGATTCCGTCCCGGCAGTGCCCGCGTCCGCATCGGCGCTCCCCTGGAGGTTCCACCAGACCTAGGACGCCGGGCACAAGAGGAATGGCTCCAGGCACTCCGGGAGCGCATCGCCGGTTGGGTTGCGGAAATGTCGTCTCAGACACATCCCCACCAATGGACACACGCACCCTCGTGGAACACATCGCTGAACTAGCACGGCTGCGCTTTAGTACAGAGGAGCTGACTGCCTTCACGGCGCAGTTCCAGCGCATTGTAGAATTCATCAGCCTCATCGAGAGCCTCCAGCTGGAAGAGGTCGAGCCTCTGGTGCAGGTAGTGCCCGTAGAGAACGCGTTCCGTGAGGATATCCCGCAGCCCTCACTGCCACGGGAGGAAGCGCTTCGGAACGCCCCGAAGCACAACGGGGTCTTCTTCCGGGTACCGAAGGTGATTGAATGACCGCTGTCGGGATTATCCCTGCCCGGTATGCCTCCCAGCGGCTCCCGGGCAAACCTCTCCGGAAGCTCTGCGGGAAACCTCTGGTGCAGTGGGTCTGGGAGGCTGCCTGCACAGCACCGAGCCTGCAGCGCGTCGTGATTGCCACCGACCACGAGCGCATCGCCGCTACCTGCCGCCGCTTCGGAGCCGAAGTCTTGCTAACGCCGACCGAGCTCCCCAGTGGGACCGACCGGGTTGCCGTTGCTTACCAGCAGCTGCAGCTTACGGCAGACATTGTGGTCAACCTCCAAGCTGATGAACCGCTCCTGCAGGCTGCGCACATCGAGGCATTGCTGGCTGCCCTCAGTGCGCAACCGAGCTGGGATGCTGCCACGCTCATTGAGCCCCTGGAAAAGCCCCACGAGCTTTCCTCGCCGATGGTCGTCAAGGTCGTGCTCCGCAGCGATGGCAGCGCTCTCTACTTCTCGCGGTCTCCTATCCCGTTCGTGCGGGATGTCCCCTTGGGGAAATGGCTTACCCAGACACGCTTCTGGAAGCACATCGGCATTTACGCTTACCGGGCGCCCGTGTTGCAGCTCTTTCGCCACCTCTCGCCTACTCCCCTGGAACGCGCTGAGGGCTTAGAACAACTCCGCCTGCTGGAAGCTGGGCTGAGAATCGGGTGCGTCCCTGTTGAAGGACCGCTCAAGGGCGTAGATACCCCTGCACAGCTAGCGGCACTGCGCAAATGGCTACGCCGACAGGGACATCGCCGCTGAAGAGCCTTACCAAACTTTCGTAATTTTACTGCGCCGAGAAGTGAATCCCACAGGAGGACTCCGGTGATACGGCTTGAGCACCAGAGCAATCCAGCTACTTGGGAGACCCTCGAACGGAAGTGCCACGCTCACTATAGCATCTTCACCCTCTGGACGGTGCGTCGCCGTCATCCTGTCCGAGACCAGGTTGCCGAATTCGTTGTCCTGGAAGCCCCGACATGGGTCAACATCGTCCCTATCACCGCTGAGGGGCACGTCGTGTTGGTGGAGCAGTACCGGCACGGCATTGACACATTCACGCTGGAAATTCCTGGCGGGATGGTCGCCCCGGGCGAGGACCCGCGCAGCGCTGCGGAACGGGAATGCCGCGAAGAGACTGGCTACGCCTCCGAAGAACCGGCCCAACTCCTGGGCATCAACTACCCAAATCCTGCCTTCCTGACCAACACGTGCTACTCTTATCTCTGGCGCGGCTGCCGCCGCATTGCAGAGCCGCGGTGGGATCGCCACGAAGAACTCGCTGTCCGGCTCGTCCCGCTCGAAGAGCTGCCCGAGCTGGTCCGCCGCGGGCAGATCCGCCATTCGCTAGTCCTGCTGGCACTCTTCTGGTTCCTCTGCCCAGAGCTCATGTCGGCATCACAGGAGTGAACGTGCTCGATGGGGAAAGTGATTGCCATCGCGAACCAGAAAGGCGGGGTAGGCAAGACCACCACCGCCATCAATCTGGCAGCTTCGCTTGCTGTCATGGAGTATCCGGTGCTCTTGCTCGACATCGATCCCCAAGCGAACGCTTCCAATGGCTTGGGCATCGAGAGCCGGCGGCTGGACAAGACCACATACGAGGTCCTCATCGGCGGTATCCCCATTCAGGAGGCAATCGTCCCGACAGAACTCCCTTTCCTCTGGGTGTTGCCTTCCCACATCAACCTGGTCGGGGCAGAAATCGAAATGGTGGATCTCCCCCAGCGCGAGCGCATCCTCCGCACCGTGCTCGAAGCAGTTCGGCGCAAGTACAGCTTTATCCTCATCGACTGCCCCCCGTCCCTGGGTCTTTTGACGTTGAACGCTCTGACAGCGGCTGATTCAGTGCTGATTCCGGTTCAGTGCGAGTACTACGCGCTCGAAGGATTAGGGCAGCTTCTCAATACGATTGCCATCGTCCGGCGCCATCTCAACCCTGGGTTGGACATCGAGGGCGTGCTGCTCACAATGTACGACGGTCGGCTTCGGCTCTCCAACCAAGTCCTGGAAGAAGTACGCCGCCACTTCGGAGCGAAGACCTTCCGCACGGTCATCGCTCGCAATGTCCGCCTCTCGGAAGCTCCAAGCCATGGGAAACCTGTCCTCCTCTACGATGCCCTCTGTCAAGGCACGCGCAACTACCTGGAGTTGGCGCAGGAGCTCTTAGAACGCAATCCCGAACTTCTCCAGCCGACCTCAGGACACGGAACGGCACTGCCAGAAAATGTCCCAACAGGCAGAGAAGTCCAATGAGCCCCAAGGCACGCTCTGCTCTCGGTTTAGGACGTGGACTGGATGCCCTCATCCCCTCTGCGCCGCTTTCTCCGGAACGGACACGGGAACTCCCGCTCGACGACGGGGTCTCTGTCGGTATCGTGATGCTCATCGAGGTGAGGAAAATTCGCCCCAATCCCTACCAGCCGCGGCAAGATTTCGACCCGTCAACACTCGCAGAGCTGGCACACTCCATCAAGGAACGCGGACTCATCCAGCCGATTACCGTCCGGCGCGCCGGCGACGGGTTTGAACTGATTGCCGGAGAACGCCGCGTCCGAGCGTGCATGGAAGCCGGTCTGGAGCGCGTCCCTGCCTACATTCTCGATGTGGAGAAAGACATCGAGCTGCTGGAGCTCGCCCTGATTGAAAACGTCCAGCGCGAAAACCTCAATCCCATCGAGGTTGCCCGGGGTTACCAGCGCCTCATGGACGAATGCCACCTGACGCAAGAGGAGATCGCTGCCAAAGTGGGCAAGGACCGCACCACCGTTGCCAACTTCTTGCGCCTTTTGCGCCTTCCCGAACCCATCCAGCAGGCTCTACGCCAGCGCCAGCTCACCATGGGACACGCCCGGGCAATGCTGGCATTGCCCACGGTCGAGCTCCAAATGGCGGTCTTCCAGGAAGTTCTCGCCAAAGGGCTCTCCGTCCGGCAGACCGAGATCCTGGTCAAGGAAATCGAGCTCGGACGCATCCGGCTCAGCTCAACGGGGACACTGGAGCGAGTCCCCCGCCTCCGAACTCCCTCCGGTGAGACCACCGCCGATCCTGACGAATCTGTCCAGACAACGCTTCGAGAAATCGAAGACCATCTGCGCCGCCTCTTCAGCACGCAGGTCCGCCTCTACGCCAACGCGCGCGGGCAAGGACGGCTGGAAATCGCGTTCTATTCCTTCGAGGAATTAGAGCGGCTCTTGGAACTCTTCGCAATGGTGGAAAAAGTCCATCGACTCCCACCGCGATGAGAGGCGACCACCTGACGGAGCTGCCCGATATTCTCCACACTACCACACTCCGGGTCCGCTACGCCGACACTGACCAGATGGGCGTGGTCTACTACGCCACGTACCTGGTGTACTTCGAGAGCGGGCGGACAGAGCTCCTGCGTGCCTGCGGAATCCCGTACTCTGAGCTGGAAGCCCAGGGATACCGATTGCCGGTTCTGGAAGCCCATATCCACTACCACGCCCCGGCTCACTACGATGAGGTTCTGGTGGTACAAACTCGTTATCGCCCGCGCTATGCCCCGACACTCTGTCTGGAATACGAAATCCGGCGCCGTGGAGAGCTCATCGTGACTGGCTCGACCACCCACGTCTTTATGGACGCCCGCACGTGGCGTCCTGTACGTCCGCCGGCAATATTCTGGGAAGCCATTCGGCACTACGCTCTCTGCCGCGAGCGTTCCTGATGAGACGTCTTCTTGCCGGGACACTCCTCACCGCTGTGGCCAGCCTAGCGCAGCCAGCAGCATTTCAGTTCTTGCGCACCGTTGCTCTCCCACGGGCAGCAGCGCTGGCACAAGCAACTGTTGCCCTCCCCGGTGATGCTGGGAGCCTGTTGCTCAACCCCGCAGTCGGCGCAACGCTGACAGGGCGGGAACTCAGCTCGACCTTCCTCAAGCACGTCGCCGATATCAACGCTGGTGCAGTGCTCTTCTCTGGGTTGCCACTCTGGGGCGGGCGCGCTGCCGTTGCTGCTGTATACCTGGACTATGGCACCTTTGAACGGCGCGATGCCACCGGGCGCGCTCTTGGGGAATTCTCCGCCCACGACGTGGCGCTCACCCTGTTCTACAGCGACACGCTCGAACCCCGCCTCCTCTACGGCGCTGCAGCAAAGCTGGTATGGGAACGCCTGGAAGCCCAGAATGCATGGGTGCTGGGGCTCGATGCCGGATTCCTCTACCACTTCCCCGATAGGCGCACCAGCGTCGGTATTTCCCTGCTCCATGTCGGAACCGCCCTCCGCCGCTTTGCCCAAGAGCCTCTGCCGCTGCCGACCGATCTCCGCATTGGCTTGACGCACTTCCTACAGGGCTTGCCCGCGGTCTTCTCCTTCAGCTTCGGGCGCCTCACTGAGTACACGCCGTCGTTGTGGCAGAAATTTGAGAATTTCGCTGTCGGTGTTGAGTTCCACCTCAGCCCTGCAGTGCAGCTGCGGTTTGGCTACGACAACGCGCTGCGCCGGGCTGCTCCGGCACGTCAGCGCGGCGCTACAGGGCTTGCACTCGGGGCAGGAATCGCGGTGGCAGATATCCGCATTGACTATAGCACCACGCTGGTGAGCGCTGCTATGCTCCATCGGCTGGGGGTGCAGGTGGGTATGTAGAACAAACATCGTTGCGGGGTAGACCCATGCACAGGACTTGGGTGTATTGGCTGGTTCTCGCCGTGATTGGAAGCACCACACTCTCTGCCCAGCAAAATGGGCAACTGCAAACACCACCGCCACCACAGGTCATCAAGCCGAAGTTGACCGTGGCGAGCTTGGTCTTCACGCTCAACCTCATCAATAGCGTGGAGATCCAGGGGCGTGAAGTGGACGCCTTCTTGGAAGTGCGCAAAGTGCTCAGCGATGCGCTGGACGGGGCACAGAAAGCCAATCGCGCTAACCCCACAGATGAGGTCACGCTGGAGCTGCAACTCCCGGTAGCACAGAACCTGGTCACGCTCATGCAGCGGGCACGCATCACTGGTGCAGACGCTGACCGCTATAAGCAGGTCATGGACGCTATCATGGGTGCAGCTCAGCAGCAAGGGCAAGCTGCCGGTGGTGGTCAACGGCAGCGGTAACCGAATCGCTCACAACGCTGTCATAGCAGGTGGGCAGGATTCCGCTGCCCACCGCTTTCGTCTCCGAATCCGAGGGCCTCAGTTCCCCATGCTCCGTAGCATGACCGGGTTCGGGCGGGCAGAAGTAACGCAGCAGGGCGTTCTTCTGACTGCCGAAGTGCTAAGCCTCAACAATCGCTTTCTGGAAATTACCTGCCGTCTTCCCCGGCTGCTGGCATCTCGGGAGTGGCAGGTACGGGAGCTTGTGCGCGAGTCTCTCTCCCGGGGAACTGTGACGGTCACACTCTCTGTCCAGTGGCTGGAAGCCCCTGTACGATCGTTTTCCCCAAAGTTGGCACAGGCATACTACCGCATGCTCCAGCAGCTGGTCCAGGTTACCGGAATGGCAGACCAGCCGCGACTGGAGCACCTGTTACGCTTCGCCGAACTTTTCGACTCTGGATATGATCCCGAGGCTGAGGAGCGTCTCTGGCAAGCAGCACAGCAAGCATTGCGGAAGGCACTCGGTCAGCTGCAGCAGATGCGCCGCACAGAGGGGAAGAACCTAGCCGCCGATATCCGGCACCGCCTCCGGACCATTGAGCGGATCATCGGAGCAATTGCCCGGCGGAGCACCGAGCGCATCTCTGAAGCCCAGCAGCAACTGCGCAAACGCGTCGCTGCCCTGCTGCAGGATGTCCCCGACCCACAACGCCTCTACCAAGAGTTTGCCCTCATGGCAGACCGGCTCGACGTCAGCGAAGAATGCACGCGCCTACGAAGCCACCTCCAGCTCCTGCGTCAGCTCCTGCGCGAACGCGAGCCCGTGGGACGCCGCATGACGTTTCTGCTCCAGGAAATGCAGCGCGAGGCAAACACCATCGGTGCGAAGGCAAACGACGCCCCCATCTCCCACTGGGTCGTCCAGCTCAAAGAAGAGCTGGAACGCATCCGCGAACAAGCCCAAAACATCGAGTAGCCCCGATGTCTTCCCCTGGCAGACGTCGACACCTCATCGTCATCTCTGCCCCCAGTGGGGCAGGGAAGACAACTGTTGCGCGCCATCTCCTGAGCCGTTTTCCGCAGCTTCGCTTCTCGGTCTCCGCCACAACCCGTCCCCGCCGCCCCGGAGAGATTGACGGGCGCGATTACTTTTTCCTGACCCGCGAGCAGTTCGAAGCCGCTATCCAGGCCGGAGAGCTGGTAGAGTACGAGGAAATCTTCGGGCATCTCTACGGGACGCTCCGCTCGCAAGTCGAAGATGCACTGCAGCGTGGGGAGTTTCTCCTCTTCGACGTCGACGTCAAGGGAGCGCTCTCGCTGCGCCGTGCCTATCCGCAGGAGACGTTCCTGCTCTACATTGCCCCACCCAGCTTGGAAGAGCTCGAACGTCGTCTGCGCCAGCGCGGGACAGAAACAGAGGAGCAGATTCGCCAACGGCTCCAGCGGGCTGCAATGGAGTTACGCTACCAAGACGCCTTCGACGCCGTCATTCGTAACGAGCAACTGGAGGAGACACTTCGGCAGGCGGAGCATCTGGTTGCCCAGATTCTCGGTGTTGAAGTCCCGTCGCCCGCGCCGTAGCACGCAGCTCTTCGAGCACGCCTGCCATATCTGCTGGGAGCGGTGCTTCAAACTCTCGCCACTGCCGCGTGATCGGGTGAAAGAAGCCAAGCGTCCGTGCGTGGAGCGCCTGACGGGGCAGCAGCTCCAAACACCGGCGCGCGCACTGCCGCCACCGCGGGTCTGTGGTCGCGCCGCGAGGACTATCCCCACCGTAGAGCGGATCCCCCAACAGCGGATGCCCGAGCCAGGCACAGTGGACACGAATCTGATGAGTCCGTCCGGTATGCAGGCGAAAGCGCACCAGACTAGCGATCGGGTACTCCTCCAGGACCCAATACTCCGTCCGCGCGGGCTTGCCCGAGGGGACAACGGCAAAGGCTTTCCGATTGCGTGGAGAGCGTCCGATGGGTGCGTCAATGATCCCATGGCGCTCTGGCATGTGCCCCCAGACAATGCCCCAGTATTCTCGCTGGATACGGCGCTGCGCGAACTGTTCTGCCAGAACAGCATGGAGAGCTGAGTCCTTCGTGATGAGTAGCAGCCCAGAGGTATCCTTGTCGAGCCGATGCACGATTCCCGGGCGGACCGCATCGCTGGCGAAGATGGCTCCTTCATCCTCGAGCTCATCTTCGACATCCGTCTGCACCTGGATCGGCTGCCGTACCCCAAGGTGGTAGAGCACAGCGTTGACTACCGTCCCACGCCGATGCCCAATTCCCGGATGAGTCGGCATCCCTGCCGGTTTGTTGATAACCAGGAGCGCGTCGTCCTCGTAGAGGATCTCCAGCGGTAGCGGCTCCGGCACAAGCTCAATCGGGGGAAGGCGGAAGAGGGTACAGACAATGTGGTCGCCCGGACGCACTTTATAGCTGGGCTTTGGCACAGAACCGTTGACTGTCACCGCTCCTGCCTCAATTGCTCGCTGTACCTTCGTGCGGCTGGCATGTGGAAGCATCCGCGCAAGCCACACATCCACCCGCTCAGGGCGTTGCCCCTCGGGGATAGAGAACTCGTAGGTAACCGGGATACGCTCCACGAGCGCCTCCTGGCTTCCCTCCAGTGCAGGCATTCCTCTATGCACTCCGCCCGTGGCAGTGCTTGTACTTCTTCCCTGAACCACACGGACAGGGATCATTCCGCCCGACGCGCGGCATCGTGTTGACAACCGGGCGCGGTTTGCTCACCGTCCCCGCTGGCGCATCTTGCACTACCGTGGCAACCGAAGCACTCACGGCGCTGGGAGATTCCGGATGCGAGAAACGGAGAGCCGAAGCAGGGATACGTTGCTGCGGGCGAAGCCCGATACCGACGGACTGCTGCCGAGCTGGCGGCACCAGAGAAGGCTGGACCGCCTCCATAACGGGCGGGAAGTACTTGAAGACAAAGTGGACCGCCTCCCGATTGATGTCCTTGATGAGCTGGACGAAGAGGTTGTAAGCCTCGGCTTTGTACTCCAGCAGCGGGTCCTTCTGCCCATAGGCTCGAAGGTGGATGCCTTCACGGAGCTCATCCATTGCGCGAAGGTGTTCGCGCCACTTCTCATCGATGGTCATCAGGATTGCGAAGCGCTCCAGCTGCGCCATAAAGTCGCTGCCCAGGAGCGCCTCTTTGCGCTGGTAGAAATCGCGAGCTGCCTCAAGGATGCGTTCGACACACTCCTCTTTGGTCATCTCTGGGAATTCCTCCGGTGCGATGGCAGGCTCGCACAGCAGGATTGCGCGGACAGTGTTCTTCAACCCCTCCAGGTCTCCATCCGGGTGGTATGTGGTGTACCAATCCTCGGCAAGCTCGCGGATGTACTGGAAGATTTCGCCCTTGAGGCGCTCGCCCATCAGGGCATGGCGGCGGCGGTCGTAGATGATCTCGCGCTGCTGGTTCATGACATTATCGTACTCGAGCAGCCGCTTACGGATGGCGAAATTTTGCTCTTCAACTTTCTTCTGTGCCCGCTCAATGGCGCGGGTAATCATCGGGTGTTGGATGGGTTCGCCTTCGGGCACTTTGAGCCGCTGCATGATCGCAGCGATGCGGGGTCCGCCAAAGAGGCGCAGGAGGTCGTCTTCAAGGGAGATGAAAAACTGCGATGTACCGGGGTCGCCCTGGCGTCCGGAACGTCCCCGGAGCTGGCGGTCGATGCGACGCGCTTCGTGCCGCTCGGTCCCGATGACGGCTAACCCGCCCGCAGCGCGGACATCGGGATCGAGCTTGATATCGGTCCCACGCCCTGCCATATTTGTCGCTATCGTGACAGCGCCTTTCCGCCCCGCCTGGGCAATAATTTCGGCCTCCCGCTGATGGTGCTTCGCGTTGAGCACGTTGTGCGGAATTCCTAAGCGGCGAAGCATTCGGCTCAAGGTCTCGGAGGCTTCCACACTGGTTGTTCCGACCAATACGGCACGCCCCTGCTGCAGCAGCCGCTGAATTTCCTGGATAACGGCGTTGTATTTCTCCCGCTTCGTCCGGAAGACCAAATCGTCGAGGTCCTTGCGAATGACAGGCTTATTGGTCGGGATGACCACGACATCGAGACCGTAGATTTTGTCGAATTCCGCTGCCTCGGTCTCAGCCGTTCCAGTCATGCCCGCCAGCTTGCGGTAGAGGCGGAAGTAATTCTGGATGGTGATCGTTGCCAGCGTCTGGGTGTCCTGCTCGACCGTCACGCCCTCTTTGGCTTCAATTGCCTGGTGTAGCCCGTCAGAGTAGCGGCGCCCTTCGAGGATGCGTCCGGTGAACTCGTCGACAATCTTGACTTTTCCATCCTGGACAACGTAGTCCACGTCCCGCTCGTAGAGCGAGTATGCCCGCAGGAGCTGGTTGATGACGTGGACGCGTTCGCTGCGTTCTGCATAGAGCCGGAAGATCTCATCTTTCCGGCGTTGCTTCTCCTCCGGGGAGAGGTCGGGGTTCTGCTCGATCAAGCTGACTTCGGTGCCGACATCGGGGATCAGGAACATATCGGGGTCTTCGCCAGCCTGTGCCAGGAGCTGGCGTCCTTTCTCGGTAATGTCAACCTGGTGGGTCTTCTCGTCGATGGTGTAGTAGAGCTCTTCGTCGAGCTCGTGCAGGTGAATGCCCTGGTCGCGCAGGTAGTAGAGCTCGGTTTCCTGCAGGAGCTTCTTTGTGTCGTCGTTGGATAAGAGCTTCAGCAGCCGTTTATGCTTCGGCAATCCTCGGTGTGCCTGTAGGAGGAGTTTGCCTGCGTGTTCGCGGTCGTCCTTGTTGCCTGATTGCAATAAGCGTTCGGCTTCGGCAACCAGGCGGTTGATCAGGCGTGTCTGCGCCTCAACCAGGCGCTTGACACGCGGGTTCATGCGCACGAATTCCTCATTACTGGAAGTCACCGGACCGGAGATGATGAGCGGGGTACGAGCTTCGTCGATGAGGATGGAATCTACCTCATCCACGATGGCATACCAGTGCTCGCGCTGGACGATATCGTTGGGGTCCAGCGCCATATTGTCCCGCAGGTAATCGAAGCCGAATTCGGAGTTCGTCCCGTAGGTGATGTCGCACTGGTACTGCTTCTTCCGCTCCGGGATAGACATCTGCGCTTGGATACATCCGACACTCATCCCGAGCATCTCGAAGACAGGACCCATCCACTGGGCATCGCGCCGGGCCAGATAGTCGTTGACCGTCACCAAGTGCACACCGCGTCCGGGTAACGCATTCAGGTAGAGGGGCATCACCGCAACGAGGGTCTTCCCCTCCCCGGTTGCCATCTCGGCAATCTTGCCCTGGTGGAGGACAATTGCGCCCATGAGCTGTACATCGAAGGGCACCATGTCCCAGACAACCTGGTGCCCGACAACTTCGTACGTATACTGCCGCTCTGCCAGCCGGCGGCAGGCTTCCTTGACCACCGCATAGGCCTGAGGGAGAAGCTCGTCGAGCGTCTGCTGAATGATACGGTATTCCTCCTCGTCCAACTGCGCCAGGCGATCGTAGATTTCCAGGCGCTCCTCGTACGAAAAATCGTGAGTCCGCAATTGTTCGCGCAAGCTCTCAATTTCCTGCCGATAGCGTTCGGTGCGTTCCCGGAGGATGGAACGGAAGAGGTCCGTCTTGGCTCGCAGCTCAGCGTCCGTCAGCGTATGGAGCTGCTCGTACTCGCGGTTGATTGCCTCGACAATCGGGAGCAGCTGGCGAATGTCTCGCTCACGCTTGGTCGGAAAGAGTTTCTGCAAGAGCTTCACAAGCATCCGAGTTCTTACGGCAAGGCTCTGTCTAACAAACCGCCGCTAGAGACGCAGGAAGTATCGGGTTTGTGCGTCTTCTCGTCCTGCAGTCGACAGGTGTCCAATGGACGAACAGCTGTACATCTTCTCCATCGAGAATGCTCTGCGCCAGATGGAGCATGCACCCCGGGAGCGCGGCTACTACATTCTGCGCTTCTACGTCGACGAACAGGGGATGCCGGCGCGCTTCCCCACAGACCGCACCGACATCTTCTACCTTTCCCCTTCCGGGGGAATTTTGCGGGACCGGAGCTTCAACATCGTCCTCTACAGTGCCAGGCTGGACGCCTACCGCGGATATGGGCGATTGACCGAGCACGGAGAATGACGCGACGCTCCGTCTACTTGGATCACAGCGCGACAACGCCTCTGGACCCAGAGGTGCTCGAGGCGATGCTGCCTTGGTTGCGCGACCATTTCGGCAACGCCTCCTCGCTCCACGCCTGGGGGCGCCGCGCCCGGGTTGCCGTTGAAGAAGCCCGGGAGGAGATCGCCTCTCTTATCGGGGCACATCCCTCTGAACTTGTCTTCACCAGCGGGGGAACGGAAGCGAACAACGCCATTTTGAAGAGCTGCTGCGTAGAATCTCGGTTGGTCGACACCATCGTCTACAGCGCAGTTGAGCATCACGCCGTCATTCACCCGGCGGAGGCACTGGCAGAACAGGGCTTCCAGACTGCCGTCCTGCCCGTGGACTCATACGGTCGCGTCCGCGTTGAGGACGTCGCTCGCTGGAATCGCCCTCGGACGCTGATTTCTGTAATGCACGCGAACAACGAAACCGGAGTGATTGAGCCATTGGAAGCGATCCGGGCAGCGGCTCCCGATGCCCTCCTCCATACCGATGCGGTCCAGTCTTTCGGAAAAATCCCGGTCAACGTTCGGCAGCTCGGGGTCGATTTTGCCAGCTTCTCCGCTCACAAAATCCACGGTCCGAAGGGGATTGGTGCGATGTACATCCGGCGTGGTATTCCCTTCAAGGCTCACCAGCACGGCGGCTCCCAGGAACGGAATCGGCGTGCAGGAACAGAGCCAGTGGCTCTCATCGTGGGCTTCCAGGTTGCAGCACGGAAAGCGATCAGTCAACTGGAACAGCGCGCCCGCCGGATGCGCCAGCTGAGCCAGCTCCTGCGGCAACTGCTGCACGAGCGCATCCCCGGTGTCCTGTTCAACACTCCCGAGGAAGGCGCCCTGCCGAACATCGTCAACATTACCTTCACCGACGCTCATGCCCTCGACGGAGATGCTCTCATCCTGGGCATGGACTTCTACGGGGTAGCGGTCTCTAACGGTTCCGCCTGCACTGCCGGCAGTATGCAGCCTTCCCACGTCCTCCGAGCAATGGGGCGATCCCCAGCCCAGGCACGGGCAGCGATTCGCTTTTCCCTCTCGCACGAGACCACAGAGGAGGATATCCGCTACGCTGTCGAAGCGCTCGAGCGCGTCCTGCAACCAATGCGCCAGCGGCGCTCTATGGGACACATCCCCGCTGGAGAGCCGTCTGAAACTCCGTAAGGAAACGCTCCGTAAAGGTTTCCGGCATCCTCTGGAGAAGCGGCTTCAAAAGAGGGCGAGGAGAAAATTCGAGCACGTACCGCACGCGCGCCCCCCCTTCGCGGCTGGGCGCTACCTCCCACCGCCCGCGGTAGAGCGTAAAGTACGCCTGCCGCACATCCTCAAACTCGATCACTGCTGGAGGTTGCTCTCGAACCCGGAGCTCAAAGTAGACGCTCACCGGGAAGAACGGCAGGACCTGGAGCCGGAGCCGCTGGAAGAGGCGGATAGCACTATCCCCCTCACGCCCGAGGACGCGACTCTCCTCAACGCTCGGCAGTATTTCCGCTAGCTTCCCATAGCTTGTCAGACACCGCCACACCGCTGCTACAGGTGCCCCAACCACGAACGAGGCGTCAACGCGATACAACTGCCCAGAGCGGCTCACGTGCAGCCGCGGACCCTCTGCCCCGTATCCCCAGAGCGAGGACACAACGATGCAGATACAGAAAAGCCCGGGCAGGAAGCAGCACCTGCTACTGCCCGGGCACTGTCCCCACCACCTCCACTCAGAAGCCCATCTGCACCGCAGCCCGAACGCCGACAACCGTCTGCCGTTCAATGCGATTCCCCTGTGTTCGGATAACCGTGATTTGATCCCACTGGTGGAGCAGCACATAGGCACCGACACCCTGCTCAATGGCGACCGGCACATCGAGCCAGATAGGAACTTCAGCAATGAGCTTGACACGCCCATCGAGGAAAGAGAACGCCACCATGGGCAGAAGCTCCTGGATGGGTTTATCCCCAATGGGCTGGGGCACGCTTTGACTCAATCCCTGTCCCATCGCCGTATCGGGACGCAGGAAGCTATAGCGGATACCGCCCGTGACAGTCTTCCACGACACTTGCGCCGCAACCCATGCCCCGAGCGCAGAGAGCTCTCCGTACGTGTTCTTGTAGCGTGCCCAGAGTGCTTCTCCTTCCACCGAGAGGCGTACCGGGTCGAGAGCAACCGAGAGGGAGAGATCCCCACCAGCTGCCAGGAACTCTCCAACCTCCAGAGGACGCCGGGCAATGTAGGGGTTCCAGTTCGCCTGCAGCAGCAGCGGCTTATCCTTGGAGCGGACGTTCAAAACCGTTGAGTGCCCTGTCAAGGCGTCCTTCGAGTAGAGAACGTTGGCAGCCACATTCCAGGCAACGTCTTGAGTCGGACGCGGAGCGGGGAAGAGCCATGCGTTGCCTTCAAATCCACCCCGGAGTCCAACACGGGCGACCACCAGCGGCAACATCTCAACAACCTCCGGCAGATACCGCTCCGGCACATCGCGCCCGACCCCAGTCTGGATAGCCAGAGCGAAATCCAGCATCTCTCCAACCGTCCCATGGAGTGCCCCACCCACATCCCGTCCCATGCCGAAAAAGAGCCACACAGGCGAACGCTCCGCAAAGCTCATGTCCTGATACTTCAGCAGCTGCTCTCGTCCAAACGGCACCTTGAACTGCCCGAGCCGGACGTACAGCTGGCGCGCGAAAGGCAGACGGACATCCCCGTAGAAGTCCAGCAGCGTGGGGTTCAATCCCCAGGTGGGGTTTGTCGCTGGAGAGAGCGGAATTTCCGCCTCGCGTCCGGTTAGCGTCAGCTCACTGTAGAGGTGCATGCCCTTGTAGTCAGCCGCGAGGCTAAGCCGGGCATTCCGGAGGAAGTGGAAGAGCTGTGTCTTATGCCGATACGGATCATCCACTCGCTGCACAAGCCACAGCGGGCGGATCATTCCTCCAAAGCGCAACGTGACATCTCCCGCCGTCACCTCTGCCGCCGAGAGCCTAACCGGCGCAACTGCCAGCAGCGCCCCAGTGGCAAGTCTGAGCGTCAACGAGTACCGCATCATTGGAGCACCTCGTGAGATTATGAGACATACGCTTACCGCATCCCGAGGAAGAGGTCGAAGTGGACCCGGACCTCGTCATGGACTTTCATGACCACCATGAAGGTCCGGGGTTTGATGCCGAAGTCGGTCATCCGCAGCGTCGTACTGCCCGTAATCCGAATGCGCTTGTCCTGCACTGACCACTGCGCCGGGATAGTCAGCAGCCGCTCCTTCCCGGCAACGGTCAGCCACCCGATGATGTGGACGGGGATTCCCCCTTGACCGGCACCACCTGCTGGCACGCACTCCTTGAGACGGAATGTAATCGTAGGGTACTTCTCGGCTCTCAGGTCTTCGTACATGTTCTCGTCCAACCCCTCGGTCCCGGATTTGAGTCCGCGGACGGGGATCCGGACCACCGCCTCAACGATGTTCCATCGGAGAGCACCCGCATCCTCTGCGGCGTGCCCCGTCACGGTTAGCTCTGTAGCCGTTGCTTTCCAGGCGTGTAAGGTAGAGTTTCCCTCAATCCAGAGCTTGCTCTCTGGGAGCAGGAAGAGCTGCTGTGCTGACACTGGGGCACTCAGGAGAAGCCCACCGAGTACGCCTCCAATTTTCCACCACTGCCGCATGGAGGGTTCTGCACCCGTTTGACCGAGTGCGAACTTAAGCACTCTGCGGTAAGGGAGTGAGAAGCTTCCTCATGGAGGAGGCTGAGGAAAATCACTCTCGCGGGGAGAAGCCCGGGTGGTGTGGAGCACTGAGACGGGAATCTCGGGAGCGTGCCGGCGGAGGGACTCGAACCCCCGACTCGCGGATTATGATTCCGCTGCTCTACCAGCTGAGCTACGCCGGCGGAGGCACTCGCGAAAATACGCCATCTCACTGCGAGGAGCGCTGCATCAGGCGCCGGATTTCGTCCCGGATGCGCGCTGCCCGTTCGTAATCTTCTTCCTCAATGGCTTTCTGCAGCTGTTGCTGCAAGCGCTGCAGCTGGTCCTTCGGCTGAGAGGGACGGGATTCCTCTGCAGAGCGTCGCTTCAGGCGTTCGAAGAAGTCCTCGTCCTCTTCTTCGGCATCTCCTTCTTCGCTGTGCTCCTCGAGGGCAGAGGGTGAGACAGCTGCTTCCTCCATGACCTCTTCGCTGACGTAGATAGGAGCTTCGCACCGAAGCGCCAGCGCGATGGCATCGCTGGGACGAGCATCTACCTCGATTTCCCCGTCGTCGAGCAGAAGGTACGCGTAGAAGGTTCCATCACGCAGGTCGTGGATGCAGACTTCGGTCAGGTTGCTGTCCAGCGCCTCGATGACGCTCTTGAGCAGGTCGTGTGTCATAGGGCGGGGCGGGCGCATTCCCTCCAGTTCCAGGGCGATCGCCTGTGCCTCAAAGGCGCCGATGATGATTGGCAAGCGGCGTTCGCCTCCGACTTCCTTGAGGATGAGGGCATACGCACCATTGCTCTCCGTGGAGGCGATGCCGACGACCTCGACGCGCACCTTCTTCATTGCTCGTCCCCCATGTGGCGCCACATCAACTCTGCCGTGTAGACGAGGAGGCAATCACTCAATTGCTCTGCCCGAGGACCTGCCGGAAGCGTTCCGGAACGGGTTTGCCAAGGAAGTTCGCCAACTTGACGGCCAGTCGCGGCAGTACGTCGAAGACATCGCCCACAATGCCGTAGTCGGCAACCTTGAAAATCGGCGCTTCAGGGTCTTTGTTGATGGCAACGATGACTTTCGAAGACGACATCCCTGCCAAATGCTGGATTGCCCCTGAAATGCCGCAGGCAATGTAGAGGCTCGGGGAGACCGTCTTTCCGGTCTGCCCCACCTGCTCGCTATGAGGACGCCATCCTGCATCCACAACGGCACGGGAAGCTCCCACTGCCCCCCCGAGGAGTTGCGCCAGCTCCTCGATCATCCAGAAGTGCTCCGGTCCTTGCATTCCCCGTCCGCCGGAGACGATGATGTCAGCCTCCAGAACGTCGAGCTTGCCCTCACTGCGGAGCACGTCGCGGACGACCGCGCTGCAGTCTTCCGGGCGCAGCTCCGGACGGAATGTCCGCTGAGAAAACGGGACCGCTTCTGCCAGCGGGCGAGCGGTGAACACATTCGGGCGCAGTGAGTAGACCTGCACGGGCGTGCGAAGCCGAACCGTTGCCATAACCTTCCCCGCATAGACAGGGCGAACGGCGTAGAGAACGCCGTCTTCAGAGCGCAACTCCACGCAATCTGGGGCGTAGCCGGCACGGAGCTTGGCTGCCAGACGCGGTGCCAGCTCCTTACCATGGGCATTAGCCGCCGTCAGGACAATGCGGGCTCCCTCCGCCACAACCAGCTGCGCCAGTGCGGTTGCCAGAGCCGGCATCGAGTACGCCTGCAGAAGCTCATGCTCCACGACAATCCCCTCACCAATTCCATAGGCGGCAGCATGCTGGAGGAACTCTCTCGGACCGGTCAGCAAAACAGCGGCTACCGTCTCCCCCCGTTCCGCTGCCAGCAAGCGAGCAGCTGTGAGGACTTCCAGAGAGCTCCGCTTCAACCCGTTGCGATCGGCTTCCAGAAGTGCGAGGATGTGCGTCATCTGTCCTCCGTGTGCTTCAAATGACCTTTGCTTCCTCATGCAGGAGGCGAATCAGCTCGTCGAGGTCGGCGTCGGAAGAGCCCAGAATCTTCCCGGCACGACGCCGCTGGGGCAATGCGAGCGCGACAATCTCACTGAGCGGCTCCCCCTCCGGCGGCGCAAGCTCATCAATCGGCTTCGATTTCGCCTTGATGATGTCCGGGAGCTTCGGATACCGCGGCTCGTTGATGCCCTTCTGCACGCTGAGTACGCACGGGAGACGGGTCTCCACCACCTCCTTGCCGCCTTCAACATCGCGCTCGACGACCACCGAGCCGTCTTCGGCAAGGGTAAGTCGCGAGACCACCGACACGGACGGCAGCCCCAGAAGCTCCCCCAGCGTTGAAGGCATCTGGAAGGAGTCGAAGTCAATGCTCTGCCGCCCCGTGAGGATAAGTTCTGCCTGGTACTGCCGAGCCACCTGCGCTAGAGCCTGTGCCACGCCAAAGGAGTCCAATGTCCACTCATCCCGGACCAGCAGCGCCCGATCCACACCCATTGCGAGCGCTGTGCGGAGGATCTCCTTTGCCGCCTCAGGTCCGACACAGACGGCGAGCACCTCTCCGCCGAAGCGCTCACGCACCCGCAAGCCTTCCTCGATGGCGTACTCGTCATAGGGGTTCAAGATGAACTTCACTCCCGTCCGCTCAATCTGCTTGCCGTCAGGGGCAATTTGCGGGCGTGTCGCCGTATCGGGCACGTACGAAAGGCAGACCATGACTCGCATGCATCCACCACCGATGTTGTTTCACCACGGAAGGCACAAAGCTACGGACATTCACCCAACGAGCTCTGCAACAGAGCTCATCCCCTGTGCCTCCGCTACAGCTGAACGGTTGCCACGACATCCACGGGTGTATCCGCAGGCAGCTCCGTATAGCTCAGCACCGCCACCATGGGGAATGTCGTTGCCAACATCCGGTACAGGTACGGGCGCAGCGGTGTTGAACACATAAGCACAGGCGGATAGCCAAGTGCAATGAGCTGTTCCAGCGCCCGGGCAACTGCTTGCCGCAACTGTTGCACCAGCTCAGGCGGCAACCCTAGAGTTGCTGTCCCAGCGGGCTGAGGTGCCTGCTGCAGCTGTGTCGTCAAGAGCCGCTCCACTTCCGGGGCAAGTACTGCAACGTGGACTACCCCCCGGGCGTCTTGGTAAAGTTTCCGGAGTGTCTCTCCCAGAGCATGGCGAACATACTCGGTGAGGACATCGGCATTCTTGGTCGTCTTCGCGTACTCCAGGGCTGTCTCCACAATGAGTGCCAGATCTCGGATTGGGACGCCTTCGCGGAGAAGGTTCTGCAATACATGCTGCAGCGTCCCCAGCGGGAGATTCTCGGGGGTCACTTCCTCGACCAGTGCTGGGTACTCGCGGCGCAGATGTTCCAGCAGTTGACGCACATCCTGCCGCGTCAGCAGCCGCCAGGCATGCCGGCGGAGCAGCTCTGTCAGGTGCGTCACCAGGACAGTTGCCGCCTCCACCACCGTGTAGCCCATCATTTCCGCTTCCTCCCGCTGGGCAGCGGGAATCCAGACAGCGGGCAAACCAAAGACGGGCTCCGTGACATGGATGCCACTGAGCTCGCCTTCTGCCGTCCCGGGATTCATTGCCATGACCATCCCCGGATAAACCTTGTTGCGGGCAACCTCATTGCCGCGGATGCGAATCAGGTACTCCTCCGGTTCTAGCCGCAGGTTATCGCGGATGCGCACAGGTGGCAGCAAAACGCCCAACTCTGCTGCCAGCTGTCGGCGGACGTTCGTAATGCGCTGGAGCAGGTTCCCGCCGCGGGTCTCGTCAACCAAGGGCAGCAGCCCGTAGCCGAGTTCGATTTCAACGGGATCTACCCGCAGCAGCTCCTCCGGGCTGGGTTCAGCTGGGCGCTCTGGCATGCGAGCACGGGCGGCTTCCTCGGCACGGCGCTGTGCCTCTTGCAGCTGCTGCCGTCGTATCAGAACATAGGCAACAGCACCCAGAGCGAGAGCCAGCACCAGGAACGGTACCATCGGTAATCCGGGCAAGAATGCCAGCACCAGCGCCGCCACTGCCGTCGCAACGACTGCCCGCGGCTGCTGCCCGAACTGCCGCCCTAGTTCCAGCTCCAGATAGTCCCGCGTGGAGGAGCGCGCAACGACCATGCCGGCCGCCACCGAAATGAGCAGCGCCGGAATCTGCGATACCAGCCCATCACCGATGGTCAGCACCGTGTACGTCTGCAGCGCCGTCACCACATCCATGCCCCGCTGCGCAATCCCAATGATGAGCCCACCGACAATGTTGACCACCGTAATGACCAGCCCGGCAATGGCATCACCCCGGACAAACTTCGCCGCCCCGTCCATTGCCCCGTAGAAGTCCGCTTCCCGAGCAAGCTGCTCCCGACGCTGCCGAGCTTCGTGCTCAGTGATGAACCCCGCATTGAGTTCCGCATCAATGCTCATCTGCTTGCCCGGCAAGGCATCGAGGGTAAAGCGCGCCGCTACCTCCGCAATGCGGTTTGCCCCCTTGACAATCACCACGAAGTTGATGAGCACCAGGATGAGGAAAATGACAAACCCGACGACGTAATTGCCCGCCACCACGAAGCTGCCGAATGCACGGATAATCTCCCCCGCGTGTGCCTGCCCGAGAATGAGTCGAGTCGTGGCAACGTTGAGTCCGAGCCGGAACAAGGTTGTGATCAAGAGCAAGCTCGGGAACACACTCAGCTCGAGCGGATGGCGCACGTAGAGCGCCACCAGCAAGACCAACAGTGAGACCGTCAAGTTGAGCGCCAGCAAGACGTCCAGAAGCGGCGTCGGGAGCGGGAAAATCAGCAGCGTCAATATCCCCAGGATGCCCACCACCAGGGCAATATCGGGCTGCCGGGACAGGCGCTGCAACCACGTCGGTGCCGGAAGTCGGGCTTGCACCATCACCGTGTCCGCAAGACCTGTTGCGCTTTGGCTCGGTTGTAGACCCGGTATACGTATGCCAGCACCTCTGCCACTGCGGCAAAGAGGCGCTCAGGAATTTCCTGATCCACATCCACGCTCCGGTACAGGCTCCATGCCAGCGGAGGGTTTTCCACAATGGGGACCTGCGCCTCACGGGCAAGGCGGCGGATCTGCTCGGCAATGCGGTCAGCTCCCTTGGCAACCACAATTGGTGCCCGCATCTTCCCCGGGACATACTGCAGAGCTACGGCGACGTGCACTGGATTGGTCACCACAACATCAGCCTGCCGCACCCGCTGGAGCATCCAACGGCGCAGCCGCTGCTGCATGAGACTCCGCAGACGTGCCCTCAGCTGCGGATCACCTTCCGTTTGCTTGAGCTCATCCCGCACCTCCTGCCGTGTCATCCGCAAATCCTCCCGGTAGCGATACCGCTGGTAGAGGAAGTCCGCCAGGGCAATGAGCAGGAACACCACCGCAATTTTCGCCGTCAGCTCCAGCAGGATGCGCCAGACCACACCGAGCGCTTGCGGCAGCGGCACGACACTGAGCTGCACGAGCTCCTCCAGGCGTGCAACGAAGACCTGCGCCCCGACGACAAAGAGGAGTGTCACTTTGAGCAGGCTCTTGAACAGCTCCACCGCAGAGCGCCCGGAGAAAAAGATGCGCCGCAACCCCGTCAGCGGATTGAAAACCGTCTGAAGCGGTAAGCCCTGCGGGAATTTCTTGGTCGCAAGACGCAACCCAACCTGGGCAATTTCTGCCCCTACACCCAGGACCAGGAGCGTTCCCAGAATCGGCACAGCGAGGAAGAGCACATGCGTGACGAAGTCCCACGCCACCCTGAGAAGGCTGGAGTCATCGAGCCGGAGCTGTACGCCCCAGCGTAGGTATTCCTGGAGCACGGCGCGGAGCTGCCGAGCTGCTATCGGCAGGAATGCCCCGAGCAGCACAACCGCTCCGAGCAGTGCCGCTGCAGCTGTCACATCCGCGCTCTTCGCCACCTGCCCCCGAAGCCGTGCCTCTTCTAGGCGTTTCGGCGTCGGTGCTTCCGTTCGCTCTTGTCCCTCCGGTGTCTCCGCCATTCCTCCCTAGGGTGCCAGGGTACGAACCACGAGGAGAACCTCCTGCTGGAGGACCTGCACAGCAGTCCGCAGCAACACGACAATGAGCGGCACACTGACGAAGAGCATGCCAATACCGATTGCAGCTTTGAGTGAGAAGCTCAGCATGAAGATGTTGATCTGGGGCGCCGTCCGTGCCAGGAGCGCCAGCCCCCAGAGGCTAACGAAGAGCGCTGCCATGACTGGTGCAGCAATGCTGACTGCCAGTGCCGTCAGTGCTCCAACCCAGCGCACCAGCTCCGGAGCCGTCACTGCCGGGAAAGTCAGCGCCGTCAGTGGGAGCAGCCGGATACTCTCGGTGAGTGCGACAAGCAGTGTCTCCACTCCCCCGAGCCCGAAAAAGAGCATGAGCGCAGCGAAGGCGAAGAATTCCCCCACCAACGTTGGGAAGCCCCCGAGATTCGGGTCGAAAAGCAGTGCCGTCTGAAAGCCAATATCCATGTCGAGCAATCCGCCGGCAAAACGTGCGGCAGAGAGAACGCCGGAGGACAGGAAGCCGATCAATGCCCCAATGGTAGCCTCCTTCAGCGCCAGGAGCAGCAACACCCACGGATGGAGCTCCAGCGGTGGCTGTGGCGGCAGCGCCGGCAGCATCCCGACGACAATGACTAGCGCCAACGACGCCCTGAAAAGCAGTGGAAGCCCACCGTGACTCAGAACAGGTGCCGTCAGGAAGAGGGCACCAACCCGCACGAAGGCTAATCCGCCTACCACCACCAGCTGGAAAAGCTGCTCCAGCGCCGCCGCATCGAGAGATACCATTGCTCACCGCAGCGTTGGGATCAGCTGGAAGACCCCGAGAATGTAGCGCTTGAGCGTCCCCACCATGAACGGCAGCATCAGGACCCCCACCAGCATCAACACCACCAGCTTCGGCACGAAAGTCAGCGTCTGCTCTGAAATCGTCGTCGCAGCCTGGACAATGGCTATCACCAGCCCCACAACGAGCGCCAACAGCAAAAGCGGTCCGGCAACCACCAGCACGTGGAAGAAAGCTTCCCGTACCAGAAACACCACCATCTCCTCGTTCATCGCGGCACCTTATGGCGAGAGGATACCCTGCAACAGCGAGCCAATCAGCAGATTCCATCCATCTACGAGCACGAAAAGCAGAATCTTCGCCGGCAATGATACCAGCTGCGGCGGCAGGAGAAAAATCCCCAGCGACAGCAGCACACTGGCAATGATGAGATCGATGACCAGGAAGGGCAAAAAGAGCAGGAAGCCAATCTGGAAGGCAATCCGCAACTCACTCAACGCGAAGGCGGGGATCAGCGCCCAGGTGCTCACCTCCTCAGGTGTCTTCGGGCGCTGTCCTCCGCTCAGGCGGATGAAGAGTGCCAGGTCCTCCTGCCGCACCCGCTTGAGCATAAACTCCCGGAAAGGGCGCACCATGTTGTCTACCGCCTGCTCCTGCGTGATTTCCTGCCGCAGGTACGGCTGCAACCCCTTCTCATTGGCTTCATTGAGCACAGGCTGCATGACGAAGAAGGTCAGAAACAGCGCCAGCCCAGTCAAAAGCTGGCTAGGAGGCTGCATCTGCGTCCCGAGTGCCTGCTTCAAGAAGAAGAAGACCACGACAATGCGCGTAAAGCAGGTCATCATCACCAGAATGGACGGTGCCAGAGTGAGCACTGTCAACAACAGCAGGAGCTGCAGCGTGAGCGAGAAATCCTGCGGCGAGCGTGCCGCCTCCACCCCCAAGCTCAGCTTCGGAAGCGGGAGCGGCATGGGCTGCTGCGCCCACACTGCCGTCATCCCCCCGAGGAGAGCAACTCCGACTCCAACCCACAGGATACGCCACACCATCTCGCACTGCTCTGGAATGCTGCGGAGAGCACACTGCCAATCTCCGTGCCAGCCCCCGATTTCGCGCCGAAGTCCTTGGGAATCAATGCATTCCTCATGTCCCCGCTGCCTGTCCCTCTGGCGGAAGAATACCGGCATTGGGGAGTCTACCACACTGAAGCGCACCCAGCCTCGTCCCCCGCCTACGTTGGGAAAGCGACACTGCTCCCCCTCTGTGCATGGAACTCACTGTCCTTGGTCCTCGGGAAAACTTCCTGGACCTGGAGCCGGAGTACTCCGAGCTAGAGCGAGCGCACATTGTCATCGTCCCAGCGCCCTACGAGTACCGGACCAGCTTTGGGAAAGGGACGGCTCAGGGACCTGCCGCACTCCTTGCTGCCAGCGCCCATGTAGAAACCTATGACGAAGAGTACGACCGGGAGCTCTGCTACGAGCTGGGTCTGGCAACGCTGAAACCTATTCCCCTGGATTCGCTCCGCGACGAGGCTGCCGTTGCCGCCGTGGAAGCTGTCGTGGAGGAGCTCTTGCGGCGAGGGAAATTCGTCGTCACCCTCGGCGGGGAACACACGATCGCGCTAGCCCCGATTCGGGCTCATTTCCGGGCATTCCCGCAGATGAGCCTCCTGCAGTTGGATGCCCATGCAGATTTGCGGCAGACATATGAGGGGTCACCGTACTCGCACGCCTGTGTCATGGCACGAGTGCTGGAATTCTTCCCACCGGAGCGCCTCGTGCAGGTGGGGCTCCGCGCCATTTCCCGGGAAGAAGCAGACTCCATTCGCCGAGCAGGCATTTGTACTGTCTTTGCGCACTGTATCCGCACCGGCAATGCGCAGGGCTGGGAAGAGCGTGTCTTAGAACGGCTCGGCTCTGAGGTGTACATCACCCTCGATGTCGATGTCCTGGACCCTGCACAGATGCCGGCAACAGGCACACCAGAACCCAATGGGCTGTGGTATCACGAAGTCATCTCCTTCCTGCAGCGCATCCGCCAGAGCGGACGGCGCATTGTCGGATTTGACCTTGTCGAATTTGCTCCAATCCCTGGACTTCACCACGCGGCAATGACGGCAGCCCGACTGGTTTACAAAGTGCTCAATCTTGCCTTTGCCCCATGAGCTGGGACGATCTGCGCACAGGCATTGAATTCTGGAGCGCTCGTCCTGAGGAGGAGCTGCGCCGGCACCGGCATGAGCTGCTGCCGCTCCTGCAGCGCTTCCTCCAGGCGCTCTCCCGCGGGCAGCTGCGAGTTGCCACCCCGGAACCGGATGGCTCCTGGCACATCCACCCATGGATCCGCGCGGGCATCGTGCTCTGCTTCCGGGCAGGGCAGCTCCGCGAGTATACCCTCGGGGAATGGCACTTCACCGATGTGGATACGCTGAGCCTCCGGTGGTTTTCTCCCGAAGACCGAGTGCGCCTGGTACCGGGTGGCTCAGCTGTGCGCCTGGGTGCCTATGTGGCTCCAGGAGTTGTGTGTATGCCGCCGATGTACATCAATATCGGCGCATACGTGGACGAAGGGACCATGGTGGATTCTCACGCACTGGTTGGCAGCTGTGCCCAAATTGGCAAGCGCGTCCACATCAGTGCTGGGACACAGATTGGCGGGGTCCTTGAACCACCCCATGCGCGTCCGGTGATTGTAGAAGACGAAGTCTTCCTGGGGGCAAACTGTGGGCTCTTCGAAGGGGTGCTCGTCCGCCGGCGGGCTGTTCTGGCTGCTGGGGTCCAGCTGACGGCAACAACGCCGGTCTACGATCTGGTGCGCGAGCAGATTCTGACCGGCACACCCGATGCTCCGGTAGAGATCCCCGAAGCCGCTATTGTTGTCCCGGGCGTCCGGGCACTTCCCTCTGCCTTTGCCCGCATGTACGGGCTCGGCATTGCCACGCCGGTGATTGTCAAGTACCGGGACTCCCGGACCGAAGCACGAGTGGCTCTGGAAGAAGCTCTCCGAAGGATGTTCCGCTAGGAGCACGTACCATGCTGGAAGCACGCCAACTCTGGAAACGCTACGGTTCAACAGTTGCTCTCCAGGACTGTACGCTGACTCTCCGTCCTGGACGCATCCTCGGGCTCCTGGGACCCAATGGGGCAGGGAAGACAACGCTGCTGCGGATTCTCTCCGGCATTCTCCCACCGGACTCCGGCGCCGTACTCTTCGAGGGGGAACCCCTCCAGCGCAAGCACCTCCAGCAGCTAGGCTACCTGCCCGAAGAGCGTGGGCTCTATCGCCGCCTGCGGGTTGGCGAACAACTCCTCTACCTTGCCCGTCTCCGTGGTCTGGATGCGGTGCAAGCACGTCAGGCTGTGTTCGGCTGGCTAGAGCGCCTGGGCGCCCAGGAATGGTACCGTCGCCGAGTCGAAGAGCTCTCCAAAGGCATGCAGCAGAAAGTCCAGCTCGTGGCTGCTCTCGTCCATCACCCGCGAGTCCTCCTGCTGGACGAGCCTACCAGCGGACTGGATCCTATCAATGCCTCTGAACTAGGCGAGCTCTTACGGGAGCTCCGCAGTGAGGGTCGTGCTATTGTGCTGTCCACCCATCGGATGGAGCAAGTGGAAGAATTCTGCGACGATGTAGTTCTGCTCCACCGCGGACGCGTCTTGCTGCAGGGGGAGGTCCGGGAAATCAAGCGGCGTTGGGGACGCGATACCCTTACGGTCGAGTTCTCCGGGGATCTGACCGCCGTGCTCTCCTCCTTCCCGAACGTGCGCATCCTCAGCCAAACGAGCGGTCGGCTCGAACTGCGCTGGAGCACTCCTGACCCTTCGCCGCAGGCATTCCTCCGCCTGGCACTGGAGCACGCTGAACTGCACGCCTTCCGGTGGAGCGAGCCGAGCATGCGGGAAATTTTCCTCGATGTCGTCACAGCCCATGAGGCAGCTCAATGAACTGGCGCACATCACTGCTGATTGCTGCTTGGGAATTCCGACGGCGCATCCTGCGGCGAGGGTTCTGGCTTGCAACCCTCCTTCTGCCTTTGCTCCCGGTCAGCTTCTTCGGGCTGGTTCTGCTGCTCTTCCTCATTAGCGGGTCGGGAACGCCACGCTCCTGGAAGGATGTTGCCCTCTACGATGCGACTGCCTCCCTTTCACCATCCTGGCTCCCAGCGGGAATCCGCTTCTCTACTGACTCCTCCGACTGGCATCGCTGGCAAGAGGAGCTGCGGCAAGAACGCCTCCAGTGGGTCGTTGCCGTCACAGAGTCTACTTTCCAGCATGGGAAGCTCACCGTCTATGGTCTCCGGAAAGGCTTCCCGAGAGAATTACGCCAAGAGCTCGAGCAGCACTTGCTCCGCTCCATCGCCCTTTCGCGCAGGGTGGATTCTCTGACCACTTCTCTGCTGACCCAGGGACTGCGGTGGGAAACAGAGCTGTTGGAGTCCTCAAAACAGGCGCTCGGAGTTGGCATCGGGGCTGCCACACTGGTGGTCATCCTGCTGGTTATCCTGCTGGTGACCTACGGAAGCACTATCACGGAGAGCATCCTCGAGGAGAAGGAAGACCGCATTGCGGAATTGCTGGTCGGTGCCGCGCGTCCGATCGAGCTTCTGCTGGGAAAAGTGGGAGGGATTGGGGCTGTTGGCACATTCCAGCTCCTTTGCTGGGTGGTTCTCTTCGGGGCTCTGAGCCTCCTGCTCTCCACGCCCATCGCCATCGAAGCCCCCAGAGGTACGGCATCCTCTCCCCCGGCCGCCAGTGAGCTTGCAGACATCGTCCGTTTCACGGAAGCTACCACGACGGTTCTCCTCCGGAAAGCCTTCTGGCTGGTCGTGTTGTGTTTCGGCATGGGGTATGTTCTCTACGCCGGACTGTTCGCCATCGTGGGAGCAGCAACGGTGAACCGGACACAAGCAGCAACTCCCCAGGTGTTCCTCGTCACCCCACTTGTTGCGCCGGCAGCGCTTTTGGGTTTTCTGGTAGAGTTTCCCGAAAGCACGCTGAGCCGTGTCCTTACGCTCTTCCCGCTGACCAGCCCCGTCATGCTGCCGTTCCGAGCCTTCGCCGGGGAGCTTCCTTGGTGGGAAGCAGCCGGAGCAGTCGTGGGGATGCTTGTCCTTACGGGAGGGATTTTCTGGTTTGCCGGGAAACTCTATCGGATTGGAATGCTCCACCTCAGTGGTGTGACTAGCTGGCGTGCACTGCTGCTCTGGCTTCGGCAGCTCGGCTGAGAAAGCGCTCCACTTTCGTCTCATGGAGTGCTTCAGGCACTGCTCAGAGGGGATGAAGCCGACACTTGCATACTGCTTGCTTGGGCTGCTGTCCAGCGTCCCGATTGGTGAGGCACAGCCAGCGCGGCGTACAGAGCCTCCGCCGAGCATTCCGCTGCAGTTCCTCCGCTTCTTCCCCGTACGGGATACAATCTACACCTTGAGCCGTTGGTACCTCGTACTGGACCTTGCACAGCAGCGCCTGAGACTCTACGGGCGCGAAGGCGAGCAGCAGGAATTTCCCGTCTCCTCTGGGACCACGCGGACTCCCAAGGGGATTGAGACGCCGACCGGGCTTTTCACCCTCCAGACGAAGGCAACACTGGCGATTTCCCGGCAGTTTGAGAACACGCCAATGCTCTACTGGATGGGCTTCTTCGGGAATATTGGCTTCCACGCCCTGGAGGGGTGGGGATATTACCGTCACCTGGGACGGCGTCCATCGTCGCACGGCTGCGTACGGCTCAGCCGTGAGGATGCCCAGTACCTCTACCGGCTTCTCCCTCGGGGGACGCCCGTTCTGGTCCAGAAGGATGAGCCTGCACGCGTGTTGGCGTTCTTGAAGCCTGAGGAATTCTCCCCTGGACACGACTGGCTGTTGCGTTCTGGCGGCTACGAACAGGAGCTCCTCCTCCGCAGGCGTTTGGAGAGACTCTATGCGGGGAAAGCTCGGGCATCCGCCGTCCACCGGCTCGTCCTGGATGGTTCAACCATCCTGCGCCCAGGCGGTTACGCCATCGGCACTGCTCGGGAAATCCCCCCACAGGAACCTCCCTTGTTGCTCGGGGGTTCGTCTCTGGACTTCCACTCCGCTGCTCGGGTAAACACTGCCGTTGAGCTCCCCACCCTGGACACGCTCACAGCAGGTGAGAGTTCACTGCCCTGAGGGACCTAGATAGAGGTAGCGCTGCTGCCAGTCCGGCATGTATGGCTCACCGGGAAAGGTAGAGTGGACGAGCGTGTAATCGTTGAAGCCGGTCAAGTCTACGAAGTGGAAGTACGTGCCTCCACGGAGCTCGCTGTAGAACCAGCTCTCGTAGGCACGTTGGGTTGGTGTTGCGGTAATGCTCTCCCGCTGTGTAGGGAAGCCGTACTTGAGCAGAACCCGTCCTCGGTCAGAACGCCATCCTTGACGCCAGCGGGGGGAAGCGAAATACGTGTTCGCGTACTGGATGCGGGCACGGAAATCCTCCAGTGCTTCGTTGACGGGGGTCTGGGGATTAGGATCGCGCTGGAGCCAGAACCGAAACAGGAAGCGGCGCCGAGCCTGCAGCTCTGTCAGCGTGGAGAGCAGTTCTCGCTCTGCCGGTGTCGCAATGAGTGCGATCTGCTCGAATGCTTCCGCCAGGCGCTGCTCGGAGTAGGTTGCAAACTCGCTCATCTGAAAGAGGCTATCCTCGGGCATTCCGGTCACCGGTTGCGGTGGCATCTCGGGGTTGAGAACGTAGAAGCGCTTCTCCGCTGAAGCCGTATCGGTACCACCGCGGGCGATAACCCGCACGATGTAGACGCCGCTAGGCACGACATTGAGCGGCAGCTGGAGCACATCTGCTAAGGCATCGGAGACTGCCCGATACGGACGCTCCATTTCCCACAGCAGCCGGCGCATTCCGTCAAGGAGTTCATACCGGAGAACCCCGCTCTCCGGAGTCCGCCGCCGTGCATTGTACAGCTCAACGTAGAGCCGCAAAACAGGATCGCTGCCCCGGAATTCAACCGAGGGATTGGGCGTAATCTGGAAGCGCCCCTTCTGGAACGGCGAGACCGTGTCAGCTGCTGCCTCAGTAATGGCAGTTGCAAGCTGGATATCGCTGAGCTGGAGCCGATCCGAGGCAAAGGCGCGGACGTGCAACACAAAGCGCGCCTGTGCCCGACGGGTGCTGTCGTAGACATCCCGCACGAGCAGGCGGACGGTGTACTCCCCGGGGGCTAACAGGAAATTCTGCTGCCCGATCAGCTCTCGGGGCTGCCCGTCCAGCTTCGCCCGCTCCACTGGCACAACCCACTGATGGGCAACCACAGGGCGCCCGGCACTGTCAATCTGGACTCCGAAGTAGAGCTCACCCACATATCCCCCATCCTGGCGCGGGACATAGTGCAGAATCGTGTCCGGGAAGGCGTAGTACAGCTCCCACCGCGGCAGCCGCTGCTCATGCCAGAACTGCGCAGCATCGAAAGAGACATGAAGCTGCCCCCAGGCAGAGCAGGCAACCAGGGACACGAGGAGACCGACTCGAACCGGGTTCCCCATGGGAAAAGATGCCGGTTGGACCCGGATGCAATTTACACACGAATGTGAAGCCCACGCTCAGAAGCTCAGACCGTAGTTGAGGCTGCTCTGGAGTTCCAGAAATGGACGTCGCCCGGCACGTTCGGAACGGTTCAGGAAGGTGTTCCACGTCAACACCCCCCAGCGGTGGAGGTGGTACGTCAGGGAGAGGCGGAGGTTCCACTGCGTATCCCACCCCAGTGTGTACATCCGTGACCATCCTCCGGCAAAGCTCCCGGTGAGCCGCTGCGGCACGAGAGGGAAAGAGACCGTCTCCGAGAGCATCCACAGGCGGGTCTCCAGCTGCGCAGCCGTCTGCGTGTAGGTGCCGGTAGTTGTCAGCGTCAGAGCAGAGGACAGCAGCAGGCTATGGGAGAGCAGCAGCGAATGCGTTGTCTGCCGCGTTGCTGCACGCGTGATGGGATTCTGGTCGGTGGTGTTCGCGAAGTTGTAGCTTCCCGTTACCACGTGTGTTCCGCCCAGTCCAGAAAACTGCCATCGCGGAGCCACGGAGAAGCTCTGGTAGACATTCTGCACCCGGAGGCTATCCTGCTCGTGCTGCATGCGAGTGCCGTAGTTCGTGTAGTGGAGGTCCACCCCAAAGGCAGAGGAGGGGTGCCAGCCCAGAGCCGCCGCGCTAATGAGACGCCGCGTGGTACCGAGCCGCGTATTGCGGAGATTGTTCCACTGGAGCCCACCGGAGAGGCGGATCGAGACGGTATTCTCTGCTAGCATCAGGCTTGGTGCTACCGCTACCTCAGCGACGTCATTGGCCAGCCAAGGATAGCCCAGAGAGACAAATCCCGGACCAATCCAGCGTCCACCGAGCGCAATCGAGACTGCCTGTGTCGGGGTCACTATGACCGACACCCGCGCTGCTCCGTCGAGATTCGAGGAGTAACGGGGGACGAACACCCACCGAGGGACCCCGAGATCTTTCTCCGGAGCCCGAAGACTTGAGGAATAGGCCCCCAGCGCTAGCTCTCCCTGGAGGCTCACCGCCGTCCCCAACGGCGCCCGGAAAGAGAGAGCAGCAACAGCATTGTCCTGTGCCGGGGTCACGATGGTATCGGCACGCAGACTATCCCGCACAACCCGCAGGAGGCGAATACTGGTGGTGTCATCGAGCAAGCGGACGTAGTGGAGGAGGAGCTCAGCTCCCGCCTCCGTAGTAAAGCCGAGGGAGACACCCCACGCCCAGCGGCGGTAGGTTCCGGGAAAGCTGCTCAGCGTGTCGAGCGCTCGTGGCTGCTGGACAACGCCGTAGAACGCCTTGAGGCGAAAGATCCCCGGCGAAAGCTCCACGCCACCCCCGAGAATGCGCGGCTCACCGAAACTCAACTCCGACAACGACAGCGAGAAGTATCCCCCGTGCAGCCGCAACCAGGAGGTAATCCGGGGACTGAGCCCAAACTGGTTGAACGGCTGCTGGAAGCCCACCGGATACCCCGTCCGTGCCCCTGTCTGCGTGCTCAACGCCAGCTCGAAGGGAAGCTCCACCTGACCGAAGAGCTGCACGACGGGACGGAAGAAAAGACGTGCCCCATAGCGGGGCAGAAAACGCTGCACCGGCGCATCACCAGAGCTGGTATATGCCTCCACCGTTGCACTCAGAGAACCTCGTAACTGAATCGGTGTGGTGTGCTGCTCCTGTGCCCACGCACTGCCGAGCATACTCACAAGCACGATGACCCATCCACGCCGCATGGATTCTGCCTCCGCTACTGAGACTCACCGGTGTGGCATTGTACCCCGCAAAAATGGCGCAAGTTTCTGGCTTCCCATTGCTGCTGCCTAGAACTGAGCTGCTTCGTTCGTCATTAGGGCAGCAATGTGACACCAACGGTACGGAAGATGCGTCGCCTCCACTGGAGTCCCTGGCTCATTGGCGGGCTGCTCATCATTGGACTCAACTGCTCAGGCAAGGGCAATGAGCAGCCCCAGCACACTGCCTCGGACATTCCCGCCGACAGCCTCCGCCGCCTCCTGATGGAGACGCTCACCGCGCAGCGCCATAATGCGCTCACCCGCGCCGTCGAGCTCTGCAGCCCTGCTGTGGTCGGTATCACCGTCACCGACGAACGCGAAGTGGTCTACCGCGACCCGTTCAGCTCGTGGTTTTTCGATGATCCCATTTTCCGCTTCTTTTTCGGGGAGCCGCGCGAGTACCGGCATCGCTACACGATTCGCAATCTCGGCTCCGGCTTCATTATTTCCCCAGACGGCTACGTGGTGACCAACCAACACGTCATCGGGCAGACTCCCCGGCGAATTACCGTCACGCTGGTCGGTGGTGAGCACCACGAGGCAGAGCTCATTGGGTCCGATTACACCAGCGATATCGCCCTCCTCAAGCTCCGCTCCAATACACGGCAGAGCTTCCCCTTCGTCCGCCTGGGGAACTCCGATTCGGTCCTCGTCGGCGAGTGGGTCCTGGCATTTGGCAATCCTTTCGGGCTGTTTGACATCAATGCGAAGCCAACCGTCACGGTCGGTGTGGTCAGTAACACGGGGGTGAGTTTCCAGCAAGAGGGGCGCATCTACCGGGGCATGATCCAGACCGACGCCGCCATCAGCTCGGGCAACTCCGGGGGACCGCTGGTCAATGCGTTGGGGGAAGTCATCGGAGTCAATGCTGCCATTATCTCCACAGCGCAGAGCTGGCAAGGTGCTGGCAGTATCGGCATTGGCTTCGCTATTCCCATCAACCGGGTCAAGCGGATCCTGGAGCGGTTGCGTCGTGACGGATACATTGACCGAGCCATTGACATCGGACTGCGCCTCAGCGATCCGGAACGCTACGAACCTGCCTCCAGAGAACGCGGTGCGCTGGTTGTCAGCGTCCGTCGGGGGTCGCCGGCAGACCGAGCGGGGCTGGAACCGGGGGATCTCATCACCGCGATAGACGGGATCGCTGTGCAGGGGAGCAGAGACGCCGAGCTGATTTTCGCCGATAGCATCGTTGGGGAGCGTCTCCGTATCCAGTTCCTCCGCGGCGGGCGCACACTCACCACGGAGCTCACCGTCGGCAAGCGCCCATGAAGAGCCGCCTCTGGTGCGAAGGACTGGTCAAAATCTACCGCCGCCGTCCGGTCGTCCGCGGTGTCTCGCTGGAAGTCCAACAGGGAGATGTTGTCGGGCTGCTGGGTCCGAACGGTGCGGGGAAGACCACCACGTTCTACATGCTCGTGGGCATGGTAGCCCCGAACGCTGGGCGCATCTTCTTGGATTCCCAGGAGCTGACACGCATGCCCATGTACCGCCGTGCCCGGCTGGGAATTAGCTACCTCCCGCAGGAGCCTTCGGTCTTCCGCGGCTTGACTGTGGAAGAAAACATCCGTGCCGTGCTCCAACTCCGCGGGCTGTCGCGACAGGACCAACGCGAACGGCTCGAAGAGCTGCTGGAGGAGTTCGGCATTGCGCATATCCGCCGGCGCAAAGGATACATGCTCTCCGGGGGTGAACGCCGGCGCTGCGAGATTGCCCGCGCCCTGGCAACCGAGCCGCGCTTTATCTTGCTCGATGAACCCTTCGCCGGCATTGACCCTCTAGCGGTGGAAGACCTCATGCGCTTGGTGCGTCGCCTCAAGAAGCGCTCCATCGGCGTGCTCATCACCGACCACAACGTGCACGAGACGCTCTCCATCACCGACCGGGCGTATATCCTCATTGACGGCACCATCTTCTACGCCGGGACGGCTGAAGAGATCGCCGCCCACCCGGACGTGCGCCGCCTCTACCTCGGGGAGAGCTTCACCCTGGAGCGCTACCGCTGGGAGTAACTGTCAGTGTCGGAAGTGCCGCATTCCGGTAAAGACCATCGCCACCCCGAGGGCATCCGCAGCGGCAATGACCTCCGCATCGCGGACCGAGCCTCCCGGCTGGATCACAGCTGTTGCCCCCGCCGCCACCGCCTCCTGGAGAGCATCGGGGAAGGGGAAGAAAGCGTCAGAAGCAACAACGGTGTCCGTGAGGACGACCCCGACGTCGCGCGCCTTACGGATTGCAACACGCACGGCATCCAGTCGGGATGGCTGCCCCCCGCCGATGGCAACCGTCTGGTCCGCTCGGGCAAAGACAATGGCATTGGACTTCACGTGCTTGACCACACGCCAGGCAAAACGGAGCGCCGCTTCCTCCTCCGGGGTCGGCAAACGCCGTGTGACGACGCGCCAGCTTCCCGGCGGCAGCAACGCTGTATCGGGCGATTGCACCACCACCCCGCCGAGAACACTGCGGAATTCCTCGTGCAAAAGCTCCCGTATGGCTCCCGCATCGTAGGTAAGGAGGCGCAGGTTCTTCTTCCGACGCAGCAGCTCGATTGCCTCTTCGGCAAAAGCCGGGGCAATGACGAGCTCCAGGAACAGCTCCGAAAGCCGCCGGGCAAGCTCCGGGGTGACTTCTCGGTTGACAACCACAATACCCCCGAAAGGAGAAATCGGGTCTGCCGCCAGTGCCTTTTCCCAGGCGGCTACCAGGTCGTCGTCGCTGCCCACCCCGCACGGCGTTGTGTGCTTGAGAATACCGATGGTAGGGCGCTCGAACTCCAGAATCAGCCGCACCGCTGCATCGAGATCGAGCACGTTCGTGTAGGAGAGCTCCTTCCCGTGGAGCTGCCGGAAGCATTGCCGGAAGCCCTCTCCGTAGAGCCACCCGCTCTGGTGCGGATTTTCTCCATACCGCAAGCGCTGGACCAGCGTGTAGCTGCGGCTCCACCAATGGAGCTCTTCCTGCCCTGCAGCCAGTGCCGCAGCAATCGCGGCATCGTACGCCGAGGCTCGGGCAAAGGCTTCCGCAGCGCACCGACGGCGGAACTCCTCAGGGATCTCCCCACGGCGCAGGAGCGCCAGGAACTCCCCGTACTGCTCTGGTCGGACCAAGACCGTTACCCACGGGAAATTCTTCGCTGCCGCCCGTACCAGGGCGGGTCCGCCGATGTCGATGAACTCCAGCAGCGCCGCCAGATCCCCACTGCGCTGCCGCACCTGCTCGAAGGGATAGAAACCGACCACCACCAGGTCAATTGGTTCGATACCCAGGCGCTGCAGCTGCGCCAGGTGCTCCGGCTGGTCCCGCCGAGCCAGAATCGCCGCATGCAGAAGCGGGTGGAGCGTCTTGACACGCCCGTCCAGAATCGGCGGGAAGCCTGTTAGCTCCGAGACAGTCTGTACCGGAAGCCCCTCTGCCCGGAGGAACGCTCCCGTCCCGTCAGAGGCAAGGAGCTGGACACCGTGGTCGCGGAGAGCACGGGCGAATTCTCTCAGCCCAGCCTTATCCCACACGCTCAGAAGCGCTCTCCGTACGGACATCGGACTGTGAGAGCCGTTGCACGTACAGCGAGGAAGCAACCCCTATCGCCCCCAGAATCAGAGCAGCTGAGCCGAAGGAGAGCAGGGGTGAGAACGCAAGCGCACCGTTGCCCCAGAGCGGTCCGAGAATCCGCGCCAGCCCCTCTAGCGAGGTTGTCACTCCTTGCAGGCTGCCTTGGTACGCCGGAGGCACTGCCCGACTGAGAACGCTCAGGAGGGTCGGGATAGTTATCCCGGAGCCAACCGCTGCCGGGATTAGGCAGAGAACGAACAGCACCACCGACGGCGCCACCGATGCCCCGCCTAGCCCAACGGCAGCCATCGTAATCCCAACCTGGAACGCCCTGCCATCGCCGAGCCGGCGTGTCAGACGCTCAACGAGCACAAGCTGGGTGAAAACCCCCACAGCCCCGACAAACGCCAGCAGGTAGCCCACATGGCGCTCTCCAAGTCCGAAACGCCGATGAACCAGCAGGGCAAACCCTGTCTGGTACACTGCCTGGCAACTCCAGAAGAGGAAGTCGAAGAGCAAGAAAGGGCGCAGCGGTTTATACGCCCAAACACGGCGGATTCCCTCGCTCCACGCCGGTATCCCGCCACCTGTCGTCCGATGCCGAGCAGGCTCGGGTAAGCCCAGAAACGTCCAGAGAGCCGCCACTGTGCTCAAGGTCGCAGCACCCCAGGCAGGTGCCGAGATCCCCCAGATTGCCAGAACCGCCCCTACCAAGGGTCCAGCAATGAAGCCAATCCCGAAAGCTGCTCCGATGAGCCCAAAGCCGCGCGCCCGCTCCCGCTCCTCGAGAATGTCAGCCAGGTACGCCCGCACCGTGGTGATAATGCCACCACAGGCGCCATCGACAATCCGTGCCACGAAGAGCCACTCCAGCGAGGGCGCTAGCGCCATGATGACGTAACCAGCTGCCGCCCCGAAGAGCCCCAGCAGCAAGAAGGGTTTCCTCCCATACCGGTCCGAGAGCGCTCCCCACAGCGGTGATGCAAGTAACTGGGCAATGGAAAAGCTCGAAAACAGCAGCCCAATCTCCAGCTCCGAGGCGCCCATCCGCTGCCCGTAAAAAGGCAGCAGCGGGATAATGATGCCAAAGCCAATCAGGTTCGTCAGCGTTGCCCCAAAGAGGATGGCAAGCGCCCGCCTGCGGGGCACAGCGCCAGAGTCTTGCACCATTGTCCCGTCCTCTGCACGGCACACAAACTTACGGCACACCCCCTGACTCCTCCGGAAGAGCGTTCCCATCTACCACGTTCCTCAGCGGCGCAACCAGAATCGAACAACGGTTCCAACTCCCGGGGTACTCTCCAGCTCATAGGGCGCCTGATGCGCTTCCAGAATGTGCTTGACAATAGCCAATCCCAGCCCACTTCCCTCGGAGGCAAGCGCCTGCGCTGAGCGCACACGGTAGAAGCGCTCGAAGACCCGCTCCTGGTGCTCCTTCGGGATGCCAATACCGGTATCGGCAACCTCTACCCGCACGGTCTTCCCCTGCGGCTCGAGCCGTACCCAGACCGAGCCTCCAGGGCGGTTGTACTTGAGGGCATTGTCGACGAGGTTGAGCAGTACTTGCTCGATCCGCTCCCGGTCTGCCACCACTTCAAGCGGCTCCTCGCAAACCTGCAGCTCCAGCCGCACTTCCCACTGGCGTGCGCGCTCTTCGAAAACCGTAAGCACTTGCCGGGCAAGCTCCCCGAGATCGAAGACCCGCACCCGCATGCGGACAGCACCGCTTTCAATCTGCGAAAGCTCCATGAGCCGCGTCAGCAGCGCCTCTAACCGCTGTGCATGGTGGAGCGCCTTCTGCGCGAATCCCTGTGCCATTGGCTCCAGCGGAAGTTCCGCCAATGCCTCCAGGTAACCGCGCAGGGCAAAGAGCGGATTCCGCAGCTCGTGTGAGACATTGCCCAAAAACTCGCTCCGAACACGTTCGAGCTTGCGTACCCGCATCAGCTCATGCTCGACCTGCGCCACCAGCGCATTGAGCCGTTCGAGAAGCCCGCGAAACTCCTCAGGGAAATCAGCCGGGGCGAAACGGAACGAGAACAGGCCCTGGGACAGCCGCTCCAAGCGCTCGGCAATGTCACCCATCCAGAACGCAAGCCACCTGCGGAACTGCTTCCGCCATTGCCGCAGCAGGACCCCCAACCCGAGTGCTCCAATCCCCACCACGAGCAGTCCCCACCACGGTGCGCCCGCCGCCGCTATCCCCGCACCCGCCACCCCAAGCCCAATGCCTAGGGACACAAGCCCGAGCAGACGCCTCCGCCAGAACTCCCACAGACTGCTCACCACCGCCTCTGCGCACTCATAACCGCACTGACCGTCCCGGAGAGCAAGATGACGAACGCCACTACGTACGCCCAGACCACGAGCGAGACCACCGCGGCATAACCTCCGTAAATCCAGCCCCACGGCGCCACATGCTCCAAGTACCAGACGTAGCCAACCCGCACCACTTCCGTCAGCACCACTGCACTGACCACTGCCACAGCTACCTGCCTGCCCGATAGCCGAACCAGCGGCACGAACCGGAAAATGAAGCCGAACAGGAGCAGCTCCACCCCGATCGAGACCACTGCTCCCATACCCCACCGAAGTCCCCCACGCCAGTTCTCCGGCAGGAAGCTTGTCCCCCAGGCAGCTGCTACACTCCAGCCCACGAGCACCGCCGCAGCAATCAAGGTCAGGCTCAGCAACCCAAGTGTCAGCACCATATCCCGGAGCCGAGTCCAGAGGAACATCTTCGTCCTGCTGAGCGGTGGCAGCTGAAACACCACGTGCAGCGCGGAACGCACGGACTGCAACAGTGCCGACGCCGTCCACAGGAGCGCAAGCACGCCCGCAATCCCGGCTGCAGAACGCCGCTCCAGGAGCAGCTCCAGCTGCTGCAAAGCTTTCTGGAGAAATACTCGTAGCTGCTCCGTCGGCACGAAAATCCCGAATACCCGCTGGAGAGCTGCCTCCACAAACTCTGCCGGAACTATCAGCGTAAAGAGCCAGAGCGCCACAAGCCCCAGCGGGATAAAGCATAGCCCGATATTGAACGCAATCCCTGCAGCCAGCAGGTAGAGATGCCGCCGACGGAGGCACTCTTCCACCGCCAGCAGGAACCGTCCTCCCCGTCGCAGACGCCAGAAGAGGGGATGCCACCAGCGCCGGTGCTTCATAACTGGTCCTGCTGCCGTGGGAACCGGAATCGCACGCATGTTCCGCGTCCGGGTGTGCTCTCTAGCTCGATCCGCCCTCCATGGGCCTCTACAATCCAGCGCACAATTGCCAAGCCTAACCCGGCTCCATCGCTACCGGTCAGCCGAGCCCGCGACTTCTCAACCCGGTAGAAGCGCTCAAAGACCCGCGGCTGCTCCTCGGGAGGGATACCAATGCCTGTGTCGCTGACCTCGATGATCGCCTCGTGCCCCTCGGACCGCACGCGGAGCTGGATCTGTCCGCCGGATGGGGTGTACTTGAGAGCATTGTCCACAACGTTGAGCACTGCTTGCCGCAGGCGCAGCGCATCGCCGAAGATGCGGACCTCTGGAGCAGCATCCAGAGAAATCCGGAGTCCGCGCTCGTGTGCGAGGACTTCGATGTCCTGGGCAATCTCTTGGACGAGGGCGGTAAGATCCACAGGCTCATGCTCCAGCACGAGCTGTCCACTCTCTGCCCGGGTCAGCTCTAGGAGGCGCTCCACAATGCGGTGGAGCCGCAGCACCTCTTCCAGGACACTCGACAGCACGGCTTCGTACTCCTCGGGGCTCTTCCGCGAACGCAATGCCAGCTCCAATTCTCCGAGCAAAATGGTCAAAGGTGTGCGCAGCTCATGGGAGACATCGGCGCTGAACTGCCGAACCTGCTGAAACGAGGTCTCCAGACGGGCAATCATCTGGTTGAGCGTCCGTGCCAGCTGCGCCAGTTCGTCATTGGTCGGCGGTTCGGGAATCCGCAGGCTCAAATTGTGCGCCGTGATCGTCTCGGCCGTCTGCCGGATGATCTCCACCGGGCGCAGCGACGCCCGCGCCAAGAACCAGCCTCCGACCACAGACACCAGGAGGACCGCCGGCACGGCCCACAGCAGGACGAACGCCAGCCGCTGCAGTACTGCTTCGATCTCCTGCACACTATAGCCGACAGCGATCTGCGCCAGCCGAGTACGGTACACCCGCAAGCGCTGGAGTTCCCCCTGCACAGAGGCTTGCAAGCTGCGGGACTCTCCGACCTCCAGCCCTGAGACCACCGGGAGGCTATCCCCGAGCAGGTTCTCCGAACGCCAAACGATACGCCCATCAGGCAAGGCGATCTGGATGGTGTAGCTCCGCGGGTTGAGCAGCACGTACTGGTAAATCGCACTCCAGACGGGGCTCTCCAGGGTATCGCTGGGCAATGGACCGACGAATTCCCGGAGCGGGCGCTCGAAGGGAAAGAGTTCCCCACGGTGCACCGAGAGCCGAGCGCGATGCGGAGGACGCAGCGGCTGCCGGCTCTGCTCAGCAGAACGCTCTAAAATGAAGGCCAGCGAGCGCACTACCTGCTCCAGAGAGCGCTCCAAGCTCCGGTACAGCTCCTGGCGTACGCTCCAGTACCAGAAAGCACCAAACCCACCGAGCACGGCTGCAACAAGCCCGCTATACCAAAGCGTGAGCCGCACCCGCAGGGACAACCGCCGGATCATCGCCGTGCCCGCTGCGAAAGCTCCCGGGATGCCTTCTCGTACCACTCTTCTCCAAAGGCGCGCTCAAGCCCCTGCCGCACCATCTCCAGGACACTCACACCGAGCCGCCGTCCATTCCCATACGCCGGCGCACACTCCGGGAAAGGGTCAAAGACCAGGAAGCGTTGCTCCCCGTGCTGCCGCAAACGCAGTGGGAAAAGCTGGCACGAGAGCGGCTTACACCACCGTGTCAACCCCATCTCGTAAGCTCGCTGCAACGCACACCGAGCAATTCCCCGCTCCCAGACGACGAAGACGCACGGTCCCTCCTCGACACAGCGTGTAAAGACACGCCCGGAGCGCTCCAGTACCGCACCCTGCCGACGGATTACCTCCTGTGCCTCCGCCGAGAGAAAAGGCATCACCACCGGGAGCACCTCCTCCAGGAGCGAGCGCTCCCCCTCAACGAGCGGTGCCCCCTCGGCACCGGGAACCGTGCAGCAGGCACCGCCGCAGCGCTCCACATCACAGGCGAAAGGCACCTCGGCAAGGGAACTTTCTACCAAGACGTCGCCAACCGGGAGAAAATGTCCTCGGCTCATACCCCACGCCGGTCCGGGTCCCAAATGTACTTGTGCAGCTGCAGCTGGAGACGCACAGGAAGCCGGTCGTGCAGAATCCACTCCGCTAACTGCTGCGGGGCAAGCAGCCCAAACGCCGGGGAGAAGAGCACCACCGCGACTCGCTCCGCAAGCCGGTACTGCTCCACCACCCGACAGGCAAACTCGTAATCACGCCGGTCCGCAATGACGAATTTGACCTCATCGTGCTGCCGCACCAGCTCCAGATTCCGCCAGTACATCAGCGGTGTCATGCGCGAGGACGGGCACTTGACGTCCACAATGCACACCACCCGCTCATCGAGGAGCTCAATGCTCACGTGCCCGCCGGTTTCGACCGCGACGGTATAGCCCTCATTGCACAGCAGACGCATCAGCCCGAAACTGCCCCACTGCTCCAGCGGCTCCCCACCGGTGAATTCGACGAACGAACAGCCGTACGACCGAACTCGCTGCACAATCTCCGCTCCGCAGAGCCACTGACCTCCCCGGCGCCGGTCGAGAGCGTAGGGCGTATCACACCAGCTACAGCGCAGCTTACATCCCTGCAGGCGCACAAACACGCAGGGCATGCCAGCACGGCTACCCTCGCCCTGGATGGAGTAGAAAATCTCGCTGACGTGGAAGCGCTCCGCCAGCGGATCAATCGCAGCCAGCGCCTCCTGTGTCGGTTGCACCACCATTGCGCCACGACCCAATGACGCTTCTCGGTGGAGACGAACTACCGCAGGCGAACATGCTCCCACATCCAACATATCCCCCCGACGAGCAATACCAGGAGGGTACTCAGTCCATGCGCCACAACGGCGTAGGCAAGCGCTTCCCCCGACCCGACACCGAAGAGCTCCACGAGCGCCAACTGTACAGTGACGTGGTATACCCCCGCCGCCGACGGGGTCGGCGCCACGGCAATAGCAACGGCGGAAATTACTAGCAATTCAAACGCTTCCAGTGGTCCCAGTGGCAGAGCAAAAATGCGGCACAGCCCGTAGAGCGGGAGCCAGTAGCAGACCCACATCGCCACCGTCAGCAGGGCAAGAGCTCCGTACAGCCGTGGTTGCCCCAGCGCAGAGAGCCCCTGCTGGAGTCCTTCGAGCAGGCGCGCACCACGTCCTTCCGCCCATGGACTCCATCGCTGGAGCCACCGCAGGAGGAACCGCCCCCACCACTTGGCATAGGCCACCACCACTACTCCTGCGGTAGCAAGGGCAAGGGCAAGGAGCAGAGAACCGACCAGGCTCCATCCTCCGGCACCAATCACACCGAGATGGTCGGCGAAGAGCACTGCCCCAATGCCTCCCAAGACAGCCAGTGTCAGCACATCGAGGAAGCGCTCCGCTACGACGCTGGAGAGCACAACCGCCAGAGGCATTTCTGCCCGACGGCTCAAGATGTACGGGCGCACAAGCTCTCCTGCTCGCGGCAGGAGAGCATTGACGGCGTAGCCGATCATGACTGCAGAGAAAGCCTCCAGGACCCGCGGTGCCTGCCCAAGGGCTGCGCGCAGCAGAAGCTGCCAGCGCCAGGCTCGCACGAGGTGCGAGAGCAACACCACGGGAACCAGCGTCCAGAGCCACCCCGACTGTACCTGCCGGAGAGCCTCCAGGAAAGCCCCCCACTCCGTCACCCGGAGAGCCAACCAGAGAGAGATCCCAAGGACTGCAAGGCTCACCCCCCAGCGGATGAGCCTCCGCCACCGTTCAGGACGCCGCATGCACAGGAACCAAGCTTGTCCATCCGTGGGCGAAAAAGCGCCGGAGCGCTTCCCCTGTGTGCGAGTGCGGGACTTGCGCAACCTTCTCTGGCGTCCCCACCGCGACGACGAAGCCCCCCGCATCCCCTGCCTCCGGTCCTAAGTCGATGATCCAGTCCGCTGCCGCAATGACATGGAGATGATGCTCGATGACCACAACCGAGTGTCCTCGCTCAACGAGCTGGGTGAGCACAGATAGCAAGCGAGCCACATCGTGGAGATGGAGCCCTGTGGTCGGCTCGTCGAGCAAAAAGAGCGTGTGCCCAGGGGTCTCTTCCAGCAGATACGCTGCCAACTTCAGCCGTTGGGCTTCTCCACCGGAGAGCATCGTGGTGGGCTGCCCCAAGCGGAGATAGCCCAGCCCCACCTGCTGCAGCGGGAGCAAGCGCTCCACAATCCGGCGATGCTCAGCGAAGAACGCTATAGCCTCCTCCACGGTCATGTTCAGCACGTCCACAATGCTTTTGCCCCGGTAGCGCGCGTTGAGGACCTCCGCTTTGTACCGCGTGCCCCGACACGCATCACACTCAAGGGGCAGATCGGAGAGGAACTGCATTTCCACCCAGACGATGCCCTCACCCTGGCAGACGTCGCAACGTCCGCCGGGGATGTTGAAGGAAAAGTACCCTGCACTCCAGCCCTGCCGCCGCGCATAGTCTGTGGTGGCAAAGAGCTCGCGAATGCCATCGAAAGCCTTCGTATACGTTGCCGGGATCGAGCGGCTGGAGCGCCCCGGAGGCGCCTGATCGATGAGCACCACGGACTGAATCGCCTCTGCTCCGTCAATGCCATCACATGCCCCCAGCTGCTCTACCGGGAGCCCCTTGAGACGACGCAGATGGGCATAGAGCACGTCGTAGAGAAGCGTACTTTTGCCCGAGCCGGAAACGCCCGTCAGCACGGTCAGGACTCCAAGCGGGATGCGAACATCCTCACCTTTGAGGTTGTTCGCCCGCGGCTTGCGAATGCGGAGCCAGCCTTGCGGCGTCCGCCGCTGCCGAGGCAGCGCCTCCACCCTCTGGCGTCCCGAAAGGTACCGCCCGGTCAACGTCTCCGAGCGCATCAGCTCCTCTACCGGACCTTCGAAGACAACCCACCCGCCTCGTTCGCCCGCCTCTGGACCGAGTTCCACCACCCAATCAGCATGCCGGATGATGTCCGGATCATGCTCGACGACCACAATCGTGTTGCCCAAATCCCGGAGGCGGAAGAGGATCGATAGCAGGCGCTCCGTATCCCGAGGATGGAGTCCAATGCTGGGCTCATCGAGGACGTAGAGTGTCCCGACCAGCGCCGAGCTCAGCGCCGTGGCTAGCTGAATCCGCTGCGCCTCACCACCGGAGAGCGTGTGGGAGAGCCGATCCAGTGTGAGATAGCCCAGCCCAATATCGGTCAGAATCCGCAGCCGACGGCGGATCTCGGAGAGCACCGTTCCGACTACTGCCTCTTCTTCCGGCGGTAGCTGCAGCTGCTCAAACCACTGCCGCGCCGTTTCCAGGCTCATCGTGAGCAATTCGGGGAAGAACTTGCCCCCGACTGCGACACGCCGCGCCGAGGTACGCACCCGTGCCCCTCCGCAGGCATGGCAGCGTGTATAGCCCCGGTACCGACTCAACAAGACCCGAGCCTGCACTCTATGCGTCTGCTCTTCAAGCTGTGCAAAGAAGCGGCGCAGACCAATGTAGCTATCGGCTCCCTCCCAGATAATCTGCCACTGCTCCGGTGTGAGCCGTTCCACGGGGACATCGGTGGGAATGCCGTAGCGCGGAGCAATTGCCAGAAGGTGTCGGAGATGGTGTGCGTAGGCGGGCGTCCGAAACGGATGAATTGCCCCATCCCGCAGCGAGCGCCGCTTGTCGGGAATGACCAGCTCAGGGTCAATACCGAGCGTGCGCCCGAACCCCTGACAGACCGGACATGCTCCCAGGGGGCTATTGAAGGAGAAAAGACGTGGCTCCGGCTCAACGTACTCGATGAGACAGTACGGGCACTCGTACCGGTTACTGCCGCGGTACTCTCCGCGGCTTTGGAGCTCGTAGGCAAGCGCGCGCCCCTCTCCCTTGCGGAACGCCGTCTCCAGCGCCTCAACCAACCGCGAGATGACCTCCTCTTCGCGCCGGAGCACGAGGCGGTCCACGACCACCATCCACTCCTCGGCAACCAGCTGGGTAGACACCTCTGAAAGCTCAAGCATGCGTCCCGTGGGGCGGTGCAGGAGCCGGACGAAGCCCTCAGCCTGCAGCCGTTCCAATCTCTCGCGCAACCCCGGGGGAGTCTCCGGGAAAGGGAACCCGATGACAAGTCGGCTTCCCTCCGGGAGCTGTTGCAGTTCAGCGGCAAACGCTGCCGGTGAGCTGCGACGAACCTGCCGATTGCACCGGGCACAGTACGTCTTGCCAATACGCCCGTAGAGGAGCCGGAAGTAGTCGTAGAGCTCTGTCATCGTCGCCACAGTCGAGCGCGGATTGCGCTGGAGCGGGCGCTGTTCCAGCGCAAGAGCAGGCGGGAGCCCAGTGATGCTATCCACCTCTGGGCGGGGCATCCGCTCCAGAAATTGCCGCGCATAGGCAGAGAGCGACTCCACAAAGCGCCGCTGTCCCTCAGCGTAGAGGGTATCGAGTGCCAGCGAGGACTTCCCCGAACCACTAACACCCGTGATGACAATGAGCCGCCCGCGGGGAAGCTCCAGGTCAATGTCCTTGAGATTGTGCGTCCGCGCCCCACGAATACGGATGACACGCTGCTCCGCCATTGCCCGCAGAGAAGCCAAACCTGCAAACGGCAAAAATACAAAGCCTGTTCCGGGTTGTTGGGAACAGACTTAGTATCTTTGCGGTGCCTTCGGTGTGCAATCGCCGCTATGAGCTCATGCCGCACCAGCTCTACGCCCTTATTCTCGGCGCTTCCAGCGGTTTCGGTCGGGCAACCGCCCTTGCGCTGGCGCGGGCAGGATACCACATCGTGGGAGTCCACCTGGACCGGGCTGCAACACTGCCAAAGGTAGAGGAGCTCAAAGAAGAGCTGCGCTCCTACGGTGTGCGCGTGCTCTTCTTCAACCAGAATGCCGCCGACCCCGAGTGTCGTCGGAGGGTCATTGAGGCGCTCAAGCAGGAATTTGCCGAGCGTCCGGAAGCAACAGTCCGCGTCCTGCTGCACTCCTTGGCTTTCGGGACCCTCCTGCCCTTCATCGCGGAGCCACCACAGGAAATCGTCACGCAGAAACGGCTGGAAATGACGCTCGATGTCATGGCAAACAGCCTGGTCTACTGGACCCAGGACCTCGTCCTGGAACGCCTCATGGGGCGGGGTGGGCGGATTCTGGCAATGACCAGTGCTGGCAGTGAGCGTGTCATCCCCATGTACGGGGCTGTCTCCGCTGCCAAAGCCGCCCTTGAGTCCTACATCCGCCAGCTGGCGCTGGAGCTGGCACCATACGGTATCACCGCAAACGCTATTCGCGCCGGTGTCACCGATACGCCGGCTCTGCGCCGCATTCCGGGGAACGATATCCTGATTGAAAATGCCATTGCCCGTAACCCGTACCACCGGCTGACTACCCCGGAGGATGTTGCGCGCATCGTTACCCTCCTGGTGCGCCCAGAAGCTGACTGGATCAATGGCGCGATCATTGCCGCCGATGGCGGTGAAAACATCGTGGACATCACTTGGTGGAAACCCTCGACAGTTGAGTCATAACTAGCGTAACCAGGTCGCCATGAAACGCTCCCTTACGGTGCTCTTACTTCCATCACTTCTGCTGGCACAGCAGATCCCTCAGTACCGTCTCGGCACCCCTGAAGGAGAACAGGTGCCGCAACCAGCCCAGTTCCATCCCTTCGAGCGCTTTACGCACTACGGTGCTGGGCTCCAACTGGGCTGGATGACCGGGATTGGCTTGAGCTTCCGCATAACAACTCCAATGCGCTGGGGCGGGGAAGCAACCTTTGGGATCCTCAAGCTCCGGGACTTCAGCTTCTGGTGCCTTGGCGGAGAGCTCCACTACCGGCTCGGGCTGGGCTCGAGTTTCCAAACGTACGCCGTCGCAGGGCTAGGCTATTACTCGCTTGCCACGGACACCAAGGAAAGCTCGGTCTGGCCTGTGCGCTTCGGGCTCGGGCTGGGAGCAGAGACTTTCCCAGCATCGTGGCTTGCCCTGGGTGCCGAGCTGGCAATAACCGCATACACGAATGGGGACGCTATCCAAATTCTGCCCATGCCACAATTCGGACTGATGTACTACTTCCGCTGAGCGCCGTGCGCTTCTCTGCTCTTGGATGTGCAGGACTCCTCTTGGTAAGCCTCGGCTGTAGCACGCTGCGGATTGCCCCGGTTCGCACCTCACCGTTCAGTACTGCTCCGAGTGCCGGTGCCTCAGGGAATACCGCCGAGCCGGAGCGCTTCCGCGACACGCTCCATTTGCCGGCACAGCTGGGCACACGTGCGGCAGACGACTACGTCTCCGCCCTGCGCCTTTTGGAGGATCGGGAATACGAGCGCGCTGCCGCACTCTTCACCCGTCTAGCCGATGACCCCCGAACTCCGGATTCGCTCGCTGCAGAATCGCTCTTCTACGTTGGCGAGTGCGCTGCTGCAGTGGGCAGACTCGCGCATGCCCAGGCGTCCTACGAGCGCCTGCTGCGTCGCTCTTCCCTGGCTCCGCCGCTGCGGGAACGCGTGCTGTTGCGTCTCGGGCATGTCCTCTGTGCCCAGGGACAGGGAGCCCGAGCGAATGAGCTTTTTGCTCAACTGCGGCAGGAATTCCCGCAGTCGCGCTACCTCCCGCTGGCAACGTGCACCGCTGTCCAGCTCCCACCCCCGACCCGGTCAGGGAATGCTCCCTAAGTTTGCGTGTTCTGTCGGTCGGACTGCTCTCTGCCCACGATGGGGCTTGTCTTAGACGTCCGCGGGCTGACAACGGAATTCCGCTCCGAGCTTGCCACCGTCCGTGCCGTTGACAATGTGAGCTTCCGGCTCGAACGCGGGAAAGCCCTCGGGATTGTCGGTGAATCGGGTTCAGGCAAATCCGTGACGGCACTCTCTCTCATGCGCCTGATCCCAACCCCACCTGGACGCATCCTCAGCGGGGAGGTGCTCTTCTACCACGCCGATGGGACCGTCGTTGACCTTCTCCAGCTGCCGGAACGGCAGATGCAGCGCTACCGGGGCAACCGTATTGCGATGATCTTCCAGGAACCCATGACCTCGCTCAACCCCGTCTTCCGCTGCGGGGACCAAGTCATGGAAGCCCTGATGCTCCACCGCGGAATGTCCCGCCAGCAAGCGCGAGAGCGCACCATCGAGCTCTTCCGGGAGGTCGGGCTACCCGACCCAGAGCTCCTGCTCGAGCGCTACCCCCACCAGCTCTCCGGCGGGCAGAAGCAGCGCGTCATGATCGCCATGGCGATGAGCTGCGAACCCGACATCCTCATTGCCGATGAGCCCACCACCGCGCTCGACGTCACCGTCCAGGCAACTATCCTGGAACTGATGCGGCAGCTCCAGCGCACTCACCAAATGGCGCTCATCTTCATCTCCCACGACCTCGGCGTCATCGCCGAAATCGCCGATGAGGTCGCCGTCATGTACAAAGGACGCATCGTCGAGTACGGTCCGCTGGAGCAGATCTTTACCGACCCGCAGCATCCCTACACGAAAGGACTCCTCGCGTGCCGTCCACGGCTGGACCGGAAACTCCGCACGCTGCCAACGGTACGCGACTTCATGGAGGAGCTGCCCGATGGGACCATCCGCGAACGACTCCATCTGAGCGTTCGGGAGTACATCGACTCGCTAACCCTCTCCCCCGAGGAGCTCGCTGCCCGCAAACAGACCTTGGAGCAGCAGCCGATCCTCCTGCAGGTTGAGGACCTCCGCGTGCACTTTCCCATCCGCAAGGGGCTCTTCGGAGGTGTACGCGGATACGTCAAAGCCGTCGATGGTGTCTCCTTCACCATTCGCCAGGGAGAAACGCTCGGGCTGGTGGGGGAATCCGGGAGCGGGAAAACGACAACAGGGCGTGCTATCTTGCGCCTCATCGAGCCAACCGACGGGCGCATCCTCTTCAACGGGATGGACGTCCGCACCCTCTCGGGAAACGAGCTCAAGGCGCTCCGGAGACAGATGCAGATCATCTTCCAAGACCCCTATGCCTCGCTCAATCCCCGGCTCTCTGTTGGAAGCGCTCTCATGGAAGTGCTCCGTGTCCACAACCTCTTCTCCTCCGACCAAGAGCGCCGGGAGTACATCTTCTGGCTCCTGCAGCGGGTAGGGCTGGAACCCCGTCACTTTTGGCATTACCCGCACGAGTTCTCCGGCGGACAACGGCAGCGCATCGGTATTGCCCGAGCGCTCGCCGTACAGCCGCGCTTTATCGTCTGCGATGAGCCCGTCTCCGCCCTCGATGTCTCTGTGCAGGCACAGGTCCTCAACCTCTTGGTCGAGCTGCGGGAAGAGTTCGGGCTGACGTACCTGTTTATCACGCACGACTGGGGCGTGGTCAAGTTCATCAGCGACCGCATCGCCGTCATGCAGTCCGGGCGCATCGTGGAGATGGGCGACGCGGAGGAGCTCTACGCACACCCGCGTCACGAGTACACCCGCCGTCTGATTGCCGCTATTCCCGCCGCAACGCTGGAGCGCATCGAACAGCGCCGCCGAGAAGCTGCCTCGCTATGATCGAGCTCCGGAACATCACAAAACGCTTCGGTCCGAAGCAGGTGCTCAAGGACATCTCTCTGTGCATTCCGCCGGCAGAGACTACCTGCATTATCGGGCGCTCCGGCTCGGGGAAGACGGTGCTGCTGAAGCATATCGTCGGGCTGCTCCGCCCCGATAGTGGCAGCATCCTCATCGATGGGCGCGACGTCACCCACGCCTCCCGTGCCGAATGGTTCCAGCTACGACGGCGCTTCGGATACGTTTTCCAGGGCGCGGCGTTGTTCGACTCGCTGACCGTCTTTGAAAACGTCGTTCTCGGTCTCTACGAACACGACATCCGCTCTCCGGAACTGCTCCACCGCGAGGCACAGCGCGTCCTGAGCGCCGTGCAGCTGCTTCCGCCCCTGGAGGAGTCCGAAACGGCAGAATTCCAGCGCGAATACAACCTGCTCTGCCGCAAATACCCTGCCGAGCTCTCCGGCGGTATGCGCAAACGCGTCGGGATTGCTCGCGCCTTGGTCGGACAGCCCGAGTACGTTTTCTACGATGAACCCACCAGCGGGCTGGATCCGATTACTTCCGAGCAAATCGATGCCCTCATTGCTGAGCTTGCTCAGCGGCTGCAGATAACCTCCGTGGTCATCACGCACGACCTGTTCACCGTCTTCCGTGTCGCTCAGCGAGTGGCACTCATCGAGGAAGGCGAGTTGGTCTTTGCAGGAACCCCTTCACAGATGCTGCACTCCTCCGAACCCATTGTGCAGCGCTTCCTGGAACGCTACTTGTCCCCGCTCCACCCTGTGCCCTCATCCCCATAAGGTGCGGGCAATCTCCAGCAGGCGAACCCCAAAGCGGTAGACGTCGGTGAAGCTGTTGTAGAGCGGGACCGGGGCAAGGCGCAGGACATTGGGCTCCCGCCAGTCGAG